>NZ_JBVICF010000001.1:152119-1037975 GCF_055572995.1 Streptomyces sp. NPDC030245 | reverse complement strand
CTGAGCTGGGGGTGGCCGCAGAGACCAGCGAGAAGCGACTGTTTACTAAAAACACAGGTCCGTGCGAAGCCGTAAGGCGATGTATACGGACTGACGCCTGCCCGGTGCTGGAACGTTAAGGGGACCGGTTAGTGCACTTTCGGGTGTGCGAAGCTGAGAACTTAAGCGCCAGTAAACGGCGGTGGTAACTATAACCATCCTAAGGTAGCGAAATTCCTTGTCGGGTAAGTTCCGACCTGCACGAATGGCGTAACGACTTCTCGACTGTCTCAACCATAGGCCCGGTGAAATTGCACTACGAGTAAAGATGCTCGTTTCGCGCAGAAGGACGGAAAGACCCCGGGACCTTTACTACAGTTTGATATTGGTGTTCGGTTCGGCTTGTGTAGGATAGGTGGGAGACTTTGAAGCGGGCACGCCAGTGTTCGTGGAGTCGCCGTTGAAATACCACTCTGGTCGTGCTGGATGTCTAACCTCGGTCCGTGATCCGGATCAGGGACAGTGTCTGATGGGTAGTTTAACTGGGGCGGTTGCCTCCCAAAGGGTAACGGAGGCGCCCAAAGGTTCCCTCAGCCTGGTTGGTAATCAGGTGTTGAGTGTAAGTGCACAAGGGAGCTTGACTGTGAGACCGACGGGTCGAGCAGGGACGAAAGTCGGGACTAGTGATCCGGCGGTGGCTTGTGGAAGCGCCGTCGCTCAACGGATAAAAGGTACCCCGGGGATAACAGGCTGATCTTCCCCAAGAGTCCATATCGACGGGATGGTTTGGCACCTCGATGTCGGCTCGTCGCATCCTGGGGCTGGAGTCGGTCCCAAGGGTTGGGCTGTTCGCCCATTAAAGCGGTACGCGAGCTGGGTTTAGAACGTCGTGAGACAGTTCGGTCCCTATCCTCTGTGCGCGTAGGAATATTGAGAAGGGCTGTCCCTAGTACGAGAGGACCGGGACGGACGAACCTCTGGTGTGCCAGTTGTCCTGCCAAGGGCATGGCTGGTTGGCTACGTTCGGAAAGGATAACCGCTGAAAGCATCTAAGCGGGAAGCCTGCTTCGAGATGAGTATTCCCACCCCCTTTGAGGGGTTAAGGCTCCCAGTAGACGACTGGGTTGATAGGCCAGATCTGGAAGCCCGGTAACGGGTGGAGGTGACTGGTACTAATAGGCCGAGGGCTTGTCCTCAGTTGCTCGCGTCCACTGTGTTGGTTCTGAAACCACGAACAACCCCGTTGTGCCACACAGCGGTGCGGTTGTCAGTTTCATAGTGTTTCGGTGGTCATAGCGTGAGGGAAACGCCCGGTTACATTCCGAACCCGGAAGCTAAGCCTCATAGCGCCGATGGTACTGCAGGGGGGACCCTGTGGGAGAGTAGGACGCCGCCGAACTCCTTTTGATGGGAAACCCCCGCACCTTTTGGTGCGGGGGTTTTCTGCGTTTATGGCCCTTTTCCTCAGCCGTTCTCGAATTGTTTACAGGCGGCCGGCTGCCTTGAGGGAGAGGTATGCGTCTGCCAGGGCCGGTGCCAGGGCATGAGGGGTGGCGTCCACGACCGTGACGCCGCGGCGTCTGAGTTGTTCCGCTGTCCGGTGGCGTTCCGACTGGGCTTGGGCTGCTGCTGCGGCGTCGTAAACCGCCTCTGTTGTTCCGCGGGAAGTGGCCATCTTTTGGATGTGCGGGTCGGCCACCGCCGCCACCAGGACCTTGTGGCGCTGGGTGAGGCGGGGGAGTACGGGGAGCAGGCCTTCTTCGATGGGGGCGGTGTCGAGGCTGGTGAGGAGCACGATCAGGGCACTGCGAGGGGCCGTACGGAGAGCTGTCGAGGTGAGGGTTCGGGCGTCGGTTTCGACGAGCTCGGGCTCCAGTGTGGCCAGGGCGTTGACGAGGGACGGGAGGACGTCTCCTGCTGAGCGTCCTTGGACCAGGGCACGTACGCGACGGTCGTAGGCGAGAAGGTCCACGCGGTCGCCGGCGCGGGAGGCGAGGGCGGCGAGGAGCAGCGCCGCGTCCATGGCGGCGTCGAGGCGGGGGGCGTCGCCCACTCGGCCGGCCGAGGTGCGGCCGGTGTCGAGGACCAGAAGGATGTGGCGGTCGCGTTCGGGGCGCCAGGTGCGGACCGCGACGGCGGACTGGCGGGCGGTGGCGCGCCAGTCGATGGAGCGGGTGTCGTCCCCGGGAACGTAATCGCGGAGGCTGTCGAACTCTGTGCCCTGGCCGCGCGTGAGCACGCTGGTGCGGCCGTCGAGCTCCCGCAGTCGGGCCTGCTTGGCGGGGAGGTGCTTGCGGCTGGTGAAAGGGGGCAGGACGCGCAAGGTCCAGGGGACCTTGTGGCTGCCCTGGCGGGTGAAGAGGCCGAGGGGTCCGTACGAGCGGATCGTCACGCGGTCGGCTCGGTGGTCGCCGCGGCGCATGGGGCTCAGGCGGGTCGTGAGGCGACGGCGTTCGCCGGCCGGGACGGAGAGCCGGTGACGGGACGCGGTGGCTTCCGTGCCGGGCTGGTGGCTGCTCGGGGGCCAGGCGTCGCGGAGCTCGGCGCGCAGGGGGCGGCCGGAGGGGTTCGTGACGGTGAGCTCGACGTCGGCGGATTCGCCGAGACGTACGGAGGTGGCGCCGGAGCGGGTCAGGCCGAGTCGGCGTACGGGCGCGGCCAGGGCGAAGTCGCAGGCGCAGGCCAGTGCCAGCGGGGTGTTGACGGCGAGGATGCCCGTCCAGCTGGGGTCCCACAGGCCCACGGGGAGCGTGCCGAGGGCCGCCAGGAGGGCGGTGCGTCCGGTGAGGGCCATCAGCGGGGAACCGGGACGTGGGCGAGGATCGCGTTGATGACGGAGTCGGCGGTGACGCCCTCCATCTCGGCTTCCGGGCGGAGCTGGATCCGGTGGCGGAGGGTGGGGAGTGCCAGGGCCTTCACGTCGTCGGGGATGACGTAGTCGCGGCCGGTGAGCCAGGCCCAGGCGCGGGCGGTGGAGAGCAGCGCCGTGGCGCCTCGCGGAGAGACGCCGAGGGTGAGGGACGGCGATTCGCGGGTGGCGCGGCAGACGTCCACGACGTACGCGGTGATCTCGGGGGAGACGGTGGTCTTGGCGACGGCGGCCCGGGCGGCTTCCAGGTCGGCGGCGCCCGCCACGGGACGTACGCCGGCGGCGCGCAGGTCGCGGGGGTTGAAGCCGTCCGCGTGCCGGGTGAGGACGTCGATCTCGTCTTGGCGGGAGGGGAGAGGGACCGTCAGTTTGAGGAGGAAGCGGTCCAGTTGGGCCTCGGGGAGCGGGTACGTGCCTTCGTACTCGACAGGGTTCTGGGTGGCCGCGACGAGGAAGGGCTCGGGGAGCGGGCGCGGGGTGCCGTCGACCGTGACCTGGCGTTCCTCCATCGCTTCGAGGAGCGAGGACTGGGTCTTGGGCGGGGTCCGGTTGATCTCGTCGGCCAGCAGGAGGTTGGTGAAGACCGGGCCGGGCTGGAAGGAGAACTCGGTGGTGCGGGCGTCGTAGACGAGAGAGCCCGTGATGTCGCTCGGCATCAGGTCGGGGGTGAACTGCACCCGCTTCGTGTCGAGTTCGAGGCTCGATGCGAGGGCGCGGACGAGCAGTGTCTTGGCCACTCCGGGGACTCCTTCCAGCAGGACGTGGCCCCGGCAGAGCAGGGCGACGACGAGGCCGGTGACGGCGGAGTCCTGGCCGACCACGGCCTTGGAGATCTCGGCGCGCAGGGCTTCGAGGGAAGCGCGGGCGTCGCCGGGGTCTCCGGCGGGCCGGGTGTCCGCCGAGGGCCCGTTGTCAGTGGTCGGGTCCATCATGAGTGGCGTACCTCACTTTCGAGGGCGTCGAGTTGGTCGGCGAGGGCGATGAGTGCTGCGTCGTCGCCGGGGGGTGGTCCGAAGAGAAGGGGGTGCGGGTCGTGGCCGGGGGTGTGAATTCGGGCGGTCAGCGCGGGGATCAGGGTCTCGGGCGCGTGGGCCTGGGCGGGGGATACGCCGACGAGAGGGGCGAGGCGGGTACGGGCGGCCGCGCGTAGGGCTGCGGCCGCGCGGTCGCGGGCGTTCGCCTTGCGGTAGAGGCGTGCGCGGCCTTCGACGGCTTCGGAGGCACGGATGGCGACGGGGAGGCGTTCGGCGACGAGGGGGCCGAGGCGGCGGGCCCGCCACAGGGCGGCGAGCGCGGCGGCGATGGTGAGCTGAAGGGTGCCCCAGAGCCAGCCGGAGGGGATCAGATCGAGGAAGCCGCGGCGCTCGGAGTCGGTGGCCGCCCGGTCGTCGGAGAGGGAGGGGAGGTACCAGACCAAGTGGGGGCGGGAGCCGAGGAGTTGGAGGGCGAGTGAGGCGTTGCCCTGCTCGTCGAGACGGTCGTTGTAGAGGATGTCGGGGGCGCCGAGGACGACGGTGTCGCCCTTTCCGCGGGGGGCGGGGAGATGGAGAAGGCTGGGCAGGCCGTCGCTGAGGTAGCAGGCCTCGGCGTCAGGAGCGAGAGTGTCGTAGCGGATGCCGCCCATGTCGGCGGTGCCGGCGCGGCGGGCCTCCGGGAGGGAGCAGCCGGGGGAGAGCGTCGAGTCGGTGCTGGTCGTGGCGTCCGCGGTGACCCCGGGGGCGAGGGTGTCGATCGACGGGGTGCCCGGGGTGACGAGGACGGTGCGGCCGCCGGAGTCCTCGGTGGCCGCGTGCAGGCGGAATCGCTGGCTGTCGGTGAGTACGTCGGGGTTGGCGACGAGGAGGGTCGTGTCGGGGCCGGCCGCGGACCGGGCCTCTTCGGTGCTGGTGACCACGCGGGTGGAGACGCCTCGGTCGGCGAGGAGTTCGGCGACGGCCCGACTTCCGTGGGGGTCGGCGGAGCGCGGGTCGAGGCGGCCGTGCTGGGCGCCGGAGCGGACCACGGCGATGACGACGGCCGCCGCGAGGAGGACGACCAGGGCGAGGACGATGCCTCGGGAGCGGGTCCAGAGTCGGCGGGGTGTGGGGGAGATCGAGGTGGGGGCCGCGGAGGGCGGTGTGGCGGGTGGCCGCTGTTCCGGGGCGCTGGTGGGCGCGGGCTGGGCGGCCGGTTCGGTGGAGTGGGCGGGGCCGGTCATTCGGCGGCCCCCTGGCGGCTGTTGCTCGGTGTGGTGTGGGCGGTGCTGGTCAGGACCGGTTTGGTGGCTCCCAGGTCGCGGTCGAGCTCGGCCAGGCGGAGGTACGCGGCTTCGTCGGCGGTACGGCCGCCGTATGTCACGTCGTCGAACTCGTGGGCGGCGGAGCGGAGCCGGCCGGAGTGGGCAGGGAGGGTGCGGCCCGCTTCCGCCGCGGCTTCGTCGGCGGTGCGGCCGGGGCGCGGGTCGAGGAGGGCGCGTTCCTCCAGGGAGCGGACGACGGCGCGCATGCGTTCCTGGACGGCCTGGTTCCAGGCGGCCCGGGCGGCGTGTGCCTCGGAGGCCGCGCGGTGTTCGGCGGCGCTGCGGGGGCGGTCGTCGAAGAGGGCCGGAGCGGAGGTCGCGGCGCGGTGCGGGGTGCCGAGGCGCCACCACAGGGCGGCGGCCAGGAGGATGACTGCCAGCACGATGACCAGGAGCCCGAGCCCGCCGCCCGGGGTGGCCCCCGAGGCGGCGGAGAACAGGTCCTCGACCCAGCCCCAGAAGCGGTTCAGGGCGCGCTGGAAGAGGCTCGGGTCGTTCTCGTGGTACATCGGCTTGGACAGCTCGCGTTCGGCTGCCTCCCGGGCTGGGCCGCGGGGGACCGTCACCGGTGGGTCGTCGAGTACGGGCTCTGCGAGCGTGAGCTCTTTGAGCACGGTCTTCCCGAGTGTTGCCCCCGCCGCGGTCACCGCATCAGCTCCCCGCTGTGCCGGACGGGGCTGGGCCGTGGCCGGGGAGGCCGGCCGCGCGGGCGAGTTCCAGGTCGAGGGCCTCGCGGCGGATCCGCTGGTCGATGTAGAGGAGGACGGTGACCCCGGCCGTGATGGGGAACGTCAGCATGGAGCCGATGACCGAGCCGACGCCGCTGACGATCAGGAACGTCCAGCCCAGCTCGCCGGTGCTGTCGAGGAAGCCGGTGACGCCTTCGCCACTGACCGCCCCGGCGATGAACGTGAACGGGATGACGATGATCGACGCCACGACGTTCGCGATGAGGGCGGCGAGCAGTTGGATGCCGAAGACGCGCCACCAGGAGCCGCGGACCAGTTTGGTGGAGCGGATCAGGGACTTCTTGATGCCCTGCTTCTCCAGCATGAGCGCGGGGGAGGCGAGGGAGAGGCGGACGACGATCCAGATGGCGACGACGCCCGCGCCGAGGCCACCGAGCACGGCGAGGGCCGCGCCGGCGTCGGCCGGGCCGGCCAGTGCGATCAGCAGCCCCGGCAGGATGCCGACGGCGACGATGGCGACACCGATGAGCGGGATGAGCAGGGTCAGGCCGAACAGCTTGAGGAGCTGGGGGCGGGAGTCCTGCCAGGCCTCCTTGGCGGTGACCGGCTTACCGAGCACCGCGCGGCTGGTGACCATGGTGAGCAGGGCGGTCGCGACGATCGTGCCGAGCAGGGTGATCGCGAGGACCACGCCGGAGCTCAGCATCGTGTCGCCCATGGCGCGGGTCAGTTCGCCGACGGTGGCGCTGGGGTCGTCGAGGGCTTCGGTGTCGACGGACTCGTTCAGGACGAGTCCTTGGAGGAGGACGACGACGATCTCCGTGAGCACGGCCACGGTCAGGGAGATGCCGAGGACCGTGCGCCAGTGGGCGCGCATGGTCGACACCGCGCCGTCGAGGATCTCGCCGACGCCGAGCGGGCGGAGCGGGATGACGCCGGGCTTGGCGGCGGGCGGGGGGCCCTGCCAGGCGCCCCAGCCGCGGTAGCCGCCCGGGCCGCCGGGAGCGCCGGGGCCACCGGGCGGTCCGCCCCAGCCCCAGCCGCCGCCCTGGCCGGGCGGCGGGGGCGGTGGAGGCGGCGTGTGGCCCGCGCCCGGGGTGCTGGGCGGGGACCACTGGGCGGGCGGCGGCTGCTCCTTGGACCACTTGGACGGGGCGCCCCGGCCGCTGTCGTCGGCGGGCTCGGCGGCGTCCGGCTTGCCGGAGTCCTGTCCGTCGGAGGGGGCAGATCCGGGCGAGGCCCAGCCCGGAGTGTCGTTCATCGTCGCTCCTTCAAGGTGCCCGTCCGCGGGTGCGGCGGCAGGTTGCCAGCCATCGTGCCACGGTGCGGGCGCCAGGTGACCGGGCGCCGTAGAGGCTGTACACCTTCAATTGTCCGTCGGGTACGGGGCAGACTGGGCGGATGGCTGATCAGTACGCGCAATCCGGCGAGGACATACGGCCGACCGAGATCTCCAGGGTTCCCGCGATCCGCTGGGACGAGCCACCCGAAGGCCCCGTGCTGGTCGTCCTCGACCAGACCCGGCTGCCGGGCGAGGAGAGCGAGCTGGTGTGCACCGACGCACCCGCCCTGGTGGAGGCGATCAGGACGCTCGCGGTACGAGGGGCGCCTTTGCTGGGCATCGCGGGGGCGTACGGCGTCGCGCTGGCCGCGGCCCGGGGCTTCGACGTGGACGAGGCGGCGGGGTCGCTCGCGGGGGCGCGGCCCACCGCGGTGAACCTCGCGTACGGAGTGCGCCGTGCCCAGGCCGCGTACCGTTCCGCGGTCGCGGGCGGGGCCGATGCCCGGCAGGCCGCGGGGGCCGCGCTCGACGCGGCGCGGGCGTTGCACGCCGAGGACGCCGAGGCGAGCTCCAGGATGGCGGCGCACGGCCTGGCGCTGCTCGACGAGCTGCTGCCCGGCGGCGGGCACCGGATCCTGACGCACTGCAACACGGGGGCGCTGGTCTCCGGAGGGGAGGGCACGGCGTTCGCGGTGGCGCTCAAGGCGCACCGGGAGGGGAGGCTGCGCAGGCTGTGGGTGGACGAGACGCGGCCGCTGTTGCAGGGGGCCAGGCTCACCGCGTACGAGGCGGCGCGGAACGGCATGGCGTACACGCTGCTCACGGACAGTGCCGCGGGTTCGCTGTTCGCGGCGGGTGAGGTGGATGCCGTGCTGATCGGCGCCGATCGGATCGCGGCCGACGGTTCGGTGGCGAACAAGGTGGGGAGCTATCCGCTCGCCGTGCTGGCTCGATACCACCATGTGCCGTTCATCGTGGTGGCGCCGGTGACGACCGTGGATCCGGAGACTCCGGACGGGGCGACCATCGAGGTGGAGCAGCGGGCGGGGCATGAAGTGACGGAGGTCACCGCGCCGCATGTGCCGGTGGTCGGGATGGAAGCGGGAGGCGGGATTCCGGTGGCACCGCTGGGGACGCAGGCGTACAACCCCGCGTTCGACGTGACGCCGCCGGAATTGGTGACGGCGATCGTCACGGAAGAGGGCGTTCTGTCACCTGTGACAGCAGAGGGCCTTGCCGAGCTGTGTGCCAGGTCACGCCAGGTAACGATTAGCTAATGGGATGTTGTCGGCCTGATCGACGAAAACGGCCCCTCTTCCTGCGGTGATTCACAGGGAGAGGGGCCGTGACATCCAAGTCGTACATCAGTCGACGTCGGGGGCGGCGTGGGCAGCCTCCAACTGCCGGATGCGCGCCGGCTGCCTCAACAGCCGATCGAGCTGCGCCACTGCCTCGATCACGTCGGGGTCCAGGGCTTCAGCGTAGATGTCCAGCGTGGTCGCGATCCGGCTGTGCCGCAAAATCGCCTTAATGACCCGAGGATGCGCCTTGAGGTGCACCAGGAGCGTGCCGCAGGACTTGCGGAGCCCCTTGAGGTTCATCCGGCCGAGTCCCTCTGCTTCGATGACCCGTTGCAAGGTCAGGTAGAGATTCTCCGGGAGGAGAGGCCGGCCAGTCCGTGTGACGAACACATGATCCTCCGGGTCGTCGAACCAGGCAAGGTTCCTACTGATCGCCCGCTCCCGCAGCCACGCCGTGCGCATCCGGGTCCACCGAAGGGGTGCAATGCACTGAGCGGGCAACGGCAACGGAGCCTTCGACGTCGCGGACTTGAGATCCACATCAACCGTGCCGGCGCTCGTTCGCTGCCGCTGTTGCTCGATCCAAACGATGCGGTTCTCCAGGTCGATGTCCGGCCACCGCAGGCCGCACACCTCCGCTCGCCGCAGGCCCAGCAGGCAGAGCAGCAAGAACGCGGGGTAGTACACCGTCAGACGCCGAGCAGCAGCCAGGAAGCGGAGCACCGTCACGGCGTCCCAGCTCTTTCCGCTGTCGGTAGGGGCCCGTACATGCACGAGCTTGGCCACGTTTCGCGTCAAACCGATGTCCTCAACCATCGCGGCCGTGAGAGCCGCAGAGAGGACCCGGACCGCATGACGGGCGGTCTTGGCCGTCTTCTCCTCCGCCAGGAGCTTCACGGCCCCGCGTAGCTCCTTAACGCCCAGCTTGACCATGACCTTGGAACCCAGACGCGGCCGCAGGTGGTTACGGACCGTCTGCTCGTAGGCCCGGTAGCTCCCCGCAGAGAGCTCCGGTTTGACGATGACCTCCAACCAGTAGTCGAACCACTGTCCCAAGGTCATGTCCCGAGTCGGTGTCGGGATGCCACCCCCGGCACGGTCGAGGAGTTCACGCCGCTTGCGGTCGCACTCGTCGAAGGTCTTCCCGTAGGCGTACTTCCGCTTGGTCGTGCCGTCCGGCTGGGGGACGTACACCGCTGCTTGGTACCGCCCGTCAGAGCGTCGGGTGACCGTACCGGTCCCGTTGGGGTTGCGCTTTCGCTGACCGGCCATCAGGCAGCAGCCTCAAGCCGATCACGGATGTAGTCCCGAAGAGCAGTCTCAGGAATCCGACGGGCACGCCCCTCGGTGATGGAGACAAGACGCTTCGAACGGATCAAGTCGTAGACCTTGGAGCGACCGTACTTGAGCCTTGCCATGACTTGCGGCACGGTCAGTAGCTCAGTGGAGGCGGTAGTCATGGTGTGGCTCCTTCCGAGGCGCGTTGGTCGTGCAGTGCTTCGCGTGCGGTGTCACGGTTGTGCTGGAGGTCACGGGCGATGGTGGCGGCGAGGGCGGATTCCCCGGGGGTGTGGCCGTGGCCGGCGTACTGCCAGTCGGCCAGGACCAGGACGGTGTCCGGCTCACGGTTGTCGAGGCCGAGGGCTTGGCGTTCTTGTGCGGCGCGGAAGTCGGCGCGTGCCTGCCGAAGCTGGCTGAGGGTGGTGGAGTAGCGGCGCGACTTGGAGCTGAAGTGGCCGCGGAAGCCGAGCATGTGCGCCCAGGGCCAGAGGCGGCGGTCCGGGTAGAGCGGGTCGAGCAGCTTGCATGCTTCGATCAGTCGGCGGGCGTGGTCGGGGACGCCGTGGCGGTCGAGTTCGGCGAGTTCACCGATGAGGCGGTCCAGGGTGCCGGTGTTCTCGGCTGCCTTGGTGGCGTATTTGGCGACGTAGGAGGCCACTGCCTGCTCGGTGATGTCGGAGCCGTCGCCGAAGGCTTTGACCGGGCGTACGTCGAGCTGTCGTCCCCAGCGAAAGGTGCGGGCCGGCTGGTCTTCGGCGGCCGGGATCGAGACCGAGGTGTATGAGTGTCTGGCCGCGGCGTGGATGGCGTCGGTGAGCAGGGCGACGCTGGCCCAGGACGGGGGCACCGTGTCCGGTCCGTCGGGTCCGTCGAGGCGGATGACGGCATGGAAGTGGATGGCGCCGCGCTTCTGGAATTCGGCGACCTTGCCGAAGGAGAGGCGGGCGGTTTCTTTGAGTTCGCGTTGGGTGAGGCCGGCGCGTGCGGCGATCTCGCGACGTAGGCGGGTGGTGAAGCGCTGCCACAGGTCGCCGGCGTGGTTGTTGAAGAGGACCGCGCCCGCGTAGTCGTACGTGGCCGGATCAAGGGCAGTACCCAACACATGGTCATCGGCTGAGTGGCTGTGGCCACAGCGGCAACGGTGTCCCTTTTGCGCGAAAGACAGCTGACCACGATTTTCAATACGGTTGTGGACCGGGCCGAAGGACGGGGCGGTGAAGGTGGCGAAGACGCGGGGGTGGTCGCGGACGGTGGCGGGGATGTCGCGGCGGTCGTCGCCGGCCAATCCGGCACGGATCAGGTGGTAGGTGTCCCCGGCGTAGGTGAAGGCGCAGGAGGGGCAGCGGGAGGCACGGCGGTTGCCGCAGGCCAGACGCAGCCGGCCGCCAGGCTCACTCTCGGTGGAGTAGTGGTGCAGGGTCTCGCCGGTCGTCTTGTCCTTGGTGAGGGACCAGCCGGTGAGATGGATCGGGTCGGAGCAGCCGCCGGTGCGGCGGATTTGGTCCTGCCAGCGGTCGAAGTCGTCGGCCGAGGCCACCCGCAGCAGGTCGCTCAGGGTGATCCGGTCCAGGCTCGCCGGGGCGGTGGGGCCGGTCATGCGGTGCCCCCGATGCTGATCAGGGCTGCGGTGATCAGCAGGAGGCCGCCGAGGCGGGTGAGGTCGACGGCTCGTTCCAGGCGGGTGAACTTGGCGACCGCGATACGGGACAGTTCTGCGATGTACTGCGCGCTGCGGTAGGTGGACAGCTCTGCGTCGATCTGCTCGGCTGTCAGGGTGGCCCACAGCGGGAAGCCGCGGCGGTGGGAGCTGCCCAGGTTGGGGCGGACCGAGCCCAGCAGCAGTCCGGCCGCCGCGATGAGCAGGCCCGTACCGAGACCGGCCACCAGCATAGCCGTGGGGCTCAGGGGTACGTCTTTGGCAACCGTCCAGCCGCCGGCGAACACGGCGCCGACGAAGGCGAGCAGCAAGGAGGCCTTGTTGTCGGTGCGGGCTATCTCGGCTTTCACTTCGGCCAGCGCGGCGGTCAGGTTCTCCGGGGTGCTCATGCCACGACCTCCCGCAAGCCCATGACTTCCGGGTGGAGGTAGTCAATGGGCTTGCCCAATGCGCGGGCGTAGGCGATCTCAGCCCGGGTGGAGGTACCGATACGAGCGCCGACCACGATGACTCGGTCAGCGAGACGGATCTTCGCCCGATGGAGCCGGTCGAGCCTTGCCTTCAACAGTTCGGCGTCAGTGGGATCGGCCCACAGTGGGTGCGGCTGTTTCATGTTGCATCCAACTGACAGGACGATGCGGCCCATGGCGGTCTGCCGAAGGTTGGTCTCAGTGAACTCATCCATGAACTCGGTTGAGCCACACAGCACGACGATCGGCGGCCTGTCGGCGAAGGTGACGATGTCGCTCATGCCGCCACCTGCCAGAAGGAACGGGCCGTGCGGGCGGGGCGCGTGCCGGTGCCGTTGCACGTCCCGCAGTGGGCGGTGACCGTGTGCAGGTGGCCGCGGTGGTTGCGTCCGCCGATGGAGACCTTGACAGAGGCGAAGCCGTCACAGTCCGGGCAGATCCGCGACGCGGGGCGGGTGCGCTGGGTCATGATGGAAGTCCTTCCGGTTGTCGAGATCGGGTAGGGAACGGCTCCCGGGCGGCGGATGCTTGGCGGTATCGAGGCCGCCCGGGGTCGGTCAACGGCTTTTGCGGTCGGAGGCGAGCAGGGAGCGGATCACCAGCGCGCACACGGCGAGCGAGGCGGCGGTGATGGCGACCGCCAGGAGCATGGAGACCAGCACCACGCCGACGACCAGGACGACGGCCGTGCCGGCGCCGACGAGGGCGAGCACGCTGCCGGGGGTGATCTGCACGGACGGGCGGACAGGCGCCGTAGCCGGGGCGGGGTGCTGGTTGTGGCAGAAGCAGTCGGTGGGGGCGTGCGGGTGACCGGGCAGGGCCGCGGTGGTGATGACCGGGATGATCTCGCCGGTCGGGGTGGGGTTGACCGGGATGCGGGGCTCGAACATGGGCTGATCTCCCTTCACTTGGGGGTGGTGGCGGCGTCGATGGCGGGGGCAAGGATGCTGTCGGCCAGGAGGTAGCCGCCCAGCAGCAGGACGATCACGAGCCACCAGGGCGGGCGGACGAGCTTGATGCCGACCAGGCCCAGGCAGGCGATGAAGAACCACAGCGGAACAGACATGAGGTGTGCTCCCTTCGGGGTTCAGCGGACGCGGCAGCGGTGGCCCTGGGCGGCGACCATGGCCGCGGACGGCTCTTCGTATTCGGCCGACCAGCCGCAGTCCTCAGCGGCGCAGGCGGCGACGTAGGCGATGTGGCCGCGCTTGCCGTGCGAGGTGCCGACGGTGACGTTGCCGACGCGGCGCAGTTCACGGAAGATCCGGTAGATGCCCATGAGTGGTGTTCCTTTCGTCAGGCGAGTTGGGCGGCGATGGCGTCGGCCATGGGAGCCGGGACGCCGAGGCGGGCGCGCAGGGTGTCCGTGTCGATCGGGGTGCCGGTGCGGGACTGGTGGTCGTCGGCGACCTTCCGGGCGTGCTCGACCAGCGCAACCGGGACCGCGGGCGCCGGCGCCGGATCAGCGGCAGGAAGCACCGGATCGGGCGCAGTAGCGGGGGTGGACAGGGCCGGGGGCGCCTCTTCGACAGCGACCGGACTGGACTGCGCGACTGCTTCCGGCTCGGATACCGGCGACGGGGCAACCGGCTCAGCGGGTGCGGGTGCGGGTGCGTGGGCGAGGAGCGTGCCGCCGAGGAAGGCGAGCGCGGGCCAGCCGGCGACGCCGAAGCGCAGCCAGGCCGGCGGGTGCGCCAGGTCGAGGAAGCCGGCGGTGGCGACGTTGGCGCCGAGTGAGGCGATCAGGGCGATCAGGAACCAGCACCAGGCGAGGCGGGTTGAGCCGCCGTTGCGCAGCCGGCGCCAGGCAGCCACCAAGAGCAGGTCGACGGAGACGGGGTAGGCCCATGCCTTCCAGCCGGTCTGCCCGGCCGCGGCGGCAAGGTCGTGCAGGTGGGCGAAGGACAGCGCACCGGCAATCACGGCTTGGATCAATACGGCGTCCAGGCGGATCGAGCGGGGCATGTCTTCACCTCCTTTACGGGGTTGGAGCCGGGACGGGGCGGGGCGTCGTGTCCGGCCGCCCGGCCCCGGCGGTGATCAGTTGGTGGGGGCTTCGCCGCTGCCCCAGCAGGTGAGGCACAGGGCGGCCTGTTCGTCGGTGGTGGCGCGGCCCTTGCGCGCGCCGACACGGACGGTTTCGGCGATCTCGCCCTTGCCCTTGCAGTCCGGGCACTTCTTCGCCCGGGGCGTGGCGGCCGGCTTGCGGGCGCGTGCGGCCATGAGCGGGGCTCCTCTTCTGGGATCAGGCATGGAGGGGGTAGGGACACGGCGCGAGGCGGTCACGCCGACCGGTGAAGCGGGAGGGGTCAGGCGGCTTCGACGACGGCTGCGGGCGCCTGGGGTTCGGCGTCGACCAGCGGTCGGAAGCGGTCCAGTTCCGGGATGTCCGGGGTGAGGTGCGCGTGCTTGTTGCAGGCGGACACGGCTTGCCGCATCGAGGTGTGCGGGGTGCGGATCCGGTTCCACTCGCCCGTGGAGTAGCCGACGATGGCCATGCCCCGGCGGCTGTTGGGGATCTGCGTGGCGGCGAACACCGCGTGCGGGGAGATGTCGCCGAAGGTCATCTTGGCGGTCGACTCGTCGTTGACCCGGTGCACGATCCGGCCGGTGAGCTGGGCGCGGAGCATGGTGATGCCGTCCCCGAGTTCGGAGCCGAAGCGCTGCCCGTAGATGTCGAGGAACATGCCCGCGGCGCGGCCGAGCTGGGCCAGACGGACCAGCGCGGTGATGATCCGGTCCCGTCGCGGGTCGTTGCGCTTGGTACTCATCGCGAGTTCCGCGATCTCGTCAATGGTGATCACGACGGGGACCGGGCGTAGCGATTCGGGGAGGTCCCAGATGTTCGCGGCGATCTCCGCGTCGGGGGTGTCGGCGCTGATCCGCTGTTCGCAGCGGATCAGTTCGTAGATGTTCTCCATCCGCGCCACGAGCGCTTCCAGAAGATCGGCGGCGTCGTCGGGGTTGTCCGCCAGGGCGGAGAAGCGACGCGCGAACGGACCCAATTCGATCTTCTTGCAGTCGATGCCGACCAGCGCCACCGGCTGCGAGGCGAGTTCTTTGATCACGGTGCGCTGGAAGACGGACTTGCCCGACTGCGTGGCACCGGCCGTCACCGAGTGCGGGGTCTCGCGGTAGTCGCGGTAGTGCACCGAGCCGTCTTCCACCAGCGCCACCGGGATCTTCAACAGCCCCCGGTCCGTCTTCAGCGGCATGACCACGTGCTTGAGGACATCGAAGCCGGTCAGCGTCAACTCGATGACGCCCGGCTTGATCTCCCGCGAGATGACCTGATGGACCGCGAAGGAGTGCCGCAAGCGGTCACCAGCGGCGGAGAACTCGAACGCGTCCTGCCCCGGCCACATCCTGATCCGCAGCTTCACCCCCGTGCGAGTGGGGCGCAGCCACAGCAGCCGCGGTACGCGCTGGCGGGGCGTCTCCCGCTTGAACATGCGCGCCATGGCCAGCCGGAACCGAGAGGCCGGCATGGTCAGGTGGCAGGCATCCATCACATCCGCGTAGCGCAGCCGGATACGCAGCACCGTGAAGACGATCCCGAAGCTCATCCAGTACCAGGCGGGGCGCCGCCACCGCAGCAGACCCGCGGCAGCGACCACCACCAGCACGAAGGCGAGTAACCACCACATGATCAGGCAGCCTTCGGCTTCGAGGCGCCGGCCGACAGGGACGTGACCGCGACCGCGCGGAAGGCGATGCCGTGCCGCTTGCCGTTGCCGAAGTCGTTCTCCCACGCCGAGGCCACCAGACCCGTCAAAGCGACCGGCGTGCCCATGGTGAGTTCTCCCGTGATGCCCGGCTGCGGGACCGTGACCTTGAGGATTTCCACGTCGTCGTTGGCGGAGAACATGACCTCCACGATCATCTGAGTGACGCCGTTGGCGTCCGTGGCGATCTCGCCGGTACTGCGGTCCTTGACCTTGGGCTGCGGAGCCTTGGCCACCATCACGGTGGCAGCGGAGGTGTCGACGGGAATCTGACGCATCGTCTGTTCTCCTGATCTAGTAGCGAGTTGACCGGTCAGCGGCCGGTGAGATCAGGAAACCGCGAAGAGGGGAGGACCTATCACCCACCCTCTGGACGCTTGGGGACGTTCGCGCTAACGTCAAAACGTCCCAGCGTCCCAGGAGTCCCCGGGAGACGGCATGGCGAACGAACGCTTACGAGCTGCTATTTCCGCAAAGGGCGAGACAATCCAGGCCATCGCCGATCACGTGGGCATCGACCCGAAGAGCGTTGAACGTTGGATTTCCAAGGACCGCACGCCGCATCGAACGCACCGATGGAAGGCAGCTAGCTTCCTGGGTGTCGACGAGGTCTACCTATGGCCGGCAGTCGAGAAGCAAGCCGAGAGCGCCAGTACGTCTGAGCTGATCACGTACTACCCACACCGAGGTGCCGTTCCGGCGTCCCTGTGGTCGTCTCTGATCGAGCAGGCGACGAGTCAGGTGGAGATCCTCGTATACGCGGGGTTATTCCTCTTCGACGGGCACCCGGACCTTCCCGACCAACTGGCCGACAAGGCGAAGGCCGGAGCACAAGTTCGCATCCTGCTCGGAGACCCCGACTCCGAGATGATCCGTCAGCGAGGCGAAGAAGAGGGAATCGGCGATGACTTGGCCGCACGGGCACGCATCACACGGCGGTACCTCCAGCCGGCAACCACCACGCCCGGTGTAGAGATCCGTCTACACGACACGATCCTCTACAACTCGATCTACCGGTTCGATGACGACGTGTTGGTAAACCCTCACGTGCTTGGTGCACCAGCAGGGCAGAACCCAGTTCTTCACTTCCGCTACCTGCCCGGAGCGCGAACCTTCCGGCACTACATGCGGAGCTTTGACTACGCCTGGGAACGAGGACGCACCGACCGTCCCTAACTTTCCGGGCATGCGAGGCTGGGCACATGGCTCGCGTCGACTATTTCAATGATCCCCAGGCCCCGAAGGCGAACAGCATCGTCCCATCGGTGACTGCCGTCGCGCTGAACGAGGTCGGTGACATCCTGCTCATCCACAAGACCGACAACAACCTATGGGCCTTGCCCGGCGGAGGTATCGACGTCGGCGAATCTGCCGCAGATGCCGCGGTACGGGAGACCAAGGAAGAGACTGGCTTCGACATCGAAGTCACGGGTTTGGTCGGCCTCTACACGAATCCCGCGCACGTCATGGCATACGACGACGGTGAAGTGCGCCAACAGTTCTCGATCTGCTTCACGGCAACCATCGTCGGTGGGCAGCTCCGTACGAGCAGCGAGAGCAAGGAAGTTGCGTTCGTTCCCCCGAGCAGGCTGGGCGAGTTGAACATTCACCCGTCCATGCGCATGCGGATTGACCACGGCCTTGCCGACCGGAACGAGCCCTACATCGGTTGATCATGCAGACGCGCAAGGGTCCGCTCGACAGCCGCACCCAGGTACGGACGCGCCTTGCTGATCGCGGTGTGGACTTCGGAGCCAGGCTCGTATCGAACCAAGATTTCGTCCATCCGCTGATCGAAGTCGAAGGACTGCCCAGCCGGCCCAGTCGTCATATCGGCGTAGATCAACGCATCGAGTACCGGCGAGTCTTCACGGTCATAAGCGGCGAGTTCGACAGACAACCCACGCTGTTCAGCCTCATATACGGCCCCGGAGTGGTGCGCTACCAGCCGTACGAGTCGATCGGGCGCCCCCAGCGACTCTAGATGGCGGGCCCCGTCCAAGGGGTGGAATCCGGTTTCCCGTAGCTCCGGGGCGTAGCCCAGATCGTGAAGCCAGGCAGCGGCGATGAGGAGGTCTCGATCAGATTTCTGAACGGCGGGGGTGGCCTCACGAGCACGTTGTGCCACTGCTTGGGTGTGCAACCAGCGGTTCCCGAGCGGCGGAAGCAGCGACTCAGCCAGTTCGGCGGCTCCCTCGGGGGTGTCCAGTGCAGAACGCATGAATCGCACCGTAGCCGAGTCGGGCAGTCAGCCGACAGCCCGTGCCCCGGCATCCTGCGGCCGACGCGGTAGAACTTTCCCTACTTCATCAAGGCTCGCTGCGCTCGCGGCCGTCCATGGCCAGCCGCGAGCGCCAACCACCCCTTGGCCAGGGCTTCGGCCCCTGGTTTTGTGGGTGAGCCCACCGCGCACCGCCGCCGCGATCCGGCCTTGGAGGGGGAAGACCTCAAGAAGCCGTAGAACCTCAAGCGTACGCACGGACGCACAACACCCCCATCAAGACCACAGACCCGAGCTGTCCCCGAAGGGGATCAATCCAAGGACCGAGGGCCACATATCAGCGGGGCGGCGCCGGTCGGCCGCCGCCCCGCTGCCTCCATGTCTCCGCCACCGGCTGCGCGGCGGCGTCCGCCCGTCACCACCCACAAGCGGCCAAAACCCAGCACCGCGCCATAGGGCACAGGGGATAGCCGCACAGCAGGTCACAGAAGCTTTGGGTTACCGAATAGGCCGGATCGCGGCGGCGGCACACGGCGGGCTAACCCACTACCCGTGGCCACGGCCCCAAGCCGGGATGGTCGACCCACCAAGGCAGTGGCCGGCCCCCTGCCGCATGCCTCGAAGGAAGCAGGAAGACCACCCAGGCTCCGCACCCGGGCAGGACCGCACCGCCAGCCGAGCCCCGCGGGAGTTCCCAGCGTGCCGATGCCGGACGCCCTGCCGGCCGTGGGCCACCACGCGCCGCGGTGGGCAAGAGGCGGGGAAGGATGAGGTGGGGTGGGGGTGGGGAAGGTGGGGGCTGGGGCGGTCGGCTCCACGGCTTTAGGCAGCCACTTTGGGGCGAGCCTCTAAGATCATGGCCCCGATTCGGACCTTGCGGGCAGGTCCACTGACTGCCCGAATCGCGATGAGCTTAAGGGGCCATGATCACTCGCCCCAAAGCAGCTCCCGCCCAAAGCCGCTCCACCGACCGCGCTGCCTGACTGCGAGCCGTGGGGCTGCCGCGCCGGCGTGCCGAGGCGGGGGCGGTGTGCGGGCGTTCGCCCGTGGTCGTGGGTTGGCTCGGTGGGGGTGTCTGCCGGTCGGCACCGCTGTCCTGATGCCCAAGGGCAGCACGAACCTGGGAGGGCGCCCAAGGTCGTTCAGACAGTGGGGTGCTCCACCTTGTGCGCCCTCCCAGAACCGTGCTGGACGAAGCCCATCAGGACAACGGCACCGACCTAGGGAGCACACCATGGCCTGCACCAACCCCCAGTGCAACGACGGCATCGTCCCCAACCCGTACGCCGAAGACCCCGAGGACGTCACCCTCTGCCCCGACGAGAACCCCGGCTACGACCCCCGCGACTTCCTCGACTACTGCGAAGGCTAAGCACCACGGGCCCCGGCTCAGGTCGGGGCCCAACGCCGCTCCGCCGCCGGTGAGGTGGTGGTCAGGCGTACCAAGTTGAGAGCAGACCCGCGGCAGTCGCACACACAAGGCCCAAGGCCGCGAGAACTGCGGGGGCAGTGACGTCTGGGGCTTGCTCAAGGCCGACCAGTTCTATGCGCTCGCGAATGTGGATTACGTCGTTCCAGGTGCTCTCGGTCGGGACCTCGTCCCGTACCCGCCGGCTCCGCTCTTCATCGGACAAGGCCGGATCGTCCATGATCTCTCTGTACCTCTGGAACTTGCTCCGAAGTGTGGTCCGGCGTCTGCTGACTCGCTTCCAGAGCAACCAGACCCCAACCCCTGGCAGGAGGCCACCCGCGAGCGTCAGAATGCTGATCGTAAGTTTCACCTCTGCACTATGAGGTCTGCGTCACATGGCCGGAAGAGTCGGACCTTGATCCACATCTGACATCCGCTACTGACATCAACGGCTACGCACACGGGCAGACACCCAGGGTCGCGGAGAGCTAACGCCACTGGTCAGTGACCTATCTCACCACTGCGTTCGCTGCCGTTATGAGAATGGGATGATGTCAGGCATGAAGGGACGAGTCCTTGTCGTCGACGACGACACCGCACTGGCCGAGATGCTCGGGATTGTGCTGCGTGGTGAAGGTTTTGAGCCGTCGTTCGTAGCTGATGGCGACAAGGCGCTGGCCGCTTTCAGGGAGGCAAAGCCGGATCTTGTACTGCTCGATTTGATGTTGCCGGGGCGTGACGGCATCGAGGTGTGCCGCCTGATCAGGGCGGAGTCCGGGGTGCCGATCGTCATGCTCACGGCCAAGAGCGACACGGTGGACGTGGTGGTCGGCCTGGAGTCCGGGGCCGACGACTACATCGTCAAGCCGTTCAAGCCGAAGGAGCTCGTGGCCCGGATCCGGGCGCGGCTGCGGAGGTCGGAGGAGCCCGCGCCGGAGCAGCTGGCCATCGGTGACCTGGTCATCGACGTGGCCGGGCACTCCGTGAAGCGGGACGGGCAGTCGATCGCGCTGACGCCGCTGGAGTTCGACCTGCTGGTCGCGCTGGCGCGCAAGCCGTGGCAGGTGTTCACGCGTGAGGTGCTCCTCGAGCAGGTCTGGGGCTACCGGCACGCGGCGGACACCCGCCTGGTGAACGTGCACGTCCAGCGGCTGCGGTCCAAGGTCGAGCGGGATCCCGAGCGGCCGGAGATCGTGGTGACCGTCCGTGGTGTCGGTTACAAGGCCGGACCGAGCTGACGTGTCCCGGGACAGTTCCACCTCGGCGCCCGGGGGTCCGGGGGCTCGCTCGGGGCGGACTGGCCCGGCGCGTCGCGCGTCCCGGTTCGGGCGGCTCGTCGACGGCGGGCTGCTGCTCCAGGGCGGGGTGCAGGGCAGCCCTGTGCTCCGGCTCTTCGTGCGCTGGGTGCGCCGCCCGCTGCTGCCCGCGGTGCGGCTGTGGCGGCGCAACATCCAGCTGAAGGTCGTCGTCACGACCCTGCTGATGTCGCTCGGCGTGGTGCTCATGCTCGGCTTCGCCGTCATGAGTTCCGTGAACAACGGCCTGCTCAAGGCCAAGGTGAAGGCGTCGCAGAGCCAGGCCGACGGTGGTTTCCGGGCCGCGCAGGACAGCGTCAACGCGGCGCGGCAGAGCACCGGGCAGGGCCAGGGACAGGACGGCAGCACGGTTGACGGGCGTAACGCCGCCGTGTGGATGTCCGACCTCGTCGAGCAGCTCTCCAGCGGCGGGCAGAACGCCTTCGCCGTGGTGACGCTGAGCCCCACCTCCGCGGGCGACTCCGGAAGCGTGCGCGGGTCGCGTGCCTCGGGCGGCGTGGAGCCGATACTGAGCGTGCCCGAAGAGCTGCGCCGTCAGGTTGACGACGGCACCGGCGTCTACCAGGCCAATACGCGGGTCGTGTACGACGACGGCCGTGAGCCGCAGTCCGCGCTGGTGATCGGCAAGCGGCTGAACGACCTCAACGGCGATCCGTACCAGCTGTACTACCTCTTCCCTCTGACGCAGGAGGAGGAGTCGCTCAACCTGGTCCGGACGACTCTCGCGACCGCCGGGCTCTTCGTCGTGGTGCTGCTGGGCGCCATCGCCTGGCTGGTGGTGCGCCAGGTCGTCACGCCCGTTCGCATGGCGGCGGGCATCGCCGAGCGGCTGTCCGCCGGGCGCCTTCAGGAGCGTATGAAGGTCACCGGAGAGGACGACATCGCGCGGCTCGGTGAGGCCTTCAACAAGATGGCGCAGAACCTTCAGCTGAAGATCCAGCAGCTGGAGGAGTTGTCGCGGATGCAGCGGCGGTTCGTGTCGGACGTGTCGCACGAGCTGCGTACGCCATTGACGACGGTACGGATGGCCGCCGATGTGATTCACGAGGCGCGGGTGGACTTCGATCCGGTGACCGCGCGGTCGGCGGAGTTGCTCGCCGACCAGCTGGACCGGTTCGAGTCGCTGCTCGCGGATCTGCTGGAGATCAGCAGGTTCGACGCGGGGGCGGCCGCGCTGGAGGCCGAGGCGATAGATCTGCGTGAGGTCGTCCGCCGGGTCGTCGGCGGCGCGGAGCCGCTCGCCGAGCGCAAGGGCACGCACATACGGATCGTGGGCGACCAGCAGCCGGTGGTCGCCGAGGCCGACGCGCGGCGGGTGGAGCGCGTACTGCGCAATCTCGTGGTCAACGCCGTGGAGCACGGTGAGGGCAAGGACGTCGTGGTGCGGCTCGCCGCCGCGGGCGGCGCGGTCGCCGTCGCGGTGCGGGACTACGGAGTGGGTCTCAAGCCGGGCGAGGCGACCCGGGTGTTCAGCCGTTTCTGGCGGGCGGACCCGGCGCGCGCGCGTACGACCGGTGGTACGGGCCTCGGCCTCTCCATCGCCCTGGAGGACGCGCGGCTGCACGGCGGCTGGTTGCAGGCGTGGGGCGAGCCGGGCGGGGGTTCGCAGTTCAGGCTTACGTTGCCGAGGACGGCGGACGAGCCGTTGCGGGGTTCGCCGATACCGCTGGAGCCCGACGATTCGCGGCGCCACCGCGGGCTGAACGACGCGGGGCTGCCCCTCGGGGGCGGGAGCAAGCTGGCGACGGTCCCCGCGCAGTCGTCCCTGGCGGCCTCCGAGCGGGTTCCGCCGCCCGTGCCGGCGAAGGGGCCCATAGCGCCGCGGCTGGTGCAGACCGGGCCCGTGGACCCGGCGGCGTTGCCCGGCAGCGGGGCGCGCGTCGTGGCGCGCCGGCAGCCGGACGACGAGCCGCCGCCGGGTGAGCGCCCGGCGGGTCCCGGTGGCCCGAGTGGCGCGGGTGAGTCCAGTGGTGCGAGTGAGTCCGGGCGTCCGAGTGGTGACGGTGTCGGGCAGTCGGACAGGGAAGAGGAGAACACTCGTGGGCGCTGATCCCGACGGGCACGGACGCCGCGCGGGCCGCAGGCGTCCGCTGCGCACCGGACTGCTCCTGGGTGGCTGCGGCGCGCTCCTCGCCGGATGCGCCTCGATGCCGGACAGCGGGAATCTGAAGTCCGTCGACGCCTCGCAGCGTCCGGACTCGCAGTCGCAGGTCCGTGTCTACGCGATGCCGCCGCGCGAGGGCGCCCGGCCCATCGAGATCGTGCAGGGCTTCCTGGAGGCGCTGACCAGTGACGATCCGAAGTTCGCGATGGCGCGCAAGTACCTGACCAAGAAGGCGTCGCGGGAGTGGAACCCGGAGGAGTCCACGACGGTGCTCGCCGACGGCCCCAACACCGACGCGGGCAACGCGGGCAACGAGGGCGAGGGCAGCCGCCGCTACTCCCTGACCGGTCATCAGGTCGCGCGGGTGGACGAGCAGCACGCGTACCGTCCCGAGGACGGGGCGTACAGCCAGTCCCTGCACCTCAGCCAGAGCGGCGGACCGGGCGGGAACGAGTGGCGCATCGACCAGCCGCCGCCGGGTGTGGTGCTCGGTGAATCGGACTTCCAGCGGATCTACCGGCCCGTCAACAAGTACTACTTCGCCGGGCCCACCGGAGCGGGCGTCAGCGGCCGGACGGGGCTCGTCGCGGACCCCGTCTACATCCGCCAGCGGATCGATCCGCTGACGCAGACGGTGAAGACGCTGCTCAAGGGGCCGACCAACTGGCTGAGTCCGGTGGTGCTTTCGAGCTTCCCCAGCGGTACGGAGCTCAAGGACCCCGAGAAGTCGCTGACGCTGGACGACCAGAACCGGCTGACCGTGCAGCTCAATAGCCGGTCGGACGGCGCCGGGCAGACCAGGTGCAAGGAGATGGCGGCGCAACTGCTCTTCACCTTGCAGGACTTGACGCCTTCGGGGGTCGAGCAGGTGACGCTTCAGCGTTCCAACGGCTCGATGCTGTGTGTGCTGAGTCAGGAGCGTGCCGAGACCGTCGCGGCGCACCGCAGCGCGGACCGGCCCGACTACCAGTACTTCGTCGACCAGGAGCACCGGCTGGTCCGGATGTCCGCCAACTCCGGGAGCGCGGCGGATCCGGAGCCGGTGACGGGGGTCCTCGGCACCGGTGACCAGCCGTTGCGCTCGGCGGCCGTCTCGCGCGACGAGCAGCGCGCGGCCGGGGTGTCCCTCGACGGCAAGTCGCTGTACACGGGGTCGCTGCTCTCGGACGACGTGCTCGGCAAGGCGCAGCTGCGCAGCAGGGCGAAGTCGGAGGAGGACCGCCTCTCCACGCCCAGCTGGGACGGCAGGGGCAATCTGTGGGTGGCCGACCGTGACCCGAAGCGGCCGCGGCTGCTCTGGCTCGAGCAGGGCGCGGGTGAGCCGGTCGAGGTCGAGGTGCCCGCGCTGGACGGGCGCGTCCAGGAGGTGCGGGTGTCGGCCGACGGTGTGCGCATCGCCTTCCTCGTGGAGAAGGACGGCAAGCAGTCCCTGTGGATCGGCCGGGCCGAGCGGGGCGTCGGCAAGGGGGAGCGGCCCGAGATCTCGGTCCTCGACCCCACTCCGGCGGCGCCGCGCATGGAAGAGGTCACGGCCATGTCGTGGGCGGGCGGAAGCCGTCTCGTGGTGGTCGGCAGGGAGACCGGTGGCGTGCAGCAGATCCGGTACGTCCAGTGCGACGGCTCGGTGCTGCCGGGCACCGCGCTGCCCGGCCTGACCGGCGTCAAGGAGATCGCGGCGTCCGAGGACGAGCGGCAGCCGCTGGTGGCCCACTCGGACGACGGGATCGTGCGGCTGCCGACGGGTTCGCAGTGGCAGACGGTCGTGAAGGAAGGGCTGGCGCCGGTCTACCCGGGCTGACCTGAGTCTTCGGGCAACGCGGCGTCAGCGGCGGGCAGTTGTCCACAGGTAGTTATCCACAGGGGTGGCCGGGTGGTGGGCGGCTTGGCAGAGTGGGGGCATGCGGGGGTGGTGGCAGGACCTCACCGACCTGGTGCTGCCGGCCGAGTGCGGAGGCTGCGGGGAGCCCCGGGTGGCACTCTGCGACGAGTGCCGCGCCGCTCTGTGCGGTTCCGTGCCGCGCCGGGTGCGGCCTGACCCGGAGCCGCCCGGGCTGCCGGTGGTGCACGCCGCCGCGCCGTACGAGGACGCCGTGC
The DNA here is from genome assembly GCF_055572995.1 of Streptomyces sp. NPDC030245. Lineage (NCBI taxonomy): Bacteria > Bacillati > Actinomycetota > Actinomycetes > Kitasatosporales > Streptomycetaceae > Streptomyces > Streptomyces sp. NPDC030245. The sequence continues at coordinate 1,013,298 of NZ_JBVICF010000001.1, read as the reverse complement.
GGGCCGCGCTGCTCGCGCACAAGGAGCGGGGCGCCCTGGGACTCGCCGCCCCACTGGGCGCGGCGCTCGCCGGAGCCGTGTGGGCGGGGCTGCGGGGTGGGTGCGGGGGTGGAGACGTGCGGGGCGCGCCCGGGGCCGGAGCCGTGTGGGCGGGGCTGCGCGGTGGGCCCGAGGGCGAAGCTGCGTGTGCGGGGCCGCGGGGCATGCCCGGGACCGGAGCCGTGTGTGCGGGGCCGCGGGGCATGCCCGGGACCGGAGCCGTGTGTGCGGGGCCGCTGGATGGATCCGGGGGCGGAGCCGTGTGGGGCGGTCCGGGGGGCGAATCCGGGGGTGGGGGTGATAGCGGGGCGCTCGCCTGGGTAGACGGCACACAGGATGGATCACAGGGGCGTGTGATGCCGTTGTCGCTCGTTCCTGTGCCCTCGGCGCGGGCCGCCGTGCGGGCCCGCGGGCACGACCCGGTGCGGCGGATCGCCCTCGCCGCGGCGGGTGAGCTGCGGCGGGCGGGAATCCCGGCGCGGGTGCTCGCGGTGCTGCGGCAGCGGCGTGCGGTGGCCGACCAGTCGGGGCTCGACTCCCGGCAGCGGCAGGCCAATCTGGCGGGCGCCCTCACGGTGACCGCTGGAGGCGGTCGGCTGCTGGCGGGCGGTGGCCGGCTCGTGGTCGTCGACGACCTGATGACGACCGGCGCCTCTTTGGCGGAGGCCGCCCGCGCATTGTGTGCCGTACGCATGGAAGGGAACGCGGGAGCGGAGGCCGTACGAGAAGCGGGAACGGGGGTTGTACGAAGGCCGGTATTGGGCTGCGAGAACACGGTCGGCGCTGCCGTTGTCGCCGCGTCGCCGGATTCTTTCGAAATAAACCGGAACTGACCGGGAACTTGCATCGTTGCAGGTGATGAGAGGGTCGTTACACCTGAATGGAGGTACGCCGCAGTAGAGGGTGACGACATCCGTCCGGGCGAGATATGTTCGGTTGTGAGGAATGGCGGACGCCGTCCCTCGCATATCGGAATGAATGCCGGTCCGCGCTGGCTGCGTTTTCGCAATCACCCGGGCCGGTGGGGTGGAGATCTTGCCCACGGGGGAGGAGGAGGTGGAAGTCACCGAGTCCGAGGCCCCGGGAGTCACCGGGGTCTGGTGCAAAAGGGAGATGCTCCGCAATCGAAGCGGAGCGATCCGGGAACGGAGTTCTGCGTGGACATCGTCGTCAAGGGCCGCAAGACCGAGGTGCCCGAGCGGTTCCGCAAGCACGTGGCCGAGAAGCTGAAGCTGGACAAGATCCAGAAGCTCGACGGCAAGGTGATCAGCCTCGACGTCGAGGTGTCCAAGGAAACCAACCCGCGTCAGGCCGACCGTTCCGACCGTGTGGAGATCACGCTCCGCGGGCGCGGACCCGTGATCCGCGCCGAGGCCTCGGCCGCCGACCCCTACGCGGCGCTCGACCTGGCCACCGCCAAGCTCGACGCGCGCCTGCGCAAGCAGCACGAGAAGCGCCACAACCGGCGGGGCACCGGCAGGCTCTCCGCCGCCGAGGTCGCCGAGCGGGTCCCGGAGGCGGCGCACTTCAACGGGGACGGCACCATCGCACGCGACGAAGAGCCGGACGGCGTACCGGTCAAGAAGATCGGCTCCCTGGAGATCCAGGGCGAAGGTCCCCTCGTGGTCCGCGAGAAGACGCACGTCGCGGCACCCATGTCACTCGACCAGGCGCTCTACGAGATGGAGCTGGTCGGACACGACTTCTACCTGTTCGTCGACTCCGAGAGCAAGGAACCCAGCGTCGTCTACCGACGGCACGCCTACGACTACGGCGTCATCCGCCTGAACACCGACCCCATGGTCGCCAAGGCGGAGACGGGCGGCGGAGGCGGAGCCCTCGGCGGCTGACGACCGCCCCGTGACAGCCGAGGTGGTGCCCCTGGAGCGCCTGTGCGCCCCCAGGGGCACCACCGTGCGCCCAGTGCGCGCACCGTACCGGCGCCGGGCATGAAATCATGGGCGAGCCGGTCAACCGGTGTGCTGTTGCCTGGGGTTGGCGCAGCAGAGGCACAACAGGCCGCGGCCTTCATGGGGGAGGAACGATGGCGGACAGCTTCGGACCGATGCGTCACCAGGGTGCCGGCGACGGCATCGGCATCGGCACGGACGCGAGCGCCTCACGCAAGGAGCCCATCAGGGTCCTTGTGGTGGACGACCACGCCCTCTTCCGCCGCGGCCTGGAGATCGTCCTCGCCGCCGAGGAGGACATCCAGGTCGTCGGAGAGGCGGGCGACGGCGCGGAGGCGGTGGACAAGGCCGCCGATCTGCTGCCCGACATCGTGCTCATGGACGTACGCATGCCGAAACGGGGCGGCATCGAGGCGTGCACCTCCATCAAGGAGGTGGCGCCCAGCGCCAAGATCATCATGCTGACGATCAGCGACGAGGAAGCCGACCTCTACGACGCCATCAAGGCGGGCGCCACCGGCTATCTCCTCAAGGAGATCTCCACGGACGAGGTGGCGACGGCGATCCGCGCGGTGGCGGACGGCCAGTCGCAGATCAGCCCGTCGATGGCGTCCAAGCTGCTCACCGAGTTCAAGTCGATGATCCAGCGCACCGACGAGCGGCGGCTCGTGCCCGCGCCCCGGCTGACCGACCGGGAGCTCGAAGTGCTCAAGCTCGTCGCCACCGGGATGAACAACCGTGACATCGCCAAGGAGTTGTTCATCTCGGAGAACACCGTGAAGAACCACGTGCGCAACATCCTGGAGAAGCTGCAACTGCACTCCAGGATGGAGGCCGTGGTCTACGCGATGCGGGAGAAGATCCTCGAGATCAGGTGAAAGCCCCCGGAAATCAGGTGAGGGCCCGGACCAGCTCCGCGGTGAGCTCCGGACGGTCCACCCGCTCCACCCGCACCGTGTCGCAGCCGACCCAGGACGCCGCCTCCCGCAGCGCCTGAGCCATCGGGGCCACCGCCTTCGGGGTGTCGAGCGTGACCTGCCTGGCGACCAGGGTGCTGCCCTCGCGCGCCGGGTCGACCCGGCCGAGGAGCCGGCCGCCCGCGAGCAGCGGCATCGCGAAATAGCCGTGGATCCGCTTCGGCTTGGGCACATACGCCTCCAGGCGGTGCGTGAACCCGAAGACGCGCTCGGTGCGCGCCCGCTCCCAGATCAGTGAGTCGAAGGGGGACAGGAGCGTCGTGCGGTGGCGGCCGCGGGGCGTCGTCTCCAGAGCCTTCGGGTCCGCCCAGGCCGGCTTGGCCCAGCCCTCGACCGTCACCGGCACGAGTCCGGAGTCCGCGACGACCGCGTCGAACTGCTCGCCCTTGAGCCGGTGGTAGTCGGCGATGTCCGCGCGCGTGCCGACGCCCAGCGCCTCACCGGCCTGCCGGACGAGGCGGCGCAGGCACTCCCTGTCGTCCAGGTCGTCGTGGAGCAGTGTGTCCGGGACGGCGCGCTCCGCCAGGTCGTACACCCGCTTCCAGGAGCGGCGCTCCGTGCACACCACCTCGCCGTACATCAGTGCGCGCTCGACGGCGATCTTCGACTCGGACCAGTCCCACCACTCGCCCTTGTTCTTCGCGCCGCCCAACTCCGTCGCGGTGAGCGGGCCTTCGGTGCGGAGCTGCTTGATGACCTGGTCGTACGCCCCGGCGGGCAGGTCGTGGTGCCACTGCGGGCGGGTGCGGTAGGCGCGGCGGCGGAAGGCGAAGTGCGGCCACTCCTCGATGGGGAGGATGCAGGCGGCGTGCGACCAGTACTCGAAGGCGTGGGTCTCCGTCCAGTACGCCGCCTCCACCGTGTCGCGGCCGACGGCGCCCAGCCGTGCGTACGGAATGAGCTCGTGCGAGCGGGCCAGGACCGAGATCGTGTCGAGCTGCACCGCGCCGAGGTGGCGGAGCACGCCCCGCACCCCGGCCCTGCGGTCGGGGGCTCCCAGGAAGCCCTGGGCGCGCAGGACGATGCGGCGCGCCTCGTCGGCGGAGAGGTCGATGGCGGGGCTCGGCAGGCTCGTCATGGTCCGAACGATAGGGGGCGGCACTGACAATGCGGCGGGCGCTGCCCGGCTCAGGCCTTCGCGGGCAGGTACGGGTACGGCGACGGCATGCCGAGGTCCGAGGGGAGCAGCGCGCCGACCCAGCAATCACGGAGCGTTCCCTTGTTGAGCAGGCCCGCGCGGTGGACGCCCTCCACGGTGAAACCGGCCTTCTCCACGACCGCCCGCGAGCCGGTGTTGCCGACCTCCGCGCGCCACTCCAGGCGGGTGCAGCCCAGCTCCGTGAAGGCCCAGCGGGCGAGGGCCAGCACGACCTCGCGCATATAGCCGCGGCCCCGGTGCTCCTTGGCGGTCCAGTAGCCGATCTCCCAGGTGCCCGAGCGCGGGTGGTGCAGGCTGGCGGCGGCGAGCAGGGGACCGCCCTCCAGGGGACGTACGGCGAAGGTGTACTCGACGTCGGTGCGCCAGCCCTCGGGCACCATCGTGCGCACGAAGTTCTCGGCGTCCACGCGCGCGTACGGCGACGGCATGGTCGTCCAGCGCTGGATGTCCGGGTCCTGGCAGGCCGCGTAGGTCTCGTCGACGTCCTCGGGGATGAAGACGCGCAGGAACAGACGTTCGGTGGTGAGGGTGACGGGCTCCATCAAACGATTCTGCTGGGACGGAGCACGGGGATCCAGCGTTTTACCGGCTTTCGCGATCACCGTTCCGATGACCGGCCCGGCACCTTCGGCGCCCCTCGTCCGTTGACCTCATGGCACACCTCCCGGCGCGCCCCGGTCCTCGCATACGATGGCCGGTGCCCGACGAGTAAAACCGACCATGCCAGGCCCGACCGGCAAGGAGACCAACCCCCGTGTCCGTCCTCTCGAAGATCATGCGTGCAGGCGAAGGCAAGATCCTGCGCAAGCTGCACCGCATCGCGGACCAGGTCAACTCCATCGAAGAGGACTTCGTCAGCCTCTCCGACGCCGAGCTGCGCGCCCTGACCCAGGAGTACAAGGAGCGGTACGCCGACGGCGAGAGCCTCGACGACCTCCTTCCCGAGGCCTTCGCGACGGTCCGCGAGGCCGCCAAGCGCGTCCTGGGCCAGCGCCACTACGACGTCCAGATGATGGGCGGCGCCGCGCTGCACATGGGTTACGTCGCGGAGATGAAGACCGGTGAGGGCAAGACCCTCGTCGGCACCCTGCCCGCTTATCTGAACGCCCTCTCCGGCAAGGGCGTCCACCTCATCACGGTCAACGACTACCTGGCCGAGCGCGACTCCGAGATGATGGGCCGCGTCCACAAGTTCCTGGGCCTGACCGTCGGCTGCATCCTGGCCAACATGACGCCGGCCCAGCGCCGCGAGCAGTACAACTGCGACATCACCTACGGCACGAACAACGAATTCGGCTTCGACTACCTGCGCGACAACATGGCGTGGTCGAAGGACGAGTTGGTGCAGCGCGGCCACAACTTCGCGATCGTCGACGAGGTCGACTCCATCCTCGTCGACGAGGCCCGTACGCCGCTGATCATCTCCGGCCCCGCCGACCAGGCCACCAAGTGGTACGGCGACTTCGCCAAGCTGGTCACGCGCCTCACCAAGGGTGAGCCCGGCAACCAGCTCAAGGGCATCGAGGAGACCGGGGACTACGAGGTCGACGAGAAGAAGCGCACCGTCGCCATCCACGAGTCCGGCGTCGCCAAGGTCGAGGACTGGCTCGGCATCGACAACCTCTACGAGTCGGTGAACACGCCGCTGGTGGGTTATCTGAACAACGCCATCAAGGCCAAGGAACTCTTCAAGAAGGACAAGGACTACGTCGTCATCGACGGCGAAGTCATGATCGTCGACGAGCACACCGGCCGTATCCTCGCCGGCCGCCGCTACAACGAGGGCATGCACCAGGCGATCGAGGCGAAGGAAGGGGTGGACATCAAGGACGAGAACCAGACCCTCGCCACCATCACCCTCCAGAACTTCTTCCGCCTCTACAAGCGCGACGGCTACGACAGCGGCCTCTCCGGCATGACCGGTACGGCCATGACCGAGGCCGCCGAGTTCCACCAGATCTACAAGCTGGGCGTCGTGCCGATCCCGACGAACCGGCCGATGGTCCGCGTCGACCAGTCCGACCTGATCTACCGCACCGAGGTCGCGAAGTTCGCCGCCGTCGTCGACGACATCGCCGAGAAGCACGAGAAGGGCCAGCCGATCCTGGTCGGCACGACCTCCGTCGAGAAGTCGGAGTACCTCTCCCAGCAGCTGTCCAAGCGCGGCATCCAGCACGAGGTGCTCAACGCCAAGCAGCACGACCGTGAGGCGACCATCGTCGCCCAGGCCGGCCGCAAGGGCGCCGTGACGGTCGCCACGAACATGGCCGGCCGTGGTACGGACATCAAGCTCGGCGGCAACCCCGACGACCTCGCCGAGGCGGAGCTGCGCCAGCGCGGCCTCGACCCCGTCGAGCACGCCGAGGAGTGGGCCGCGGCGCTGCCCGCCGCCATGGAGAAGGCCGAGCGCTCCGTCAAGGCCGAGTTCGAAGAGGTCAAGGAGCTCGGCGGGCTGTACGTGCTCGGCACGGAGCGGCACGAGTCGCGCCGTATCGACAACCAGCTGCGCGGCCGCTCCGGCCGTCAGGGCGACCCGGGCGAGTCCCGCTTCTACCTGTCGCTCGGTGACGACCTGATGCGTCTCTTCAAGGCGCAGATGGTCGAGCGCGTGATGTCCATGGCCAATGTGCCGGACGACGTCCCGATCGAGAACAAGATGGTCACCCGCGCGATCGCCTCCGCGCAGTCGCAGGTCGAGCAGCAGAACTTCGAGACCCGGAAGAACGTCCTCAAGTACGACGAGGTCCTCAACCGGCAGCGCGAGGTCATCTACGGAGAGCGGCGCCGCGTCCTGGAGGGCGAGGATCTGCACGAGCAGATCGCGCACTTCATGGACGACACGATCGACGCGTACATCGCCGCCGAGACCGCCGAGGGCTTCGCCGAGGAGTGGGACCTGGACCGGCTGTGGGGCGCCTTCAAGCAGCTCTACCCCGTCAAGGTCACCGTCGAGGAGCTGGAGGAGGACGCGGGCGACCGCGCCGGCCTCACCGCCGAGTTCATCTCCGAGGCCATCAAGGAAGACATCCACGAGCAGTACGCGGCCCGTGAGGCGCAGCTCGGCTCCGACATCATGCGTGAGCTGGAGCGGCGTGTCGTCCTGTCGGTCCTGGACCGCAAGTGGCGCGAGCACCTCTACGAGATGGACTACCTCCAGGAGGGCATCGGCCTGCGCGCCATGGCGCAGAAGGACCCGCTGGTCGAGTACCAGCGCGAGGGCTTCGACATGTTCAACGCCATGATGGACGGCATCAAGGAGGAGTCCGTCGGCTACCTGTTCAACCTGGAGGTCCAGGTCGAGCAGCAGGTCGAGGAAGTCCCCGTCTCGGACGCCGCGCCTTCGCTGACGAAGGACGGCGTGCAGGACGCGGTGCCCGCGGGCGCCGGGGCCTCGCGCCCGGAGATCCACGCCAAGGGCCTCGAAGCCCCGCAGCGGCCCGACCGGCTGCACTTCCAGGCGCCGAACGCCGAGGGCGGGGTCGACGAGGGCGACTTCACCACGGACGGCTCCGAGGTCCGGTCCGAGGCGGACGGGATGACCCGGGCGGAGCGGCGCAAGGCCCAGAAGGGCGGGCGGCGCCGCAAGAAGTAGGCCGCGGCGGCTGCTGCCGCCTTGAGTGTGTCGTGAGGGGCCGGGCTTTTGTCCGGCCCCTTCGGCGTGCCGGAAGTCAGGAGCGGGGGTCTGTTTCCACTGCCGTGCAGCGCCACCTGCGGTCCGCTCCCAGCGTCAGGCGGAACGCCAGCGCGCGCAGCCTCGGGCCCGTCGCGACGCGGGCGAAGACCTCGTACGTCTCGGGGTGCGGCTGGTAGTGGCCGATCCGGTGGATCGTGGGGCGGTGGCCGTCCGCGCAGAGCGGCCTGAGCTCCGCCAGCCGGGCCAGGTCGTCGAAGGCCGTGTTGGCGATGTGCCGGGCCACCCAGTGCATCGGGCGCTGGCCGCTCAGGACCAGGACCAGGCGTTCCGCGAAGACCTCGGTGGGGTGCGGGGGTGGTTGGGCGGGGATCGTGCCGGGTGGGCGTTCGCGGTTCGAGGGGCGGCGGGGGTCCCTGCGGGTCGGGGGGCGGCCCGTGGGCGGGCGGCTCGCGGGTGGGCGGGTGGCTGCCGGGCGGGGGCGGGGCCTCGTCATCACCTTGTGCATGGGGTGCCTCTCTTGCTTCATCGGTGGGTGGGGGTGGGGTCGGGGGCAGGGGTGCTCGGGTGCTGAGTACCGGGGAGTAACTTCCTGGTGGGGATCTTGTACGGGGGCGGCGGCGGGCGAGGCAAGAGGGTCGCGGGGGTGCGGGAGGGCGCTCTCGGGTTCACCTATCCGGGGGGTGCGAGGACCCGGAAGCCGTGGGGCGGTAGGGGTGTGGTGGGTGACGCGGTGGACGTGGGTTGACCGCTGCGGGGGTCGTGGGGGGAGCTCGATGGGGGACTCCCGCACGTATCCTGAAGGTCACTCCACGAGCACGGAGTCCGCGTGCCGCGGACACGGATGAAAGCGGTCAGCCCCATGCGCGTCTACGTTCCTGTGACCCTGCCCCGGCTCGCCGAGGCGTACCAGGCGGGGGAGCTGGGGCCCGGGCCGCTCGTCGCCTACGCCGTCACGCCCGCCCTGCGGGAGTGGTACGTCTCGGACGACATCGAAGAGCTGGAGTACGCGGCGCTGAACCGGGCGGCGATGGCGTCCCTGCGGATGATCGCGGGGGACGCCGGGGCCGCGCGGCGCCGGGTCGTCCTCGCGGCGGACGTGCCGGACGGGACCGCCGTCGCCGATCCCGACCGGGGGCTCGACCAGGGGGCGCTCGGCGAGGTGCGGATCGGTGGGGCGCTGCCGTTGGCGAAGGTGGCGGCCGTGCACGTCGACGCGGGGGACGCGGAGGACGACGTGCGGGCCGCGGTCGAGGCGCTGGGGGCGGCGGATCACGGTGACGACGACGCGCGGTTCGTGGTGGACGGGGTCGAGGATCATGAGCTGCTGTGGTTCGCCACGCAGGAGATTCCCGGGTTGATCGGTTGACCTCTGTGGCGGTGCTCCGGGCCCCCGCGGGCTGTGGCGCGGGGCGCCTCGGGTGCGTCGTGGGGCGGGGCCGCGGGGGTATGTGCGTACTCGCCATCCCTGCGCCGCGGCACACGGACAAAGACGCCGATGTTTCCTCGGTGCTCCGTTCGCACATACCCCCACGTCCCCTCGCGTCTCGTTCGCGGCCATCGGCCGGTGGCGGCTCGGCCCGGTGCCTGGGAGGTTGTCGGCGAGGGTAGGTTCTTCGCATGGGGAAGTCGGTGCGCGGGGCGCATATCGTGTGGGACTGGAACGGGACGTTGCTGCATGACATCCATGCGGTGATCGAGGCGACGAACGCGTCCTTCGCGGAGCTCGGGCTCGAAGCGATCACGTTGGAGCGGTATCGCGACCTGTACTGCGTGCCGGTCCCACGGTTCTACGAGCGGCTGATGGGGCGGCTCCCCACCGACGCCGAGTGGCAGGTCATGGACGCCGTCTTCCACAAGCACTACTGGGCGCGGGCGGAGGGCTGCGGGCTGGCCGAGGGGGCCGCCGAGCTGCTCGCCGCGCGGCGGGACGAGGGGCGTACGCAGTCGTTGTTGTCGCTCGCCCCGCACGATCGGCTGCTCCCCTTCGTGCGCCGGCACGGGATCCACGAGTACTTCGTGCGGATCGACGGGCGGACCGACGAGTCGCACGCCGGCAAGGCCGAGCGGATGGTGCGGCATCTCGACGCTCTCGAGGAGCGTCTCGATGCCGGGCGTGTGGTGGTCATCGGGGACGCCGTCGACGATGCCGTCGCCGCGGCGCATGTGGGGGCGCGGGCCGTGCTCTATACCGGTGGCTCGCACAGCAGGGCGAGCCTGGAGCTCGCCGGGGTGCCCGTCGTCGACACTCTGGCGGAGGCCGTCGAGGAGGCGGAGCGGCTCGTCGCCTGAGGGCGGTTGCGGGGATTCCGTTCACGCTCCGCGTCGAGCTGCGTACGCTGAGGTCCGGATCCTCGGGACGGCGTGGCGGGGGCGGTAGCGCGATGGGTTTCGGCTTCGGGCAGCGGCGGGGCGGGCAACTGCCCGCCGAACTGACCTCGTTCGTCGGGCGGGCGGACGAACTGGCGCGGGTGCAGGGGGCGTTCGCGTACGCGCGACTCGTCACGCTGGTCGGGCCGGGGGGCGTCGGCAAGAGCCGCACCGCGCTGCGGGCCGCCGCCGGGCTCGGGGAGCGGTTCCCGGACGGGGTGTGGCTGGCCGAGCTCTCCGCCCTGCGGGACCCGGAGTTGATCCCCGCGACGTTGGCGGCGGTCCTCGAACTGCCGGAACAGTCGGGGATGGAGCCGCTCGACGCGGTCGTGGCGCATGTGCAGGGGCGGCGGCTGCTCATCGTCCTCGACACCTGCGAGCACCTCGTCGACGCGTGCGCGATGCTCTCCGACATCCTGCTGCGCGAGGCCGCGGACGTGTGCGTCCTCGCGACCAGCCGGCAGCCGCTGGACGTGCCGGGGGAGCACTGCTGTCCGGTGGCGCCGCTCGCGCCGGACGACGCGGTGGAGCTGTTCGCGCAGCGGGCCGCCGGGGTGGTGCCCGGGTTCCGGGTGAGCGACGCCAACCGGGAGCGGCTGGTGGCCCTGGTGCGGCGGCTCGACTGCATGCCGCTCGCCCTGGAGCTCGCCGCCGTGCGGTTGCGGGCCGTTTCGGTCGAGGAGCTGGCGGCGCGGCTCGACGACCGGTTCCACGTGCTCACCGGGGGGCGGCGCACCGCGCTGTCGCGGCACCAGACGTTGCGTACCGCCATCGACTGGTCCCACGAGCTGTGCACGTCCGAGGAGCGGTTGCTGTGGGCGCGGCTCTCTGTCTTCGCCGGGTCCTTCGAGCTGGCGGCGGCCGAGCAGGTGTGCGGGGACGAGGCGCTGCCCGTCGGGGCGGTTCTCGGGCAGCTGATCGGGCTCGTCGACAAGTCGGTGGTGCAGCGCCTCGGGGAGGACGGGAACCGCTACCGGCTGCTCGACACCCTCCGGGAGTACGGGGCCGAGCGGCTCGGCGCGCTGGAGGCCGACGGTGGCGCGGCGCTGCGGGCGCGGCACTTCGCGTACTACCGGGATCTGGGGCGGCGCTTCGAGGAGGGGTTCCTGACCGCCGCGCAGCCGGAGCTGCACCGTGCCGTCCGCGCCGAGTCGGCCGGGCTGCGGGCCGCCCTGGAGTACGCGTACGGGACGGCGGGGCGGGAGAGGGAGGGGCTCCGTCTCGCGGCGCGGCTGTGGCCGCACTGGCGGGCCTCCGGGACGCTCTCCGAAGGCGCGTACTGGATCGAGAAGGGGCTGGAGCGCGTCCCGGAGGACTGCTCGGCGCGGGCGTGGGGGCTGCTGGCGACCGGTGCCTTCGGCGTGTGGACCGCCGACCTGGCGACGGCCGTCGAGCGCATGGCGCTCGCGCGGGAGTGCGCGGAGCGGGCGGGCGACGAGGAGGTCGCGCAGTTCGCCGAGGCGTACGCGCATGGGCTCGCCGCGCTGTGCGGGGACGAGTCGGGTCTGGTGAGGCTCGCGGACGTGCGGCGGCGGATGTCCGAGAGCGACAACCGGCTGGGGCTCGTGGTGATGAGTTACGAGGCCGGGCTGCTGCGGGCCGTCCTCGGCGACACCAAGGGGGCCCTGGAGCTGTGCGCGCAGGGCCTTGAGCTGTTGGACGGGGTCGGTGAGCGGCAGGTCTACGGCTCCACGCTGATGGTGCAGGGGCTGGTGCGGTGGCTCGCCGGGGAGTGGGAGGCGGGCGTCTCCTCGATGTGCCGGGGCATGGAGGCGGCGGGCGAGGTCGACGAGGTCCTCGTCGCCGCGATGTGCTGTCACGGCCTCGCGTGGGCGGCGGCGCGGGAGGGGCGGCAGGTGCGGGCCGCCTGGCTCTTCGGGTACGCGGAGAACGCGCGGCGGCTCGGGGGCGATCCGATCGGCATGCTGCCCTCGCTGATCGAGCGGCAGGAGGCCGCGCGGAAGTCCGTGCGGGAGGCGTTGGGCGGCAAGCAGTTCGACCGGTGGCACGCGGTGGGGGCGCGGCTGTCCGGGCGGCAGGTGCTTGAGGCGGTGCGGGGCGACGCGGACGTGCCGGGGCGGCCGCCGGCTCAGCGGGGACCGGGGCGGCGGGTGGCGGGTGATGTGCTGACGCGGCGGGAGCGGGAGGTCGCCGCGCTGGTCGCCCAGGGGCTGTCGAACCGGGAGATCGCCGAGCGGCTGGTCATCTCGAAGCGGACCGCCGACGCGCACGTCGAGCACATTCTGGCGAAGCTCGGGGTGGGGTCCCGTACGGAGATCGCGGGGGCCGTCGAAGTCGGGTAGCCCGGGGTGCCCTGGGTGGGACGTCTGCCCTCGCCGACAAGGGCAGACGTCCCAGCGGCCGGGCACGGGGTGTGGTGGGGCGGGTGACGCCTTGCCACGACAGCCGTGGGGGAGTTGACCGGGCACGGTCGGCGTCCCCGCCCGCGCGGCCCCGTGAGCGGCGCAGAAGTGAGTCTGTTGGGTGCGGGTGCGTCCCGGCATCGGTATGTCCGAGGATCCGCATACCGATGTGTGGAGCTCCGTATCCCTGTCCGTATACCTGGCGGAGGGTGTCGCTCCGCCTCAGCCGACCGGCGCCTTCGCCCGCAGGACCGTGAGGAACTCCCGCATCCAGCCCGAGTGGTCCGGCCACGCGCGGGACGAGACCAGCGTGCCGTCCACCACGACCTCCGCGTCCTGGTAGGTCGCCCCCGCCGCCTGCATGTCCAGCTCCAGCGCCGGATAGGCGGTGACCCTGCGGCCGCTCAGGCCGTCGATCGCGGCGGTGAGGAGCGGCCCGTGGCAGATCTGGGCCACCGGCTTGTCCGCGTCGAAGAAGGACTTGAGGATCTTGCGGAGCTCCGGGTCGTTGCGCAGGTACTCCGGGGCCCGGCCGCCCGGGATCACCAGACCGGCGTACTGGCCGGGATCCACCTCGGAGAAGGCGAGGTCCGCGGGCCAGGTGTACCCCGGCTGCTCCGTGTACGTGTCGAAGCCGGGCTCGAAGTCGTGGATCACGAAGCGCAGTTTCTTGCGGGCGGGGGCGGCCATGTGGACGTCGTAGCCCTCCTCGCGCAGCCGCTGGTAGGGGTAGAGGACTTCGAGCGACTCCGCCGCGTCGCCGGTCACTATCAGGATCTTCGCTGCCATCGTGCCGCGCTCCCCTCGGACGGGTGCGGCCGTGGTCGGCCGCACCTCCCGCCAACGTGCCCGCGCGGGGGCCGTTTGCCAAGAGGGGGTGGCGGCCGGGGTCACTGTGCAGAGTGTCAAAGTTCTGCCCCCGCTTTTGTACACATACGGCTCATGACGGCTTCCGGGTGGGGAGCGATAGCCTTGACCCGTGATCAGCGCGATATCCCGCGGGGGCATGGACGCCCCCGCCCTGCGCCCGGGGAACACGGTGGACAACCGTGCCCGGGGCCTCGCTGACGCTTCTTCGCGGTGCGGCCGGACCGGCCGGGCCTGCCATCCGTCAGCGGAACCGCTGAGAATGGCGGAAAGCCGACCGCTCTTCCCGCACCGCGGCATAACGTCGATTCCGGCCGGAGACCCCGGTCCGCGGCGTCACGGCACATCACTTCCTTCTACGTCACGCAATGGCGCGCGACAGGAGTCAGAGGACAATGCAGACCAAGCTGGACGAAGCCAAGGCCGAGCTGCTCGCGAGGGCCGCCCGGGTCGCTGAGAACAGCCCGGTCGGAGGGCGCCTGCCGAGCGGTGCACCGACCGGGACGACGAGCGAGGCCACGCCGGACCAGGACACGGCTCTCGCGTTCCTCCAGCGCTACTACCTGCACACCGCCCCCGAGGACCTGGCCGACCGCGACCCGGTCGACGTCTTCGGTGCCGCCTTCTCCCACTACCGGCTCGCCGAGAACCGCCCCCAGGGGACGGCCAACGTGCGGGTCCACACCCCGACGGTCGAGGAGAACGGCTGGACGTGCAGCCACTCCGTCGTCGAGGTGGTCACCGACGACATGCCCTTCCTCGTCGACTCCGTCACCAATGAGCTGTCCCGGCAGGGCCGCGGCATCCACGTCGTGATCCACCCGCAGGTCATCGTGCGGCGTGACGTGACCGGAAAGCTCCTGGAGGTGCCGACCGAGGGAGCCGGCGGCGAGCGGCCGCACGACGCGCTCGTCGAGTCGTGGATCCACGTCGAGATGGACCGCGAGACGGACCGCGCCGACCTGAAGCAGATCACCGCCGACCTGCTGCGGATCCTCAGCGATGTGCGCGAGACCGTCGAGGACTGGGAGAAGATGCGCGACGCCGCGCTGCGCATCGCCGACGAGCTGCCCACCGAGCCGACCGCGGGGGACCTGCCCGACCAGGAGGTCGAGGAGGCCCGCGAGCTGCTGCGCTGGCTCGCCGACAACCACTTCACGTTCCTCGGCTTCCGTGAGTACGACCTCACGGACGACGACTCCCTCGCCGCCGTCCCCGGCACCGGCCTCGGCATCCTGCGCGCCGACCCGAAGCACGACAGCGACGACCACCACCCGGTGAGCCCGTCCTTCAACCGGCTGCCCGCCGACGCGCGCGCCAAGGCCCGCGAGCACCGTCTCCTGGTGCTGACGAAGGCCAACAGCCGGGCGACGGTCCACCGGCCCAGCTACCTCGACTACGTCGGCGTGAAGAAGTTCGACGCCGAGGGCAACGTCATCGGCGAGCGGCGCTTCCTCGGGCTCTTCTCGTCCGCCGCGTACACGGAGTCCGTGCGCCGCGTGCCCGTCATCCGCCGCAAGGTCGCGGAGGTGCTGAAGGGCGCCGGGTTCTCGGCCAACAGCCACGACGGGCGCGACCTGCTCCAGATCCTGGAGACGTACCCGCGCGACGAGCTCTTCCAGACGCCCGCCGACGAGCTGCGAGCCATCGTCACCAGCGTCCTCTACCTCCAGGAGCGGCGCCGGCTCCGGCTCTACCTGCGCAAGGACGAGTACGGGCGGTACTACTCCGCGCTGGTCTACCTGCCGCGCGACCGCTACACCACCGGCGTCCGGCTGCGGATCATCGACATCCTCAAGGAGGAGCTGAACGGCGCCAGCGTCGACTTCACCGCCTGGAACACCGAGTCGATCCTCTCCCGCATCCACTTCGTGGTGCGCGTGCCCAAGGGCGGCGAGGTCCCCGACCTCTCCGACGCCGACGTCGAGCGCATCGAGGCGCGGCTCGTCGACGCCGCCCGCTCCTGGGCCGACGGCTTCGCCGAGGCGCTGACCGCCGAGTGCGGCGAGGAGCGCGCCGCCGAGCTCCTGCGCCGGTACGGGAGCGCCTTCCCCGAGGGCTACAAGGCCGACCACACGCCGCGCGCCGCCGTCGCCGACCTCCAGCACCTGGAGCAGCTCGGCCACGACGACAAGGACTTCGCCCTCTCCCTGTACGAGCCGGTGGGCGCCGCCCCCGGCGAGCGCCGTTTCAAGATCTACCGCACCGGTGAGCAGGTCTCCCTCTCCGCGGTGCTGCCCGTGCTTCAGCGCCTCGGCGTCGAGGTCACCGACGAGCGTCCGTACGAGCTGCGCTGCGCGGACCGCAAGCACGCGTGGATCTACGACTTCGGCCTGCGCATGCCCAAGTCCCCGAACGGCAACGGCGACTATCTCGGCGACGACGGCCGCGAGCGCTTCCAGGAGGCCTTCGCCGCCGCCTGGACCGGCGCCGCCGAGGTCGACGGGTTCAACTCGCTGGTGCTGCGCGCCGGGCTCAACTGGCGGCAGGCCATGGTCCTCCGTGCCTACGCGAAGTACCTGCGCCAGGCCGGTTCGACGTTCAGCCAGGACTACATGGAGGACACCCTCCGCAACAACGTCCACACGACGCGGCTGCTCGTCTCCCTCTTCGAGGCGCGGATGTCGCCGGACCGCCAGCGCGCGGGCACCGAGCTGACCGACGGGCTCCTGGAGGAGCTGGACGGCGCGCTCGACCAGGTGGCCTCCCTGGACGAGGACCGGATCCTGCGGTCCTTCCTCACCGTCATCAAGGCGACGCTGCGGACGAACTTCTTCCAGACGGCGGAGGGCGGCGAGCCGCACAACTACGTCTCCATGAAGTTCGACCCGCAGGCCATCCCCGACCTGCCGGCGCCCCGTCCCGCGTACGAGATCTGGGTGTACTCGCCCCGCGTCGAGGGCGTCCACCTGCGGTTCGGCAAGGTGGCGCGCGGCGGCCTGCGCTGGTCCGACCGGAGGGAAGACTTCCGGACCGAGATCCTGGGCCTCGTGAAGGCACAGATGGTGAAGAACACCGTCATCGTGCCCGTCGGCGCCAAGGGCGGCTTCGTCGCCAAGCAGCTGCCCGACCCGTCCGTGGACCGCGACGCGTGGCTGGCGGAGGGCGTCGCCTGCTACAAGACCTTCATCTCCGCGCTGCTCGACATCACCGACAACCTGGTGGCCGGCGAGGTCGTGCCCCCGGCGGACGTCGTCCGGCACGACGAGGACGACACCTACCTGGTGGTCGCGGCCGACAAGGGCACCGCGACGTTCTCCGACATCGCCAACCAGGTCGCCGAGTCGTACGACTTCTGGCTGGGCGACGCCTTCGCCTCCGGCGGTTCGGCGGGCTACGACCACAAGGGCATGGGCATCACCGCCCGCGGCGCCTGGGAGTCCGTGAAGCGGCACTTCCGGGAGCTGGGCTGCGACACCCAGTCCGAGGACTTCACGGTCGTCGGCGTCGGCGACATGTCCGGTGACGTGTTCGGCAACGGCATGCTGCTCTCCGAGCACATCAGGCTCGTCGCCGCCTTCGACCACCGGCACATCTTCATCGACCCGAAGCCGGACGCCGCGACCTCGTACGCCGAGCGCCGCCGCCTCTTCGAGCTGCCCCGCTCCTCCTGGGCCGACTACAACAAGGAGCTGCTCTCCGCGGGCGGCGGGATCTTCCCGCGCAGCGCCAAGGCGATCCAGCTCAACGCCCAGATCCGCGAGGCCCTCGGCATCGAGGGCAAGATCGCCAAGATGACCCCGGCCGACCTGATGAAGGCCATCCTCCAGGCCCCCGTCGACCTGCTGTGGAACGGCGGCATCGGTACGTACGTGAAGTCGTCGGCCGAGTCCAACGCCGACGTCGGCGACAAGGCCAACGACGCGATCCGCGTGGACGGCCAGGAGCTGCGCGTCAAGGTCGTCGGCGAGGGCGGCAACCTCGGGCTCACCCAGCTGGGCCGCATCGAGTTCGCGCGCGCCGGCGGCCGCATCAACACCGACGCCATCGACAACAGCGCGGGCGTGGACACCTCCGACCACGAGGTGAACATCAAGATCCTGCTCAACGCGGTCGTGGCCAACGGCGACATGACGGTCAAGCAGCGCAACAAGCTGCTCGCCGAGATGACCGACGAGGTCGGCCGGCTGGTGCTCCGCAACAACTACGCGCAGAACACCGCGCTCGCCAACGCCGTCGCCCAGTCGTCGTCCCTGCTCCACGCCCACCAGCGGTTCATGCGCAGGCTCGGCAAGCAGGGCCACCTCGACCGGGGCCTTGAGTTCCTGCCGAACGACCGGCAGATCCGCGAGCTGCTCAACTCCGGCCGCGGCCTCTCCCAGCCCGAGCTCGCCGTGCTCCTCGCCTACACGAAGATCACGGCCGCGGACGAGCTGATCCAGACGACGCTGCCCGACGACGCGTACCTGCGGCGGCTGCTCCACGCGTACTTCCCGAAGGCCCTGCACGAGAAGTTCCCCGAGCAGGTCGACGGGCACGCGCTGCGCCGCGAGATCATCACGACCGTCCTCGTCAACGACACGGTGAACACCGGCGGTTCGACCTTCCTGCACCGGCTGCGGGAGGAGACGGGCGCCTCGCTGGAGGAGATCGTGCGGGCGCAGCTCGCCGCCCGCGAGATCTTCGGCCTGAGCGAGGTGTGGGACGCGGTCGAGGCGCTCGACAACGTCGTGGCCGCCGACGTCCAGACCCGGGTCAGGCTGCACTCGCGGCGCCTCGTCGAGCGCGGCTCGCGCTGGCTGCTCAACAACCGGCCGCAGCCGCTCCAGCTCGCCGAGACGATCGACTTCTTCAGCAAGGGCGTCGCCGAGGTCTGGGCCGAGCTGCCGCAGCTGCTGCGCGGCTCCGACCTGGAGTGGTACCAGGGCATCCGCGACGAGCTGACCGCGGCGGGTGTGCCCGAGGAGCTGGCCCGCCGTGTCGCCGGGTTCTCGTCCGCCTTCCCGGCGCTCGACATCGTCGCCGTCGCCGAGCGGACGGGCAAGGAGCCGATGGCCGTCGCCGAGGTGTACTACGACCTCGCCGACCGGCTCCGCATCACCCAGCTCATGGACCGCATCATCGAGCTGCCGCGGGCCGACCGCTGGCAGTCCATGGCGCGCGCCTCCATCCGCGAGGACCTGTACGCGGCGCACGCCGCGCTGACCGCGGACGTCCTCGCCGTCGGCAACGGCACCTCCACGCCGGAGCAGCGCTTCAAGGCGTGGGAGGAGAAGAACGCCCCGATCCTGAGCCGGGCGCGGACGACGCTGGAGGAGATCCAGAGCTCGGACGCGTTCGACCTGGCGAACCTGTCGGTGGCGATGCGGACGATGCGGACGTTGCTGCGCACGCATTCGTGATGTCTGGTAGGTGACGGAGAGGGGGCGCCCCGGCCGTTCTCGGCCCGGGGCGCCCCCTTGCGCGTAGCGGAGTGCGGCGCGAGCGGAATGGTTGCCTCCGCGGAGCGGAATGGGTGATGACATTCGCCATACCTCGCCATACCCCATCAATTCAGACATTCGGTCTAAGGTGGGTGAGATTGTCTGATGGCCGTCCGTTGGTCGTCCGACGGTATCTCCGACCATTGAAGGGCTTGAGCCATGACTGTGAACCTCCCTCAGGACATGTCGGAGAGCCTCGCCGCCCGGCTGCCCGAGGCGTGGGCCGCGACGCCGCTGACCGTCGTCATGCCGACGTACAACGAAGCGGGCAGCCTGCCCGGCATGGCGGAGGCCCTGATGGCGCTCCCGCTGCCGGGCCTGCGCCTCCTCGTCGTCGACGACTCCAGCCCGGACGGCACCGGCGACATCGCCGAACGCTTCGCCGAGCGGTACGGCAGCGCCCGCATGAGCGTCCTGCACCGCACCGAGAAGGACGGCCTCGGCCGCGCCTACGCGGCGGGCATGGCGCGGGCCGTCGCCGAGGGCGCGCACTACGTCCTCCAGATGGACGCCGACGGCAGCCACCCCGTGGAGAAGGCCGCCGAACTGCTCGGCGTCGCCCTCGCCACGGACGCGGGCGTCGTCGTCGGCAGCCGGTACATCCAGGGAGGCACGCTCTCCGACGCGTGGGGGGCCCACCGCAGACTGCTCTCCCGCTGGGCCAACGCCTACGCGGGCACCATCCTCGGCACCCGCCTCCGCGACATCACCGGCGGCTTCAACCTGTGGCGCGCCGACGCCCTGCGCGCTATCGACCTCGCCTCCGTGAACAGCGCGGGCTACAGCTTCCAGGTCGAGATGAAGTACCGGGCGCTGCGCCGCGGCTTCGGCGTCATGGAGGTCCCGATCCACTTCGAGGACCGCACGGTCGGCGAGTCGAAGATGAACCTGATGGTGCAGCTGGAGTCGGTCGTCATGCCGTGGCGGCTGCGGCTGGACGGGAGAGCGGGGGGCTCGGGGGCGCGGGGCTCGGGGGTACGGGGATGAGTGTGCCTACTTTGCATGAGGTGTCGGCGGGTGCGGGCGCGGGTGCGGGGGTGGCTGCGGGTGCGTCTGCGGCCGCAGCTGAGGCGGCCGCGCGGAATCCCGCCGTCCCCGCCCCGATGCCCGCTCCCACCCCTGCCCCTACTCCCGCTCCCCGGTTCTCCCTCGCCCGCCTGCGACGGCTGTTCCTGGAGGTCGTGAAGTTCGGCCTGGTCGGCGGCAGTGGTGTCGCCGTGAACCTGGTCGTCTTCAACCTGCTGCTGCACGGCTTCGCCGCCGCGGGCCCGATGGCGGCGACGGTGCTGGCCAGCTGCGTCGCCATGGGCACGAACTACCTCGGGTTCCGCTTCTTCGCCTACCGCGACCGCGCCTCGCGCACCAAGCGGCAGATCGCGCTCTTCTTCGCGTTCAGCGGGATCGGCGTGGCGATGGAGAGCGTCCTGTTCTACGCGGCGTACCACGGGGCGGACATGAGCGGGCCGCTCGGCTCGAACATCGCCAAGGCCCTCTCGATCGTCCTCGCCTCGGCGTTCCGCTTCCTGGTCTACCGGACGTGGGTCTTCCAGCACGATGCGCGTCGCCACTAAAGGGCTCATACGGATCCCGGGGTTCCTCCTCCTGGTTCTCCTGGTCCTGCTCCTCCTCGTCATCGTGCGCCTGCCCTGGGCGGGCGACCTCGGCATCCACGCGGCGACCGTCGAACGCCTGCGCCACGACCTGACCGACCCGGGCAACCCCCTGGTCGACGCCGACACCCCGAGCCCGTACTACTCGCCCTGGATGCTGCTGCTCGGCTGCCTGGCCAAGGCGACGGGACTCGGCACGTTCGTCGTGCTGCGGGTGGCCGCGCTGGTGGGGCTGGGGCTGCTGGTCACGGGGGCCTGGCACTTCGTACGCACGCTGAGCACCCGGCGCGGCGCGCCGCCGCTGGCCCTGCTCTGTCTGCTCCTGCTCTGGGGCCCGGGGCTCTTCAACTGGAGCGGCTTCACCGGCCTCAACTCCCTGGCCCTGACGGTCTCTTACCCGAGTACGCTCGCGCTGGGCCTCTCCTTCCACTTGTGGGCGCTGCTGCGGAAGGCCCTGGCGGCGGAGGGCGCGGGGTGGCTCGCCTTCCTGGGGCTCGGGGCGCTGTGGGCGGTGACGCTGCTGAGTCATCAGTTCACGGGTGTGGTCGCGTCGTTCGGGGCGCTGGCGATGGTGCTGGGCGCGCGGCCGTGGCCGACGCGGGCGGCGCTGAGGCGGCTGGCGGCCGGCCTGGCCGCGGGTGTTCTCATCCTCCTCGCCTGGCCCTACTACTCCTTCTTCGACCTTTTCGGAGTGAGCGATCTGGAGGGCATCCACCGCTCGCTCTACCGGGACCTGGCGGCGCACTTCGGTCTGGCCCTTCCGGGCGTGGCCGCGCTGGCGATGCGCCTGCGCAGGGACCGCAGGGACCCCTTGGTCCTGTTCTTCCTCCTCGGCGCCGCGATGTTCACGGTGGGCGGCCTGACCGGCCACTACTCCTGGGGCAGGGTGCTGCCGGCGGCCCTGATCCCGGCGCAGGTGGCGGCGGCGCTGGAGGTCTTCGAGGCGGGCCGGGCGGGCGTGCGGCGCGCCTTCGCGGCGGTGCTCGGCGCGGCGCTGCTCGCCGGGGCGTGGACGCAGGCGGGGACGCTGGGGTACGTGCTTCCGAAGGGGGCCCTGCCCGGCCCGGTGGCCGCCAAGTACAAGGAGCCGTGGACCGGTTACGACTGGCTGGCACCGCAGGTCAAGTACGGCGACGTGGTCCTCGCCAAGACCTTTCCCGCCCGCCAGATCCCCGCGTACGGCCCCTACACGGTCGCCCCCGGCTACCCGGACTTCTTCCTGCCGGACCAGGAGGAGCGGGTGGAAGCGGTACGGAACTACTTCGCGCCGGGCACGCCCCGTGCGGAGCGGCTGGACGTGCTGCGGCGGTACGGGGTGCGGTGGATTGTGGAGTACCCGGGGGACGGAGGGCTGAGGGACGGTGATCCTGCGCTGCGGCGGGCTGCTACGGGGCCCAAGGGGCAGGTGTTGTACGAGGTGCGGGCAGGGTGGGGGGCCTCTCGGGTCAGCCGGGGGTGAACTCGTACTGCAACTCGTAGAGGTGCCCTGCCTTCACCATCACGGTGGCTTCGATGGGGCGGTCGGCATCGCTGTAGACGACGCGCAGGGTGCGGAGGACGGGCAGGTTGCTGGGGAGGCGCAGGGCTTGGTACTGCTCCTGGGTGGGCACTCTGGCCGACACGCGGTCCACGCTCAGCCGGGGAGGGAAACCGAGTTCGGCGAGCAGGGCCGGGGTGCCGCCCCTGATCTTCCTTCTACCCGTGATGGCGGTGCCTTCGGCGATCTCCAACGGGTAGTAGGACTTGACCAGTTCGGCCGGCTCGTCATTGATGGTGAGGAGTTGGTGGCGGAGGACCGCTGTTCCGCCTTCGGAGATGTTCAGGGCGGCTGAGACATCGGCGGGAGGCTGGACCTCTGCGACATCCAGCAGGTCGCTGCGGGCCGTCGTGCTGTGCTTCGTCACCTCGGTGAGCCAGCGGTAGGGCTCCCCAGACGGGGCCGGGGCCATGTACGAGGCGGGCCGCATGGTCCGCTGGCGGTGGTCGCGAACGGTGACGGCAGCCCCTGCCCGCCCGATGACAAGGTGTTCGTCCTTGAGTACCTGGAGCGCCTTCTGGATGGTCGCATTGGAGGCGTCGAAACGGATCTTGAGCTGAGCGGTCGACGGCACATGGGCGCCTGGAGCCAGGTCGCCGCTCATGATCTCGTCTCGGAGGTCCGCGGCGATGCGCTCGTGCAGCGAACGCCGGTCGGCGGCGCTGTCGTCGGTGTGGGGCACTGTCATCCGATCCTGATCTCGTAACGCAGCTGCTGGCGGTGTGCGGGCATGAGCATCATGTCGGCCTGGATCGGGTGGTCATCGCCGTCCAGCGTCACTCTGCTCAGCCGGAGAACCGGCATGTCCGGGCCCAGGCGCAGGGCTTCGCGTTCGTCGGCGTCGGGCATGCGGGCGGTCACGTCTTCGCGGACGCGTACGCCGACGTGGCCGAGGCCGGCGAGGAGAGTCACGGCTCCGCCACGGATTTTGCCCGTCTCGGCGAGAGGCGTGCCGCCGGCGATGGTGGCGGGGTAGTAGGTGTCCGTCAATTCGCAGGGCTCGCCGTCGAGTTCGATGATGCGCCGGCGGACGACGACCGGGTCTCCGGGGGCGAGGTCGAGCAGGGCTGCGACGTCGTCCGGTGCCGGGACCTCGCCGGCGTGTGCGATGCGCTGAGTGCCCTTGCCTCCGCGGGCAGCGGCCTCCTCGCCCCAGGCGTCGGACTGTCCCTCCGCGCGGGGCTTCAGGTACGGCATTGAGGTGCTGACCCACGTGCTGTCGCTCACGGTGTCCTCCTGAGAGTGGTGGCGGGCGACCTTGCCGCTTTACACGTTAAGCGAATCACAGGGCGTGGTCGCCTTGGCCCATCCTTGCTGCTTTTCGCGAATAGCGATAGGTTCCCCGCGATCGTACAGCCCAGGAACTAGGCGGTGGTTCACCGTGCCCCTGTCACGGCAACGACGATTTCCCCGAGATGACAGATCTGTGGGTGCCGCACGCGCCTTCGCTGTCGAAACCCTCGTCGAGTGGGGCATAACGGCACGGCAGAACGACATCCGGCTCTGCGTCTCCGAACTCGCCACGAACGCTGTCCTGCACGGTGTCCCAATCGGGCAGGAGTTCTGCCTGTCGATCATCGCCGACGAGACGGTCATTCGAATCGAGGTTCGTGACAGCGGGTGTGGGCAGCTGAAGGTGCCGTGCGTCGCTGTTGACGCGGACGAGGAGGGTGGGCGAGGGCTTCTTCTCGCGGTGGCTCTGAGTGACGACTTCGGTGTCACGGCGCATGTTCCAGGCAAAACCGTGTGGCTGGTCTTCAAGGCCGACCCTGCAGTGTGAGGGGTGAGGCAGGGGCATCGCCTCGGGTGCGCTCGGTACGGGTGGGCGGGGAGGGGGCGGCCGCGTTGCGACAGCGGGCAGTTGACGCTCACCGCTCTCCTTCGCGGGCCGCGACGCCGCGTCCTTCGCGCCGGCCGCCTGACCGCGATGAGCTGAACGGGGCAGCGGGGGCCGGGGATTGGCGGGTGGACCGTCAGTCCTCGCCCCCGCGTCCCTTCTCGCCCCTGCCCTCCACGATGGCGCGCAGGTCGGCCAGGTAGGCCGTGAACCGCTCGCGCCCGGAGTCGGAGAGGCGGACGTGGGTGACGGGCACCCGCTTGATCCGCAGTTTGGCCACCTCCACCATCCCTTCCTTCTCCAGGATCGCGATTTGCCGGGACAGTTCGGGCGTCGTCAGGTGCAGGCTGTCGCGCAGTTCGGCGAAGGCGACGTGCTGGACCCGGTTGAGGACGGCGATGATGGCCAGGCGGTTCGGGGAGTGGATGAGATTGGCCAGGGCCTCCCGCGGCGGTCTCGCCGCCGTGTCGTCGGCCACCTCTCACCGCCTCCAGCGCAGCACGAAGTAGACGGCGGCCGCGGCGGTGGGCAGCGCGGCCGACACGAGGTGGCCGGCGACCGAGCCGGGACCCTCGCCGAAGATCAGCTCCGCGCCCGGCATGCAGAGGAAGACGACGCCGCAGAACCGGACCGCCATCTCCACCTTGGTGTGGGGGCGCCGCCGGGCCGCCCCGTCGTGGTGCCCGTTCCAGCCGAGCAGGAGCAGCGTGGCGGCGACGAACACGGCGGCCCCCGCCACCGGCGGCAGATCGCTCTCCAGGGCGATGAAGAGCCCCGCGTACAGCGCCACGAGTGTGATGACGCCGACGACGCGTTCGCCGACGGAGGCCGAGCGCGAGAGGTCGGGGGCGGAGTCGATCACCGCCAGTTGGTCGGCGGGGTCGGTGCGGGGCTCGTCGTGCATCATGCCTGCAACTTTTCTATCTACTTGCACAAAGTGCAACTAGCGGCGTCAGCGCGCCAGACTCGCCGCCAGCCGCGCCGCCCGGCGGACCCGGGAACCCGCCTTCGCGCCTGCCTTGCGGGCCAGGGGGCGTATGACCTTCGATGTGACGCCCACCGGGGTCCAGCGGAGTTGGAGGCGGCCCGAGGCGCGGCCCTCCGGTTCTACCGTGACCTCGTGGGGGAGCGTGCCGCTCCGGTACTCCACCCGGGCCCTGAGCGTGGGGAAGGTGAGAGGGGCCAGGAGGAGCGAGGTATTGCGGAGTTGGCCGGAGGTGAGTTGCAGGACCGGGTGGCGTGTGCCCTCGAAGCCGTTGAGGGGGAGCGGGGCCGCCGCCAGGTCGAGACGGACCGTGCCCTCGAAGACGCCGGGGCGGACGGGGTCCAGGCGGAAGGGTGTCTTCATGCGGCGGCGGCCGGGGGCCAGGAGGAGTGTGGCCACCTGGGGGCCGACGGGGAGGCGCAGGCCGGGGTCGTAGGTGCGGACGGTGAGGTCGACGGAGGCACCGGGGCCGCGCTCCACCCGTGTGATCTCGTGGCGGAACTGCGCGCTCGGGAAGGGCCGGGAGTCCAGGCCCTGGTCGGTGAGGTCGAGTTCTGAGCGGGAGCTCTCCGACTCGGGGACGTACGGGCCCCAGTAGACGCGGCCGGAGGCGTCCGCCGACGTCTCGCGCGGCGCCACCCCGTGGCCGAGGCCGCGCGCCGCGAGCTGCGCCTCCGCGAGGCGGTTGTCGCGCACCAGTCGGAGTACGACGCGTTCGGCGCGGGGGAGGCGGGCGTACGCGCCGGGGGCGAGGTCCGCCAGGTACGGGTTCACGATGTCGGCGAAGCCCGTCAGCCACTCCTCGTCGCGGAACGGCAGGTCACCCGCGTACATCCGGAAGTCGTGCTTGAGGAACTTGTAGTCCTTCGCCTCGCGGAGTGCGCCCGTGTGGCCGCTCGTCTCCATGAAGTCGTCGATCAGACGCTGGACGTGGACGCGGTCCCGGACGTTCGTCAGCTTGTGGCGCTGGTTGGATATCGACGCCGATTCCGCCGCCTCGTAGGGCGCTATGTACCAGCGGTAGACGGGGTCAGGGATGACCGTGAAGGACTTCGCGAGGCAGTACGCCTGCGCCGAGAACAGCTGGTCCTCGTAGTGGATGCCCTCCGGGAAGCGCAGCCCGTTCCGGTCGAGGAACTCACGGCGGTACATCTTGCTCGTCGACAAGTGCTCGAAGAACAGGGCCGGTTCCGCCTCGATGCCCTCCACCGTGCGGCGCTCCGCCACCAAATGTGCCATCCACGTGGACGTGCGGCCCGTGTCCACCCGGACCCGCTCCACCGCACCCATGACGAAGTCCACCTCCCGTTCGCGGTGCGCTGCGAGCAGCAACTCGACCGCGCGCTCGGGGAGTTCGTCGTCGCTGTCCAGGAACATCAGGAACGGGGCGCGCGCGATCTCCAGGGCGCGGTTGCGGGGCGCGCTGCATCCGCCGCTGTTCTCGGGCAGGCGGAGGTACGTGATGCGGTCGTCCTCCGCCGCGAGGCGCCGTGCGACGGACGGCGTGTCGTCCGTCGAGTGGTCGTCGCTGATGACGATCTCGATGTTCGCGTGCGTCTGGCGGCGCAGCGAGGCGACCGCGCGCGGGAGGCGTTCCGCGTCGTTGTAGACGATCACCGTGACCGTCACATCGGGAGTGTGCGTCATCGCTGCGTCGCCTCCTCGGGCGTCGGTGCCGGGGTGCGCTCGTCGACCGGGGTGACGGGCGGCAGGGTGTCCTCGCTCTCGCCGAGGAAGACGCGGCGTACGACACGTTCGGCCGCGCGCCCGTCGTCGTACTCGCAGAAGCGCTCACGGAACGCCCTGCGCGCCTTGCCCGCCTCCTCGTCGCGCCAGGCGTCGGAGGTGAGGAGCTCCGTCAGCTCCTCCTGGGTGCGCGCCACCTTGCCGGGTGCCTCCGCCATCAGGTCGAAGTAGACGCCGCGCGTCGTCGCGTACGTCTCCCAGTCGTCGGCGTAGATGACGACGGGGCGGTCGAGGTTGGCGTAGTCGAACATGATGGACGAGTAGTCCGTGATCAGCGCGTCCGCGGCGAGCGCCAGCTCCTCCACCGGGTCGTACGAGGAGACGTCGACGACCCGGCCGCTCTTGCGCAGGCCCGCCAGCGGCGAGGCAGCGCCGCCGTAGAAGTAGTGGCCGCGGACCAGGAGAACCGTGTCCTCGCCGAGGCGGTCGGCGAGTGTCGCGAGGTCCAGGCGGGGGGTCCAGGCCGCCTCGTAGTCGCGGTGGGTGGGCGCGTAGAGGATCGCCCGCTTGCCGGGCGCGATGCCGAGCCTGTCGCGGACGGCCCGGATGTCGGCGGCCGTCGCGCTGTAGAAGACGTCGTTGCGCGGGTAACCGTAGTCGAGCGACGTGTAGTTGGAGGGATAGGCGCGCTCCCACATCTCGGTGGAGTGGCCGTTCGCCGAGACGCTGTAGTCCCACTTGTCGACGCGGGCGAGCAGGCTGTGGAAGTTGAGGCCCTTGGCCGCCGCCGGGTAGTCGAGCTGGTCGAGGCCCATGCGCTTGAGGGGCGTGCCGTGGTGGGTCTGGAGGTGGATCGCGTCGGGGCGCTTCACGATCGCGTTGGGGAAGTTGACGTTGTTCACCAGGTACTTGGCGCGCGCCATCACCTCCCAGTAGCGGGGCGTGCCGGGCACGATGTGGTCGGTGCCGGGCGGCAGCAGCGGCACGTTGGCCGCCGAGACGACCCACACCGGGTGGATGTGCGGGGCGAGTTCGCCGAGCTTCACCGCGATCGCCGCGGGGTTGCAGGCCACGCCGCGGTCCCAGTAGGCGGTGAAGACCGCGAGGTCCGGGTCGACGGGGCGGTCCAGGGCCCTGCGGTAGCGCAGGTCGCGGACCTTGAGGCCCACCTTGTGCTTGCGCGAGACGACCGCGGAGCGGAGCTTGCGCCGCTGCTGGTTGGCGGTCTGGAAGGTGCGGTACTTGGTGTACGCGTCCTCTTCGAGGAGGCGGCGCCGCACCCCCTCCAGGCCGCCCGGGTGCTGGTGGCCGGCGGGCCGCAGGGCGACCGCGGCCCGCGCCGCGCGGTGGAAGAACTCCCTGCGCACCGGGTCGGGCAGGTTCTCGCGGGCGATGATCCGCAGGCAGTCGCCGACCATCACGTCGTAGAGCGCGGCGCGGGGCGCGGCGGGCAGGCCGAGGCCGGCGGCGAGCCGCAGCAGCGACTCGTAGCGGTCGATGACGCCGTAGCGCTCCTCGGGCCGGCCCGTGGGCAGGCTCTCCGTGCGCAGTTCCCGTACGTTCAGGGCGACTTGGTCGAGTGTCGCCGCGCGGTCGGCGAGGAGCAGCGCGGCGTACGCGGCGAACGTCTCGTCGTCGACGGCCAGGTGCTCGCGGTGCGCCTGCCAGAACTCCGCCCGCAGGACGCGGGTGCCGAGCAGCGGCGTGACCTTGAGGAGGTTCGGGCAGTCGCGGAGCGGCAGGTCGCGGCGGCCCAGCTTGGCGAGGTGCTTTCCGTCGGGGCTCGGCATGCCCTGGTGCCGCCACGTCGAGCGGACGTGGTCGACGACGATGACGTCCACGCGGTTCATGCCGTCCACGCCGTCCACGCCGTCCGGCAGGTCGGCCGTGCGGTCGGCGACGGCGCGCGGGGCGCCCGTCGGCACGCTGTCCTTGCTGTGCACGAAGTGCAGCCACCGGCCCGCCGCCCGCTCGGCGCCCGCGGTGCGGGCCGCGCCGTCGCCCGTGCCCTCGGGCAGCGGTACGACGGTGACGCCGGTCCTGCCCGCCGCGGCGGCCTGCGCGGAGGCGCCCACCGCGGCGACGATCACCTCGACGCCGGGCGCCACCTGCGCGGTCAGGCCGTCGAGGCAGGCGCCGAGGTGGCCCTGTACGTTGCGGCCGTGGACGATGACGCTCAGCTGCGGCTGGTTCGGCATCGCGGTCTCCCCCTCGTGGGTGCTCATGCGGTGGCCGCCCCTCGGTGGGCGAGCATCCGGTCGACGACGCGGCGCGCGGCCCCGCCGTCGTCCAGGTCGCAGAACTCGGCGCGGAACGCGTCGTACGCCTCCGCGTACGGCGCACTCGTCGCGTCGATGTCCTTCAGCGCGGCGATCAGCTCGTCCGAGGTGGGCAGCAGCGGTCCCGGCGCGCGCTTCTCGAAGTCGAAGTAGAAGCCGCGCAGGCGGTCGCGGTAATGCTCCAGGTCGTACGTGAAGAACAGCATCGGACGGCCCGTCACGGCGAAGTCGAACATCACCGAGGAGTAGTCGGTGACGAGGACGTCGGCGATCAGGAGCAGGTCCATGATGTCCGGGTAGCTCGCGACGTCCCACACGAAGCCGTCGCCCGCGCCCGGCACCGGCTCCACGATGTGCGCGTGCGGCCGGACGAGCAGGACGTGGTCGTCGCCCAGCTCGCGCCGTGCCTTCTCCAGGTCGACGCGCAGGTCGAGGAGGAAGCCGCCGCGGTGGCGCTGCTTGTCCTCACGCCACGTCGGTGCGTACAGGACCACCTTCTTGCCCTCGGGCAGGCCGAGTGCGCGGCGTACCCGCTCGGCGCGGTCGGCGCGGTCGGGGGCGAGCAGCACGTCGTTGCGCGGGTAGCCCGCCTCCAGGAGCTCGCCGTCGACGTCGCCGCCGAACCGGAAGGCGCTGCGCATGATCGGCGTGCTGAACCGGTTGGGGGAGAGCAGCATCGTCCACTGGTGGCGCTCGCGGTCCAGGTCCTGGAGGTACTGGGTGCTCGCGAAGTGGTCGTTGTCGAAGTCGAAGCCGATCCGCTTCAGCGGGGTGCCGTGCCAGGTCTGGACGATCTGCTGGCCCTCGCGCCGCTCCAGCCAGCGCGGGAAGTGCGTGTTGCCGACGATGTAGCGGGAGCGGGCCATCGCCTCGTAGTACTCGGGGCTGTACACGCGGACCGCCTTCGCGGTGGCCGGGACCTCGCACTGGCCGTCCTTGACGACCCACAGGTGCTCGACGGGCAGGCCGCGGCGGACCATCTCCTCGTGGATGGCGCGCGGTGAGTCGCCGTACATGCGGCCGCCGAACACGTCGTACAGGACGGCCTCGCGCAGCGGCTCGTGGCGGGCGGCGGGGTAGGCCTCCGTGCGCAGGCGGGTCTGGCGGTGGCGGCTGCGCTCGTCGGGACGCAGCTCGGAGTGGGCCATCAGGGCGAGCTGGTCGTACTGGCGGGCCTGGAGCTCGACGCGCTTGCCGTGCGCGTGCACCTCCAGGGGGAGGCTCGCGTGGACGGGCGGGGCGAGCTGGACGGCGGTGCGGGAGCCGTCCGGCTTCTGCACGGAGGGCCACCAGAAGCCCGCTCGGAGCGGGGTCTCTCCTGCGTAGCGGTGGGTGGGGGCGGGGACGAAGCGGGTTTCGAACCGGCCGTCCGTCGCCTTCGCCGGGAATGTGTACTCGTGGCCCGACCAGGTCTGGCGGAGGACGAGGGTGAGGTCGTGGGTGCCCTGGGCGGGGTAGCTGCCGGTGAGGGTGACGGTGCCGTTCTCACCCACGGAGACGTGGTCCACGAGGGGTTGGGCGGGCTGGTCGCAGAGCTGGAGGTAGCCTCCCGGGCTGCGCCGGGCGTAGACGGTGCGGGAGCTGTCCCCCTGCGCGAACTGGGCCCCCGAGAAACCCTCCCTGTCGTCGAGGATCAGGGCAAGACGGGTCGTCTTGACCGGAGCCTCGGTCTCCGCACCCGGCACCGTGGGCTGTGCCCACCCTCCCCCAAGCTCTCGGCTGCGCTCGAGCAGGGGGGACCCCCATCGCCGTGCGGGACGCCTGCCCACAGCAGGAGCAGCGGCCTCGCTGGCCACAGCAGGGGCAGCCGGGGTGATCTCCACCGACATGTCCCAGCGGGCGATCGAGCGTTCTGCCTGGGTGGGGCGGAGGCGTTCGTGGTTTTCGCGGATGTCGGTCAGGGACGCCGTGTCGATGCGGGCCGTGAACGGGACGCGGCCCTCGTGCGGGACGCCGAGTTCCAGCGGGGCCGTCAGGATCGTGCCGGACTCGCGGTGGCGCATGCGCAGCCGGGGCTCGCCGTCGGGGGCGGTGCGCAGCACGCCGCGGACGACGAGGCCGGCGCCCTCGGCGCGGACTTCGAGGGCGCGCGCGTGCGCCGTCTCCACGCGGATGGCGAGCTCGCCGTCCTGGATCTGCGGGGCGACGCGGACGTCCTCGGTGACCCAGTGCGCGGGCGGCGTCTGGCCGGACCCCGTGCCCGCGCCGTACAGCGGGCCGCGCCGCGGCGTGGAGCCCGTGCCGGCCACGGCGACCCGCACGTACCACACCCCGTCGACCCACTTGCCGCGGTGCCGCAGCCGCGCGGGGTTCACGACGGCGCCGAAGCCCGCCCAGTCGGCGTGCCGGAACTCGGCGCCGGACGCCACCGTCGCCTCCGGGTCGAGGTGGCTGCGCGCGGGCACGAGCACCGTGCGGCGGCTGCCCTTCTCCTTCAGGATGAGTGACTTGAGCGCCTTGCTCCGCGACTCGGCGCCGAGCTGGCGCGGGAACGCCCAGCCGGACAGCCACAGCTTGCCGTCGTGCCAGGCGGCCTCGTCGAGGCGGCTGCGCAGCCGCAGCTCGGGGTCGAGACGGAGGACGGAGTCCGGGACGGGGGCGGCCGGGTCGAGGAAGGGGTAGTCGGCCTTCGGGTGCAGCGTCCCGGTGACGGGGATCGAGCCGGGGTGCTCCTTCTCGAACTCCAGCTGCGCGATCAGCTCGTCGAGGCGCCGGTGCACGGTCAGGTACAGCTTCAGCTTGTGCGGGACGTGCAGGGCGCGCACCGCGTCCTGGCCGATCTCGCGGACCAGGCGGCCCACGTGCTCCAGGAACGCCTCCTGGTAGGCGGCGTCCGAGCCGGGCAGGACCCGCCAGAAGAGGGGGATCTCCTCGGCGAGCGCGTTGTTGTCGTAGACCCGCAGGTGCTCGGCGTACATCGGGTCGTCGCCGACGCGCGCGAGCATGAACTCGCGGACCATGCGGATCGACTTCACACGGTCGATGAGGCCCTGCGGGTTGGTGCGGTTCTGCGTGATGGAGCGCTCGCCGATCTCGCGCTCGCGCCAGTTGTAGATCGGCTCGCTGAGCACGTCGACGGATTCGGCGAGGTAGTGCGCGGGGACGCTGACGGGCGCGTCCTCGTAGAGCATGGCCTCCGGGTACGCGAGGCTGTGCCGCTCCCAGAACGAGCGGCGGTACACCTTGTTCCACGCGGTGCGGTCGGTGAGCAGCGGGCGGAACTTCGACACGTGGGTGCGGAGCCGGGTCGCCGCGAAGGGCACGCGGTGCACGGGCGACTGGACGTGTCCGGCGGAGCGGAAGCGCGTCACGTTGCCCGCGGCGAAGTCCGAGCCGGTCTCGTCGAGCGTCTCGATCATCAGTGCGTACGCCGTGGCCGGCAGGGTGTCGTCACTGTCCACGAACGCGAGGTACTCGCTGTCGGGCGACATCTCCCGCACACCCGTGTTGCGCGCCGCGCCCAGGCCCTTGTTCTCCTGGGATATCAGCCGGAACCGCGGGTCGGCCGCCGCGAAGGTCTTCGCGATCGCCGCGCTGCCGTCGGTCGACCCGTCGTCCACCATGATCACTTCGAAGTCCGTGAACGTCTGTGCCGCCAGGGACTCCAGGCACTCGTCGAGGTAGAGCTCGACGTTGTAGACGGGGACGACAACACTCAGCCGTGGCTGCACGCGCACTCCTTCTGTTGCTAAACGCTCCCTAAGTGTAAGGATGGGCGTATTGATGCGACAAAAGGGATACGACCTCGGGGCTCGGCGGCCACGCGGGCCCTCCCCGGGTCACCCTCGCTCGTACGCCTCAAGCACCTCCTCCGTGGGGCCGTCCATCCGCAGCTCCCCGCGCTCCAGCCACAGCACGCGGTCGCAGGTGTCGCGGATCGACTTGTTGTTGTGGCTGACCAGGAAGACCGTGCCCGCGCGCTCGCGCAGCTCGCGGATGCGGGCCTCGGAGCGCTTCTGGAAGGAGCGGTCGCCGGTGGCCAGGGCCTCGTCGATGAGGAGTACGTCGTGGTCCTTTGCGGAGCCGATGGAGAACCGCAGGCGGGCCGCCATGCCCGATGAATACGTCCGCATGGGCAGCGTGATGAAGTCGCCCTTCTCGTTGATCCCGGAGAAGTCGACGATCTCCTGATAGCGCTCCTTGACCTGCTCACGGGACATGCCCATGGCGAGGCCGCCGAGGTGGACGTTGCGCTCGCCGGTCAGGTCGTTCATCAGGGCCGCGTTGACGCCGAGCAGCGAGGGCTGGCCGTCGGTGAAGATGCGGCCGCGCTCGACGGGCAGCAGCCCCGCGACGGCCTTGAGCAGCGTGGACTTGCCCGAGCCGTTGGTGCCGATGAGGCCGATGGCCTCGCCCTCGCGCGCCGTGAAGGACACGTTCTTGACGGCGTGCACCGTGCGTACGCCGCCGGCGCCGCCCCGCTTCAGGATCCGGCCGAGTGCGGCGGTCGCGGCGCCGCGCCCCGCCGTGGCGCCCGCGCCGTGCACGCGGTAGACGATGTCGACGGCGTCGACGATCACGGTGGGCGCGTTCTCGTTCCCGTTCTCAGCCACGGCCGTACGTCTCCTCCGCCTTCCAGAAGTAGATGAACCCGCCGACGCCGGCGAGCAGCGCCCACCCCAGGGCCCACGCCCAGACGTGGTGCGGGAGCTGGTCCGCGTGGAAGGTGTCGATGAGCGCGAACCGCATCAGGTCGATGTAGACGGCGGCCGGGTTGGCCTCCAGGACGGTCTGTACGACGCCCGGCAGGTGCCGGTCCTTCAGGACGGCGTCGATGCTCCACATCACCCCGGACGCGTACATCCAGGTGCGCAGCACGAACGGCATCAGCTGCGCGATGTCCGGTGTCCTGCTGCCGAGCCGCGCCATGACGAGCGCCAGGCCGGTGTTGAACGTGAATTGCAGCGCCAGGACCGGCGCCACGAGCAGCCAGGACGCGGTGGGCGGGACGCCGAAGCAGAGCAGGATCACGAGCAGCGCGCCCATGGAGAACAGCAGCTGCTGGAGCTGTTGCAGGCAGTACGAGATGGGCAGCGAGGCGCGCGGGAAGTGCAGGGCGCGGACCAGGCCGAGGCTGCCGGAGATCGCGCGTGTCCCGGCCATCACGGACTGCTGCGTGAAGGTGAAGACGAAGACGCCGGTGACGAGGAAGGGGACGTAGTCCTCGACGTCGCGCTTGGTGTTCATCAGCACGCCGAAGATGAAGTAGTAGACCGCCGCGTTCAGGAGCGGGGTCATCACCTGCCAGAGCTGGCCGAGCTTGGCCTGGCTGTACTGGGCCGTCAGCTTGGCGGTCGCGAAGGCGGTGATGAAGTGCCGGCGCTGCCACAGCTGCCGGACGTAGGCGGGCAGGGAGGGCCGGGCGCCGCTGACGCTCAGGCCGTGCAGGGCGGCCAGTTCGGCGGGGGAGAGAGGGGCCGCCGTGGTGGCCGGCGGGGGTGCGTCGAGGACCTGACTCACGTCCGTCGCTTTCGCTCGGGGGAGGCTGAGGAGCGCGTCGGGCCCGTGACGTACGGCGTGCACGTGGCGTACGGGGTGTACGGGGTGTACGTGCGTACGGCCTGCACGTCGGGACGGGCCCGTATCGTCGCAACGCCGAGGGTAGGACGCCGCGACGTCGCAACGCAACCGTATCGTCGTAACGCTCTATGCTTGCCGTATGACCACGAGCAGGCCACAGGGTGAACAGCCGCGCCGCAGGGCGCCCGCCGGAGCGGCAGTGCTCCGCGAGGACGTGACCGAGGCGATCCGTGCCGCGGTCTTCGAGGAACTGGCCTCCGTCGGCTACGCGCGCATGTCCATCGAGGGCATCGCGCGCCGCGCGGGGGTCGGCAAGACGGCGGTCTACCGCCGTTGGCGGTCCAAGCTGCACCTCGTCCTCGACCTGGTGTCGGCCATAGCGGTGCAGGGGCTCCCGGCCCCGGACACGGGTTCCCTGGAGGGAGACCTGCGCCTGTTGTACGAGGTCACCTCGCGCGCACTCCGCCACCCCGTCGCGTCCCAGATCATCCCCGACCTCCAGGCCGAGGCGGCCCGCAACCCCGAGATCGCGGAGGCGCTCCAGAAGGCGCTGCGCGAAGGCCAGCACGGTGTGGCGAGCGGCATCGTGCGGGCGGCGGTGGAGCGGGGTGAGATCCGGTCCGGCGCCGACGAGGACCTGGCCCTGGACCTGGTCTCGGGCCCGCTCTACTGGCGCTCTGTCGTGGTCCGGGCCGACCTGCCCAAGGGCTACCTGGGCAGACTCGCGGAGGCTACGGCGGCGGGGTTGCGGGCGCTGTGAGGTGACGGGGGCGGGGGCTTCGGTGGCCCGGTGACCATCAACGTCACCGGGCCACCGGAGACTAGGACCTAGCTTCGCGCCGCGTCCGGGTGCTGGTGCTGGTGCTGGTGGAGCCAGCCCGCCCACGCCGACGCGACCATCTCGCGGACGTCGCGCTTCGCGGACCAGCCGAGTTCCGTGGCGATGCGCTGGGCGGACGCGACCACGCGGGCCGGGTCGCCGGGGCGGCGGGCGATGACCTCGGCGGGGGTGTCGTACCCCGTGACCTCGTTGATGAGGTCCGTCATCTCGCGGACCGAAACCCCCTCGCCGCGCCCGATGTTGAGGGTGAGGTCCGTGCCGGGCGCGGCGGAGGCGAGTGCGCGGGCCGCCGCCACGTGGGCCTCGGCGATGTCGGCGACGTGGATGTAGTCCCGGACGCATGTACCGTCCGGCGTCGCGTAGTCCGCGCCGAAGATGCGCGGGGCCTCGCCCGCGGTGAGCTTCTCGAAGACCATCGGGACGAGGTTGGTGACGCCGGTGTCGGCGAGCTCGGGGGCCGCCGCGCCCGCCACGTTGAAGTAGCGCAGGGACGCCGTCGCCAGGCCGTGCGCGCGGCCCACCGCGCGGACCAGCCACTCGCCGGCCAGCTTCGTCTCGCCGTACGGACTCATCGGCAGGCACGGCGTCTCCTCGGTGACGAGGTCGACGTCGGGCATGCCGTACACCGAGGCGGAGGAGGAGAAGACGAAGTGGGCGACGCCCGACGCGACCGCCGCGTCCAGGAGGACGCGCAGGCCCTCCACGTTCTCGCGGTAGTAGTGCAGCGGGCGCTCGACGGACTCGCCGACCTGCTTCTTGCCCGCCAGGTGCACGATGCCGGTGACCTTGTGCTCCGCGAAGGCGCGGGTGAGCCGCTCGCCGTCGAGGACCGAGCCGACCACCAGCGGCACCCCGTCGGGGACGCGCTCGGCGATGCCGGTGGACAGGTCGTCGTAGACCACGGCCCGCTCGCCCGCCTCCGTCATGGCGCGGACGACGTGCGCCCCGATGTATCCGGCGCCGCCGGTGATCAGCCAGGTCATGGTCGTCTTGTCCTGTCTTGTCGCGAGTGTGATCCGTGGACGTGCAGTGTCGCAGAGGCCGTGTCGGGGACGTGTCAGTGGCCCACGGCGCTGCGGACCGAGCGCAGCAGCCGGGCCAGCCGCCGCTTGGCGACCCCCGCCACGCCCCGCACCCCGGGCGCGAGCCGCACCGAGAGGTTCCCCGCCTGTGTGGCGTACGGCTGGACGAGCAGCACCCCGCGCCGCCGGCTCGGCACCGCCGTGCGGCGCAGCAGCCCGGGCCCGGCGACGGCGTGCGCGGTCGTGTCGCGCGCCGTCCCGTCGTCGAAGTGGAGCCGCAGCCGTACGTCCCACACGCCGTCGGCGAGCGAGCCGAGGTCGAGCAGCACGGTGGCGGTCCACGTCCCGTCGGGCCGCCCGGGGCCGAACGCCGCCGTCCGGCGCAGTCCGGGCCGCCCGTCGTGCCGGTGGACCAGCTCGACGTCGACCGTGGCCGGACCCGCGTCCGCCACGCGCCCGTACAGCTCGTGCAGCCGCAGCGTCAGCCGCGACCCGGCCGCGCGCGGGCGCAGTTCTCCGTCGACCGCGACGGGCAGCAGCCGCATGGGGCGTACGAGCAGGTGTTCCAGGGTGACCCGGGGCAGGTCGTCGGCCCAGACCGGCGTGGCGTCGGCCGCCCTCGGATACGGCGGCGCGAGCCGGGCCGGGCGCGCCGCCACCTGCTTCAGGCGGGCCAGGTCGCGCGGCCGCTCGGAGGCGAGGATCACGCGGGCGATGACCCGGCCCGGCGCGGGCGCCGCCTCCAGGTCGGCGGCGTCGAACGTCGCCAGGTAGGCGCGCGTGAGGGCCCACCACTCGCGCCGGTACTCCTCGCCGCGCGCGGTGAGTTCACGCGTGTACATGCGCAGGCCGTGGTCGACGAACTTGGCGCGGGCCGCCCGTGCGAGCCGCTTGCCGCCGGTGCCGCGCGCGTCCCGCAGGATCTCCACGGACTGGCGGTGCGCCTCCATGCGGGCCTGCCAGTTGGCGATCCCGGAGCGGTCCAGGGAGATCGACAGCTTGGCGGCGGCGCGCCGCACGTGCCAGACGTAGACCGTGTCGGGGACGAGCGCGATGCGCGGCGCGGCGGCGAGGACCCGGGCGATGAAGACGAAGTCCTCGTAGATGAAGCGGCCTTCGGGGAAGCGGATGCCGTGCTCGCGCAGGAACGCCGTGCGGTAGAGCTTGTTGACGCAGAGCGTGTCGTGGACCAGGCGGGTGCGCAGCTCGGGGCGGGCGACGAGCCGGGCCCGGGTGTAGAGCTCGGGCTGCCAGGGCACTTCGCGCCCGGCGGGCAGCTCGCGGCGCACGCACAGCCCGGAGGCGACCTCCGCGTCGTGCCGCAGCGAGGCGGCGAGCAGCGCGTCGGCCGCGCCGGGCGGCAGCACGTCGTCGCTGTCGAGGAACATCACGTAGGGCGCGGCGGCGGCGTCGATCCCGTCGTTGCGGGGGGTGCCGCAGCCGCCGCTGTTGGTCTCGCGGCGAAGGATCCGCACGCGCCCGTCCGTGGTGGCGAGCGCGGCCAGGATCTCGCCGCTGCCGTCCGTCGAGCAGTCGTCGACCGCGATCACCTCACGGACGACGGGGCCCTGGGCCAGCGCGGAGCGCACCGCGTCCGCGACGTGGGCCGCGTCGTTGTAGCCGATCACGACGACGGAGACGAGGGAGGCGAGAGGGGCGGACGGGTTAGTGGCAGGAGTGTTCTGGGCAGTCGGGTGAGGCAGGATGCGGTCCACAGGGGAAATGTTAGGCGTTTCTCGTAATTATCCGATTAGGGGGCTATTGGTGGGGGCCGCGCCCTTCCGGTACGGGGGTTTCGCACCGTCCCGGTCCGCGGGCTGCGCGCCACCGACCCGCGCGAGCACCTCACCCGTGCGCCGGCTCCAGCTGACCACCACCGCCTCGGGCGGGACGCGTTGGCCGGGCGAGAGCAGCAGCCACCGCACCTGATAGCGGCGGACGATCGCCGTGCGCTCGGCGCGCGTGGACTCCGGGGAGAGGTAGGCGCGCACGGCCGCCAGGCGGCGGTTGCGCACGTCCTCGTCGAGCGAGGCGTCCGGCCAGGCGGGGGCGACGAGGTTGGCTCCGTAGCCGGGCACGGAACGGGTGGGGCGGTAGCCGTCGGTCAGGACGACGTCGCCCTTGCGCAGATGGCCGACCGCCCACCCGTACCCGGGCCAGCGCGGCGGCTGGTCGAAGCCGACCGGGTCGAGGGAGCGCGGCACGACGGCACCCGCCTGGATCTGGAAGAAGCCGACGCAGGCGCCGAGGGCCGCGGCCCCGACGAGCGCGCCGCGCCGCCACCCCCAGGGGCGGGGCGCCACGAGCTCGATGGCCAGGGCGAACTGGAGGGGCACCAGGGTCAGGCCGAGGATGCGGCCGTACGTGTAGTGGCCGCTGACCCAGCCGTACGCGACGACCGCGCACTCCAGGGCGAACATCAAAACCAGCGGGTCCCTGCGGTCCCTGCGGAAGCGGAGCCACAGCGCGGGCAGGCCGAGCAGCGCCAGCCAGAAGCGCTGCGGCATCTCCGTGTACAGCTGCCGGTGGATCCAGTCGACGGACGCGTCGCCGACGAGGGAGAAGACGCTGTAGTACGGCCAGAGCGCCGCGACGGCCGCCGCGGTCATCGCGGTCGCAGCCCAGCGCCACACCCGGCGCCCCGCCGTGCGGTCCGACGCGGCGAACGCGACGACGCCGATCACCGCCGCCACCGACGAGATGGGGTGGATGAGCAGGATCAGCCCGCACAGGACACCGAGCCCGGCATACGGCCACCAGGAGCGCCCCGCGCGGTGGACGAGCGTGCCCGCCCAGGCCCACGCCCAGAACGCCAGGCCGATCGCGAACGTCGACGGGTAGCCGAGGTTCCCAGTCATCGACATCAGGCCCAGATAGCCGCTCCACCACGCCATCCGCGTGCCCCACAGCAGCACCATCGCGAACAGCGCGAGGGCCGGCGCCCACGGGCGGGGCGTCAGGGCGCGGACGAAGCGGCCGATGCCGGTGAGCAGGACCAGGAGGTTCAGCGGACCCGCGAGCTTGACGACCTCCCAGCCCGCCAGCCCCGTGGCCCACGCGAACGCGCCCTGCGCGACGGCGTACGGCGAGTAGTAGGCGCTGCCGTCGCCCGGCAGGTCCGCCATCGGGTGCGCCGGGTGCAGGAGGTTGTCCTTCAGGCGCTCGACGACGGCCGCGTGCTGGCCGAAGTCGCAGCACATCGGGACCCGCCAGAACGCCAGCGACATCACCAGCCAGAACAGCCCGCCGACGACGAGGTAGGGGCTCGGACGCCTGCGCCGGCCGCCACCCAGCGCCGTCGCGCCGTGGCAGGCCCTGCGGGTCAGCAGCGCCCCGCTCACCGCATGAGCCTCTCCGCGACACGGGCCGCGGCCCGCCCGTCGTCCAGGTCGCAGTAGGCCTCGCGGAACGCCGCGTACGCGTCCGCGTGCCGCGCCGAGATCGCGTCCAGGTCGCGCAGCGCCTCGACGACCTCACCGGTGGAGGCGAGCAGCGGGCCGGGGGCGCTGGTCTCGAAGTCGAGGTAGAAGCCGCGCACCGTGTCGCGGTAGTGCTCCAGGTCGTACGCGTGGAACAGCATCGGGCGCCCGGTGTGCGCGAAGTCGAACATCAGCGACGAGTAGTCCGTCACCAGCACGTCGGCGAGCAGCAGCAGTTCGGCGGCCCGCGGGTGCGCGGAGACGTCGCGCACGAAGGGGGCACGGGCCCCAGGCAGCCGGCCCGCCGTCAGCGGGTGCTTGCGGACGAGCAGCACGTGGTCGTCGCCGAGCACGGACTCGGCCGCGCGGAAGTCCAGCGCGGGTTCGTAGCGGAACCGGCCGGGGGAGTACGCGAGGTGGTCGCGGTACGTCGGCGCGTACAGCACGACCCGCTTGTCCGGGGCGATGCCGAGCTCGCGGCGGACCCGCTCGGCGACCTTCTGCCGGTCGTCGTCGAACAGCACGTCGTTGCGGGGCGAGCCGGCCTCCAGGATCTCGCCGTCGTAGGCGAGGGCGCGGCCCAGGTGCGGGGTGGAGAACCGGTTCGGCGAGACGAGCACGTCCCACTGGCGGGACAGCTTCGGCAGGGCGTCGAGGTGGCCGTGGTCGGCGTAGAGGGTGTCGGTCAGGTCGGTGCCGATGCGTTTGAGGGGGGCGCCGTTCCAGGTCTGGAGGACGAGCTGACCTTGGCGCCGCTCGAAGAAGTCCGGCAGGTGGCCCGCGGTGACGATGCGGCGGCAGCGGGCCAGCGCCTCGTACCAGTCGGCGCTGTGCTCCTCGACGGCCTTGGCGCCGGCCGGGACGCGGGTCTGCTGGTCGTGCGTGACCCACAGGTGTTCCACGTCGGCGCCGCGCCGCACCAGCTCCTCGTGGACGGCGCGCGGCGAGTCCCCGTCGAAGTACAGGACGGCGTCGGTGAGCGGCAGCCGGCGGCGGCTCGGGTAGTGGACGGTGCGGAGCCTGTGCCGCCGGTACGCGCCGCGCTCGGACCGGGAGAGGACCGAGCCCGCCTCGACGAGCAGCCGGTCGCCGAACCGCCGGTCGACGGTGAACTCCCGCCCCTGTGCGGTGCGGTGGAGGGGCAGCGTGCCGGCGGCGGATGCCAGCAGCCGCACGGGCATTCCGTCCTCGGCGGCCCTCCCGGTGCCGTCGCCGGTCCTTGTGCCGTCGCGCAGGAACGCGTACCACCGGCCCTCGCGCAGCACCCCGCCGCCCGGCGCGACCACCGCACGGAAGCGGTCGCCGTCCTGCTCGGCCGGTACCGTCAGCTCCTCGTCGCGGCCGCTGTGCCGCAGGACCAGCTCCGGCTCGTGCCAGGCGGTCCCGGACAGCGAGCCCTCCACGGTCAGCGTGTCGTCCGGGCCCCAGGTGACGCGGTCGGCGATCGGCCGGCGGGTCAGTTCGACGACGAGGCGGCCCTGGTCGTTGGCGGTGGCGCACAGCTCGCGGCCCGTGGGGCAGGTGTACCGGCCGGGGGGCAGGCCGAGGGCGGCGGCCAGGGGCTTCAGGGTGTCGTCGGGCAGGACGAGGTTGGCCCGCCACCGCTCGCCGTGCGGCGGCTCGACCTCCTTGGGCGCCAGGTGCGGGGTGGGCGGCACGCCGTCCAGGTCCGCGAGCCGGACGCGGACTTCGAAGCGGTCGCCGGTGACGCGCAGCGGGCAGTCGAACTCCGTCTGCGTCGGCGCGTGGGTCAGGCGGAGCGAGGTGGGCCGGGCGCCGCCGGGCAGGGTGCCGGTGAGGACCACGTCGTCCCCGTCGCGCCGGTGGGCCTCCACGCGCGCCGCGTACTCCTGGATCCGCAGCACGAGCCGGCCCTTGCTGAAGCCGAGGACGAGCCGCAGCCCGTCGCCGAGCTCCCGTACGAGGGACTGCGCGGACGCCCCGTCGGAGGACCGGACGGCCGCCCGCCGCACCGTGCCGTGGCCCGCGACGACCACGCCGAACAGCCAGTTCCCCGGCCGCCAGCGGCCACCGGTCCTCAGCTGCTCGGGGTCGACGGTCATCTCGAAGCCGGACAGGTCGTAGCAGTGCAGCCGCTGCCGGGACCTCTCGGTGGCCTCCGGCGCGGTGACGGTCCGCGTCGGCACGCGGCGGATCTGGCGTCTGCTGTGCGCGGACTTGAGCAGGCCCGCCTTCAGGGTGTGCCCGGGGCGGGTCGCCTCCAGGTTGCGCACGTACGCGTAGCCGCTGATCCGCAGCTTCCCCTCGGCGTCCCACCGCGCCTCGCTCACCCGGGCCACGACGGGGAGTTCGCCCCGGCCGAGGCGCGCCACCTTGTCGGGCAGCGGCCCGACCCCGGGGAGGACGGCGCTGCGCCGCACCTTCCCGCGCACCTGGAAGGCCGTGCCGTTGGCCCGCTCGAAGGCGAGCAGTTCGATCAGCTCGGCGGTGCGTGACTCGCGGACGAGCTGCCACTTGACGCGCAGGTCGACGGGGAGCCCGGCGAGCACCTCCGGGTCGGCGCGGCGCAGGAACGCGGCCGTGTCCGTGAGGAACGCCGAACGGTACTCGGGGCCGCCCATCGGCAGCCCCTCCAGGAAGTACACGAAGTCGTCGCGCAGGCACGACGCGTCGTACGTCTTCTTCATCTCCGGCGCGTGCCGGGCGAGGAACCCGCTGACGTGCGCGCACGCGGCGATCCGGTCGCGGACGCCCTTGACGTCGGTGCGGCGGCGGGTGATGGAGCCCTCGCGGACCCGCCAGTAGTAGACGTGGTCGCTGAGCACGTCCACGGATCCGGCGAGGAAGTGCGCCGGGATCATCACGGGGGTGTCCTCGTAGAGCTTGCCCTCGGGGAAGGTGAAGCGGTGCCGGTCCCAGAAGGCGCGGCGGAACACCTTGTTCCAGGCCACGCGGTCGGCGAGCAGGTCCAGGTCCTCGGAGATGTGGGTGCTGGCGCGCGCCTCGGTCAGCCACTTGTACTGCCAGGCCTGCGAGCGCCCGCGCTCGGTGAGCCGCCAGACGTTGCCGCTCACGAAGTCGGAGCCGGTGGCGTCGAGGCTCGCGATCATCCGTCCGTACGCGTCGTGCGGCACGACGTCGTCGCTGTCGACGAAGGTGAGGAACTCGGCCGTGGGGGAGGCCTTGCGCACCCCGGTGTTGCGGGCGGCGCTCAGTCCGGCGTTGCGCTGGCGGACGTAGACGAAGCGGGGGTCCCTGGCGGCGAACTCGCGGGCGATGCGGGGGCTGCCGTCCGTCGAACCGTCGTCGACGAGGATGCACTCCAGGCCGCCGCGCGCCTCGGGACCGCCCAGCAGGCCCGGTCCGTCCATGGTCTGCCCGGCGATCGACTCCAGGCACTCCTCCAGAAACTCCTCGACGTTGTAGATGGGTACGACGACGCTGAGACGGGGCTGCACGAGAACCGGCCTTTCGGTGGGGATAACGGCATATTCGCCCCCTTTGCCCGATCGCGTCGCACGACGGTCAAGTTCTCTGCACTCGACCACCCCAACGAGTGACGCGCGGTCTTCGACAGGCGGTGTCCGGCTGACTACGGTCAGTGCCCATGACGCGCTTCTCGGTAGTCGTCCCCGTCCACCGCGTCCAGGGCTACCTGCGCGCGTGCCTGGAGTCGGTGCTCACCCAGTCCTTCGGCGACCTCGAACTGATCGTCGTCGACGACGCGTCCCCCGACGCCTCGGCCGCGATCGCCGCGGAGTATGCGGAGCGCGACCCGCGCACGCAACTCGTCCGCGTCCCCGACCGGACGGGCACAGGACCCGCCCGCAACACCGGTGCCGACCGCGCCACCGGCGACCACTTCCTCTTCCTCGACGGCGACGACCTGCTGCTCCCCGGCGCCCTCGCGGCCGTCGACGCCGCCCTCACCGCGGCGGACGGCCCCGACGTCCTGCTCTGCGCCCACGACCGCGTCGACTGGTGGGAGCACGTCCGCCCCGGCGGCGACGACCTCACGGGCGACCCCCTCGCCGTCACCCCCGCCGCCTGGAACCGCGTCTTCCGGCGCGACTTCTGGCGGGAGCAGAACCTCGCGTTC
The DNA here is from genome assembly GCF_055572995.1 of Streptomyces sp. NPDC030245. Lineage (NCBI taxonomy): Bacteria > Bacillati > Actinomycetota > Actinomycetes > Kitasatosporales > Streptomycetaceae > Streptomyces > Streptomyces sp. NPDC030245. The sequence goes on along the minus strand of NZ_JBVICF010000001.1, from coordinate 969,763 downwards.
TCCGCGGGCGCCTACGAGGACGTGGTGCCGGTCCACACCGCGACCCTCCGCGCCGGCGACCGCGTCGCCGTACTCGACCGGCCCTGCGTGCGCTGGCGCGAGCGGCGCGCGGGCAGCTTCACCAAGACGCCGGGCCGCGCGCACTTCGCCGTCGTCGGACGGTACGAGCAGCTGCTCGCGGCCGCCGGACCCGAGGAGCGCGCCCGGCTCCTGCCGCACGCCGCCGCACACCTGCTCGCCGTCCTCGACGACCCCGGCCGCATCCGGCAGGCCGACCGGCGCGACTTCTTCCGCGAGGCCTCCCGCGTCCACCGGGCGTACGCCCCCGCGGGCACCGCACCCAGGACCCCCGAGGGCAAGGCCCTCACCACCGGCTCCTTCACCGCCTACGAAGGCCCGCGCAAGGCCGAGACCCGGCGGCTGCGCGTCACCCGCAGGCTGACGCGGCAGAAGAAGAAGCTGCGGGCCCGCGCCATGCGCGCCGCGTACGGCGCCGACCTGCGCCGCCCCCTCGACCCGCACCTCGCGGTCTACGGCGCCTACTGGAACCGCGGCGTCTCCTGCAACCCGGCCGCGATCCACGCCAAGGCCCGCGAACTCGCCCCGCACATCCGTGGCGTCTGGGTGGTCTCCAGCCGCAACAAGCACCGGGTGCCCCCGGGCGTCGAGTACGTCATCGAGGGCTCCCGGCGCTACTGGCAGACGATGGCCACGGCGACGTACCTCGTCAACAACTCCAGCTTCCCCGGCGGCTTCACCAAACGCCCCGGCCAGCTCTACCTCCAGACCCACCACGGCACCCCGCTGAAGACGATGGGCCTCGACCAGCGCCGCTACCCGGCGGGCACGCACGGCATCAGCTTCCAGAAGGTCCTCGACCACACCGACCAGTGGGACTTCAGCCTCTCCTCGAACCCGCACTCCACGGAGGTCTGGGAGCGCGTCTACCCGTCCGTCGCCTACCAGCCCCTGGAGGCGGGCTACCCGCGCAACGACGTCTACTTCACCGCGGGGAAAGAGGAAGCGGACCGCGTCCGGGCACAGCTGGGCGTCGACGACGGACGGACCGTGCTGCTCTACGCGCCCACCCACCGCGACTACCAGAAGGGCTTCCTGCCCCGCCTCGACCTGCGCCGCTTCGCCGAGACGCTCGGCCCGTCGTACGTCGTGCTCGTGCGCGCCCACTACTTCTACGGCGCCGACGCGGGCCTGGAGAGCCACCCCCAGCTCGTGGACGTCACCGGGCACCCGCACATCGAGGAGCTGTGCCTGGCCGCCGACGCCCTCGTCACCGACTACTCGTCACTGATGTTCGACTACGCCTGCCTGGACCGCCCCATCGTCACCTACGCCCCCGACTGGCAGGCCTACCGCCTCGCCCGCGGCACCTACTTCGACCTGCTCTCCGGACGCCCCGGCGAGACCCCGGGCGCCGTCGCCACCACCGAGGACGAGCTGGCCGGGCTGTTCCGGTACGGCGGCTGGGACACGGCGGAGACGACGGCGCTGCGGACGGCGTTCCGGGAACGCTTCTGCCCCTACGACGACGGAAAGGCCGCCGAACGCGTCGTCCGCCGGCTCTTCCTCTCCGCTTCTCAGAGCTCGTAGGGCGAGCGCACCGGAAAGTACGCCGTCAGGAACGACCGGATGGCGAGCGCCATCTCCTCGTCCGTCACCCCGCCGTCGGGGGACTCCCCGATGCAGAACGCGGTCCTGTCGCGGTTCTGGAGCAGCCGCCCGAGACGCGCGTGGTCGGCACGGTCCCCGATGTCCACGAAGTCGTACGAGATGCCGGCGGGCACCGCGCGCCCGGTCAGGTAGGCGTAGTGGTGGTGCAGCGACGAGACGAGCGAGAAGTCGTCGCGGCAGCGGAACCGGCTGCGGGCCGTCGCCGCCAGCTGCGAGGGGAAGCGCTCGATGATCTCCCGCAGCACGCTGCGGCGCAGCGCGTACGGCACGTGGAAGAAGGTGTGCGTGGTCGTCCTGCCGAACGCGCGGCGCAGCAGCTCCCGGTTGTTCTTCGCCGCGGCCAGGTAGCCCTCGTCGGCGTCCGTGACCGGGAGCGCGGGCACCGACGCCGACGACCAGAAGAAGCGGGCGAGGCCGTTGCTGAGGAAGAAGGTGTCCGGGGTGGTGGGGCGGCCCAGGAACATGTCGTCGTTGAAGTAGAGGAAGTGCTCCGACAGGCCCTCGATGCGGTGCAGCTGGGACTCGATGGAGTGCGAGTTGAAGGTCGGCAGGCACGCCTCGGGGTCGGCGAACAGATCGCGGTGGTCGACGACCGTCAGGCCCGGGTGGTCCCGGTCGAGCCACGGCGGGATCTGCCCGGCCGTGACGAGGTACACGTGCCGGATCCACGGCGCGTACATCGCGAGGGAGCGCAGGCTGAAGCGGAGCTCGTCGCGGTTGCGGAAGCGCACCGCGCCGTTGTCGGCCGACGCGGCGCCGCCGCCGAGCGTCGCGTCGCGCAGGGCACGCCACTCGGGGTCGGAGTCGTCGACCCAGGTGTAGACCGCGTCGATGGGGAAGTCGACGTCCTTGATGAGGAGTTCGGTGAACACGTCCAGGGTCGGATACGCCCGGTCGGCCACGCGCAGCGTCGCCGTGGGGGTGAGCGAGGGCAGCTCGGCGCCCGCCAGCGTCGCGCCGAACGGGGCACGGAAGCACCCGTCGGGCGTCCGCGTCCAGAAGCCCACCGTGCAGGCGAGCCCCGCGCCGTGCCGCAGCGACAGCGTGGTCGTGGTGACCGGCTTGAACAGCTTGACGCCCGCCAACTCGCCGATGGTGTCGAGGCGTTCGGCGAGCACGGTGCCGGGCGCCGCGTCGCGCGGGTTGACCAGCTCGGCGTAGACGGGCTGCCCGCGCAGCGCCCCGGCGAGCGCCTTCAGCGCGCGGCCCCGGTCGTCCTCGGCCACGGCCAGGGTGTGGGCGGTGCCGTTGGTGGTGCGGACGAGGACGTAGGGGACGTCCTGCGCCGCCAGGGCGTCCGCGGCGAGCTCCAGGTTCCAGTCGGCCATGCGGGGCGCGAGCACGTCGTCGCGCCGCTCGGCGAGGCGGCCCACCGAGCGGATGACGCGGCCCGTGCCGTCGGCGGCGCGGATCTCCTCCTCGCGTGCGTGCTCGTCGACGGCGGCCGCGGCGTCGAAGGTGTGCGGGGCGGTGGGCCGGAAGCCGCTGCCGCCGGACGCCACGCCGAGCGCTACCCGGTCCGCGCGCCCGCGCAGCCGCTCGGGCCGGTCGCGCCCCGCGACGAGCCGCGTGTACAGCTCCTCCCAGCGCGCGGTGACGTCCGCGGAGGAGAAGCGGGCGTAGACGCCTTCGCGCGCGGCTTCGGCGTACGTGCGCCGAGTCCGGTCGTCCCCCATCAACTCGCCCATCGCCACCGCGAGTTCATCGACCTCTCCCGGCGGCACCAGCAACCCGTCGACACGATGCCGCACGATCTCGGCGGGCCCCGTCAGCACGTCGTACGCGACCACGGGCACCCCGGCGGCCAGCGCTTCGAGGAGCACGAGCGGGAACGCCTCGTTGTGCCCCGCCGTCATCAGGCTCAGCCCGGCCTTGGCCCACTCGGCGGCCATGTCCCGGCAGGGTCCGAGGAGCTCCACCCGGTCCTGAAGCCCGAACCCGTCGACCAGGCGGCGCAGCTGCCGCTCGCGGTGGCCCCCGCCGAAGATCCGCAGCGTCCACTCCGGATGCGCGTCGGCGACCTGCGCGAACGCCCGGACGGCGTGGTCGACGCGCTTCTCGCCGGTCAGCCGCGCCGCCATCACGATGACCTTGCCCTCGCCGTCCGCGCGCGGCCGGAAGCCGTCGGGCACGGCGTTCGGGATGACGGCGAGCTCGGGGGCGGTGGCGCCCAGCGACTCCGCGAGCCAGTCGCGGGTGCGGTCGGTGAGCGTGACCAGCGCGTCCAGGCGCGGCGCGTGCAGCAGCAGCGGCTCGCCGGACGGGCCGCGGCGCTGGGTGGGGCGGTGCTCCTGGTGCACGGTGACCACCCGCGCGGGCGCGAGCGCCACGGCGGCGGCGAGGAGCGCGGGCGTCGTGGTGACCAGCACGTCGGTGTCGATCGCGCCGAGCGCGGCGGTCATCTCGATGTCCGAGAGGCGGTCGAAGGCGTCCTCCCAGGCGGGCCTGATCAGCTCGCTGGGCAGCGCGGCGAGCGTACGGCACGCGGCGTCGTCCAACTCGCTCTCGCGCACCGGGCGTTCGGGCGTCACGGTGCGGTCCACCAGGTGGCGCACGGGCAGCCCGCGCGCCTCGGCGAAGAACGGTTCGGCGCGGGTCCGGAAGACGGAGACGACCTCGACCTCGATACCCGGCCGCTCCGCGAGGTGCCGCGCCTGGGTGTACGTGGCGAGCTCGGTACCGCCCATCTCGTCGCCCCAGCCCAGCAGGTACGTGATCTTCATGAGGTCTCCTCCGCGAACGCGCGCGTGACGTCGGGCTCGGGCCCGCCGGACTCCGTCACGGCGCCGGGCTCCTGCGCTGTGGCGGGTTCTCGTGCCGTGCCGGGCTCTTCTGCTGTGCCGGGCTCTCCCGCCTCGCCGGGCTCTCCTGCTGCGGCGGGCTCTCGTGCCGCGCCGGGTTGGCCTGCCCTGCCGGGCTGCCCTGTCGTGCCGGGCCTCCGGGTGGCCTCAGTGGTGATGTCCCAGCACGTCACCGCGAAGGCGCCGGTCCGGGTGAAGTGGGCGTGCGCCCGGACGAGGGCGCCGTCCGGCAGCGCGTAGACGCGGAAGGGGGTGGGAAAGGCGGTGGACGGGTCGCGTACGTCGGTCAGCCACCGGCCGAGGGGCAGCGGACCCACCCGGAAGTCCCACACCCACTGCCCGCCCCCCGCCTTCGCCATCGCGCCGAGCGGCACCCGCAGCGTGAAGGCGTCCCCGTGCCAGGACACGTCCGCCGGTACGACGACGCCGTCCCGCCGCCGCACGGCCTCGGCCCCGACCTCGGCACCGGGCTTCCCCGGCAGCCCCCGGTTCCCCGCGACGAGCCGCCCGTACACCGTGATCCCGTCACCCGCCGGCACGAACCGCCCCAGCTCCGCCCGCACCCGCGACCGCGTCGCCTGCAACACGGCCCGCCCACTCCGCGCCCGGACAATCCGCACGAGCGTGCCGGTCAGGGGGTCGGGGGCGTGGGGGGTGGTGGGGGACGCGGGTGGTGGGGCCTGCGGTGTGGTGGGAGTACCCGTGTCGACGGGTGCGAGCCCGTACCGGCGTACGCCCCCGTCGGCCCCCCGCGCCTCGACGACGACCCGCCACACGCCGTCCCCCATGCCGCGCAGCGTCACCGTGGCCGTCAGCAGCGGCACGCCGCCGAGCCGCGCCTCCCGGGTGAGCGGCACGACGACCCTGCGCGGCCCCCGCGCCAGCACGAGGCGCGCGCCGCCCGGCCCGCCGAGTACGCCTTCCGCGCGGAGCGCGAGGTTGAGGGTCCGGCTGTCCCGCAGCGAGAAGTGCACGGGCACCAACAGCGGCGCCCCGGTCCCACGGCGTGGGCCCGCGTCCACGCCGGGCCCCCGCTGTCGCCCCGCCGCGGCCCGCTCCAAGCGGAAACGTGCGGTCCGTGCGCTGGCGCGCAGACGTCGTACGAGAGGAGGCAGCGGTCCGGGACCGCGGCGGGGCGGCAGACTCAAGTGGTACATCTGTCCACTCTGACCGCATATGTCCCAGAGCTCTCGCGCAGCTACGCCATTCTCGCGGAGGCCGGACGGGTCATGTCCACGCCCCGTCCGGCTCCTGTCCCTCCACTTGTCCCCCTGTCCCCTACTTCACCGCTCCCGCCATCACCCCGGAGACGAACTGCCGCTGGAACGCGAAGAACACGGCCAGCGGAATCACCATCGAGATGAACGCGCCCGGCGCCAGGATCTGCACGTTGTCGCCGAAGAACCGCACCTGCTGCTGGAGCGCGACCGTGATCGGCGGGTTCTGCGAGTCCGCGAAGATCAACGCGATCAGCATGTCGTTCCAGACCCAGAGGAACTGGAAGATGCCGAGCGAGGCGATCGCGGGCGCCCCCAGCGGCATCACGACCCGCAGGAACAGCCGCATCTCGCCCGCGCCGTCGAGCCGGGCCGCCTCCAGGAGTTCACGCGGGATCTCCGCGAAGAAGTTCCGCAACAGGAAGATCGCGAACGGCAGGCCGAACGCCACATGGAAGAGGATCACGCCGATCGTCGTCTCGAAGATGCCGATCTCGCCGAACAGCTTGGAGACCGGCAGGAGCGCCACCTGCACCGGCACGACGAGCAGCCCCACCACGCCGATGAACCACCAGTCGCGCCCCGGGAAATCCATCCACGCGAAGGCGTACCCGGCGAGCGCCCCGATCACCACGACGAGCAGCGTCGCCGGCACGGTGATCATGACGCTGGCCAGGATCGAGTCGGTGATCGTGTCGTCTTCCAGCAGGTTCGAGTAGTTGTCCAGCGTCAGCTGCGAGGGCGCGCCGAAGACCTTCCACCAGCCGCTCTCGCTCATGTCGGCGGGCGTCCGCAGCGAGCCGATCAGCAGCCCGACCGCCGGCACCAGCCAGAACAGGCCGACCAGCACGAGGAACACGCGCAGCGCGGTGCCGCCCAGCGCCGAGGCGATACGCGCACCCAGGGACTGCTTGCCCTTGACGGTCACGGTCTCGGTCTGCGTCGTCACCGCTGCGCCTCCCGCCTCATCCGCCGAATGTTGAAGAGCATCACCGGAATCACCAGCAGGAAGAGCAGGACGGCGATCGCGCTCGCCACGCCTGCGTCCCGGTCGCCGAACGCCGAGTTGTACAGCTGGACCGCCAGCACGTTCGCCTCGTCCTTCGACGAGCCCGGCGGGATCACGAAGACCAGGTCGAAGATCTTCAGTACGTTGATCATCAGCGTGACCAGCACCACCGCGAGGACCGGGGCGAGCAGCGGCACCGTCACCCGCCGGAACACCTGCCACTCGTTGGCGCCGTCCACGCGCGCCGCCTCCAGGAGCTCACGCGGCACACTCGCCAGGCCCGCCGCGATCAGGACCATCGCGAAGCCCGCCCACATCCACAGGTAGGAGCCGATGATCGCGGGCGTGATCAGGCTCGGGCCGAGCCAGTCCACGCCGTTGTACGCCTCCCGGAAGTTCGACGCCGGATAGCGGAGTTGGGCTCCGTCGGCCTCCTTGGGGAGCGCGAAGGTGCCGTCCGCCGCCGCCTCCGTGGACGCCACGACCTCGCCGTCCTTGACGGCCTCGATCTTGATGCCCGCGTAGCCGAACTCCGAGGAGTCGGGGGCGTTCGGCTCGCCCCTGCCCTTGCCGCGCGTGAAGTCCTGCCAGGCCGTGCCGGTGACCCGGTCCGGGTCGGCCCGCGCCGGCTCCGCGGCCTTCGCGTCGTCCGGCATCTCGTTCGGCGGCACACCCGTCAGCGGCAGGACCACCGGCTTGCCCGCCTCGACCGGCTCCTTCGTGATGAAGGCGCCGCCGCCCGCCGGCTTGAGGGGCGAGTTCATGCTCGGATGCGCCTGCGGGAACGCCGACGCCTCCGCGAACGTGTCGTGCACGCTCACCGCCACCGCGTTGGCCACGCCCCGGTCGGGATCGGACTCGTACACGAGCCGGAAGATGATGCCCGCGGCCAGCATGGAGATCGCCATCGGCATGAAGATGACGAGCTTGAACGCCGTGCCCCAGCGCACCCGTTCCGTCAACACCGCGAAGATCAGGCCGAGCGCGGTCGCCACGGTCGGCGCCACCACCAGCCAGATCGCGTTGTTCTTGATGGCGGTCACGATGCTGTCGTCGGTGAACAGCGTCTCGTAGTTGCCGAACGCGGTGAAGTCGCCCGACTTGTCGAAGAAACTGCGGAACAGCGAGTACCCGATGGGGTAGAGGACGAGCGCGCCGAGCAGCACCAGGGCGGGCAGCAGGAACAGCACCGCCACGGCCTTGCGGGTGCCGGTCACGCTCTTGCGCGAGGTCGGGGCCGGGGGCACCACCCGCGGGGTGCCCTCGGCGTTCGCGGACGCCACCGCGTCAGTCCTTGTAGGCCTTGGCGGCGGCCGTCTCCAGGACCCGCTGCGTACCGGCGACGTCCTTCGGGTCCTTCAGGAAGTCCTGGAGGGCCTTCCACTCGCCCTTGCCCGGCGTGCCGCCGAAGGACTGCGGGGCCTGGTCGGACATGTCGAAGCGGATGTCGTCACCGGCCTCGATCAGCGCCTTGGCGATATTGCGCTGCACGTCGTTCGGGTACGCCGACATGTCCAGGCTCTTGTTCGGCGAGATGAAGCCGCCCGCCTCCGCCCAGATCTCCGCCGCGTCCGGCGAGCCCAGGAACGTCAGCAGCGCCTGCGCGCCCTTGCTGTCCTTCAGCGCGACCGCGGCGTCGCCGCCGACCACGGCGGGGGACTCGTCACCGACCGCCGGGAAGGGGAACACCTTGGCGTCCGTCCCCACCTTCGCCTTCGTCTCCGAAATGGCGAGGGAGACCATGTCGCCCTCGAAGACCATGCCCGCCTTCGGCTGGTCGCCGCCCCGGAAGGTCTGCTTCACGGACGCGGGGAACTCCGTTTGCAGCGCGCCGTCCGCGCCGCCCGCCACGAAGCCCTTCTTCCCGAACAGCTCACCGAGCGTGGTCAGCGCGTTCTTGACGGACGGGTCCGTCCACTTGATCTTGTGCTGGGCGAGCTGGTCGTACTTCTCCGGGCCCGCCTGCGAGAGGTAGATGTTCTCGAACCAGTCGGTGAGCGTCCACGCCTCGGCACCCGCCACCGATACCGGCGCCACACCGGAGTCGTAGACTGTCTGGGAGACCTCCATGAACTCGTCCCAGGTCTTCGGGGCTTTGACGCCGGCGTTCTCGAAGACGAGCGTGTTGTACCAGATCAGCGACTTGTTGGCCGCCTTGAAGTACACGCCGTACTGCTTGCCGTCGACGGCTCCCAGATCCTGCCAGCCCTTGGCGTAGTTCTTGTCGAGCTGCTTCTGGGCCTCGGCGCCGACCGGCTTGGCCCACTTGTTCGCCACGGCCTGCTCGATCGCACCGACCTGCGGCAGCATCGCGACGTCCGGTGGCGCCCCGCCCGCCACCTTCGACTCCAGGAAGCTGATGATGGGGTCCTGCGCGGGCACGAAGGAGACCTTGGCGCCGGTCCGCTTCTCGAATTCGTCCAGGACCTTCAGGAACACCTTGCGCTCCGCGCCGCCCCACACGGCGGCCACGGAGACGTTCTCCCCGTCCAGCTTCGGCAGCCGGAGCGCGGTCCCGGTCTCCTTGTCGCCGCCGGAGCCCTTGTCGCCGTCGTCGCTGTCGTCACCGCCGCACGCGGTGACGGTGAGAGCGAGCGCGCCCGCGACGACGGCCGAGGCGATCCTGGCTGTGGTACGCCGCTGTAGCGGTGCCCTGCGTGTACGAAGAGTGCTGCGCATCACTGCCCCGTTCTCTCCCCTGGCGAGTCCCGTGCGATCTGGTCTACGCCCGCGCGGGGAGGGGCGGCAAGATGGCCTGCGCTGTCAACTCATTGATCGTAATGGCCTTGTGACGTGGCGTCACGAGGTTTAGGAACGCGTTTCCCACACAACCGGGCCCACGTTCCGCCCCGGCCCCGGAGCATGTTTCCCCCCAGTCCCGGAGCCGGTGTCCCTCCCGGCCGGAGCGCGCTTTCCGCACGCCCCGGATCCCCCGGATCAGGTGCCGTCACAGCAGGGACGGCACCTGGTCCGCCGAGACGGATCGCGCGGCTCGCTCCAGCGCGCTGGCCAGCAGGGCCAGGTCCGTCGGGCCGTTGCCCAGCTCCCGCACGGGCCGACGGGCCGGCGGGTCGCCCATCCGCTCCCACTCCAGAGGGACCACCGTGGGCCGCAACGTCGCCGTACGCGGAATGCGGCCCGTCACCCGGCCCGCCTGGAAGGCGGTGGCCCGCCCGTCCGGGGAGCGGAGCTCGCCCCGCCCCGGCGCGGGCTCCTCCGGCCCCGAGGCGACCGCGTCGAGGACCACCCGCAGCGACGCCCGCTGCCCCAGCTCCGTCTCCGGCATCCGCTCACTGCGCCCCGTGGTCGCCACGAGATGCACCCCGAGCCGCTCCCCGTCCCGCGCCACGGCCTCCAGCGCCCGGACGACCGAACCGGCGGCGGGCCGCCCGGGGGAGCCGAGGGCGGGGGAGAGCAGCGCGTCGAAGTCGTCGACGAGGACCACGAGCCGGGGCAGCGGCGGCCCCGGCTCCACCCGCTGCCGCGCCGCGGCGGGCCGCAGCCGCATCGTGGCACTGGGCGGCGGATCGAGGTCGCCGTCGAGCCCCTGCGCCACTCCGGAAGCCCCCACGGAGGAAGCGGGGGAAGCGGCGGTGGAGCTCACGGACGAGGCCGTCGCGGCCGCGGTCGTGGACGACTGCGAGCGCTGCGCGACCATCCGCCCCGACACCTCGCGCTGCGTGTGCCACTCGGTGAACCCGAGCCTGCCGAGCAGCTCGGCCCTGCGCTTCAGCTCGGCGGCCAGGGACTGGGCGAACTCCCGCATGCGCACCGGGTCGTTGGCCACCAGGTGCGTGGTGACGTGCGGCAGGTCCGTACAGACCCCGAGCCCCGCTCCCTGCCGCCCCGCGGCGCCGCCCGCGCCGACGCCGTCCCGCCCGTCCACGAGCACGATGCCGAGCCGGTCGGGGCGCTCGGCGGCGGCCAGCGAGGCGGCGACGGAGCGCAGCAGCTCCGTACGCCCGCTGCCCGTGGGGCCCTCCACGAGCAGATGCGGCCCGTCGGCGGCGAGGTCCGCGACGACGGGCCCGCGCGGTCCCGCGCCGAGTACCGCCACGGCGCGCCCGCCGAGCGCCTCCGGGTCGTCGGCGGCCGCCGCCCACCGCGCCATCAGGGATGCGGGCGTGGCCCTGGCGAGCCCCAGCTCGTCGAGGAGCCGGGCCGCCTGGGGCAGCGGCGCGGACACGCGCGCGTGCCCCGCGCCGGCCGTGCCGTCCGTCCGCAGCGGGGCGAGCGCCCGCGCGAACCGCTCGGCCCAGGCCGCCGACACGGCGTCCACGGCGGCGACGGTGCCGTGCCCCGCGGGACGTCCGCCCGCCGTCCGCATCAGCCGCAGCGCGGTCGCCACGTCACCGCTGAGCAGCGCGACGGCACCGCACGCGCGGAAGGCCGGCGACACCGCGCAGGCGGCTTCGTACGTGTCGAGGACCGGGGACGCGGGTGAGGCCGCCACCGTCTCGGCGAGGCACACCACGTGGATCCCGGCGCGGGCCCCCTCGTCGGCGAGCCGGGCGGTGGCCTCGCGCAGCGCGGCGGACCCGGGGTCGCCGTCGACGACGACGACCGTGCGGGCACCGGTCTCCGTGCCGTCCGCGCCGTACACGCCGCCGTCGGCGATGCGGTCGTCGAGGCGCCGGACCAGCTCGTCGGTGCGGGCCGCCGCCTGGTCGCGGTCGTAGGCGAGGAGGAGGCGGCAGTCCTGGCCGTGGGTGGGCCGCAGGTGGGGCAGCCAGCCGAGCCAGGCCCACTCGGCGGTGCGCTCGGCCGTGGGGCGCGCCCGGTCCGTGCTGATCAGCACGAGCTCCAGGGAGTCGGGCGAGTGCAGCGCGGCGAGCTGGGCGACGACCGCCCTGGCCAGGCCGGCCAGCCGGTCCCTGGGCCCGGCGAGGCCCAGCGAGCCCGCCTCGCGCAGGCCGACCGTGACGGGCACGGCGGGTAGCAGCTCATCGTACCCGTCGGCGCCCGGCAGGGTCCGGTCGACCGTGCCGAGCCGCACCGCGAGAGCCTCGGGGTGGCCCGGTCCGCGCTCCCAGAGGCGGGGTCCGGGGCCGAGCGCGGTGAGCAGCAGGGTGGCGGGATCCGGCCACGACTCCGGCGTACGGGCGGCGGCGGTTATGGCGAGGTCTTCGGGGGAGGGCTCCAGCGGCCCGCCACCGGTGCCGCCGTGGCCGCCGTCGGCGTACGCGTCATGCCCCTCGTGCCCCTCGTACGCCTCGGGGCCGTCCGGGCCGTCGTACACGTCGTACTCGTCGTATCCCTCGGGGGTCCGGCCGCCGGTCAGCCGGCGGGCCCAGGCGGAGAGGCCGCCGCGCTTGCGCAGGCCGCGCGGCACGGTCGTGCCGCGCGCGGGTGTGCCGGTGGCGCCGGGGGCGCCGGTGGTCCCGGTGAAGGCTCGCTCGGCGTGCGGCACGCCGCCCTGCTGCGGCACGACGGGTGTGCCGGGGGCCGTGGGGCCGGTGGGGCCCGCAGGACCGGAGGAGCCGCCGGGCGTCCCGTGCAGGGCCGTGGAGCCGGTGGGGCCCGTGGGCCCGGCGGGGCCCACAGAACCCGGGAGCCCGCCGTGCGTCCCCTGCCCGCCGTACCCGGACATCGGCCGGTGTTCGTGCGGCGGCGCGCCCTCGAACGTCGCCCCCTGCGCGCCGAACGCCCCCGTGCCGCCCGCGGCGCCCCAGCCCGCCGAGCCGTACGCATGGTGGGTAGGGGCAGCCTCTCCGAGGGTGGGCGGCGGCGCTGCGGCGGGGCGCACGCGCACGTGGCCCTCGCCGTCCGGGGCCGTCGGGAGCGTGGCGCCCGCGCCGGGCACCGGGCCGCCCCTGCCGTCCGTCAGGCGGAGCGCGGACTCGCCGATGCGCAGCAGGGAGCCGGGGGAGAGCCGGACCGGCTGGTCGGTGATCTCCCTGCCGTCCACCGCCGTGCCGTTCGTCGAGCGGAGGTCCGCGACCGTGACGCGGCCGTCCGGGTCGAGCGTGACCGCGCAGTGCAGCCGGGAGACGTCCGGGTCGTCCAGCGGCACGTCCGCCTCCGCGGAGCGGCCGACCCGGATCTGGCCGCCGTGCAGCAGATGGACGCCGCCCGCGTCCGGACCCGCCACCACGTGCAACTGGGCGGCGGCGCCGGACAGTTCGGGACCCGGCTCGGCGGGGGCGCCCAGCGAGAGCACCGCGCCGTCGATCAAGGGGGGCTCGCCGAGCGTGCAGCGCTGGGCGTCCAGGCGGTCCTGGCCCGCGAACAGCACGAGGGGGGCCTCGCCGCCCGCCACGGCCGTGGCGAGACCGGAGACCACCGCGGCGAGCGCGGTCCCCGCGGGGGCGGTGACCAGGACGTCACAGGCGCCCTGCGGCCCGGTCGCCGCCGTGGGGCGGCCTTGCTGCTCGGGCTGGCCGCTGCGCGGCCCGAGGACGGTCAGCCGGATCTGCATCGCCGTCAGCGGTCCCTTCTGCGCTGGGCGCCCGGCACGGGGACACGCGCTGTGATTCCCCCCACCGCACACGGGCACGTCGGCCAGTACTGGAGGCATCCTCGCACCTGCCACTGACAACACGCCCGGCGGCCACCCGTAAGTGATCTTGATTGGTCGGCTCTGCTCGGAAAAGTGCCTGCTTGGACCGTTGCGTATAAGGGGGAAGGTTCCTCGAAGAAGGTCGATTCGGGACCACTCGGCAACCAATGGCCACGGGCCGGCGTCTTCCCACCGAACAGCGATCCGGAAAGCCCCGGAAAGAAATGGCCGAGAGGAATCCGACCGGCCGGTGCCCTGTTCGGCGGCACTACAGTGGGTCGGAACACCATCGGACAGACCCCCGGACAGGACCAGCGTCCGGACGGGACCAGCCAGACCAGCAGGGAGCGCATGACGTGCGGCCGGTAGGCAGCAAGTACCTGCTCGAGGAGCCGCTCGGGCGCGGCGCCACGGGCACCGTCTGGCGAGCCCGCCAGCGGGAGACCGCGGGCGCCGAGGCGGCCGTTCCCGGCCAGCCCGGCGAGACCGTCGCGATCAAGGTCCTCAAGGAAGAGCTCGCCAACGACGCGGACGTCGTGATGCGCTTCCTCAGAGAGCGGTCCGTCCTGCTCAGGCTCACGCACGAGAACATCGTCCGTACGCGTGACCTCGTCGTCGAGGGCGACCTCCTCGCCCTGGTCATGGACCTCGTGGACGGCCCCGACCTGCACCGCTATCTCCGCGAGAACGGCCCGTTCACGCCGGTCGCGGCGGCCCTGCTGACCGCCCAGATCGCCGACGCGCTCGCCGCGAGCCACGCCGACGGCGTGGTGCACCGCGACCTGAAGCCGGCGAACGTCCTGCTCAAGCAGGACGCCCAGGGCATGCACCCGATGCTCACCGACTTCGGCATCGCACGCCTCGCGGACTCGCCCGGCCTGACCCGCACCCACGAATTCGTCGGCACGCCCGCGTACGTCGCGCCGGAGTCCGCCGAGGGCCGCCCGCAGACCAGTGCCGTGGACATCTACGGCGCGGGCATCCTGCTGTACGAGCTCGTCACCGGCCGCCCGCCGTTCTCCGGCGGCTCCGCCCTCGAAGTCCTGCACCAGCACCTCAGCGCCGAGCCGCGCCGCCCCTCGACCGTGCCCGACCCGCTGTGGACGGTCATCGAGCGCTGCCTCGACAAGAACCCGGACCGCCGCCCCAGCGCCGAGAACCTCGCCCGCGGCCTGCGCGCCGTCGCCGAGGGCGTCGGCGTGCACTCCACCCCGGCGCAGATCGCCGCCGCGGAGGGCGTGGGCGCGCTCCTCATGCCGGACCCGTCGCCGGCCCCCGTGCCGGGGACCCCGGGCGCGGCCGACCCCACGCAGGTGCTGCCGAGCACCGCGGGCTCGTACGACCCGAACGCCGCGACCAGTGTCATGCAGAGCACCGGCGGCCACACCCCCGGCTCCCCGGACGCCGACGCGACCTCCGTCCTGCCGAACAACCGCGGCGGCAACGCCGACCCGACCGCGGTCATGCCGCCCGTCCCGCCGAACGCCCCGGGGCCGGACCCGAACGACCCGCACCCCTGGCAGAGCCAGATGGCCGCGGCCCGTGACCGCAACGACCAGACCCAGTACCAGGCCTATCTGGACCCCGAGCAGGACCCGCTGCGCCGCCGCCCCCAGCGCCAGGTCGCCCGGCCCCAGCAGCAGCCGCAGCAGCAGCACCCCCAGCAGTACGCGCCGCAGCAGCCGCGCGGACAGCGCCAGCAGCAGCGACAGCAGCGCCCCCAGCCGTACGCGCCCGCGCCGCAGCAGCACCAGCCCCAGCACCAGCCCCAGCAGTACGCCGCGCCCCCGCAGGCGCCGCCGCCCCAGCAGCCCGCCCCGCGTCCCGCGCGGGAGCCGCGCGAGCCGCGTCAGCCGAGGCAGCGCAGCGCCAACCCGATGAAGATCCCGGGTCTCGGCTGCCTCAAGGGCTGCCTGTTCACCATCGTCATCCTCTTCGTGGCGAGCTGGCTGGTCTGGGAGTTCAGCCCTCTCCAGGACTGGATCGGTACGACGAAGGGGTACTGGGAGCAGCTGACGGACTGGTACAACACGGTCGGCGACTGGATCGGCAAGGTCGGCGGCAAGTAGCCCCCACCCGGGCTGCCCTGGGGATTTGTCGACATCTGCAGAGTGAAATCCGCTCCCGGAGTGAAGGTTGGCGGCAAGGCCGCGTAGTTTTGTCGCCAACACGCATCCGTAGGAGCAGTCTTGACGCGCAAGATCGGCAGCCGGTACACCGCCCACCAGATCCTGGGCCGTGGCAGCGCCGGCACGGTGTGGCTGGGCGAGGGCCCCGAGGGCCCCGTCGCCATCAAGCTGCTGCGCGAGGACCTGGCGTCCGACCAGGAACTCGTCGGCCGCTTCGTCCAGGAGCGCACGGCGCTGCTCAGCCTCGACCACGCGCGCGTGGTGGGCGTCCACGACCTGGTCGTCGACGGCAACGACCTCGCCCTCGTCATGGACCTCGTCCGCGGCACGGACCTGCGCACCCGCCTGGAGCGCGAGCGGCGCATGGCGCCCGAGGCCGCCGTCGCCATCGTCGCGGACGTCGCCGACGGCCTCGCCGCCGCGCACGCCGCGGGCATCGTCCACCGCGACGTCAAGCCCGAGAACGTGCTCCTGGACATGCAGGGCCCCCTCGGCCCCGGCGGCGCCCACCCCGCCCTCCTCACGGACTTCGGCGTCGCCAAGCTGATCGACTCCCCGCGCCGGACCCGCGCGACGAAGATCATCGGGACGCCGGACTACCTCGCCCCCGAGATCGTCGAAGGCCTGCCCCCGCGCGCGGCCGTCGACATCTACGCCCTCGCCACGGTCCTGTACGAGCTCCTCGCCGGCTTCACCCCCTTCGGCGGCGGCCACCCCGGCGCGGTCCTGCGCCGCCACGTCACCGAGACGGTGGTGCCCCTCCCCGGCATCCCCGAGGAACTGTGGCAGCTCCTCGTCCAGTGCCTGGCCAAGGCGCCCGCGTCCCGGCTGCGCGCCTCCGAGCTGGCGACGCGCCTGCGGGAGCTGCTTCCGCTGGTCGCGGGGATGCCGCCGCTGGACGTCGACGAACCGGACACGGAGTCCGACCAGGCGGAGCCCTACGAGAACGCCCCCTCCACCCCCACCTCCTCCGAACCCCGGGAGGCGGCTCCCCGGCGGGGCGCCGTCCCCCTCGTCCCCGGCTCGGCCTCCGCCGACTCCAACCGCGACACCCACACGTCCATGCGGGTCCCGGGCCCCGACGAGCTGGCCGGCGGCGCCCGCGGCACGGCCCGCGCCCCCCGCGCCGCGGGCACGGCCCGCCCCGGCTCCGCCAAACACCGCTCCTCGGCCCGCCGCCGCAGGATCACCCTGGCCGTGGCAGGAACGGTCCTGGCAGCCGCGGCCGGCATCGCCACCTGGACAGCCACAACCAACGACGACCCCGCCCCGCCCCCCTCAGACACCAAAAACTCGGCCCCGCCGTCCCCCTAGCGCCCTTCCACCTTCCGCCTCCGCCAAAGAGGACGGCCCACCAGACGGGTGGGCGGGGCGCCCCGCCGTCCTGCCAGGGCGGGGGCTGCGCCAGCGGCGCTGGGGTGGGTGGGGTCTACGGCGAGGGGCAGGCGGGGCGGCCGACCTTCGGCGCCGAAGGCGGGAGGCTGTGCCTGGACGGGCGGGGCGCCCCACCGTCCCCGCTGTGGCCCCCTACGGCACCACTCGGCGCGGGGCGCACGGGACGGTGGGGCGGCCCACCGCCCCCGCTTGTGGCTCCTACGGCACCATTCGGCGCGGGGCGCACGGGTGGGTGGGTGGGAGGTATCCGCCGCGGAGCGGCGGGACAGGGCACGCCCCACCGGCGGTAAGCCGAACAGAGGAGCCCCGCCCAAGCCCCGCAGGGACCCCGCCCCGGACCGGGCCACTTGCCGCAACCGTTACGCTGGACTCGTGGCAGTCGTCGATGTTTCCGAAGAGCTCAAGTCCCTCTCCTCGACCATGGAGTCGATCGAGGCCGTCCTGGACCTCGACAGCATGAGGGCCGATATCGCCGTGCTCGAGGAGCAGGCGGCCGCGCCGTCCCTGTGGGACGACCCCGACGCGGCGCAGAAGATCACCAGCAAGCTGAGCCACCTCCAGGCGGAGGTGCGGAAGGCCGAGGCGCTCCGCGGGCGCATCGACGACCTCAGCGTGCTGTTCGAGATGGCCGAGGAGGAGGACGACTCGGACACCCGCGCCGAGGCGGAGTCCGAGCTGGAGTCCGTCAAGAAGGCGCTGGACGAGATGGAGGTCAGGACCCTCCTCTCCGGGGAGTACGACGCGCGTGAGGCCGTCGTCACCATCCGCGCGGAGGCCGGCGGCGTCGACGCCTCCGACTTCGCCGAGAAGCTCCAGCGCATGTACCTGCGCTGGGCCGAGCGCCACGGCTACAAGACGGAGCTCTACGAGACGTCGTACGCGGAAGAGGCCGGCATCAAGTCGACCACCTTCGCCGTCAACGTCCCGTACGCGTACGGCACGCTCTCCGTCGAGCAGGGCACCCACCGCCTCGTCCGCATCTCGCCCTTCGACAACCAGGGCCGCCGCCAGACCTCCTTCGCGGGCGTCGAGATCCTCCCGGTCGTCGAGCAGACCGACCACATCGAGATCGACGAGAGCGAGCTGCGCGTCGACGTGTACCGCTCCTCGGGCCCCGGCGGCCAGGGCGTCAACACCACCGACTCCGCGGTCCGCCTGACCCACCTGCCGACCGGCATCGTCGTCTCCTGCCAGAACGAGCGCTCGCAGATCCAGAACAAGGCGACCGCGATGAACGTCCTCCAGGCGAAGCTCCTGGAGCGCCGCCGCCAGGAGGAGCAGGCGAAGATGAACGCCCTCAAGGGCGACGGCGGCAACTCCTGGGGCAACCAGATGCGTTCGTACGTCCTGCACCCCTACCAGATGGTGAAGGACCTGCGGACGGAGTTCGAGGTCGGCAACCCCGAGTCCGTTTTCAACGGCGAGATCGACGGTTTCCTGGAAGCCGGAATTCGCTGGCGCAAGCAGCAGGAGAAGTAAAAGCCGCCGGAAACGGCTTTATCGACAAGGCAACTGCTGCCCAAGAGGCGGCAGTTGCCTTTTGCGTCACAGTCAGATGTCCGTACGACGGTCAACTCCCCCAATTTCGGACATCGCGCCCGCAACGACCTTGACGCTGCTGTGAAAAGTGGAAAGGCTAGCGCGCGGCGTGCGTATTTCTGGGGCGCGTGGGATCCGTGGGGGCCGGAGGCCGATGGTGATGGCTGATCGAACGCCCCCGGCGAACGCAGCCCCGGACGCTGCCTCACTGACGATTCAGCTACTGGGGGTAGCAACCAGATGACGAAGAAGACGCGGATCCGTGTCGCGCGAATAGCCGCCGGCGCGGTGATCGCCGCCGGTGCCTCGCTGACCGCCGCGGGTGCCGCCTCGGCCCTCGACGTCGGCGTCGAGCTCGGCGGGGTGGGCGCCGGCGCCCACGCCGACGAGAGCGGCGTGGGCGTGGACGTGGACCTGGACCCGGCCGACGACCCGGCCCCGGGCGACCCCGAGGACCCCTCGGACCCGCCGGAGCCCTCCGAGGAGCCCACGGAGCCGAGCGAGGAGCCGACGGACCCGGAGATTCCGACCGAGGAGCCCACGGACCCCGAGATCCCGACCGAGGACCCCACCACCGACCCGGGTGAGGGCAACGGCAACGGCGGCAACAACGGTCACGGCAACGGCGGCGGCGACAACGGCGGCAACGACGCCGACCCCGACGGCGGCGGCTCCGTCCCCGTCGAGCAGGGCAAGGGCAAGGACAGCCTGTCCGACACCGGCTCCCAGCCGGTCGAGCAGGGCGGCAACAACGCCCAGCCGGCCGCCGACAAGGGCGAGCTGGCCGAGACCGGCGCCGCCGAGACCACCTTCCTGCTGATCGGCGCCGCGACGATGATCGCCGGCGGCATCGGCTTCCGCGTGCTGCCGCGCCTCGTCGGCAACCGCGGCGCGGCCGCCTGATCGCCTGATCGAGGCCCAGCCGTACGACACGTACGCGTGAAAGAAGGGCCCGGAGCTTCACGGAGCTCCGGGCCCTTCTTCGCGTGTACGTGCCGTGACTCTCCGTACTGAAATCCACACCGCCCCGCAGGGCCGGCGCTCTACGCGGTCTGCTGCGCCAGCAGCACGACCGCCGCGATCAACACGACGAGCAGCGCTATCAGTGCCGCGGGATTGAGCCCGGCGAAGGGCCCTTCCTGCTGCATACGCTCGCGATTGGCCCGGCACACGGGGCAGCGGCCTTCACTCACGGGCGCTGCGCAGTTCGCGCATACCAACCGATCCAGGGTCATGCGCTTCTCCTCCCGCACAGTCTCAGCCTGCCCAACGCTACGGGGAACTCAATCGTTCCCCCTACCACTGTGCCAGCTTCCGCGGATTTCGGCGCGGCCCGCCCGTTCGCCACGGTCTCCGCCCCGTACTTCCGCGACAATCCGCGCAACTCAGGACGCCGACTGCGCGCGCGTACCTGCTTCGCGTATGGTCACGCTCACCTACCCCCGGCAAACCGTGGTGCATCCGTGATCCGATTCGACAACGTCTCCAAGGCCTATCCGAAGCAGACCCGCCCCGCGCTCAGGGACGTCTCCCTCGAGATCGAGAAGGGCGAGTTCGTCTTCCTGGTGGGATCCTCCGGCTCCGGAAAGTCCACTTTCCTGCGGCTCGTCCTGCGCGAGGAGCGCACCAGCCACGGCCAGGTGCACGTCCTCGGCAAGGATCTCGCGCGCCTGTCCAACTGGAAGGTGCCGCACATGCGGCGCCAGCTGGGCACCGTCTTCCAGGACTTCCGGCTCCTGCCCAACAAGACCGTCGGCGAGAACGTCGCCTTCGCGCAGGAGGTCATCGGCAAGTCCCGCGGCGAGATCCGCAAGTCGGTGCCCCAGGTCCTCGATCTCGTGGGACTCGGCGGCAAGGAGGACCGGATGCCGGGCGAGCTCTCCGGTGGTGAGCAGCAACGCGTGGCGATCGCGCGCGCGTTCGTCAACCGCCCCAAGCTCCTCATCGCCGACGAGCCGACCGGCAACCTCGACCCGCAGACGTCCGTCGGCATCATGAAGCTGCTCGACCGGATCAACCGGACCGGCACCACCGTCGTGATGGCCACCCACGACCAGCAGATCGTGGACCAGATGCGCAAGCGGGTCATCGAGCTGGAGAAGGGCCGCCTCGTCCGCGACCAGTCGCGCGGTGTCTACGGCTACCAGCACTGACGCCGTCCCGCCCGACCGCTGTCTGTTCCACCTGATCCACTGAAAGGCCGCCATGCGCGCCCAGTTCGTCCTGTCGGAGATCGGCGTCGGTCTCCGCCGGAATCTCACGATGACCTTCGCGGTCATCGTCTCCGTAGCGCTTTCGCTCGCCCTCTTCGGCGGTTCGCTGCTCATGCGTGACCAGGTGAGCACGATGAAGGGCTACTGGTACGACAAGGTCAACGTCTCGATCTTCCTCTGCAACAAGGCCGACGCCGAGCAGGACCCCAAGTGCGCCAAGGGCGCCGTCACGAACGAGCAGAAGGACCAGATCCTCGGCGATCTGAAGAAGATGCCCGTCGTGGACAAGGTCACGCACGAGTCGGCGGACGAGGCGTACAAGCACTACAAGGAGCAGTTCGGCGACTCGCCGCTGTCCAGCTCCCTGACGCCGGACCAGATGCAGGAGTCGTACCGCATCAAGCTGAAGGACCCGGAGAAGTACCAGGTGGTCGCGACCGCCTTCTCCGGGCGTGACGGCGTGCAGTCCGTGCAGGACCAGAAGGGCTATCTCGACAACCTCTTCGGGCTGTTGAACGGCATGAACTGGGCGGCCGTGGCGGTGATGGCGCTGATGCTCGTCGTCGCGCTGATGCTGATCGTCAACACCGTGCGCGTCTCGGCTTTCAGCCGCAGACGCGAGACCGGCATCATGCGGCTGGTCGGCGCGTCCAGCTTCTACATCCAGATGCCGTTCATCATGGAGGCCGCCGTCGCCGGCCTCATCGGCGGAGCGGTCGCCTGCGGAATGCTGTTGGTCGGGCGGTACTTCATGATCGACCACGGTCTGGAACTGTCCGAGAAGATCAACCTCATCAACTTCATCGGCTGGGACGCGGTCCTGGCCAAGCTGCCGCTGGTGCTCGCCATCGGCCTTCTCATGCCCGCGCTTGCCGCGTTCTTCGCGTTGCGCAAGTACCTGAAGGTGTGACAAGAGCCGCCTGCGCGGCAGGGCGTCGTACGGTTCAACCAACCGTACGGCGCCCTTCGTTGTCCTAGACTCACCGGCATGTCAGGCCTCGTCCGGTTCGCCGACCGGTTGTCCCGGCCCCGCCGCATCCGCCGCGGGGCGACCCTGACATTGGTCTTCGCGAGCGTCCTCGTCACGGGCGCCGCCACCGGCTCCTGGAGCGACGCCGCCGACGACGGCCGAAATCCCCCTCCTCCTTCGTTACGTTCGGACATGGCGGGCTCTTCGGAGGGTGCAGACGACCCCGAGGACCCCGACGACACCGCGGCGGAGGCCGCCGACGCCGCCGCGAAGGCCATGGCCGACGGCAAGTCCGCCGAGAAGGCCGCCGAGGAAGCCGTCAGCCGCAGCGGGGACCGCTGGGGGTCGGTGTACTCGCCGGGGGAGTACCAGGAGTTCGAGAAGGCCCTCGGCGGCGGGTACACCGGCGTCGGACTGTGGGCACGGCGCGCGGCCGACGGGCGCATCGAGGTCTCCCGGGTCCAGCGGGACGGGCCCGCGGGGCGGGCCGGGCTCCGCGAGGGCGACCGGCTGCGCACCGTCGACGGCAAGCGCGTCACCGGCCGGCCCGTCACGGAGGTCCTCGCCCTGCTGCGCGGCGACCGCGCGGGCACCCCGGTGACCCTGGGCGTGGAGCGCGGCACGCGCGCGTGGCGCGAGACCGTGCGCAGGGCGCATGTCACCACGGACCCGGTCACGGTCAGCCGGCTGCCCGGCGGCGCCGTCCTGATCAAGGTCGCGGCGTTCACCAAGGACTCCGGAGAGGCCGTGCGGACCGCCGTGCGCGAGGCCCCCGAGGGCGCCGGGATCATGCTCGACCTGCGGGGGAACTCCGGAGGCCTCGTCTCGGAGGCGGTCACGGCCGCCTCCGCGCTGGTCGACGGCGGTCTCGTCGCGACGTATGACATACGGGGTGAGGAGAAGGCGCTTCACGCCGAGCGGGGCGGCGACACGGACAGGCCGGTGGTCGCGCTCGTCGACGGCGGCACGATGAGCGCGGCCGAGCTCCTGACGGGTGCGCTCCAGGACCGCGGCCGCGCGGTCGTCGTGGGTTCGAGGACTTTCGGCAAGGGCGCGGTCCAGATGCCGAGCCGCCTGCCCGACGGCTCCGTCGCCGAGCTGACCGTCGGCCACTACCGCACCCCTTCGGGACGGGCCGTCGACGGCCGGGGCATCACCCCGGACCTGGAGGCCGGCGAGCGGGCCGAGGAGCGGGCCGAGACAGTATTGACTGGCCTCGGACCCCCCTCGTAGTGCGAAAATGGCCGGACTATGGCGAAGGAAAAGGTAAAGCGCAAGGCCGCGAAGGCCAATGAGAAGGCCCCCGCCCGGAAGATGGTCGCGCAGAACAAGAAGGCGCGGCACGACTACCACATCCTGGACACCTACGAGTGCGGCCTGGTGCTGATGGGCACCGAGGTCAAGTCGCTGCGTCTGGGCCGGGCCTCCCTGGTGGACGGCTTCGTGCACATCGACCACGGCGAGGCCTGGCTGCACAACATCCACGTCCCGGAGTACGTGCAGGGCACCTGGACCAACCACTCCGCCACGCGGAAGCGGAAGCTCCTGCTGCACCGGGCCGAGATCGACAAGCTGGAGTCCAAGTCCAAGGAGACGGGTCACACGATCGTGCCCCTCTCCCTGTACTTCAAGGACAGCCGGGTCAAGGTCGAGATCGCCCTTGCCAAGGGCAAGAAGGAGTACGACAAGCGGCAGACGCTCCGCGAGAAGCAGGACACGCGCGAGACGAACCGCGCGATCTCGGCGGCGCGGCGGCGCCAGGGGATCGGCTAGCCGCCTCCCGCGGGGTCCGCGGAATAGGCTGGCACCGTCGTGCGTTGGTCACGTACGATGGGTCTTGCTCCGCTGGTGACGGGGCAGGCCGGGCCGGAGAGCCACTGCGAAGTGGTGCGGAAGGTCCGTTTGAAAAATCAACATGGGGATGATCGGTTTCGACAGCGGATGTCGAAGCAGGGGAAGCGTGTCGAGGAAGCGGCAATGATCTCGTAAACCATATGTCGCAACAAATAATCGCCAACACCAAGCGCGATTCCTTCGCCCTCGCTGCCTAAGTAGCGACTTGCGAAGTGTCAGCCCGGGGCTGTTCCCGACCCGGATCCTGGCATCAGCTAGGGAACTAAACTTCTAGGCCCGGTCACGGGACCTAGGAGGAAATCAAACAGTGACTGGGCCCGTCGGCGACTTGTTCGCGTGATCGCCGGGGCCGAGAAAATCGCAGCGAACTGCACACGGAGAAGCCCTGATTCTGCACCGTTGGACGCGGGTTCGATTCCCGCCATCTCCACAATTCCCATGTGAGACAGAAGCCCTCCGGCCCCCCGGCCAGGGGGCTTCTGTCATGCCCCGGGGGCTGTCATGCTCCGGGGTCATGAGTAGACCCGTGAGACGCGTCACCATCCGTATGCGCCACTGGATCTGGCCCGCCGTGCTCGCCGTCGCGGCGGCCGGACTCGCCGTCGGCGCACCGGCCGGGGCGGACTCCGACCGCTCGGGACTCCCCGAGGCCATCGACACCATCCTGGCCGACCCGCGCATGGAGGGCGGGGTGGCGAGCGTCGTCGTCGCCGACTCCGCGACCGGCGACGTCCTGTACCAGCACCGCTCCAGCGGGCGCCTGATGCCCGCCTCCAACACCAAGCTGCTCACCTCGGCCGCGGCGATGGAACTCCTCGGCCCCGGCCACCGGTTCACCACCGACGTCCTCGCCACCGCACCGCGACGCGGCTCCGTGCTCCAAGGAGACCTGTACCTGCGCGGCACAGGAGACCCGACGACGCTCGCCAAGGACTACGACCGGCTCGCCGCGAAGATCGCCGGCTCGGGCATCCGACAGGTCACGGGGCGGCTGGTCGCCGACGACACCCGCTTCGACAGCAGCCGCATCGGCGACGGGTGGAGCGGTGACGACGAGTCCGCGTACTACGCCGCGCAGATCAGCGCACTGAGCGTCGCCCCCGACACCGACTACGACACCGGCACGGTGATCGTCGAGGTCGCGCCCGGGGCGCGCGCCGGGGACAAGCCGCGCGTCAGCGTGACACCGAAGACCGACTACGTGAACATCGATCTGCGCGCCACCACCGTCGCGGCGGGCGGCGCCGACACCGTCGCGGTGGAGCGGCAGCACGGCAAGAACACCATCACCGTCAGCGGCACCGTCCCGGTGGGCGGGGACACCACCAAGGAGTGGGCCACCGTCTGGGAGCCCACCGGGTACGCGGCCGCCGTCTTCCGTGACGCGCTCGCCGCGCACGGCGTACGGGTGAGCGGCCCGACCAAGACCGGGACCGCCACGCCGAGGGGCGCCCGGCAGCTCGCCTCGCACAAATCCATGCCGCTCAAGGAGCTCATGGTCCCGTTCATGAAGCTCTCCAACAACATGCACGCCGAGAGCCTCACCAAGGCCATGGGCCACAAGACGACCGGCAGGCCCGGAAATTGGAGCGACGGCATCGCGGCGATCAACGGCTATCTGAAGACCGCCGGAGTCGACCCGGGCAAGCTGCGCCAGGTCGACGGCTCCGGTCTCTCGCGCAAGGACAACGCCGCGGCGGAGCAGTACGTCAAGCTGCTGCGCTCGGTGAAGGCCGAGCCGTGGTTCGCGGACTGGCACGCCTCCCTCCCCGCGGCCTGCGGTCCCGGCAAGTCCGTCGGCGGCACGTTGCGCTCGCGGATGTGCGGCACCCCGGCGGCCCTCAACGTCCGCGCCAAGACAGGGACGCTGACCGGAGCGTCCGCCCTCTCCGGCTACGTCAAGGACAAGGACGGGCGCGAGCTGGTCTTCAGCGTCATCCTCAACAACCACCTGGCCTCCTCGGTGAAGCCCGTCGAGGACGCGATCATGGTGACCCTCGCCTCCTCGACCGAGGACAGGGCCGTCCCGGTCACGCCGCGTTCGACGCGCGCGGCCGAGCGGGACGACGCCGGGCTGGAGTGCTCGTGGCGCAAGCCTGCGCGCTGCTGACCAGCAGGGCGCAGCACGCGGCGGCGACCGGCACCCCATAGCCCGCGGCGGTGCCCAGGTGCTCCACCGCCCAGCCGCCGCCCGCCGCACCGCAGGCGATGCCCCCGAGGAGACCGGTCACGGCGAGGGTCATGCCCTCGTTCAACCGCCCCTCGGGGGTGCGCTCCTGCACGAGCGTCATGGCGGTGACCATCGTCGGCGCCGTCGCCATCCCGGCGACGAGCAGCGCTCCGGAGAGGGCGATCAGCGACCCGGTGGCCACTACGGAGAGCAGGGGCAGCGTCATCAGGGCCGCCATCGCGGCCGCGCACAGCACATGGCGGCGGCCGAGGGAGCCGCGCGGTTTCACGGCCCCGTAGACGAGGCCCGCCGCGCAGGAGCCCGCGGCCTGGAGGGCGAGGACCACCCCCGCGGCGGCCTTGTGCCCCTGCGTGTCCGCGTAGGCGATGGTGACGACTTCGAGGGAGCCGAAGACGGCGCCGGTGGCGAGGAAGCCGGTCAGCAGGGTGGGCACCCCGCGCGCGCGGAGCAGCGACGTCGTCCCGGAGGATGAGTCCGTACGCCCCTGGGGCGGGGGTTCCGTGGCCCGCTGGGCGGCGAAGACGAGCACCCCGGTCACCAGCAGCACCACACCCACGAGGGTGCCCGCCTGCGGGAAGAGCGCGCCGCACAGGAAGGCGGCGAGAACCGGACCCAGCATGAAGCACAGCTCGTCGGCGGCCTGCTCGAAGGAGTTGGCGGTGTGCACGGCCCGCGCGTCGCCCTTGAGGAGGTGCGCCCAGCGGGCCCGGGACATGCCGCCCGTGTTGGGTGTCGTCGCCGTGGCGGCGTACGACGCGAACAGCGTCCAGTCGGGCGCTCCGTAGCGCACGCACAGCAGCAGCGAGAGCGAGCCGAGCGCGGCGACGAGGGTGGCGGGCACGGCGACGCGCGCCTGGCCGTACCGGTCGACCAGCCGCGCCGTCCAGGGCGCCACGACGGCGGTCGCCGCGAGGCCGGTCGCGGTGACGGCGCCGGCCAGGGCGTACGAACCGCGGGCTCCGGAGATCATGATGACGGCGCTGACGCTGAACATGCCCATGGGGAGGCGGGCGATGAGGTTGCCGATGGTGAAGGCGGTGGCGCCGGGTATCGCGAAGAGACGGGCGTAGGGGTTGTGGGGCATGCGGTCACCCTCGCCGGGGGCGGCGGGTGGGGTCCAACACCTGTTGGGTGCGGATTGACGCGTCTGCGTTGTAGGTTGCTGCGGTGACCGAGGACGGGGTGGGAGTCGTACGCCGTGATGCCGACCCGGCGGAATCAGCCGTAAGCCGTGCTGTTGGCCCGGCGGAATCAGCCGTACGCCGTACGCGGTCGGCGGAAGCAGTCGTACGCCGTGATGTGGACCCGAGGCTGTTGCGCGCCTTCGTCGCCGTCGCGGAGGAACTGCACTTCACCCGGGCGGCTCACCGCCTCTATGTCGCGCAACAGGCGCTGAGCCGTGATGTGCGGCGTTTGGAGCGGGAGTTGCGGGCCGAGCTCTTCGCCCGCACGACGCGGCAGGTGACGCTGACCGCCGACGGCGAGCGGCTGCTGCCGTACGCGCGACGCGTCCTGGAGGCCCAGGACGCCCTGGTCGCCGCCGCCGAGGGGGCGGCACGGCCCCTGCTCGTCGACGTGAACAGCCCCGGCCTGGTCTTCGGACGCATCCTGGAGCGGGCCCGCGAACTCGCCCCCGACTGCGAGCTGATGGCCCGTTTCGAGAGCGGCCTCACCGGCTCGGCCGCCGAGATCGCCGCCGGACGGCTCGACGTCTCCTTCGGCCGTTTCGCCGGACTCGACCCGGCGCTGCGGGCCGGGCTCGACCAGCAGCCGGTGCGGTACGAGCCGATGGCGGTGCTGCTGCCGACCGGGCACCCGCTGGCGGAGCTGGAGGAGGTGCCGCTGGACGCACTCGCGGGGGAGACCGTGTACGCGGGGGCGGGCAACGCAAAGACGCTGGAGTGGACGGCCCTCGCGCGGCTGCTCTTCGAGGGGCGCGGCATCGGGATCGCACCGCCGGCGCCGCTCGCCGTCGGCCCCGAGGAATTCGGGCGGGTCATGGCGAGGAGCCGCAATCCGGTACTCGCCGTGGTCGACTTCCCGCCCATGCCGGGAGCCGAACTGCGTCCGCTCGTCGACCCCGTACCGCTGTCGCCCGTGTCCCTGGTGTGGCGAAAGGGCCTGGTGCACCCGGGGGTCACCGCTCTGCGGTCGGCGGCTGCGGCGCTGGCGGTGGAGGGGGGCTGGCTGGAGAGGCCGGTGGGTGGGTGGATTCCTGCCGGGGACGAGCTCGTCATGACGGGGCGGGACGGGGGCTGAGGCGGCACTGTTGCCCGACTGTCCGGGCCAATGCGTTGCGCGACTGTTACGTGCAACGGGGTGCCCGCAATGACTTGAAATGCCGCTGTAAATGGGGGCGTTCGGAGGGAGGGGCGCGGGGTGCGCAGGGGCCTCGCGTGGCACCGGGATTCGCGTAAGCGAACAACGGCCCCGTGCGGGGTCGCTGCGCACGCAGGGATCCGACGCGGAACTGTGTAAAGCATTGCAACTGCCAATAGTTGGGCGCTGAAGGACCGTAACGATCTCGACGCGCCCTGTAGCCGACTCCTAAGCTGACGGCTCTTCCCGCTGCTCACGCCGGACGACCGCCGTGCGGCGGGCCCCCCACCTCTGCCAGGAGATTGCTTTGCTTTACAGGAAGACGGCGCTGCGCGCCGCCGCCCCCGTCGCCGTGCTCGCCCTCGCGCTGACCGCCTGCGGTGGCGGCGACGACAAGAAGTCGGAGGACAAGCCGAAGGCCGGCGCCTCCACCTCCCAGAACAAGCCCAAGGAGGAGTCGGCGCTGGCGGCCGGCAAGAGCACCACGGGCAAGGTGAAGGAGGACGAGGCCTTCGTCACGTACGACGTCACCGCCGAGAAGGTCGACATCGGCACGGAGGCCGAGACCAAGAAGCTGGTCTCGGACCCGAAGAGGGCGAAGGGCCTGGTCACGGCGACCGCCCACATGAAGATCACGCACAAGGGCGGCGCGCCGCTCACGGACACCCCCGACGTCCAGGACACCACGGAGATCTACGCGGACGGCACCCGCGGCGGCCTGCTCATCGGCGCCGCCGAGGACGCGCCGGGCTGCGAGGACGAGCTGGACCTCGAAGGCTGGAAGAAGGGCGAGACCCACGTCCTGTGCGAGACGTACCTGATCCCGAAGGGCTCGAAGTCCATCGAGGTCCGCTGGTCCGCGAAGGAGGACGGCGACCAGGTGAGCTGGAAGTTCGCCGGTAAGTGACGGACGGCTGGGCGCCGCTCAGGAGCGGGCGCTAGACATGTCGTGGACTTCCCTGGTGCAGAACCCCGAGGGCATCATCTCGGTGTACGGAGGTGCCGTGCCGGCGTTGACTGGCGTGCGTATCCACGCTGTGGTTCTCGACAGGGAGGGCCCGCGGCTGCGGGTGCGGTTCGACCTTCCCGTATTCCCGGAACGGGCGCCCAAGAAGTGGACCGTGCAGCGGTTCGACACTGTGCAGGTCGAGTTGGCGTTCGGGGGTCTGGATGAGGTGGATCTGCGGGGTTTCTCGGTCGATCCGGTCGGAGACATCCGGCTGACCGGTGGCGAGAAGGTGGAGATCGAGATTGTCTCGGCGGATGTACGGGTTCGCGCGTCGGCGGAGACCGCGTACATCTCGGATCTCTCCGCGTACGCGGACGGCTCCCGTGCTTAGGCGGGAGCCGGGGCTCAGTAGCCGACTGTGAAGCGGGTTTGGTGATGGGTCGGGTGTTCCGCCTCGTACAGGAGGGCTATCGCGAAGTCCTCCATGGAGATGGACGAGTTGCCCTCCGCGTCGACGAGTAGCTCGTCCTCGGCGAGGCGGAACGTGCCTGTGCGGGTGCCGGGTTCGAAGAGGGCCGAGGGGCTGATGTAGGTCCAGGGGACGTGCGTGTTCGCGGTGCGGAGTGCGTCGTACTGGGCGTTCGACGCCTCGGCTATGTGGCGCCAGGCCTCGGGGACGTACCTCGGGTCGTCGATGGCGAGGACTCCCCGCGTACCGGGAACCGTCAGGCTGCCCGCGCCGCCGACGACGATGAGCCGTACGCCGTCGGCGCGGGCGAGGCCCGCCAGGAGGGCCTTGATGACGGCCGGGTGCTCGTGTTCGTGGCCGGGGGCGGGTCTGGTCGCGTTGACCACGAGGTCCTGGCCGGCGCTCAACTCGGCCACGTCGTCCGGGTCCTCGGCGTTGCCGGTGCGGTGGGCGGCGGCCGGGTGGAGCTCGCCGAAGCGGGCGGGGTCGCGGACGACGGCGGTGACTTCGTGGCCGCGGGTGAGGGCCTCGGCGACGATGCGGCTGCCTGCGTTGCCGGCTGCGCCGAAGATGGTGATGCGCATGGGGTTGGCTCCTTGGGGGTGTTGAGGCGGGAGTGGTGGGGGGCGGTCGTTATGCGGTTTGTGTCTGGTGGCGGTGGGTGGCGCTGGGGCGGTTTCCGCTGTTCTTGCTGCTGCTGTTGCGGCTGTTGCTGCCGCCACCGCCGCTCCGGCTCTGGCCGAGCAGCACGCTCGCCAGGACGAGGGCCAGGCCGCCCAGCTGCCAGACGGTGAGGGTCTGCCCCAGGAGCAGCAGCCCCGCGAGCGTGGCGACGACCGGGTTTGTCAGGCCGAGGAACGAGACCGATGAGGCGGGCAGGCGCTCGATGCCGCGGAACCACAGGGCGTACGCGAGCGCCGTGCCGATGATGCCGAGGTAGGCGTACCCGGCGAGGTTCGCGCCGGTGAAGTGGTCCGGCAGGCCCTCGGCGGTGAGGGCGATGGGCGCGAGGACCAGCCCGCCCGCGGTCAACTGCCAGCCGGTGAGGGCGAGCAGGGAGACGCCCGCCGGGCGGCCCCACCGCTTGCTGAGCACCACGGCGAGCGCCATCAGCGTGGTGGCCGTCAGCATGGCGACGATGCCCGCGAGGTCGACCGCGGCGGTGCCGCGCAGAACGAGCAGTGCGACGCCCGCGACACCGACGAGTCCGGCGGCCAGCGTGCGACCGGTCGGCCGCACCTTCAGCACCCCGATCCCGAACCCGGCGACGAGCAGCGGCATGACGGCGCTGATCGTCGAGGCGACACCGCCGGGCAGCCGGTACGCGCCGAAGAAGAGGAGCGGGAAGAACGCGCCGAAGTTGAGGACGCCGAGTACGGCCGCCTTCCACCACCAGTCGCCGCTCGGGAGGCGCCGGGTGAGTGCGAGCAGGATCAGCCCGGCGGGCAGCGCGCGCAGGGCGGCGGCGAGCAAGGGGCGGTCCGGGGGGAGGAGTTCGGTGGTCGTGACGTAGGTGGTGCCCCAGGTGGCGGGGCCGATGGCGGCGAGTGCGGCGATGCCGGCGGCGGCTTTGGCGGAGGGGCAGGTGGTGGTGTTGGCGCCGGTGCTGCCGGTGCCGGTGTCAGGGCCGGTGCTAGTGCTGCGGATGTTCATGGTGCCGCTTCCCCTCGTCGGTCTCCTCAACGCTGTTATTCTCAACGTTGAGATAAATATGGACCCCAGATCTGTGAGCGTCAAGTATCTGAACGTTGAGAGACTTGGGTCCGGGGAACGATCCGGCGCCGACGCGTGCGTGCGGGCGGGCAAGAGCGGAGACGACGACATGAACGAGCAGGACACGGCCGACCACGACGCCATCGACGAGCTGCGTGCCCAATGGCGCCGCGAGCGCCCCGACCTGGACCTCGCGCACCTGGACGCGATGGCCCTGGTGGGACGCATCAAGAGGGCCGACCATCTGCTGAGCAAGGGCATGAAGCGGGTGTTCGTCGAGTACGGCCTGGAATTCGCGGAGTTCGACGTCCTCGCCACCCTGCGCCGGGTCGGCGCCCCGCACGAACTGACCGCGGGCGGCCTCCTCAAGACCGCCATGGTGACCTCCGGCGCCATCACCAACCGCCTCGACAAGCTGGAGCGCAAGGGGCTGATCGAGCGCCGCCCGGACCCGAACGACCGCCGCGCCATCCGCGTCCGCCTCACCGAGGCGGGCCGTGACCTGGTCGACCGCGCGGTGGTCGACCACGTCGCGAACGAGGAGCGCATGCTCGCCGCCCTGACCCCGGAGGACCGCACCGCCCTCGACGGAGCGCTGCGCCGGCTGCTGTTGTCGCTGGGGGACACACATCTGGGCTGAAGACCGACCTCGACGTGCCCTCGCCTCTCCCGCATGGATAGCTTGGTGCACTCCAGAGAACTCTCGCCCCACCAGGAGCTCACAGTGAACCGCCGACCCGCCCTGCTCACAGCGGCCACCATGACAGCTGCGGCAGTCTTCTCGCTCTCCGCCTGCGGCGGGGGCAGCGGCGACTCCAAGGACAGCGACAAGATCGCGGGCGCCGACTCGGGCGACGCGGCGAAGAAGTCGTCCCCGTCGGCGTCGGCCTCGGCGGACGGAATCGACCGCCCCAAGGTCACTCTGCCGAAGGGCGTTCGGCTCGTTTTCACCCCGGAGAAGACGGGCGACGCGAAGACCGATGCGGTGCTGCGCGACAGCGCGGAGTATCAGCGTGCCATCGATGAGGCGATCGACAAGCAGGAACCCAAGTCCGACGCCATCGTCTTCTACAGCAAGGACTCAGCTCTGCTGGGGACGATCGAATGGGTCAGCGGGTTCATCAAGGACGGTACGACGGTGACCGGGACGGTGCGCTACACCAACCGCAAGGTTACCTTCAGCAAGGACGGCTCGGCCGGTCTCACCTACTGCGCCGATGAATCCAAGGCCTACACCAAGGATCGCAAGACACAGAAGACGAACGTCACCAAGGCATCGAAGAACTCGTACGTCTACTACAACGACCGTCTGCGGAAGAATTCCAAGGGCGTCTGGCAGCTCACCAAGAGCTCCTCGGAGCGTGGGAGCGAGGTCTGCCAGCCGTGACGCGCAGGACTGTTGGCCTCTCCGCACTTGCTGCTGTGCTGATCACCGCGTTGGCCGCGCCGGAGGCATCGGCCGATCTGACGAACAGCAGCGGTTCCAGCAAGGAGGCGAAGGGCGGAAAGAACGGCCGCACCATCACCGTCCAGACAAAGGTCCAGACATCGGTCAACGGCAATACGAGCTCGGCCAGGACCGGCAATCTCTCGTCGGCGGACAGCAATTGGACTCCGCCCGCCTGCTGGTACGAGCCCGCCTTCTCGCCGAAGGAGATCGAGAAGACGGTCAAGGCGTGGCGCGGTTTCGGTGACGGCGTTCCGCTCTTCGACAGCGTCGGGGAGTTCGTCGGCGACTACCTCGACACCCGCTACAAGAAGGGCAAGCCGTACAAGAACTACAACCTCGACAAGCAGGGCAAGGGGATGTTCTGGGCCGCGGCGGTCAATCCGAACCGCAAGGACGACCCGGAGGCCAGCGCCTGCGACAAGCAGCCTTTCTGGGTCGATGAGGGACAGACGCCGAAGGAGCCCCTGGCCGTGACTCCGGAAATCCTCGCCGAGTACGCCTACGACGAGCTCCCCGTCCCCAGTACCACCATCAAGATGGCGCCCGAGGGGACGACGAAGGTCAACCTCCCCACCTGGGTCTGGTTGGACAAGGCGAAGTTCAAGAAGGTCTCCGTCACCGCGAGCATCCCGGGGTCGGGCCTCTCCGCGACCACGACCGCCGAGCCCGTCTCCCTGTCGATCGACCCGGGGACCGAGGACGCCGAGACGTATCCCGCTTCCGGCGAATGCCCCATCGAGAACGGAAAGATCGGCGCACCCCGCGCCAAGGGCACCCCCGCGGACACGGACCCGCCCTGCGGCGTGAGGTACCTGCGCTCCTCCGGCGACGGCTCGTACGACATCCGGGCCACCGTCACCTGGAAGATCACCTGGACCAGCACGACCGGCCAGGGCGGCGCCCTCCCCGACGGCCAGTTCGGCGCGGACCAGCAGATCGAGGTCGAAGAGGTGCAGTCCGTCAACCGGTGAGCGGTCAGAGGGGTGTGCAGGTTCGCGCCCCTCACCGCCCCACCCCACCCCCCCGTGAGAGCAACGTTCCCCGGTGGTCATCGCGCGGCACAAAGTTGAAATGCGGGCTCCTTACGTTCGGGAGGGTCGGCCGGTGTGCGTGGACTACTCCTGGAGGCGTGTGATGTGGATCGAGCGGTGGGAGCCGGAGGACGAGAGGTTCTGGAAGGAGGAGGGCGGGGAGAAGGTCGCCCGGCGGAATCTCGCGTTCTCCGTGTTGTCCGAGCACATCGGGTTCTCCGTGTGGAGCCTGTGGTCGGTGATGGTGCTGTTCATGGGGCCGGAGTACGGGATCGACGCGGCAGGAAAGTTCTTCCTCGTGTCGATGGCGACCCTCGTGGGGGCCGTGGTCCGCGTGCCGTACACCTTCGCCGTCGCGCGCTTCGGCGGGCGTAACTGGACCGTCATCGCGGCCACCCTGCTGCTCCTGCCGACCGTCGCCGCGTTCGTCGTCATGGAGCCGGGGACGTCCTACTCCACCTTCATGCTGTGTGCCCTGCTCACCGGCGTGGGCGGCGGAAACTTCGCATCCAGCATGACCAACATCAACTCCTTCTTCCCGCTGCGGGAGAAGGGGTGGGCCCTCGGGCTCAACGCCGGCGGCGGCAACATCGGTGTGCCCGTGGTGCAGCTCGTGGGGCTCGCCGTCATCGGGGCGAGCGGCGGGCCGCGCGTGGTGCTGGGGATTTATATTCCGCTTGTTGTTGTCTCTGCTGTCTGTGCGTTTCTGTACATGGACAGCATTTCGTCCGTCCGTAATGACAGCGGTGCCGTGAAGGCCGCCACTCGGGACGCGCACACGTGGATCATGTCGTTCCTGTACGTGGGGACGTTCGGGTCGTTCATCGGGTACGGCTTCGCCTTCGGGCTCGTCCTCCAGACGCAGTTCGGGCGTACGCCGCTCGAAGCCGCGCAGCTCACCTTCGTCGGGCCCCTGCTCGGCTCGCTCGTCCGGCCCGTCGGCGGGCGGCTCGCCGACCGGTTCGGCGGGGCGCGCATCACCCTGTGGAACTTTCTCGGGATGGGCGCCGCCACCGGTGTGGTCGTCGTCGCGTCCGTGCGTGAGTCGCTGCCGCTGTTCGTCGGCGCGTTCGTCGCGCTGTTCGTGCTCACCGGGCTCGGCAACGGATCGACGTACAAGATGATCCCCGGGATCTTCCAGGCGAAGGCCGAGGCCCAGGGTCTCGTGGGGGAGGCCGCCGCGGCCCAGGGGCGGCGGCTCTCCGGGGCGGCCATGGGGCTCATCGGGGCCGTCGGCGGGCTCGGCGGACTCGGCATCAACCTCGCGCTGCGGCAGTCCTTCCAGACGGTGGGCTCCGGCACCGGCGCGTACATCGCCTTCCTCGCCTTCTACGGTGTGTGTGCGGCCGTCACCTGGGCCGTATACCTTCGCCGGCCCGTCGCCCGTACGGTCCCGGCGGCCGACACCGAGGAGAAGCCGCAGCTCAGCTACGCCGAGGTGTGACGTAACACGGCGGACATCGGCGTGAACCGGGCCCGTCACGCGCCGTTGACAGGCTCGGACGTCCGCCGCCCACCGCCAACCGCCCTCCACCTACCGCCCACGAGCCGTGAATGAGACGAGCGGGACGAGACGAGACGAGCCTATGCACGACAGCCCCAGGCCCAGCCCCGGCCCGAGCGACAGCCCCAGGCCCAGCCCCGGCCCGAGCGACGGCACCAGGCCCAACGCCGGCCCCGAGCCCGGTGACAACCCCGGTGACAACCCCGGCGTCAGCCCGAGCCCCGGCGCCCGCCCCACCCCCAGGGGCGCCCCGGCCACCGGCGGACCCGCCGCGCACGGCCCCCTCGCCGGCTTCACCGTCGGTGTGACCGCCGCCCGGCGCGCCGACGAGCTCGGGGCGCTCCTCAAGCGGCGCGGCGCCACCGTGCTGCACGCGCCCGCGCTGCGCATCGTGCCGCTCGCCGACGACAGTGAACTCCTCGCGGCGACGAAGGAGTTGATCGACCACGCGCCCGACGTCGTGGTCGCCACCACCGCCATCGGATTCCGCGGGTGGATCGAGGCCGCGGACGGCTGGGGGTACGGAGAGGCGCTGGTCCGCTGTCTGCGCGGGGTCGAACTGCTCGCCCGCGGGCCGAAGGTGAAGGGGGCGGTGCGCGCCGCGGGGCTCACCGAGGAGTGGTCGCCCTCGTCCGAGTCCATGGCGGAGGTCCTCGACCGGCTCCTCGGCGAGGGCGTCGCCGGGCGGCGCGTCGCCCTCCAGCTGCACGGGGAGCCGCTGCCCGGCTTCGTCGAGGCGCTGCGGGCCGGGGGAGCGCAGGTCGTCATGGTGCCCGTCTACCGGTGGCTGCCGCCCGAGGACCTCGGCCCCGTGGACCGGCTCCTCGACGCGGCCGTCGGGCGGGGCGTCGACGCGCTGACGTTCACCAGCGCGCCCGCCGCGGCCTCGCTCCTCGCCCGCGCCGAGGAGCGGGGCATGACGGCCGAGCTCCTCGCCGCCCTCCACCACGACGTGCTCTCCGCCTGCGTGGGGCCCGTCACCGCGCTGCCGCTTCAGTCCCTCGGCGTCGACACGGTGCAGCCCGAGCGGTTCAGGCTCGGGCCGCTCGTCCAGCTCCTCTGCCAGGAACTCCCCGGCCGCGCAAGGGTGTTGCGCATCGCGGGCCACCGCGTCGAGATCCGCGGCCACGCCGTCCTGGTCGACGACGAGCTGTGCGCCGTACCGCCCGCGGGCATGGCCCTGCTGACCGCCCTCGCGCGCAGGCCCGGCTGGGTCGTGGCCCGTGCCGAGCTGCTGCGGGTGCTCCCCGGCGCGGGCCGCGACGAGCACGCGGTGGAGTCCGCGATGGCCCGCCTGCGCACGGCCCTCGGCACGCCGAAGCTGATCCAGACGGTGGTCAAGCGGGGGTACCGGCTCGCGATCGACCCGGCGTCGGGCTCGAAGTACGTGGGGTGAGCCGGGCGCGGCCGCCGCCGCGCTGCAAGAGGGCTTCTCCGGGCAACCTGGTACGCCGGGTTCCGGAGCCGCCCGGGGGAGTGCACTGTAGGGGTACGCAACGGCATTCACTCCCCGGTGACCCCCACCAAGGCGGTGACAGGCGCATGGCGTTGGGCACGGCCCCGGCCCCGTACGAGCTGCGATTCGACTCCGGGCGGAGCTGCCTGGACCTCGTGGCGACGAACCACCCCGTGGAACGGCTCGACTCCGTGGGGCGGCTGCGCGCCTGGCTCGCGGGCACCGGACTCGTACCGGCGGGTGCGCCACTGCCCGGCGCCGGCCCGCAGTGGCTCACCGACTTCCGTGAACTGCGTACCGCCATAGGGCAATTGGTGCTCGGCGAGATCGACGGGCACCCCTTCACCGCGGCCGCCACCGCCGCACTCGACCGCGTCAACGCCCTGGCGGCCGCCGCGCCCCCGGCCCCGTGCGCGGTCCGCGCCGCCGACGGCACGCTGGTCCGTGTCCTGCGCGGCGACCCGGGGTGCGCGGCGCTCGTCGCCGCCGTCGCCCGGGACACCGTCGACCTGCTCACCGACCCCGCGGCCCGCGCCCTCCTGCGCCAGTGCGAGGGCGACAACTGCCCGATCGTGTACCTCGACACGTCCCGCGGACGGCGCCGCCGCTGGTGCTCCAGCGAGGTGTGCGGCAACCGCGAGCGGGTGGCACGGCACCGCCGGAGGGCGGCGGCGGTCGGACGGGAGTGAGGCGGCCACCCCTTCCCGGGCACCCCTCAAGCACCAACCGCAAGAAACTCCCACCCCCGCCCCCAACCACAAGAAGCCCCCACCCGGCCCCCAACCACAAGAACTCCCCACCCCGTTGAACACCCGCCACCCCGCATCCGTACCTCCGTCGTGAGACCCGCCCGACCCGTCGAAAGGGCGGACACCGGAGGTACGCGTGCGCAAGGATTCCGCCGTGGCCGATGAGCGCCCGCAGCCGCACCGCCATCGCCTCGGACGGCCCCCGGGCCCGGACGAGGAGTTGATGCGCGCCCTCTACCGCGAGCACGCGGGAGCACTTCTCGCCTACGTGCTCCGGCTGGTGGCGGGCGACCGGCAGCGTGCCGAGGACGTCGTACAGGAGACGCTCATCCGTGCCTGGAAGAACGCCGGTCAGCTCAACAGAGCGACCGGTTCGGTACGCCCCTGGCTGGTGACGGTCGCTCGGCGCATCGTCATCGACGGCCACCGCAGCCGGCAGGCCCGGCCGCAGGAGGTCGACCCGTCGCCGCTGGAGGTCATCCCCGCGGAGGACGAGATCGACAGGGCACTGTGGCTGATGACGCTCTCGGACGCGCTGGAGGATCTGACTCCCGCACACCGGGAAGTACTTGTCGAGACGTACTTCAAAGGGCGTACGGTCAATGAGGCGGCCGAGACGCTGGGCATACCCAGCGGGACGGTCCGTTCACGGGTCTTCTACGCGCTTCGCTCGATGAAGCTGGCGCTCGAGGAGCGGGGGGTGACGGCATGACCGATTTCCACGGCCACCACGGCACGCGGCAGGACGACGAGCTCCACGAGACCGTCGGCGCCTACGCCCTCGGGATCCTGGACGACGCGGACGCCACGCGCTTCGAGGAGCACCTCGCCGGGTGCGAGTCCTGCCGGCGGCAGCTGGACGAGCTCTCCGGCATGGAGCCGATGCTGGCCGCGCTCGCGGACTTTCCCGGCCCGCGCGGCGTGCCCGCGATCGGCGACCAGCTCGCCGCCCGGCCGAGCCCCCGGCTCGCCGAGCGCCTCGTCGCGGAGGTCTCCGTCGAGCGGGAGCGCGGGCGCAGGCGCGGCCTGTACCTGGTCGCGGCGGCGGTCGCGCTGATCGTCGGGGGGCCGCTCGTCGTCCTCGCGGTGGCCGGTGACGACGGCGGCTCGAAGGGCGTGGTGGCCGACCCGCACCCGTCGAGCCCCGCCGAGGACGCCTTCTTCCACCACATGGACGAGAAGGCGCGCGCCACCGACCCGACGACCAAGGTCAGCGCCACGGTCGGCACGGAGAAGAAGGCCTGGGGCACGCACACCGTCCTGGAGCTGAAGAACGTCAAGGGCCCGCTGAAGTGCTCCCTGGTCGCGGTCGGCAAGGACGGCGAGAAGGAGACCGTCAGCAGCTGGTCGGTGCCCGAGTGGGGGTACGGCATCAAGGACAGCCCGAACAAATGGGCGCGCAGCCCGCTGTACGTGCACGGGGGCGCGGCGATGGACCGGAACGACATCGATCACTTCGAGGTGACCACGTTCGACGGCGAGCGGCTGGTCAAGGTCGACGTGTAGCGCTGTGGCGCACGCCCGGCGTGAGACAAGTGCACAGGACGGGCCCCTTTCGCATAGGGTGGACGGCTGCTCAATACGGGCAGCAGCACGGTGTGAAAGGGGCCTCGGTGGCCGACGTACGCGACCGCGAGATCAGCGTCGAACAAGTCCATCTCGACCAGGTCTACCGACGTCTCGAGGAGAAGATCCACGAGGCCGAGTTCCTGATGAACGACGCTGCCCAGCGCTCCCAGGTCGGTACGCCGGGCGCGCTCGCCGAGCGTGACGCGCAGGTCTTCCGCGCCGGCGTCCACCTCAACCGTCTCAACAACGAGTTCGAGGACTTCCTCTTCGGCCGGATCGACCTGCTCCGGGGCAAGGACGGCAAGAAGGGGCCCGACGGCGCGTACACGGCGGTCGAACCGGCGGAGGGCGCGGTGCGCGAGGACGCGGACGGCAAGTACGCCGACATCGCGGAGACCCTGCACATCGGCCGCATCGGCGTCCTGGACGCCGACTACTCCCCGCTGGTCATCGACTGGCGAGCGCCCGCCGCCGCGCCCTTCTACCGCTCGACGCCGGTCGACCCGGGCCGGGTGGTGCGCCGCCGCGTCATCCGCTCCAAGGGCCGCAAGGTCCTCGGCGTCGAGGACGACCTGATGCGCCCCGAGCTCACCGCACGCCTCGACGGCGAGGAGCTCCCCGTGGTCGGCGACGGCGCCCTGATGGCCGCGCTCGGCCAGGCCCGCAGCCACTCGATGCGGGACATCGTGGCGTCCATCCAGGCCGAGCAGGACATGGTGATCCGCGCGCCCGCCGCGTCGGTGACGTACGTGGAGGGCGGCCCCGGCACCGGCAAGACCGCGGTGGCCCTGCACCGGGCCGCGTACCTCCTCTACCAGGACCGGCGCCGGTACGCGGGCGGCATCCTCATCGTCTCCCCGACCCCGCTCCTGGTCGCCTACACGGAGGGCGTGCTGCCGTCCCTGGGTGAGGAGGGACAGGTCGCGATCCGCGCGGTCGGCTCGCTGGTGGACGGCGT
This sequence comes from Streptomyces sp. NPDC030245, assembly GCF_055572995.1. NCBI lineage: Bacteria > Bacillati > Actinomycetota > Actinomycetes > Kitasatosporales > Streptomycetaceae > Streptomyces > Streptomyces sp. NPDC030245. The sequence goes on along the minus strand of NZ_JBVICF010000001.1, from coordinate 930,090 downwards.
GGAGGCGACGGAGTACGACAGCCCGGCGGTGGCCCGGGTCAAGGGCTCCTCGCGCATGCTGAAGGTGCTGAGGAAGGCGGCGCGGGGGGCACTGGAGACCCCCGCCGCACCCTCCGCTCCCGCCGCCCCGCGGGACGGGCAGCTGTCCTTCGGTGACCAGGACGGGCAGCTGTCCTTCGGCGATGGCGACGAGGACCAGGAGCCGCAGCCCGCCGGCGCCCCCACCCGCCTCCGCGTCGTCGCCTTCGGCCGCCGGCTCGAACTGGACGCCGGCCAGCTGGACCGCATCCGCCGCAACGCGCTCGGCGGCACCGCCCCCGTCAACCTGCTGCGCCCGCGCGCCCGCAAGCTCCTCCTGGACGCCCTGTGGTCCCAGTCCGGCGCGGCGGGCCGCCACACGGACCCCGAGCTCGCCGCCGAGCTCCGCTCCTCCTTCGACGACGACATCACCTCCGAGGACGACTTCATCCGCTTCCTCGACGCCTGGTGGCCGGAGCTCACCCCGCGCGCGGTGCTGGCCGCGATGAGCGACGAGCGGCGCCTCGGCCGCTGGGCGCGCCGGATCCTCAACCCCGGCGAGGTCCGCAAGGTCGCCCGCTCGCTGCGGCGCGACGCCCTGTCCGTGCACGACGTGGCGATGCTCGACGAGCTCCAGGCGATCCTCGGCACGCCGCACCGCCCGAAGAAGAAGCGTGAACTCGACCCCCTGGACCTGCTCACCGGCCTTGAGGAGCTGATGCCGCAGCGCGAGGAGTCCCAGCGCGAGCGCGCCGAGCGCCTGGCGGCGGAGCGCACCGAGTACGCGCACGTCATCGTGGACGAGGCGCAGGACCTGACGCCCATGCAGTGGCGCATGGTCGGCCGCCGCGGCCGCCACGCCACGTGGACCGTCGTCGGCGACCCGGCCCAGTCCTCCTGGTCCGACCCCGACGAGGCGGGCGAGGCGCGCGACGAGGCGCTCGGCACCCGCCCGCGCCGCCGTTTCACGCTCACCGTCAACTACCGCAACCCCGCCGAGATCGCCGACCTGGCCGCCCGGGTGCTCGCCCTCGCGATGCCGGGGGCCGAGTCCCCGTCGGCGGTCCGCTCCACCGGCGTGGAGCCCCGCTTCGCGGTCGTACGGGGGAAGGACCTCGCCTCGTCCGTGCGCGAGGAGGCGGCGCGGCTCCTGGAGCGGGTCGACGGCACGGTCGGTGTCGTCGTGGCGATGAACCGCCGCGAGCAGGCGGCGCGCTGGCTGGCCGGGCTCGGCGACCGGGTGGTGGCGCTGGGCAGCCTGGAGGCCAAGGGCCTCGAGTACGACGCGACGCTGGTCGTCTCGCCCGCGGAGATCGCGGACGAGTCCCCGGCGGGCCTGCGCGTCCTGTACGTGGCGCTGACGCGCGCGACGCAGCAGCTCACCGTCCTGTCGGGGGAGCGCGACGAGCCGGACGAGGCGGGGGTCCCGGACCTGCTCAGGGACTGATCCCGCCCGGCGGAGGACCCTCCCGCGGGATTGACCCGAGCGGCTTCTCGGGACGGGAATTGCCTTACGGGATTCGTTTGTTACCGTGGATGTGGCACCGGCTCGATCCAAGCCCCCGGGCCCAACCATCGTCGCTACGAGCGACCACTTGCCGCGAGGCGAGCATGGCGGGTCGGTGTCACCAGCGTGAGAAGAGGCCCACGTCACCCAGTGACGTGGGCCTCTTTCTGTTCGGGCCCCTCTTTCCCTACCAAGCAACTTCTCGTATGGTGGAAACAAGTTTCCGAAATTTCAGCGCACTGGCCGGTGAACAAAACGTTCGCAATCCGGGGCGGCTACCACGTACTCGGCGGTAGGTGCGACCATCGGACGGCAAGAGCTACAAGGTGAAAGCAGAGGAAGTCCGCCATGGCAACGGCGCCCAGCGTCTCCTACTCGATGACGGTCCGACTGGAGGTGCCCGCCAGCGGTACAGCGGTCTCCCAGCTGACCACGGCCGTGGAGTCCTCCGGAGGCTCGGTCACCGGCCTCGACGTCACGGCGTCCGGCCACGAGATGCTGCGGATCGACGTGACGATCGCGGCGTCCTCCACCACGCACGCCGACGAGATCGTCGAGCAGCTGCGGACCATCGAGGGCGTCACCCTCGGCAAGGTCTCCGACCGTACGTTCCTGATGCACCTCGGCGGCAAGATCGAGATGGCGTCCAAGCACCCCATCCGCAACCGTGACGACCTCTCCATGATCTACACCCCGGGTGTCGCCCGGGTCTGCATGGCGATCGCCGAGAACCCCGAGGACGCCCGCCGCCTCACCATCAAGCGGAACTCCGTTGCGGTCGTAACGGACGGCTCGGCCGTCCTCGGCCTCGGCAACATCGGCCCGAAGGCCGCGCTGCCCGTCATGGAGGGCAAGGCGGCCCTCTTCAAGCGCTTCGCCGGCATCGACGCCTGGCCGCTCTGCCTGGACACCCAGGACACCGACGCCATCGTCGAGATCGTCAAGGCCATCGCCCCCGGCTTCGCGGGCATCAACCTGGAGGACATCTCCGCGCCCCGCTGCTTCGAGATCGAGGCCCGGCTGCGCGAGGCCCTCGACATCCCCGTCTTCCACGACGACCAGCACGGCACCGCCATCGTCGTCCTCGCCGCCCTCACCAACGCCCTGCGCGTGGTGGGCAAGGGCATCGGCGACGTGCGCGTGGTCATGTCGGGCGCCGGCGCGGCCGGCACGGCCATCCTCAAGCTGCTGCTCGCCGCCGGTGTGAAGAACGCCGTCGTGGCCGACATCCACGGCGTCGTGCACGCCGACCGCGAGGACCTGGTCTCCCACGACGTGGACTCGCCGCTGCGGTGGATCGCCGACAACACCAACCCCGAGGGTCTCACGGGCACGCTCAAGGAGGCCGTCGTCGACGCCGACGTGTTCATCGGCGTCTCCGCTCCGAACGTGCTGAACGGCGACGACGTCGCCGCCATGGCCGACGGCGCCATCGTGTTCGCGCTCGCGAACCCGGACCCCGAGGTCGACCCGGCAATCGCCCGTCAGACGGCCGCAGTTGTGGCCACGGGACGCTCCGACTTCCCGAACCAGATCAACAACGTCCTGGTCTTCCCCGGCGTCTTCCGCGGCCTCCTCGACGCCCAGTCGCGCACCGTCAACACGGAGATGATGCTGGCCGCCGCGGGCGCCCTCGCGGACGTCGTCGCCGAGGACGAGCTGAACCCGAACTACATCATCCCCAGCGTCTTCAACGACAAGGTCGCGGGCGCCGTGGCCGGTGCCGTGCGCACCGCCGCGAAGGCCGCGGGGGCCGCTGTGACAGGCGCCACGGCCTAGCCGCACGGCGCGTCGCGGAACCCGGGCCCCACGGGCCCCCTCTAGGGTGGCTTGGCAGCAAGCCCTCCCCTGCGCCCGCGTTTCACGGGGTGGCGGACGCTTTTCGTGTGACCCCCAAGGGCGCCGGATTGGCTTTCCCGCCGCAGGTGGGGGCAGGATGCGTAATCGGGCGCGAGGGTCTGGACGTCAGACCCGGGTCCGGGGACTGTCCGAGGACCCTGGCAGCATCGTCTTCGCTGTGCCCATCATGCGGCCCTGCCGCGTGGCACGCCTCAACGGCAAAAGAACACGGGAGTACAAACATGAACCGCAGTGAGCTGGTGGCCGCGCTGGCCGACCGCGCAGAGGTGACCCGCAAGGACGCCGACGCCGTGCTGGCCGCGTTCGCCGAGACCGTCGGCGAGATCGTTGCCAAGGGCGACGAGAAGGTCACCATCCCCGGCTTCCTGACCTTCGAGCGCACCCACCGTGCCGCTCGCACCGCCCGCAACCCGCAGACCGGTGAGCCGATCAACATCCCGGCCGGTTACAGCGTCAAGGTTTCGGCTGGTTCCAAGCTGAAGGAAGCGGCCAAGGGCAAGTAGCCCGGAGCAGCTGAAAGGGGCGGTCACCCGGTGGGTGACCGCCCCTTTCGTATGCGTACGGAAAGCTAGCCGAGCGGAGCCCTGTTAGGGAGCTCGACCTTCGCGCCCAGTTCCTGGAGCTTCTCCATGAAGTTCTCGTAGCCGCGGTTGATCAGGTCGATGCCGTGGACGCGGGACGTGCCCTGCGCCGCGAGGGCCGCGATCAGGTACGAGAAGCCGCCGCGCAGGTCGGGGATGACCAGATCGGCGCCCTGGAGCTTCGTGGGGCCGCTCACGACCGCCGAGTGCAGGAAGTTCCGCTGGCCGAAGCGGCAGTCGGAGCCGCCCAGGCACTCGCGGTAGAGCTGGATGTGCGCGCCCATCTGGTTGAGCGCCGAGGTGAAGCCGAGGCGGGACTCGTAGACCGTCTCGTGGACGATGGAGAGGCCCGCGGCCTGCGTCAGCGCCACCACGAGCGGCTGCTGCCAGTCGGTCTGGAAGCCGGGGTGGACGTCCGTCTCCAGGGCGATCGCGTCGAGCGAGCCGCCCGGGTGCCAGAAGCGGATGCCCTCGTCGTCGATCTCGAAGGCACCGCCCACCTTCCGGTAGGTGTTCAGGAACGTCATCATCGAGCGCTGCTGGGCGCCGCGGACGTAGATGTTGCCTTCGGTCGCCAGGGCCGCGGAGGCCCAGGAGGCGGCCTCAAGGCGGTCCGAGAGGGCGTGGTGGTTGTAGCCGCCGAGGCTGTCGACACCGGTGATCCGTATGGTCCGGTCGGTGTCCATGGCGATGATCGCGCCCATTTTCTGAAGGACGCAGATCAGGTCCTCGATCTCCGGCTCCACCGCGGCGTTCGAGAGCTCGGTGACGCCCTCCGCGAGGACGGCGGTGAGCAGGACCTGCTCGGTGGCGCCCACGGACGGGTACGGCAGACGGATCTTGGTGCCGCGCAGGCGCTGCGGGGCCTCCAGGTACTGGCCGCCCTCCCGCTTCTCGATGGTCGCGCCGAACTGGCGGAGCACCTCGAAGTGGAAGTCGATCGGCCGGCCGCCGATGTCGCAGCCGCCGAGGCCGGGGATGAAGGCGTGCCCGAGGCGGTGCAGGAGCGGGCCGCAGAACAGGATCGGAATGCGCGACGAGCCCGCGTGGGCGTCGATGTCGGCGACATTCGCGCTCTCCACGTGCGACGGGTCCATGATGAGCTCGCCCGGCTCCTCGCCGGGCCGGACCGTCACGCCGTGCAGCTGGAGCAGGCCGCGCACGACGCGCACGTCGCGGATGTCGGGGACATTGCGCAGCCGGCTCGGGGCGCTGCCGAGCAGCGCGGCGACCATGGCCTTGGGCACAAGGTTCTTCGCGCCGCGGACACGGATCTCGCCCTCCAGCGGGGTTCCGCCGTGGACAAGCAGTACATCGTCGGTGACGGTCATGAATCTCGCGTTCCGATTGGATGGACGGGGGGATCAAAGGGCAAGCGTAATGGCCGCGTACCCCCCTTCCGTAAGGCCAAGGGCGTGCAAAACACGTCATGAGTTCGTGACAACACGAACCGTACGGAACCGGACACTCCGGGTCACCACCCGTCACCTGCGCTCCAGCGGCCGCACCCGGCCCTGAGCTGGGGGCACTCCGGTATGCGCATTGCCTCCCCGCGCAGGGCGAATATGCGGGATCATGTGGTCCATGACCGAGGTGTCCTCGCTCACAGGGCGGCTGCTCGTGGCCACACCGGCCCTGGCGGACCCGAACTTCGACCGCGCGGTGGTGCTGCTCCTCGACCACGACGAGGAGGGCTCGCTCGGCGTGGTCCTGAACCGTCCGACGCCGGTGGACGTCGCCGACATCCTGGAGGGCTGGGGGGAGCTCACCGGCACACCGGGCGTCGTCTTCCAGGGCGGCCCCGTCTCGCTGGACTCGGCGCTCGGCGTCGCGGTGATCCCCGGCGACGAGGAGACCCCGGCGGGCGCCGGGGCGCGGGCCGGCAGACAGGACCCGGTCGGCTTCCGACGCGTGCACGGCGCGATCGGCCTCGTCGACCTGGAGGCCCCGCCGGAGCTCCTCGCCTCGGCTCTCGGCTCGCTCCGCATCTTCGCCGGTTACTCGGGGTGGGGCCCGGGTCAGCTGGAGACGGAGCTGGCGGACGGCGCCTGGTACGTGGTCGAGTCCGAGCCCGGCGACGTGTCCTCGCCCGATCCGGAGCGGCTGTGGCGCGCGGTGCTGCGGCGCCAGCGCAGCGAGCTCGCGATGGTGGCGACCTATCCGGACGACGCGTCGCTGAACTGACCGGCGCACCGGTCGGCCCGCTGCTCGGTCCGTCGGTCGGCCCGTCGGTCCGCGAGCTCTCCGGCGCGGCGCAGGTACCGCTCGGCCAGCGGGTGCGCGTCCCTCGCCGGGACCGCCAGATGTACGGCGACGGGCGGGGCGTTCTTCAGACGTACGTAACGCAGGGACGGGTGGGAGTGCCTGCGGGCCACCGGCTCCGGCGCCACCCCCACCCCGTGGCCCGCCGCGACCGCTTCCAGCCACTCGTCGAAGTTGTCGGCGGTGCAGGCGAGGCGCGGGCGGCGGGACGGCGGCCACAGGTCGGGGCTGGTCGTGCCGGTGACGGTGTTCACGACCAGCGGCAGGTCCGCGAGCTCCGCCCAGTCGACGACGCGGCGGCCCGCGAGCTCCGCGGCGCCGCGCGCGACGACGGCGACGCGCGGCTCGTGCAGCAGCACACGGGTGCGGACCTGCGCGCCGGACGGGACGTCGCCCCGCACGACCGCGACGTCGCAAGCGCCCGACGTGAGCCCGGCGAGCGGCTCGTCGCGCCGCACCAGCCGCACGCCCGCGCCGGTCGCCGCCTTGAAGGCGTGGGCGAGCTCGGCGCAGGCCTCGGGCAGGAGCGAGGTGAAGCCGAGCCGCAGGACCGGCGGCTCGCTGCCCGCGCCCCGCAGCACAGTGTCGAGCCGGGACAGCAGCGGCGCGAGCTCGTCGCGCAGGCGGCACCCGGCCTCGGTGAGCTCCACGCGCCGCGTCGTCCGCTCCAGGAGGCGGGTGCCGAGGGCGTCCTCCAGGGCCCGCACGCTCCGGGTGAGCGCGGGCTGTCCGACGTGCAGCACGGCGGCGGCGTCCGTGAAGCTCAGCTCGTCCGCGACGGCGAGGAACCCTCGCAGGTGGCGCAGCTCGACCCCGGTCAGTCCTTGATCCATGCCGCCCGAGCATAAATGGGCGCCGCGGGCATTTCCCGCCGGATGCGGAGGCTGCCTACGTTTCCCTCCCGGAATCGCCGGAACCGCCGGTGTCGCGAGGGAAGAGGGAGTGGGAGCCGTGCGCAAGGTGTGGCTGTTGATGCTGGGGTCGTTCACGCTGGGGCTCGACGCCTATGTGATGGCGGGGCTGCTGCCGGTCGTCGCCGACGACCTGGGGACGACCGTGTCGCTCGCCGGGCAGATGGTCACCGTCTTCACCCTCGCGTACGCGGTGAGCGCGCCGCTCGTCGCCGGGCTGCTGTCCGGCGTACGGCCGCGCGTACTGATCGTCGCCGCGCTCGCCGTCTTCACCCTCGGCAACGGACTCACCGCGCTCGCCCCCGGCCTCGCCGTGCTGCTCGCCGCCCGTGCCGTGGCGGGGGTGGGCGCCGGGGTCTACTCGGCGCTCTCCACGGCGGCCGCCGCCTCACTGGCGGGGCAGGAGCGGCGCGGGCGGGCGCTGGCGCTGGTGATGGGCGGGATGAGCTCGGGCACGGTGCTCGGTGTCCCGCTGGGGGTGCTGCTCGCCGACCACACCTCCTGGCGGGCCACGATGTGGCTGGTGACGGGGCTCGGCGCGGTGGCGCTCCTGGGGCTCGCGGTGGGGCTGCCCGAGGTGCCCGCCGAGCCGCCGGTGCCGGTGCGGGCGCGGCTCGGGGCGCTCGCCGACCGGAAGGTGCTGCCGATCGTGGGCGTCTCCTTCCTGGGTGCGGTGGCGAGCCTCGGCCTCTACACGTATCTCGCGCCGGTGCTCGCCTCGTCGGGTGGCGTGGGCGAGGGGGCGGTGGCGCCGTACCTGTGGGCGTGGGGGATCGGGGGTGTGCTGGGCAGTCTGGTCGCCGGGCCGCTGGTGGACCGTACGGGGGCGCCCCGTGCGGGGGCGGGGGTCGACCGTACGAGTCGGGTGGGCGTCCTGGTGACGGGGATCGTCTCGACCCTGACCGTCGCGATCGCCGTCCTGCCGCTGCTCGGTGCCGGCGCGTATCCGGCGCTTCTCGTCTGGGGCGCGGCGGGGTGGGCCTTCCAGGTGCCGCAGCAGGACCGGCTGCTCGCGTTGCGTGCGGAGCGGGGTGCGGTTGCTCTTGCCCTCAACAATTCCGCCCTCTACTTGGGCAGCGCGGTGGGCTCCGGTGTCGCCGGGCTTGCCCTCGCGGCGGGGCTCGCGCCGAGGGCGTTGCCGTGGGCGGCGGCCGCGATTTCTCTGACGGCACTCGTTCTGCACCTGTCCGCTGCGCGGGGCCGGGGCTCCCTTGGGCTGCGGGCCGGTGGGGGCTGGTCGCGCAGTTCCCCGCGCCCCTGAGTAAGACCCCCTGCGCCCAGGCCGAACGTGGCCGCACCACGGGCTACCCCAGGGGCGCGGGGAACTGCGCGCCAAGCCCCCACCGGCCCGCACGGTACGAACAGGCACCCGGCAGGCACGGCGGCGGCAGGCGCCACGGGGAGCACGCGCGCTGCCGGGACGGCGCGCGCGTGAGTACCCTTGGCCCTTATGAGCACTCTTGAGCCCGAGCCCGAGCGCGGGGCAGGTACGGGGACCCTCGTAGAGCCGACGCCACAGGTGTCGCACGGTGACGGTGACCACGAGCGCTATGCGCACTACGTCCAGAAGGACAAGATCATGGCGAGTGCGCTGGACGGCACTCCCGTCGTGGCGCTCTGCGGCAAGGTGTGGGTCCCCGGCCGCGATCCGAAGAAGTACCCCGTCTGTCCCATGTGCAAGGAGATCTACGAGTCCATGGGCGCCGGCGGCGACAAGGACAAGGACGGCGGCAAGGGCGGCAAGAAGTAGTCGTCCCTTTCGCGTTCGTGTGAGATCTTTTCGCCCGAGGGGCGTTGCGCCTGCCGCAACGCCCCTTTTGCGTGGCGCAATCGCGTGACAGCCTTGTGCGCCATGACCTTTGGGCAACTCATCCCGGCGCCCGCACGCGCCGAGGCCACGCAGAGCTCTTCCTTCGTCATCGACGCGTCCACCACCGTCTGGGCCGGCCCCGGCACCGGGTCCACCGAGCGGTGGCTGCGCGCCGCGCTCGGCCCCGCGCTCGGCCTGCCGCTCCGCGACGGCACCGAGGGCGCGGCCAACTCCCTCTCCCTGTACGTCGACGACTCCCTGGAGCCGGAGGCGTACAGGCTCACCATCGACGGCGACCGCGTCGAGATCCGCGGCGGCGCGGCCCCCGGCGTCTTCTGGGGTGCCCAGACGCTGCGCCAGCTCCTCGGCCCCGACGCCTTCCGCCGCGCGCCGCTGCGGCCCGGCGCCGAGTACGCCGTCCCGGCCGGCGTCGTCGAGGACGCCCCGCGCTTCGGCTGGCGCGGCATGATGCTCGACGTGTCGCGGCACTTCATGCCGAAGGACGGGGTCCTGCGCTACCTGGACCTGCTCGCCGCCCACAAGCTCAACGTCTTCCACTTCCACCTCACCGACGACCAGGGGTGGCGTGTGGAGATCAAGCGCCACCCGAAGCTGACGGAGGTCGCTTCCTGGCGGGCCCGCTCCAAGTGGGGGCACCGCATGTCGCCGCTCTGGGAGGAGCGCCCGCACGGCGGCCACTACACGCAGGACGACATCCGCGAGATCGTCGCGTACGCGGACTCCCTGCACATCACCGTCGTCCCGGAGATCGACCTCCCGGGCCACTCGCAGGCCGCCATCAGCGCGTACCCGCACCTCGGCAACGCCGACGTGGTCGACACCGAGGCGCTCACCGTCTGGGACACCTGGGGCGTCAGCAAGAACGTCCTCGCCCCGACCGAGGACGTACTCCGGTTCTACGAAGGGGTCTTCGAGGAGATCCTCGACCTCTTCCCGTCCACCTTCATCCACGTCGGCGGCGACGAGTGCCCGAAGGACCAGTGGAAGGAGTCGCCCGCCGCGCAGGCCCGCATCAAGGAGCTGGGCGTGGACGGCGAGGACGGGTTGCAGAGCTGGTTCATCCGCCACTTCGACCGGTGGCTCACGGCCCGCGGGCGGCGCCTCATCGGCTGGGACGAGATCCTGGAGGGCGGCCTCGCCGAGGGCGCCACCGTCTCCTCCTGGCGCGGCTACCGGGGCGGCATCGCCGCGGCCAAATCCGGCCACGACGTCATCATGTGCCCCGAGCAGCACGTGTACTTGGACCACCGGCAGCACGGCGGCCCCGACGAGCCGATGCCGATCGGTTTCATCCGCACCCTCGAAGACGTCTACCGCTTCGAGCCCGTCCCCGCCGAGCTCACCGAGGAGGAGGCGGCCCGCGTCCTCGGCACCCAGGCCAACGTCTGGACCGAGGTGATGGAGCACCAGCAGCGCGTCGACTACCAGGTGTTCCCGCGCCTCGCCGCCTTCTGCGAGGTGGCGTGGCGGCAGCTGCCCGCCCCCGCCGAACGCGACTTCGCCGACTTCGAACGCCGAATGACCGAGCACTACGCCCGACTTGACGCCCTCGGCGTCGACTACCGCCCGCCGAGCGGCCCGCTGCCGCGACAGCAGCGACCCGGCGTGCTCGGACGCCCGATCGAGGGGTCGCCCCCGAACGTGTGAGGAAGCGCCGGGGCGCGTGCTCCCGGTGGCCCGTGCCGGGAGCATGGGCCACCGGAAGCCGTGCGAAAACGGCATATCCCCCTGGTCTGCGGACGAATGCCTCCTAGCGGACCCCCGCGTCGGGGCCCGGGGAAGATGTGCCAGAGTTGCCACGTCCGGGTTGTGAGCACGTACCGTACGGCGGAACAGGCGTAACGGTGACACGTCGCGAAACGGCGAGCACTTCACATACGCGATGGATGTACGTGAAGCACGCGGCCGGACATCGGGAAGGGGCAGCCGGTTTTGAGCACGCACGCACCGCAGGCGGCACGGACACCGCAATCGGTGAAGCTGCCCGCCACGCTGGACGAGGCCGTGGCGGCGCTCGCCGCCATGCCCGCCGCCGTGCCCGTCGCCGGCGGCACGGACCTCATGGCATCGGTCAACTCGGGACAATTGCGGCCCGCCGCCCTCGTCGGCCTCGGCCGCATCAGCGAGATCCGCGGCTGGCAGTACCAGGACGGCCACGCCCTGCTCGGCGCCGGCCTCACCCACGCCCGCATGGGCCGCCCCGACTTCGCCGCGCTCATCCCCGCCCTGGCCGCCGCCGCGCGCGCCGCGGGACCGCCCCAGATCCGCAACGCGGGCACCCTCGGCGGCAACATCGCCTCGGCCGCGCCGACCGGTGACGCGCTGCCCGTCCTCGCCGCGCTCGAAGCCGTGCTGATCATCGCGGGACCCGGCGGCGCCCGCCGCGAGATCCCCGTCTCGCACCTCCTCGCCGGCATGGAGATGCTCCGCCCCGGCGAACTCATCGGCTTCGTCCGCGTACCGCTCCTGCACGCCCCCCAGGTCTTCCTCAAGGCGACCGGCCGCACCGGACCCGGCCGCGCCACGGCCTCCGTCGCGCTGGTCCTCGACCCCGCGCGGCGCGGGGTGCGGTGCGCGGTCGGCGCCATCGCGCCGATGCCGCTGCGGCCGCTGGAGGCCGAGGAGTGGGTGGCCTCACTGATCGACTGGGACGGCGAGCGCGGCAGCCTCGTCCCGGAGGCGGTCACCGCCTTCGGGGAGTACGTGGCGTCCGCCTGCATCCCGGACCACCCCCCGGCGGCCGACGGCACCGAACAGCCGCTGGCGCCCGCCGTACTGCATCTGCGGCGCACCGTCGCCGCGCTGGCCCGACGAGCACTGGGGAGGGCGCTGTCGTGAGCGACGACCAGAACACCCACAACGGCGGCGGCTGGCAGCCGCACCCGCAGGGCGAGTACGACTCCGACGCCACGGCGTTCGTGCAGCTCCCCGAAGGCATGCTGGACGCCCCGCTCGCCGCCCCGGGACACGGCTACGTACCGCCGCAGATAACGGTCACCCCCACCACCGCCGACGCCACCGACCCGGCCGCCACGGGCGCCTGGGTCATGCCCCCCGAGGTGACGGGGGCGGCCGGCGGCGGACTCGCGGTGAGCTGGCCCGACGCGAGCACGGTGCAGGAGCAGCAGCCGGAGGGGCACGCGTACGACCCGCGGGCGACCGGCCAGTGGAGCTTCGGCGAGGCCGAGGCCGGGGCCGGGGCCGGCGCCGGGGCGGCGGGGCAGCAGCAGGCTTACGGGCAGCAGCAGACGTACGACCAGGGGTACGAGCAGGACTACGCCCACCACCAGTACGGGCAGGCGCCCGCTGCTCCCGCTCACTCCGACGTCACCGGGCAGTGGTCCATCCCCGTCGCCGACGGGGACCTGCCGGACGAGTCCGGTGAGTACACGGCGTCGTCGCTGACGGCCCAGTGGGGCGGCACGCCCCCCGCGACCCTGCCCGGCGGCGCGCCCGCGCCGTGGGCGACGGGGGCGGGGGCCGGTGCGCCCTGGGGTGCGCAGCCGCAGGAGGCTCCCGCCGAGCAGCGTCAGGAGGCGCCGCAGGCGCCGCAGGCATCGCAGGAGAGCCGGTTCGAGCAGACGACGCTGCTGCGGGCGGTCAGCATGCCGCCCGCCGGACGGTCCGGCGCGGAGGCGGCGCAGGCCGCGGAGGCCGCCCTCGCGGAGGAGGCCGCCCACGCCGTGGAGGCGGCGGAGGCCGTCGAGGCCGCGCGGGAAGCCGTGGAGGCCGCGGAGATCGCGGACGTCCTGGAGCCGTCGGAGCCGTCCGCGCCGTCGGAGCCGTCTGCGCCGGCGGGCGAGTTCGAGGCCGCCGCCGAGCATGTCGGCGCGGCCCACGCGGCCCCCGAGGCAGCCCCGGAATTCATCCCGGAAGCCGCTCCGGAGTTCGCCCCCGAAGCCACCCCGGAGACCCACCTCGAAGCGGTGCCGGAGACCGCCCCCGAGCCCGCCCCCGAAGAGGAGCACCCCGAAGCCGCCGCGGAGCCCGCGGCCGACGACGTGACCGGCGAGGCGGAAGCGACCGCTGAGGCGGACGAGCCGCACGAGCCACAGGAAGCGCACGAGCCGCACGAGCCGCACGAGCCACAGGAGACGGCAGAGGCGGCGGCGACGACGGCCGAGGCGGCGGAGACGGCGGACGTGGCGGAGGCGGAAACCTCCGACGATGGCCCCGTCATCGCGCCCAACCCGCTCCACGACGACCACCCCCTCGTCTCCTACGTCCTCAGCGTGAACGGCACCGACCGTCCCGTCACCGACGCCTGGATCGGCGAGTCGCTGCTCTACGTCCTGCGTGAGCGGCTCGGTCTCGCCGGGGCCAAGGACGGCTGTTCGCAGGGCGAGTGCGGGGCCTGCAACGTCCAGGTGGACGGGCGCCTCGTCGCCTCCTGCCTGGTCCCCGCCGCGACGACCGCGGGCAGCGAGGTCCGTACCGTCGAGGGCCTGGCCACCGACGGGCAGCCCTCCGACGTGCAGCGCGCGCTCGCCGCGTGCGGAGCCGTGCAGTGCGGCTTCTGTGTGCCCGGCATGGCGATGACCGTGCACGACCTCCTGGAGGGCAACCCCGCCCCCACCGACCTGGAGGCCCGCCGCGCGCTCTGCGGCAACCTCTGCCGCTGCTCCGGCTACCGCGGCGTGCTCGACGCCGTGCGCGAGGTGGTGGCCGAGCGCCAGGCGACCTCCGCGGCCGCCGCCGAGTCCTCGGCGCAGGACGGGCACGAGCAGCAAGAACACCACCAGCACCAGGGCGGGCACGAGCACCCGGACGCCGCGCGCATCCCGCACCAGGCGGGCCCGGGCGCCGGCGGCGTCCACCAGAGTGCGTACGAAGAACCGCAGGGCCCCTACGGCCAGGACGGAGGCCACGCGTGACCACCGAAGCCGGCACCGCGCCCACGCCCACCGCCGCCCCCGACGGCCCCGGGCAGCCGCCGCACGGCATCGGCGCGTCGCTGCCGTCCGCGGAGTCCCGCGTGAAGACGGAGGGCACCTTCCCCTACGCCGCCGACCTGTGGGCCGAGGGCCTGCTGTGGGCGGCGGTGCTGCGGTCCCCGCACGCGCACGCCCGCATCGTCTCCATCGACACCAGCCACGCCCTGGAGATGCCGGGCGTGCACGCCGTCGTCACCCACGAGGACGTGCCGGGCGAGCCGCTGCACGGCCGCCGGACCGCGGACCGCCCGGTCTTCGCCTCCGACGTCGTACGCCACCACGGCGAGCCCATCGCCGCCGTGGCCGCCGACCACCCCGACACCGCACGGATGGCGGCCGCCGCCGTCATCGTCGAGTACGACGTGCTCGAACCGGTCACCGACCCGGAGAAGGCCTTCGAGGCCGAACCGCTCCACCCCGACGGCAACCTCATCCGCCACATCCCGCTGCGGCACGGCGACCCGGAGGCGGCGGGCGAACTCGTCGTCGAGGGCCTGTACCGCATCGGCCGCCAGGACCCGGCGCCGATCGGCGCGGAGGCGGGGCTCGCGGTGCCGCGCCCCGACGGGGGAGTGGAGCTGTACGTCGCCTCCACCGACCCGCACGCCGACCGCGACCGGGCCGCCGCCTGCTACGGCCTTGCCCCGGACCACGTGAAGGTGGTCGTCACCGGCGTGCCGGGCGCGACCGCAGACCGCGAGGACGCCGGCTTCCAGCTCCCGCTCGGGCTCCTGGCACTGCGCACCGGCTGCCCGGTCAAGCTCACCGCGACCCGTGAGGAGTCCTTCCTCAGCCACGCCCACCGCCACCCCACGCTCCTGCGCTACCGCCACCACGCGGACGCCGAGGGCCGGCTGGTCAAGGTGGAGGCGCAGATCCTGCTGGACGCGGGCGCGTACGCGGACACGTCGTCGGAGGCGCTGGCCGCCGCGGTCTCCTTCGCCTGCGGTCCGTACGTGGTGCCGAACGCCTTCATCGAGGGCTGGGCGGTCCGTACGAACAACCCGCCCTCCGGGCACGTACGCGGCGAGGGCGCGCTCCAGGTGTGCGCCGCCTACGAAGCCCAGATGGACAAGATCGCCAAGAAGCTGGGCGTCGACCCGGCCGAGGTGCGGATGCGCAACGCCATGGCGACCGGCGACATCCTGCCCACCGGCCAGACCGTGACGTGCCCGGCCCCCGTGGCCGAACTCCTCGCCGCCGTACGCGACCACCCCCTGCCCGAGCTGCCCAAGGACACCCCCGAGGACGAGTGGCTGCTGCCCGGCGGCCCCGAGGGCGCGGGCGAACCGGCCGCGGTACGCCGGGGCGTGGGCTACGGCCTCGGCATGGTCCAGCTCCTCGGCGCCGAGGGCACGGACGAGGTCTCCACGGCCACCGTGAAGGTCCACGACGGCATGGCGACGGTGATCTGCGCGGCCGTCGAGACCGGACAGGGCTTCACGACGCTGGCCCGCCAGATCGTCCAGGAGACGCTGGGCATCGAGGAGGTCCGCGTGGCCCCCGTCGACACGGACCAGCCGCCCGCCGGGCCGAGCTGCCGGGGCCGGCACACGTGGGTGTCGGGCGGCGCGGTGGAGCGCGCGGCGAAGATGGTCCGCACGCAGCTCCTCCAGCCCCTCGCACACAAGTTCGGCATGTCCACCGAGCTGCTCCAGATCACCGACGGCAAGATCACCTCGTATGACGGCGTGCTCTCCACGACCGTCACCGAGGCCTTGGAGGGCAAGGAGCTCTGGGCCACCGCCCAGTGCCGCCCCCACCCGACCGAGCCGCTGGACGAGGCCGGGCAGGGCGACGCCTTCGTGGGCATGGCGTTCTGCGCGATCCGCGCGGTGGTGGACGTGGACATCGAGATCGGCGCGGTACGGGTGGTGGAGCTGGCGGTCGCCCAGGACGTGGGCCGCATCCTCAACCCCGCCCAGCTGAAGGCCCGTATCGAGGCGGGCGTCACCCAGGGCGTGGGTGCGGCGCTCACGGAGAATCTCCGCACTCCGCGCGGCATCGTCCGCCACCCGGACCTGACGGGCTACGCCCTTCCGACCGCCCTGGACACGCCCGACATCCGCATCGTGAAACTGGTGGAGGAGCGGGACGTCGTGGCTCCCTTCGGCGCGAAGGCCGCCAGCGCGGTCCCGGTCGTGACGTCCCCCGCCGCCATCGCCTCCGCCGTCCGCGCGGCGACCGGCCGCCCCGTCAACCGCCTTCCCATCCGCCCGCAGGCGGCGGTGGCGACGTGACGCTCGCCGCGTCTGGCGGCGCGGTCGTAGTCATCACCGGCATCATGGCGTCCGGCAAGTCCACGGTGGCGCAGGCGCTGGCCGAGCGCCTGCCGCGGGCCGCGCACGTGCGCGGTGACTCCTTCCGCCGCATGATCGTCTCGGGCGGGGTGGATTACGAGGGTGAGGCGGGGGGAGAGGGTGAGGCTCAACTCCGCCTGCGGTACCGCCTGTCGGCGTCGGCGGCCGACGCGTATGCCGGTGCCGGCTTCACGGCCGTGGTGCAGGACGTCATCCTGGGCGAGGAGCTGAAGGCGTACGTGGGGTTGGTACGCACCCGCCCTCTGTACGTCGTCGTCCTCGCCCCGCGACCCGACGCGGTCGCCGCTCGTGAGGCCGCTCGTGGCAAGACGGGCTACGGCGCTTGGACGGTCGAGGACCTGGACGCGGTTCTGCGGGGGCGGACGGATCGCGTCGGACTCTGGTTGGACAGCTCGGAGTTGACGGTCGAGGAGACCGTGGACGGGATCTTGGAGCGGTTGGACGAGGCCCGGGTGAGCTGAGAGCTCCACCCGGGCCTCGGGCCCCGTTCGGAGGCCGTGGCGGGAATCGAACCCGCGTTACTGGATTTGCAGTCCAGCCCCTGAGCCATTCGGGCACACGGCCGAGGTGTTGACTCCTTGAAGCTAGCGGGGCCCTGCGGGCGGCTCAAGCGGTCTTGGGGGGCTGCAATGGGACTGCCATGTGCCGTTCATGAAGGGCGGAGGGGCGGAGGGGCTGGGGCGGTGTCTTCGATTGGCGCCGGGGCCGCCCGGTTTTTGCGGAGTGTGGCGGTTCCGGGCCGGCAGTAAAGGGCGCTCCCTGCGGTCGCGTCGGCTTCGCCGATTCCGCTCCGCTCCACCCTTGACTGCCGCCCCTACACCGCACGTTGACTTTGCCCCGGCCGGCCAGGGGTGGGGTCTACGGGGACCGGGGGATGGGTCATCCCCTTTCATCGCCGAGTGCGGACCGGTCCAACGTGAGCCGACGTCACCGTCGTGGTGGCTGCCCCCGGCTTCGCCGCTCGGGCCATCACCTCTCGCTGCCGGGTGCGGACCGGCCCAACGTGGGCGCGGGTCACCGTCGGGGGCGGCGCGGGCCACGGTCGGGGCACGGGCCACGGTCGGGGCGCGGGCCACAGTCCGGGCGTGCACTGCCTGCCCGCCCTCGCCGGGCACCTACTTTGGGAAAGTTGTGAAGGGACATGCCGCGCGCCCCCCTCGCACGCGCAATGCGCCGCCCGGCCGGGAGGATGCGGCCGTCCCTCCGGGACCTACTTTCGCGAAGTTGTGAAGCGAGGTGCCGCGTGCCCCCCGGCACGCGGAATGCGCCGTCCGGCCGGGAGGTCGCGGCCGTCCCTCCGGGACCTACTTTCGCGAAGTTGTGAATCGAGGTGCCGCGCGCCCCCCCAGCACACCCAATGCGCCGTCGGGCCGGGGGGCTGGGGCTGCCCCTCCGGGACCTACTTTGGGAAAGTTGTGAATGCGTCCGTCGCACGCCCCCCAGCGCGGGCAATACGCCCCCGAATGCGAGCGCTTCACGCACCACAGAACCGCTGCAACCCGCCCCGGGGTAGAGCCGGCGGGAGGGCGCGTTCGGCGTGACAGGGGGGCGCGCGGCTTGCCCATTCACAACTTTTCCAAAGTAGGTCCCCGACAGGCAGCGGCCGGTGACTGACCGGGTCTTGACCGTGACCCGCGCCCACGTTGGGCCGGGCCGCACCCGGCAGCGAGAGGTGATGGCCCGAGCGGCGAAGCCGGGGGCGGCCACCACGACGGTGACGTCGGCTCACGTTGGGCCGGGCCGCACTCGGCGATGAAAGGGGATGGCACCTCCAGGGAATCCGCAGCCCCCACCCCTGGCCGTCCGGGTCAAGGTCTACGTGCGGTGGAGGGGCGGCAGTCAAGGGTGGAGCGGAGCGGAATCGGCGGAGCCGACGCGACGCAGGAGCGCCCTTTACTGCCGGCCCGGAGGCGCCACACTCCGCAAAAACCGGGCGGCCCCGGTGCCGATCGAAGACACCGGCCCACCGAAGTCGCAGAGGGCGGGGCGCCCACTAGGACAAGAGCTGGCCTACTTGCCTTCTAGCGTGGGCTTGTCCGACGGAGCGGTACCAATGGGGAGGCGGTCACCATCATGTCCAGCACCATCGACGAGTCGACGATCACCGGCGAGCGTGCCGATCTGCTGGAGGCGCTGAACCAGCACCGGACCATGTTGCGCCACACCGTCCGTGGCCTCACCGATGAGGAGGCCGGGCGGCGCACCACCGTCAGCGAACTGTGTCTGGGCGGCATCATCAAGCACGTCACCTCGGTCGAGCGCGTGTGGGCCGCGTTCATCGTGGACGGCCTCGCGGCCCTGGGTGACGTGACCGACATGAGCGACGACGACTGGGCCCAGCGCGCGGACGAGTTCCGGATGCTGCCCGGTGACACGCTCGCCGGAGTACTGGATCGGTACGCCGAAGTCGCCCGGCAGACGGATGAGTTGGTTCGGGGGCTTAGTGACCTCGACGTGTCCCACCCGCTCCCGGAGGCCCCGTGGTGGGAGCCCGGCGGGCGGTGGACGGCCCGCCGGGTGCTCTTGCACATCATCGGTGAGACCGCTCAGCACGCGGGACACGCCGACATCATCCGTGAGTCCTTGGACGGTGCCCTCAGCATGGGCTGAGGTTCACCGGCGCGGCGCCGGGGCGGCCAGTTCCGCCCAGATCGTCTTGCACGCGCCGAACGCGGGCGTCGCCAGCTCCGTGCCCCAGCGGTCCGCCAGCGTCTCGACCAGGAGCAGGCCCCTCCCCGACTCCGCCTCGGGAGAGGGGCGGCGGGGGTGCAGGGGCGGGCTGCGGTCCACCCGCGCGTCCGTCACTTCGATACGGAGTGTGTTCGACGCGGTGATCGTCAGCCCGAGGCGGAAGCTCCGGCCGGGCACGTGGCCGTGCAGCACGGCGTTGTTCGCCAGCTCGGCGACGATCTGCTCCGCGTCCTCGGACGGCCGTTCCCAACTGTGCAGTTGCTCCCTCGTCAGGAGCCGGGCCAGTCGTGCGCCTCTGCGCGTCGCGGAGAGCAGGATCGTGAACTGGTGCAGTGGGGTGGGGGTTTGGGCCCAGGTGGTTTCTTGGTTCACGTCACTTAGCGTGGCCGTCCGTGCGTAACGTGGACAGCGGGGCGCGCTGTGCGTACGGAGTCTGTCCGGTCGTTGTCCCGGCTTGTCCCGCCTGTCCCGGGTGACGTCCGGGTACGTGTGCGCGTTGGGCTTGGACGGTACGTGGGAGGTGGGCGCGGTGGAAGAACGCAACGACGGTGTGGACGAACCCGGCTGGGACGTCGACCCCGAGGACGAGATCAGTGCGGTGGTCGAGATGGTCGGCCATCAGCTCAAACGGTGGCGTGAGGCGGCGGGCCTCCGGGTCGCGGAGTTCGGGGAGGCGATCGGGTACGGGGAGGACTTGATCCGCAAGATCGAGCGCGGGGCGCGTATTCCCCGCCCCGAGTATCTGGACAAGGTGGAGGAGGTGGTCGACGCGCGGGGCCTCGTCGCCGCGATGAAGAAGGAGATGCGGGAGGCAAGGTACCCGAAGCGGGTGCGGGACTTGGCGAAGTTGGAATCGCAGGCGGTCGAGCTTTCTTCTTACGGCAACCACAACCTGCACGGCCTGTTGCAGACCGAGGAGTACGCGCAGGGACTGTTCGAGATGAGGCGTCCCGCGTACTCGCAGGATCAGATCGAGCGGGATGTGGCCGCTCGTATGGCACGGCAAGCGATCTTCGATCGGTCCCCTGCGCCCGCTCTCAGCTTCGTCCAGGAAGAGGTGACGCTGAGGCGCCCGATCGGAGGCACAATGGTTCTACGCCGCCAGCTCGAACGCCTGTTGGAAGTGGGTAAGTTGCGCAACGTCGAGATCCAGGTGATGCCGACGAACCGCACGGATCATGCTGGAATGGGCGGCCTCATCCAGATGTTGAAGTTCGCCGACGGCAAGGCGGTTGGGCGCTCCGATGGTGCGTTCAGCGGGCGCCCGGTCTCCGAGCCGAAGCAGCTGCGGATCCTCGAACTGCGCTATGGCATCATCCGGGCCCAGGCGCTGACGCCAGACGAGTCGCTGGCCTTCATCGAGCGAGTGCTGGGAGAAACATGATTCGCGAGACCTCAGCCGGTATCAACGCCGGGCTGAAGTGGTTCAAGAGCAGCTACAGCGACAGCAACGAATCCGGCGACTGCGTCGAGGTCGCCCTGGAGTGGCACAAGAGCAGCTACAGCAGCGGCTGCGAGGGCGATAGCTGCGTCGAGATAGCCGCCACCCCCCAAACCATCCACATCCGCGACTCAAAGGTCACCGACGGCCCCCACCTCGACGTCACCCCCACCGCCTGGTCCGACTTCCTCGCGTACGCCTCCCGGGGCTGAGGGGCGTACGACCAAGGGCCGAGTAACTCCCCACCCTCGGACAGGGGCATAACAGCGCAACGCCTCTTACCCTGACGGGCATGACCAACATCGTCCCCGACACGGGTGGAGTCCTGCGCGCCCCCTACCGCGCACTGAGCATCGGCATCGTCTCCGTCGTGCTGCTGATCGCCTTCGAGGCGACCGCCGTCGGGACGGCGATGCCCGTCGCGGCGCGGGAGCTCGACGGCGTGTCCCTGTACGCCTTCGCGTTCTCGGGGTACTTCACGACGAGCCTCTTCGGCATGGTGCTGAGCGGCCAGTGGGCGGACCGCCGGGGACCGCTCGGTCCGCTGGCGACAGGCATCGCCCTGTTCGCCGCGGGGCTGCTGCTGAGCGGAACCGCAGGGACGATGTGGCTGTTCATCGTGGGGCGGGCCGTGCAGGGTCTCGGCGGGGGACTCGTCATCGTCGCGCTGTACGTCGTCGTGAGCCGGGCCTACCCGGAGCACCTGCGGCCGTCGATCATGGCGGGGTTCGCGGCGAGCTGGGTCGTGCCGTCGGTGGTGGGCCCGCTGATCTCGGGCACGGTCACCGAGCACCTCGGGTGGCGGTGGGTCTTCGTGGGCATCCCCGTCCTCGTCGTCGCGCCGCTCGCCCTCGCGCTGCCCGCGATACGGCGGACCGCGTCCGGTCCGGTCGACCCGGACGCGCCCGCCGCCCGGGTCGACCGGCGCCGCATCCGGCTGGCGCTCGGGATCTCGCTGGGTGCGGGGCTCCTCCAGTACGCGGGGCAGGACCTGCGCTGGCTCTCGCTGGTGCCCGCCGCGCTCGGCGCGGCGGCCCTCGTGCCGGCGGTGCTGGGGCTGCTGCCCAAGGGGACGTACCGGGCGGCCCGCGGGCTGCCCTCCGTCGTGCTGCTGCGGGGCGTCGCGGCCGGGTCGTTCGTGGCCGCGGAGTCCTTCGTGCCGTTGATGCTCGTCACTCAGCGCGGGCTGAGTCCCACGATGGCGGGACTTTCGCTGGCCGTGGGCGGTGCGACGTGGGCGCTCGGGTCGTTCGTGCAGTCGCGGCCCGCCATGGAGCCGTACCGGTCGCGGCTCGTGGCCGCGGGCATGGTGCTGGTGGCGGCGGCCATTCTGGCCGTGCCGACCGTCCTCGTGGAGTCCGTGCCCGTGTGGATCGTGGGGGTGGCGTGGGGCTTCGGGTGCTTCGGCATGGGCATGGTCATCGCCTCGACCAGTGTCCTGCTGCTGCGGCTCTCGCCGCCGGCGGACGCCGGGTCGAACTCGGCCGCGTTGCAGATCTCCGACGGCCTCTCGAACGTCATACTCCTCGCCGCGGGCGGCGCCGCGTTCGCCGCGCTCGGCGGGGGTGCGGTGGGTGAGGCGCACGGGGCCGCGGCCGGCGGGTCCCATCCGGGGGCCTTCGTCGCCGTCTTCCTGCCGATGGCGGCGGTCGCCCTGGTCGGGGCGTGGGTGGGGACGCGGCTGCACGGGCCGAAGGTGCCGGAGGAGAGTCCGGTGGCGGTTCCGGTGGCGGACGGGACGGGGGTCGTGGTCACCGACGTGGTGACGGACGTACGCATGGACGTCCTGTCGTCGGAGGCGGCGACGGACGTACGCGCGGATGGTTAGGGCCCAAGGCCCGGAGGACTGCACGCGGACGTGCCGGGGGATGCGCGTACCGGCACCCGCGCGCCCGTGTGAGACCCGTCCCACCCGGACCCGGCACCGCCTCGCCCCCAGTGGAACGTCCCCGCATCACCGGTAAGGTGGCCCGGTTGTCATACGTGCCGCCGACCTTGCGAACCCGGAGACCGTGACTACCACCAGCGCCGCCGCCAACTCCTCCCACCACCTCTCTCCCGCCTTTCCCGGCCGTGCCCCCTGGGGCACCGCCAACAAGCTGCGTGCCTGGCAGCAGGGCGCGATGGAGAAGTACATCCAGGAGCAGCCGCGAGACTTCCTGGCCGTCGCCACCCCCGGCGCCGGCAAGACGACGTTCGCGCTCACGCTCGCGTCCTGGCTGCTGCACCACCATGTCGTGCAGCAGGTCACGGTGGTCGCGCCCACCGAGCACCTGAAGAAGCAGTGGGCGGAGGCCGCCGCCCGGATCGGCATCAAGCTGGACCCCGAGTACAGCGCCGGACCGCTGAGCAAGGAGTACCACGGCGTCGCCGTGACGTACGCGGGCGTCGGCGTGCGGCCGATGCTGCACCGCAACCGCTCCGAGCAGCGCAAGACGCTGGTGATTCTCGATGAGATTCACCACGCGGGGGACAGCAAGTCGTGGGGTGAGGCTTGTTTGGAGGCGTTCGAGCCCGCGACGCGTCGGCTCGCGCTCACCGGTACGCCGTTCCGGTCCGACACGAACCCGATCCCCTTCGTCACGTACGAGGAAGGGAACGACGGCATCCGGCGCTCCGCCGCCGACTACACGTACGGCTACGGCAGCGCGCTCGGCGACGGCGTCGTGCGGCCCGTCATCTTCCTCTCGTACTCCGGCAACATGCGCTGGCGCACCAAGGCGGGCGACGAGATCGCGGCGCGGCTCGGCGAGCCCATGACCAAGGACGCCGTGTCGCAGGCGTGGCGGACCGCCCTCGACCCGCGCGGCGAGTGGATGCCGAACGTCCTCAAGGCCGCCGACAAGCGGCTCACCGAGGTCAGGAAGGCCATCCCGGACGCGGGCGGCCTCGTGATCGCCACCGACCAGGACTCCGCGCGCGCCTACGCCAAGCTGATCAGGGAGATCACGGGCACGAAGGCGACCGTCGTCCTCTCCGACGACACCGGGGCCTCGCAGCGGATCGACGACTTCAGTGCCAGTACCGACCGGTGGATGGTCGCCGTCCGCATGGTGTCCGAAGGCGTCGACGTGCCGCGTCTCGCGGTGGGCGTGTACGCGACGACGATCTCGACGCCGCTCTTCTTCGCGCAGGCCGTCGGCCGTTTCGTGCGGTCCCGGCGGCGCGGCGAGACCGCGTCGGTCTTCCTGCCCACCGTCCCCGACCTGCTCACCTTCGCCAACGAGATGGAGGTCGAGCGCGACCACGCCCTCGACAAGCCGAAGAAGGAGGGGGAGGAGGACCCCTACGCCGAGTCCGAGAAGGAGATGGACGAGGCGAACAAGCAGGAGGACGAGGACACCGGGGAGCAGGAGCAGTTCTCCTTCGAGGCGCTGGAGTCCGAGGCCGTCTTCGACCGGGTCCTCTTCGACGGTGCCGAGTTCGGCATGCAGGCGCACCCGGGGAGTGAGGAGGAGCAGGACTACCTGGGCATTCCCGGGCTCCTCGAACCCGACCAGGTGCAGATGCTGCTCCAGAAGCGGCAGGCCCGGCAGATCGCCCACAGCAGGAAGAAGCCGGACGAGGAGGCCGACCTGCTCGAACTGCCCGCCGAGCGGCGGCCCGTGGTCTCGCACAAGGAGCTGCTCGGGCTGCGCAAGCAGCTCAACACGATGGTCGGCGCGTACGTCCATCAGAGCGGGAAGCCGCACGGGGTGATCCACACCGAGCTGCGGCGCACGTGTGGTGGGCCGCCGAGCGCCGAGGCGACGGCGGGGCAGCTGCGGCAGCGGATCGAGAAGGTCCAGGAGTGGGCCACCCGCATGAAGTGACGTTCGGGTAAGGAGCCGCCTGGCCAGGAGTGGGGCGTTCCGAGTGCGGAGGGCGTGTGTGAATGTCGCGTGCGCGTCTTCCTGGGGGCGCCCCGCGTAACGGGGCAGATGCGGGCGCTAGGGGCGCCCCTGTGCCCGGATTCTGGACGAAGTCTTCCGCTGAGCGGGACGGCCTCGCTACTGTCCCCGCAACGCACACGCCCCGTGGCAGCGCCGCCGCGGAGCGCAGCCGGTGTTCCGACCGGCGGCCTCTGACGCGCGTCGCCCACGGGACCGGCGGCGCAACCGCCGCGTAAGGGGGCCGCCGACCCTCACCTAAGGAGTGGGCGTCGTGACCGCGGAGACTTCCCAGACGCTCGACAGAGGACTGCGGGTCCTCAAGCTGCTGGCCGACACCGACCATGGCCTCACGGTCACCGAGCTCTCGAACAAGCTCGGGGTGAACCGGACCGTGGTGTACCGCCTGCTCGCCACGCTCGAACAGCATGCGCTGGTACGACGGGATCTGGGCGGTCGGGCCCGCGTGGGCCTCGGCGTGCTCCGCCTCGGCCGCCAGGTGCATCCGCTGGTGCGGGAGGCGGCGCTGCCCGCGCTGCGCTCCCTCGCGGAGGACATAGGGGCGACGGCGCACCTGACCCTGGTCGACGGCTCGGAGGCCCTCGCCGTCGCGGTGGTCGAGCCCACGTGGACCGACTACCACGTCGCGTACCGCACGGGGTTCCGGCACCCGCTGGACCGGGGCGCGGCGGGCCGCGCGATCCTCGCGGCGAGGCAGGGCCTGGTGACCGACCCCGGGTACGCCCTCACGCACGGCGAGCTGGAGGCGGGCGCGAGCGGTGCGGCCGCCCCGCTGGTGGGCGTGACCGGCCTGGAGGGCAGCGTGGGTGTGGTCATGCTGGCGGACTCGGTGCCGGAGAGGGTGGGGCCCCGGGTGGTGGACGCGGCGCGGGAGGTGTCCGATGCGTTGCGCTGAGGCCGCGCGGGCGGGCGGGGTCACGGGGCTCGGTCTGTCGCCGGCTGCGCCGAGCTCGTCCTCAAGCGCCGGACGGGCTTGATACGCCTGCGCTCGGGCCGACAGGTCCCTCACGTTAGATTGATCCCGTGTTCTCGTTCTCTCGTCTCACGCGCCCCCAGGCCCTCGCCGTCTGTGCCCTGCCCGTCGTGGCTCTGCTCGCCGTCGCGGGGCTCGCGCCGTTGCCGTTCGCCGTGGCTCAGCCGGGGGGGACGGCCAATGTGCTGGGAGAGCACGAGGGCAAGCCCGTCCTGACGGTTTCCGGCGTGCCCACGCGGGAGCCCGAGGGGGAGCTCCGGATGACGACGATCGTCGCCACCGGGCCCCAGATGGACATCTATCTGGACGACGTGATCGACGGGTATTTTCGGAGCGACCGGGCCGTGATGCCCAAGGACTCCGTCTATCCCGTCGGGGACGACGTGAAGGAAGTCGAGAAGCACAATCTCGGCGACATGAAGAAGTCGCAGGACGCCGCGACCGACGCCGCGCTGCGGTATCTGAAGGCGAACGGCGTCGACGGCACCGACAAGGTGAAGGTCAAGGCCGACCTCGGCAAGATCGGTGGGCCGAGCGCCGGACTGTTCCTCACGCTCGGCATCATCGACAAGGTGGACGGCGACGGCAGCGGCGGCGACCTCACGGGCGGCCGCAAGATCGCGGGCACCGGCACGATCACGGCCGGTGGCAAGGTCGGTCCGGTCGGCGGTGTCGCCCTGAAGACGCAGGCCGCGGCGCGCGACGGCGCGACCGTCTTCCTCGTGCCGGAGGACGAGTGCTCGGACGCTCAGGCGGAGCTGCCGAAGGGGCTGCGGCTCGTCCCCGTCACGACGCTGACGGGAACGGTCGACGCGCTGCGCGCCCTGGAAAAGGGCGGGAAGGTTCCGAGCTGCTGACGAGGCGCAGGCCCAATTCGACCAGGGTCCAGCCCAGTTGAGCCTGGAATCGGGGGCGGCGGTGGCGGCGTGCGGGGGCCGCTCGGCGTAATTCGACGGCGCGGGTGTGGTGCACGATCAGGTGTACGTCGGGGTGCACTGCTTCGTCCTCTCAGTCGCTGTCGCCGACCGGCCGGGTCGGGAAGATGTGGGAGTGGACGCGCACCTTGGCGACGTCCTGGGCGCCTTCCTTCGGCGCCGCCCCCCGGTAGCTCTCGATGAGCTCGTGGACCTTGTGGCTCAGCTCGGCGGCGAGCTCGGGCGTCAGGTCCAGCGTGTAGTCGCTCGTGTCCGCCGATTCGTCCCACTCCTGCGACCACTCGTGCCGTGTGGCGATCCAGGTGGTCACTTCCTGCGCGCGCTGTGCCGCGTACTCGAACAGGAGCGTGCTGAGCGCTCCCTGCACCGCCGGGTCCCGGTCGCGGATGAGTGTCTCGTCGGTACGCGTGCCCTGATGCGCCGACCGCCACCACCGCTCCCTCCCCTTGCCCCGCTCCGGGTCGTCCTCGACGAAGCCGTACTCCGCGAGCTGCCGCAGGTGGTAGCTGGTCGCGCCGCTCGACTCGCCCAGGCGGGCGGCGAGTTGGGACGCGGTCGCCGGGCCGTCGAGCCGCAGGGAGCTGAGGAGCCGCATGCGCAGCGGGTGCGCGAGGCCGCGCAGCGTGCGGGCGTCGAGGTGGTGGACCTTGCGGGGCGGCTGCTGCGGCTCTTCCGTCATGTCCGGCAGCGTAGGCGCGCAAAGACTCCGTTGCAATGCTTTCTTTGCAACGGAGTCTTTGTAAGTTTGGCCGGACCTATTCCTTGACGAATCCCTCCTCGATGAGCCAGTCCTTCGCCACCTCGTGCGGGTCCTGACCCTCCACGTCCACCTTGGAGTTGAGCTCCCGCGCCACCGTGTTGGTCAGCCTCGCGGTGATGGGGGCGAGGACCTCCGCGATTTCCGGGTGCTTCTTCAGGGTCTCGCTGTTGATCTCGGGGGCCGCGTTGTAGTTGGGGAAGAAGTGCTTGTCGTCCTCCATCGTCGTCAGGTTCATCGCCTTGATGCGGCCGTCCGTCGTGAAGACCTCGCCGTACGTGCACGTGCCCTTGGCTGCCTGGGTGTAGATGATCCCGGTGTCCATCTTGGTGATGCTGGAGGCCGGGACGCGCATCCCGTACTTCTTCCGCATGCCGGGCAGCCCGTCCTCCCGCGACGCGAACTCGCTCTCCACGCAGAGCGATACGGCCTTCGGGTCCGACTTCGACAGCTTCGCCACGTCCGAGAGCGTCTTCGTCCTGTGCTTCGCCGCGTTCCGCTGGTTCATCGCCAGCGCGTAGGTGTTGTTGAGCCTGGCCGGGGGGAGCCAGGTGACGCCGTTCTCCAGGTCCGCGTCGCGCACCGCCTGCCACTGCTTCCGCGGGTCGGTGATCGGCTCGGTGTTGCCCTGGTACGTGATCCAGGCCGTGCCCGTGTACTCGTACATGCCGTCCGCGTCGCCGCTCTTGACGGCCTCGCGCGCGCCGATCGAGCCCTGGATGCCCGTGCGGTCGAGGACGTCCGCGCCGGCCGCCTGGAACGCGATGCCCATGATGGCGCCGAGGATCAGCTGTTCGGTGAACTCCTTGGACGTGACGGTGAGATCGGCGCCCTTCAGGGGCAGCCCCTTGCCGATGGAGCCGGGCTCGACGTCGTCGACCATCGGGCTGCCGCTGGTCAGTCCGCAGCCGGCGAGCAGCGCACCGCCCAGGACGGCGGCGACGGTCGTACGCGGCATGATCCTCATGCGTCCACCTCCAGACCGCGCGGGCGCAGCACCAGTTCCGCCAGCGAGGCCAGCCAGTCCACCAGGAGCGCCAGCGCGATCGTCAGGATCGAGCCGAGCATGAGCACCGGCATCCGCTGGTTGGTCATGCCGGTCGTGATGAGGTCGCCGAGACCGCCACCGCCGCCGAACGTGGCGAGGGTCGCCGTGCCGACGTTGAGCACGAGCGCCGTGCGGACGCCCGCGAGGATCAGCGGGACGGCGAGGGGGAGTTCGACCTTCGCCAGGACGCCCAGCGGGGACATCCCGATGCCGCGCGCCGCTTCGAGGAGCGTCGGGTCGTTCGCCTTCAGGCCCGTGATCGTGTTGGAGAGGACCGGCAGGACGGCGTAGATGACGATGCCGATCAGCGCGGTCTTCTCGCCGATGCCGAGCCAGATCACCAGGAGCGCGAGGAGACCGATCGCCGGGGTCGCCTGGCCGATGTTGGCCAGGGCCATCGCGACCGGCGCGCCCTTGCGCAGCCTCTTGCGGGTCAGCAGGACGCCGAGCGGGATGGCGATGATCAGGACGAAGAACGTCGAGACCGCCGTGAGCTCGATGTGCTGGCGCAGCCTGAGCCAGACGTTGCCGTCGGCCAGCGCGTTCTCCGAGATCGAGTCGAGGTCGGCCTGCTGGAACCAGACCCAGGTCGCCAGCAGGACCACCGTGAGTACGGCGGGCAGGAACGTCAGCTTCTGCCAGGTGACCCTGCGCGGCTGCCGCGCGGCGAGCACGGCCGGCGGGGCCTGTGGCTCACTCTCGGCCCGGCCGGAGACCCCGGTCGGGCCGCCGGAGGTGTCCGTCATGCCTTCGCCTCCCCGCCGTGACCCTCCTGCTCGAAGTGGGTCAGCCGGGCGCGCCGCTCCTCCAACTGGTGCTGGTGCTCGACGGCTTCGAGGCGGTCGGCCTCCAGCATCTCGTGGACGGAGTTCATCAGCGTCTCCATGTCGACGACGCCCGTGTACTCGCCGCGCCGCCCGGTCACCGCGACCCGGCCCGCGCTGTCCGTGAGGACGGCTTCGAGCGCGTCGCGCAGGGTGGCGTCGCGGGTCACCGTGTCCTGGACGAGGGTGCCCGCGCGGGCCAGCGAACCCTTGGCGCGCATCAGGTCGCCGCGCCGCAGCCACTTGTAGGGGCGGCCGCGCTTGTCCAGCAGGAGCAGTTCGCTGGTGGTGCTGCCGCGCAGCCTGTCGAAGATGTCCTGGAGCGGGTCGTCGACGGTCACCGTGGGGATGTCGGCGATCTCCACGTCCCGTACGCGCGTGAGGTTCAGGCGCTTGAGCGCCGCGCCCGCGCCCACGAAGCCCGAGACGAAGTCGTCGGCCGGGTTGGTGAGGATCGCTTCCGGGGTGTCGAACTGCGCGATGTGCGACCGCTCCCGCAGCACGGCGATGCGGTCGCCCAGCTTGATGGCCTCGTCGAAGTCGTGCGTGACGAAGACGATCGTCTTGCGCAGCTCGTGCTGGAGGCGGATCAGCTCGTCCTGGAGGTGGACGCGGGTGATCGGGTCGACGGCGCCGAACGGCTCGTCCATGAGGAGGACGGGCGGGTCCGCCGCCAACGCCCGTGCCACGCCGACGCGTTGCTGCTGGCCGCCGGAGAGCTGGCGCGGGTAGCGGTGGTGGAACTCACCCGGGTCGAGGCCCACCAGGTCCAGCATCTCCTCCACCCGGGACTTGATCCTCGCCTTGCCCCAGCCGACCATCTTCAGCACGAGCGCGATGTTCTGCGCGACCGTCATGTGCGGGAAGAGGCCCGAGGACTGGATCGCGTAACCGACCTTGCGGCGCAGCTTCACCGGGTCGATGCCGGTGACGTCCTCGCCGTCGATGCGGATGCGCCCGCCGGTCGGCTCGATCAGTCGGTTGATCATCTTCAGGGTGGTCGACTTGCCGCAGCCGGAAGGGCCCACGAGGATGACGGTCTCGCCCGCCCCGATCTGCATGGTGACGCTGTCCACGGCCGGTTCGCCGTTGCCCGGATAGCGCTTGGTGAGGTTCTCCAGCTCGATCGTCGCCCCGGACGTGGCGGTGGTCTCAGGCACGGATCCCCCTCGAAATGGTCAGCCTGCCGAGCACGACGTACGCGGCGTCGAAGAGCAGCGCGAGGACGATGATCCCGAGCGTGCCCGCGAGCACCTGGTTGAGCGCGTTCTTGCTGCCGAGCGAGCCGATGCCGCGGAAGATCTCGTTGCCGAGCCCGGGGCCCGACGCGTACGCCGCGATGGCCGCGATGCCCATCAGCATCTGCGTGGAGACCCGGATGCCGGTGAGGATGGGCGGCCAGGCGATCGGCAGCTCCACGCGGAAGAGCCGGGCGGCACGGGACATCCCGATGCCCTTGGCGGCGTCGACCAGCGACGGGTCGACGCCGCGCAGCCCGACGATGGCGTTGCGCACGATCGGCAGCAGCCCGTACAGGGTCAGCGCGACGACGGTCGGCGCGACCCCGAGCCCCACGACCGGGATCAGCAGGCCGATCATGGCGAGGGAGGGCACGGTGAGGATGGTGGACGTGACGGTCGTGGCGAGGTCGCCCGCCCATTCGCTGCGGTACGTGAGGACGCCGATCAGTACGCCGATGACGGTGGCGACGACCATGCACTGGAAGACGGCGCTCGCGTGTTGATACGCGTCCGTCAGCAGTTGCTGGTGGCGGGTGCCGAGGTAGTCCCAGAAATTCACTGAAGTGCTCACCTCGCCTTTCCGAAGGCGGTCAGTGCCTATGACTCAGGAATCTTCGGATGCCTGCTCCACCAGCGGGATGATCCGCAGCGGAACGGGGTTTTCCATGACGATCGCCGTGGAGGCCCGGACGATGCCATCAAAGCCCACGACCCGGTCGATCACTCGCTGGAGATCCGCGTTCGACCGGGCCACGAGGCGGCAGAGCATATCGCCGTGGCCGGTGATGGTGTGCAGTTCGAGCACCTCGGCGACGCTCTGCAAATGGGCCCGCACATCCGCGCCCTGGCCCTGTTTGATCTCCAGCGTCGCGAAGGCCGTGACGGGGTAGCCGAGCGCCGCCGGGTCGACCTCGGGGCCGAAGCCCCGGATGACTCCATTGGACTGAAGCCGGTCCATGCGCGCCTGCACCGTGCCGCGTGCGACGCCGAGCCTGCGGGACGCCTCAAGAACCCCGATACGCGGCTCCCGCGCCAGGAGCACGATGAGTCTGCCGTCCAGATGATCGATCGCCATGCCGCCCCCAAGGTGGTCATGATGTACAGATAGCCTGCCCATCCTGGCCACCCACTGAGCAGATTGACCACTGAAAACGCGAACTATTGCGCACCTTGCGGTTCGGCGGCAGCCTCAGGACATGACTGAGACCACCACCCACACCACCCCTGACACCGTGCGCGAGGCCGACCCCTTCCCGGTGAAGGGAATGGACGCGGTCGTCTTCGCCGTGGGCAACGCCAAGCAGGCCGCGCACTACTACTCCACGGCGTTCGGCATGAAGCTGGTCGCCTACTCCGGACCGGAGAACGGCAGCCGCGAGACCGCGAGTTACGTCCTCACCAACGGCGGTGCGCGCTTCGTCTTCACCTCCGTCATCAAGCCCTCCACGGACTGGGGTCACTTCCTCTCCTCCCACGTGGCCGAGCACGGCGACGGCGTCGTCGACCTCGCCATCGAGGTGCCGGACGCCCGCGCCGCGTACGCCTACGCCGTCGAGCACGGCGCGCGCGGCATCACCGAGCCGTACGAGGAGAAGGACGAGAACGGCACGGTCGTCCTCGCCGCCATCGCCACCTACGGCAAGACCCGCCACACCCTGGTGGAGCGCACCGACTACGACGGCCCGTACCTGCCCGGTTTCGTGCCCGCGAACCCGATCGTCGAGCCGCCGGCCAAGCGCACCTTCCAGGCGATCGACCACTGCGTCGGCAACGTCGAGCTCGGCCGGATGAACGAGTGGGTCGAGTTCTACAACAAGGTCATGGGCTTCACGAACATGAAGGAGTTCGTCGGCGACGACATCGCGACCGAGTACAGCGCGCTGATGTCGAAGGTGGTCGCGGACGGCACCCTCAAGGTGAAGTTCCCGATCAACGAGCCCGCCATCGCCAAGAAGAAGTCGCAGATCGACGAGTACCTGGAGTTCTACGGCGGCGCCGGCGTCCAGCACATCGCGCTCGCCACGAACGACATCGTCGAGACCGTGCGCACCATGCGCGCGGCGGGTGTGCAGTTCCTCGACACCCCCGACTCGTACTACGACACGCTCGGTGAGTGGGCCGGTGAGACCCGCGTCCCCGTCGAGACCCTGCGCGAGCTGAAGATCCTCGTCGACCGCGACGAGGACGGCTACCTGCTCCAGATCTTCACCAAGCCGGTCCAGGACCGCCCGACCGTCTTCTTCGAGATGATCGAGCGGCACGGCTCGATGGGCTTCGGCAAGGGCAACTTCAAGGCGCTCTTCGAGGCGATCGAGCGCGAGCAGGAGAAGCGCGGCAACCTCTAGGAAGACCGCGTCCGCCACTCGTGGCCGGGCGCGAAAGCCACGTCGTACCGGGCCGGGACGCCGGCGAACCTGCCCGGTTCGGGGATCAGGGGCCGCGGCGGCAGGCCGTGTTCGAGCGTGGGCGCGCCGAGGTTCTCGAAGAACCGCTCGAACGTGCCGCCGGGGCCCGCCGCGACGCCCACGACCTGGCTGTGGTGGCGCTCCATGCGGTACGCGTGCAGGCAGTTCTTGGGTACGAAACCGAAGTCGCCGGGGGTGAGCAGCTTCTCCAGCTGCTCACCCTCGGTGTCTTCGACGAAGAGGCGGACCGCGCCCTGGGTGACGTAGAAGACCTCGTGCGTTTCGGCGTGCACGTGGGCCGGTATGAGGTCGCCCTTGGGGCCCTCGACGGTGAAGAAGTTGAAGGTGTTCTCGGTCTGCTCGCCGCCCGCGTAGACGGTGATCAGGTCCCCGAACAGGTGGGCGCGGTCGCCCTCGCCCTTCTCGATGAAGTAGGGCTTGCCCGGTTCCGGGGGGATCCGGGACGCCTCGCGGTAGCGGGTGGCGTACTCGATGGTCATGGGCGGACGCTCCCAGTGGCTCGCACGGTAATGTCAGGTACCCTGACATTAATGACGAAGGAACCCGCTCGACGCAACCTGCCCCAGCTCCTCGGCGAAGCCCGCCGCTGGTTCGAGGAGGGCCTCCTCGCCGCCATGGAGAGCGCGGGCACCCCGCCCGTGTCCCTGACCCAGGTGCAGCTCTTCGCCGTCCTCGACGACGACGGCACCACCGTCTCCGAGCTGGCCCGCCGCATGGGCGTCACCCGCCAGACCGCCCACCAGGCCGTGCACGGCCTCGTCGGCGCCGGACTCCTCGAACAGGTCCCCGACCCCGCCTCCGCCCGGCAGCGGCTCATCCGCCGCACCCCCCGGGGCGAGCGCGCCCACGACGAGGCGACCGCCGTCCTCACCCGTCTGGAGCACCTGCTCGCCACCCGCATCGGCCCGGCACCGGCCGACGCCCTGCGGGCCGCACTCGAAGCGCCCTGGGGCCCCGTGCCGGGGCCGGACTCAGTCGTCGGCTGACGGCTGGGGTGCCGGCGACGGCTTGCGCGGTGCCGCCGGCCGGGGTTTGGGCAGCGGCGGCGGCTCCTCCCCGGGAGGCGCGTACACCTGCTCGGGGCCGCCCTCCGGCGGCTCGCCCAGCGCCCGCAGGGCCCTCTTCGCCGCGGGCACGCCGAGCGGCGAGAAGTACGGGTTGACGCGCAGCGCCTCCCGCAGGTGGCGGCGCGCGGCGCCGTACCAGCCGAGCTCCCGCTCGATCTGCCCGCGGTGGAAGGCGAACAGGGCGCTGCGCGGCCCCTTGTCCATCGCCTTCGTGACCAGCTTCAGACCCGCCTCGCCCTCCCCGGACCTGTACAGCGCCCAGCCGAGCGCGTCCGCCGTCTCCGGACTGCCGTGCCGCTTGTACTCCGCGGTGAGCCGCTCCACCGCCGCGTCCGCGTCACCGTGGTCCGCCTCGAAGAGGCCGAGGATCCGCTGGTTGTTGACGCCGCCCGCACCCCCCTCCCGCACCCGGGCCCGCACCACGTCGTACTGCGCCCGCGCCGCGGGACCAAGCCTCAACGACTCGTACAACTCGCCCAGCTCCAGCGCGTACTCGGGCAGCGGATGCCTGGTCAGCGCCGACCGGTAGGCCTGCAACGCCTCCGACGTGCGGCCGAGGGCGGCGAGGGCGCGGCCCCGGCCCGCCAGCGACGGATGGTGGTCGGCCTCCGTGGCGAGCGCCACGTCGTAGTAGCGCAGCGCCTCCGTCGGCTCGCCCCGCTCCCACGCGAGCTCCCCCACCCGGTGCAGCGCCGCCGCCTTCTCCGCCGGGGCCTGGGCGAGGGCCGCCGCGTCGGTCAGCGCCGCGTTCGCGTCCTCGCGCCAGCCGCGGTTGCGGTAGACCTGCCCCTTCCGCGTCAGGACCGCGGCGCCCGGGCCCAGCTTCTGAAGGGACTCCAGGGCCTTGCTCGCCGCCTTCACGTCCCCGAGCCCGCTGTACGCGTCGATCAGCACGGAGTGCCCCGTCCACCGCTTCGGCGCCTGCCGCACCGCGAGCTCGCCCCACTTACGGGCCGCCCGGAAGTCGTGCCGGGCGTTGGCCAGCGCGGCAAGACCCGTCAGCGCCTCCGGATTTCCCTCGGGCCGCGTCCTGAGCGACGTGCGCAGGGCGCTCTCCGCCTTCGCATAGTTCGTGAAGTCCGCGGTCCGCACGCCCTTCGCCACATACGCCGAGCCGAGCACCGCCCACGACTGCTCGTCGCCGGGGTGCGCCCGCAGATGCGCCTCGCGCTCCCCGATCAGCGCCGTCAGATCCGGCAGCGCCGCGGGCATCCCCGCCCCCACGGCCACCATCGCCCGCCCCGCCGGGCCCAGCGCGGGCCGCGCCGCCTTACCGCCCGGCGGCAGCAGCACATACGCGCCGCCGGCCAACACGCTCCCCGCGACGGAGCCGATCAGCACACGCTTCACCGAAGGCTTCATGCCGCTCACTGTGCGCCACTGCCGTCCATACGAAGAGCACATCCCCGGCCCGCGGAACGGCGTCGCACACGGGTTCACACCGATGGCCCCGAGTGCGACGCTGTGATCATGAGCCGCACCCTCATCGACCTCCTTCAGGAGGGCCTCCCGGCCGAGGCGGTCCTCACCGACCCGGACGTGACCTCCTCGTACTCCCACGACATGGCGAGCTTCTGCGCCGCGGGCACCCCGGCCGTCGTCGTCCTGCCGCGCACCGTCGAGCAGGTCCAGCACGTGATGCGCACCGCCACCGAGCTGCGCGTCCCCGTCGTCCCGCAGGGCGCCCGCACCGGCCTGTCCGGCGCCGCCAACGCCAGCGAGGGCTGCATCGTCCTGTCCCTCGTCAAGATGGACCGCATCCTGGAGATCAGCCCCGTCGACCGGATCGCCGTCGTCGAACCGGGCGTCGTCAACGCGACGCTCTCCCGCGCCGTCGGCGAGCACGGCCTGTACTACCCGCCGGACCCCTCCAGCTGGGAGATGTGCACCATCGGCGGGAACATCGGCACCGCCTCCGGCGGCCTGTGCTGCGTGAAGTACGGCGTCACCGCGGAGTACGTCCTCGGGCTCGACGTCGTCCTCGCCGACGGGCGCCTCATGAGCACCGGCCGCCGCACCGCCAAGGGCGTCGCCGGATACGACCTGACGCGGCTCTTCGTCGGCTCCGAGGGCAGCCTCGGCATCGTCGTCCGCGCCGTCCTCGCGCTGCGGCCCGAACCGCCGCAACAGCTCGTCCTCGCCGCGGAGTTCGCGTCGACCAAGGCCGCCTGCGACGCCATCTGCGCGATCATGGCGGGCGGCCACGTCCCCTCGCTCCTCGAACTCATGGACCGTACGACGGTCAAGGCCGTCAACGCGCTCGCCCACATGGGTCTGCCCGAGACCACCGAGGCGCTGCTCCTCGCCGCCTTCGACACCCCCGACCCGGCGGCCGACCTCGCCGCGGTCGGCGCGCTCTGCGAGGCCGCGGGCGCCACGCAGGTCGTCCCGGCCGAGGACGCCGCCGAGTCCGAACTCCTCCTCCAGGCGCGGCGGTTGTCCCTCACCGCGCTCGAAGCCGTCAAGGGCACCACGATGATCGACGACGTGTGCGTGCCGCGCTCCCGGCTCGCGGAGATGCTCGACGGCGTCGAGCGCATCGGCGAGAAGTACGACCTGACCATAGGGGTCTGCGCACACGCCGGCGACGGCAACACCCACCCCACCGTCTGCTTCGACGCGGCGGACCCCGACGAGGGCCGGCGCGCCCGCGAGTCCTTCGACGAGATCATGGCGCTCGGCCTGGAGCTCGGCGGCACGATCACCGGCGAGCACGGCGTCGGCATCCTGAAGAAGGAGTGGCTGGCGCGCGAGATCGGCCCGGTGGGGGTGGAGATGCAGCGGGCCATCAAGGCGGCCTTCGACCCGCACGCACTCCTCAACCCGGGCAAGCTGTTCTGACCGTGTGCCTGTGCTTGTGCCTGTGCTTGGCTCTGTGACTGTGTCCGCTCCGTGGTCGCCCCCGTGGCGGCGGGGCTCACTCACCGTCCTTCGACTCGTCCGACGGCCACGGGTCGCGCAGCCACAGCTCGTCCACGCGGCCTCGGCCGGAGGCGGGCGCGAGCAGCTCGGCGAGGCCGTCGTCGATGCCGAGCTGCTCACCCTCCGAGCCCGGCGGGACCACCCGCAGCGTCCGCTCCAGCCAGGCGGACACGGCGGCGGCCGGCGCCTCCAGGAGCGCGTCGCCGTCCGGTGAAGTGAGGGCCATCAGGACGACGTTGCGGCCCTCCACCTTCGTCGGCCACACCCGTACGTCGCCGTGGCCGCACGCCCTGAACACCCCCTCCACCAGGAGCTCGCGGGCGAACGTCCAGTGCACCGGGTGCTCGGAGCCGGTGTGGAAGGCGATGTGGACGGCGTAGGGGTCGTCGGTGCGGTAGGTGAGGCGGGCCGGGACGGGGATGGCCCGCTCCGGCGAGAGGACCAGTTTGAGCTCCAGCTCGCGTTCCACCACGGAGTGCATGTCGATGCCCTTCTGCTCTGCGGAGGCCCTGGGAACGGACCCGTACGAGTGGAGAGGGCGGGATCGCCGGAGCATTACGCGGCTTCGGGAAATTGGCCGCGGAAAATTTCTTCGTACGACTTCGGGGCGGGGTGCGGGGGACGCGGGGGAAGTGTGGGGAGCGTGCCCGGAAAGTGGTTCGGTGGGGCGGGAGCTGCCCGGTGGCACACGGAGGTCTGATAGATGTGGAGCACCCAGAAGACCCCCGAGCAGATACGGGACGACGGACATGAGCGCCCCAACTCCGGCCCCAGGCGACGAACAGCCCCGCGAGGGCTACTACCCCGACCCGTCCATTCCCGGATATGTCCGGTACTGGAACGGTGCCGCCTGGGTTCCCGGCACGAGCCGTCCCGCCCCGTCCGACGGCGAACCCCTCCCGCCCCCACCCGGCGCGACGCCCGCCCCTGCCCCCGCCTCCGCCTCCACCTCACCGGAGGAGACGGGGCCGGTCTTCTTCGACGAACACCACCCGGGGACGGGCCAGTTCCAGACGGGCCCACCTGACACGGGCCCGATCGCGACGGGCGCGATCGGGGAGGGGGCACTTGGAGCGGGGGCACCCGGGACGGGTTCGCCCGCGCAGGGTCAATTCCCCCCGGCCGGGCAGCAGGGCCAGGACGGACAGGGGCAGCCCGGGCACGGGCAAGGCGCTGCCGGGGCGGGGCAGCGCGGTGGGCGGGCTGAGCCCGCGGCTGTGTGGCCGGCCGATGCCGGGCGGCAGGCCGGGCTCGGTGCCGAGCAGGAGCGCCGGGTCGCCTGGGGCGGAGGGCAGGACCGGAACGACCCGCGGGTGCCCAACGACGCGGCGCCCCGCGCGGAGGCCGCCGAGAGCCCCGAGCCGGCGCACGACGAGAGCAACCCCGGCACGGTCACCATCCGCGCCGTGAAGCCGGGCGCCGCCAAGCCGACCGCCGGCGAGGGCACAGTGACGTTCCGTCGGCCCGTCCCGTCGGCCGGCACGGACGGCACCATGTCGATCCGCGCGATCCGGCCCAAGTCGGCGCAGCGCTCCGTGCCGCAGCAGGGTGGAGCATCCCCGCAGGGCCCGCAGGCGGCCACGCCCTCGCAGGCGGCCGCACCCTCGCAGGGCGCCCCGCAGGCGCAGCCCTCCGTGCCGCAACAGAGTGGAGCTGCCCCGCAGCCCTCGCAGGCGGCCACGCCCCCGCAGGCGGCCGCAGCCCCGCAGGCCGGGCAGGCGCAGTCCTCCGTACCCCAGCAGGGCGGAGCGTCCCCGCAGGGCCCGCAGGCGGCCGCACCCTCGCAGGCTGCCCCGCAGGCGCAACCCTCCGTTCCGCAGCAAGGTGGTGCCCCCGCCCCCGTCACCTCCGGCCCCGGAGGCGGTGCGCAGTCCTGGGCTCAGCAGGTGCATCAGCTCGCGCAGGCCCCGGCCGAAGTGGGCGCCCCCGCCCGGCAGGGCGAGGGAGAGCCCGTCGTGCCGTGGAAGCCCGTCGCCGCCGACCCGTTCCTCGCCGCCGCGCAGGCGCAGGCCGCGGCCCGCCCCGCGGGGCTGGGGAGGCGGCTCGCCGCACGGCTCCTCGACACCGTCGTCCTCGCCGTCGTCACCGGCGCCGCCGCGCTGCCCCTCGGCACGAAGGCCGCCGACCACATCGACAGCAAGATCGACGCGGCGAAGCTCTCCGGCGAGAAGACCACGGTCTGGCTGCTCGACGGCACCACGGCGGGCTACCTCGGCATCATCCTCGCCGTCCTGCTGCTCTTCGGCGTCGTGTACGAGGCGCTGCCCACCGCCAAGTGGGGCCGCACCCTGGGCAAGAAGGTGTGCGGCGTCGAGGTGCGGGACATCGAGGAGCACGAGACGCCGACGTTCGGGGCGGCGCTCAAGCGCTGGCTGGTGTACAGCGTGCCGGGCGTGCTCGTGATCGGTGTCGTCGGCGTGCTCTGGTGCCTCTTCGATCGGCCGTGGCGCCAGTGCTGGCACGACAAGGCGGCGAACACCTTCGTCGCGGGGTGAGCGAGCGGGGAGTGATCAGCGGGGCGTGAGAGGGGCGACCGTCGCGTAACCCGGTCGGCCGCTCGCCGGATGCGAGGCCGGGGCCCCCGCGGTCGACTCGGGCCATGAGCACCGAACCGCCGCAATACCCGTCACCGGACGACGACCCGTTCAAGAAGCGGCCGCCGCACCAGCCCCCGCCGGGCAGTGGCAGCGGCGGCGGGTCCCCGTACGACACCCCGCCCCCCGGTTCGGCGCCCCCGCCCCCGCCGTACGACGGCGACCCCTACGGCGGCGGACCCGGTGGCTACGGCGGTCAGGACCCCCTCGCCGGAATGCCTCCGCTCGCCGACAGCGGCAAGCGGGTGCTCGCCCGCATCATCGACATGATTCTGGTGGGCATCGTCGTCGGCCTGCTGACGTGGCTGTTCGGCACGGCGGAGTACGACATCGACCCGGACGAGGTGAACACGGGCAAGTCGTTCGGCCAGTCCCTGCTGGCCGCCGTGCTCTACATCGCCTACGACACCTTCATGATCTCCAGAACCGGGCAGACGCTCGGCAAGAAATGGCTGGGGATGCGGGTCGCCAACCTCAACGACGGCGCCACGCCGACCGTGCAGACCGCGCTGGCCCGCGCGGCCGTCCTCTGGCTGCCGTTCGCGTTCTGCTGCGCCTGTGTGTGGACGGTGATCTGCGGCGGCTGGAGCTTCTTCGACCGGCCCTACAAGCAGGGCCTGCACGACAAGGCCGCCAAGACGGTGGTGGTCAGCGCCTAGGCACCGCGGCCTGCCGCGCCGGCACGCGCGCGTCGGCGGAGGCGGGAGCGGGAGCGGCGGCGGGCTCGGTCGCCGGCAAGGTGCGTGCGAGGGGCGCCGCGGGTTTCTCGGGGCGCCTCGGCAGCGGAACCGTCATGGCGACCAGTAAGCCGAGGCCGAGCGCGGCCAGGGCTATCACCGCGATGCCGACTCCCGAGGCGGTCCGGGAGAGCAGCAGCATCGCGAGGGTCGAGAAGACGACGGTCACCGAACCGTAGGTGATCTGTGCGGTGGTCGGACGTGGCATGGGACGAGGCATGACGTGATCCGTCCTCGGCAGTGATCCCCCCACGGCTTTTGGCCGCGGGGGCGGATGCGGATGTGTGAACGACTGTTTACGAATCAAAGGGGGCCCGACGGTGGCGACTTGGGATGTGCCGCCTCGCGCGGTGGCGCACCGTCGATTGACTCTATGACGCTCCATGCCCGACGGGAACGGGCAGTAAGCGTGACCTAACCCACGGTGCCGCAGCACAGGGGGCGCACGGGTTCATGGCGTCCATCAAGTGGACGGTGCGGCGCGCCCGTTGACCTTTCCCGTGGAACAGTGCCCCGCGTCCGCATTCCGGAGCCCGGCGTCTGCATAGTGCACTTGGCCTGTCCAAGTCAAGGTCTGTCTTTTCTCCCGCACTTCCGGTCGAATGTCGTCACTTGTGACGCGTACATCGCGCGCGGACCCCCTCCGACCGGGAATTTCGGTCCGCCATTTTCGCGCGGGCGCGGGGGAGGACAACATCAAGTGACAGTCAGGACACGGACGTTCAGAGCCACCGCGGTGGCCGTGGCGATGGCCGCGGCCGCCGCGACGTTCTCGGCGGCGACGGCCGCGACGGCCTCGGCCGAGGACGGCGCCCCGGGCGGGGCGCCGGCCATCGACCGGCAGGACCCGGCGCACCCCAAGGCGCACGTCGACCACGACCTGGACGGACCGTTCAGCAAGCAGCAGGCGCAGCAGCGCAAGGCCGCTTTGCAGCAGGTCGTCGAGGGCGACGCCAAGGTGCAGAAGCGCGGCGCCTCCAAGGTCGTCAAGCTCGACGACAAGAAGTACGTCGAGCTGGGCCGGGAGAAGACCGACAAGATCTTCACGATCCTGGTGGAGTTCGGGGACAAGGTCGACGACACGACCATGTACGACCCGGACGGCCCCGAGGGCCCTCAGCAGCCCGTCAAGAAGTACGGCGGCAAGCCCGGCCCGCTGCACAACAAGATAGCCAAGCCGGACCGTGCGAAGGACAACAGCACGGCCTGGCAGAAGGACTACAACCGCAAGCACTTCCAGGACCTCTACTTCGGTGAGGGCAAGGACAGCAAGGGCAAGACCAAGCACTCGCTGAAGACCTACTACGAGAAGACCTCCTCCGGCCGCTACTCGGTCGACGGCGAGGTCTCCGACTGGGTCAAGGTCGACTACAACGAGGCCCGTTACGGCTCGAACTACTGCGGCGACACCAACTGCGCCAACGTCTGGGACGCGGTCAAGGACGGCGTGACCGCCTGGACGAAGGCCCAGAAGGCCGCGGGCCGCACGGACGCGCAGATCAAGGCGGACCTGGCCAAGTACGACCTCTGGGACCGCTACGACTTCGACAACGACGGCGACTTCAACGAGCCCGACGGCTACATCGACCACTTCCAGATCGTCCACGCGGGCGAGGACGAGTCGGCCGGCGGCGGCGCCGAGGGCGAGAACGCCCTGTGGGCGCACCGCTGGTACGCGTACGGCAACGACGCGGGCCGCACGGGCCCCGGCAACAACAAGGCCGGCGGCACCCAGATCGGCGACTCGGGCATCTGGGTCGGCGACTACACGATGCAGCCGGAGAACGGCGGCCTCGGCGTCTTCGCCCACGAGTACGGCCACGACCTCGGTCTGCCCGACCTGTACGACACCACGGGCAAGGGCGAGAACTCGGTCGGCTTCTGGTCGCTGATGTCGGCCGGCTCCTGGCTCGGCACCGGCAAGGACGCCATCGGCGACCTGCCGGGCGACATGACCGCCTGGGACAAGTTCCAGCTGGGCTGGCTCGACTACGCCAAGGCCAAGGCGGCCACGACGTCCGAGCACAAGCTGGGCGTCGCGGAGTACAACACCCGCCACCGCCAGGCGCTCGTCGTCGACCTGCCGAAGAAGGCCGTCAAGACCACCGTCGTGAAGCCCGCCGAGGGCGCCAAGCAGTGGTGGAGCGACCAGGGCGACGACCTCAAGAACACCCTCACGCGCTCCGTCGACCTGACCGGCAAGTCCAAGGCCGAGCTGTCGCTGAGCGGCTGGTGGGACATCGAGGCCAACTACGACTACCTCTACACCGAGGTCTCCACGGACGGCGGCGCCAACTACACGCCGGTGGACGGCACCGCCGACGGCAAGCCGATCACCCGTGACGCCGGCGACAAGCCCGCGCTGACCGGCGTCTCCGGCGCGTACAAGAAGCTGGTCTTCCCGCTCGACGCCTACGCCGGCAAGAAGATCGACGTCCGCTTCCGCTACGCCACGGACGGCGGCGCGGGCGGCAAGGGCTTCACGGCCGACGCGCTCACCATCACCGCGGACGGCGCCAAGCTGTTCGAGGACGGCGCCGAGGGCGACGACAACGGCTGGACGGCGAAGGGCTTCTCCCGCATCGGTGAGTCCTTCACGAAGAAGTACGACCAGTACTACCTCGCCGAGAACCGCCAGTACGTGTCGTACGACAAGACCCTGAAGGTCGGCCCGTACAACTTCGGCTTCTCGCAGTCCCGTCCCGACTGGGTCGAGCACTACCCGTACCAGACCGGCCTGATGGTCTGGCAGTGGGACACCTCGCAGAAGGACAACAACACCAGCCAGCACCCCGGCCAGGGCCTGATCCTTCCGGTCGACGCCCACGCCAAGCCGCTGAAGTGGAAGGACGGCTCGCTCCTGCGCAACAAGATCCAGCCGTTCGACGCGCCCTTCAGCAAGTACGCGACCGACAAGTTCACGCTCCACAACGCGGACGTCGCGCTGAAGATCAAGTCCCAGAAGGGCGTCCCGGTCTTCGACGACCGCAAGGGCACCTACTGGTACGCGTCGAACCCCACCGGCAGTGTCAAGGTCACTGACACCAACACCCAGATCAAGATCGTCAAGCAGCCCAAGGACGGCTCGACGATCACGGTCCAGGTGG
Source organism: Streptomyces sp. NPDC030245 (assembly GCF_055572995.1). NCBI lineage: Bacteria > Bacillati > Actinomycetota > Actinomycetes > Kitasatosporales > Streptomycetaceae > Streptomyces > Streptomyces sp. NPDC030245. Next base: position 887,212 of record NZ_JBVICF010000001.1, on the reverse strand, counting down.
GCCCCTCGACGAAGTAAATAGCGTCTTCGCAGGTCAAGCCATGATCGGCCGTCGCCCCCTAGCGGGCGGCGGCCGATCGTGTTTAGGTGCGTGCTGTGGTTCTCTTATTGACGCGATGTTTCACGGGGGTGTGACAAGCATGTCCGCAGGAGGTTTCTGCAAGCTGCCGAACGGCAGCGTGGTGGTGGCGCTGACGCTGCCGAGCCCGGCGCCGGGCGGCGGCACGGTGCGCATGATCGTGCACGCCGTGAACCGCGCCAGGGCCCTGACCCGGCTGCGGAACCTCGGCCTGCGCGCGGTCTACCTCCGGGGCAACGCCGAGCCGCCCACCCCGGACGAGGTCACGGCGGTCCTGCACCATCCGGACGGCCTCATATGGCGCACGGCGCCCGACGCGGTGAACGAGCTGTGGCACCCGATACGGGCCCTGTTCGGGCGGCACGCCGCCGCGTAGGACCCGCCCCGGGCCGGCAGGCGGCGCCCGCTCACCTGGGAGTGATGGCGATGCCCTCGGGCTGGTCCCCGGTCGGCAGGGTCGCCCGCACCTTCCACGTCGCCGGACTGACCACCGAGACGGAGTCCGAGCCCTCGTTGGTGACCCAGACCCGGTTGCCGCCCGGGCTGACCGCGAGACCCTGCGGCGTCCTGCCGACGGGCACCTGATGCAGGACCCGGCCGGTCGAGGTGTCGACGACCAGGAGCCTGTCGGCCGCGGAGTCGGCGGCGTACAGGCGCAGCCCGTCGGGGCTCAGCCCCAGGCCCAGCGGGCCCTTGCCGACCGCCCAGGTGGCGGTCACCTTGCGGGTGGCGGTGTCGATGACCGAGATGGAGCCCGCGCCCGTGTTGGCGACGTAGACCCGGTCCCCCTTGCCGGTGCTGGTGATGCCGCTGGGGAAGTCACCCACCGGAATGCGGGCCACCGCGCGATCCTCCCTGGACAGCACGGTGACGTCGTTGGAGCCGCTGTTGCTGACGTAGGAGACCCCGCCGGGCAGGGTGGTGACGCTGTGCGGGAGCTCCCCCACGGGGACGGTCGCGACGACTCTGCGGGTCGCGGTGTCGATGACCGACACGGTGTCGCCGCCCCAGTTCGCGGTGAGGACCCGCCTCCCGTCACGGCTCGGTACGGCCGAGAACGGATACGGACCGACCGGAACGGTCGCCACCACCTTGTGCTGCGTGGTCTCGATGAAGGAGACCGTGCTGGACAGGCCGTTCGCCACGTACACGGTGGAGCCGTCCGGGGCCGCGCCCACGCCGGTCGGCCCGTTGCCCACCTGTGTGCTGGTGACGCGCCGTTCGAGCCGTACGTCGTACGAGGGGGCGGACCCGGAACCGCTGCTCGCCACGTAGGCGACGATGCGCATCGGGAAGTCGCCGCCGGGTCCGTCCCCGGACCCCGCCGGAGACACGGGCGGCCCGGGAGCCGCCGCGGCCGAGGTGCACGCCACGGCCGTGAGCACGGCACCGAGCGTCAGCCGGGCACGGAAACGGATACGGCCGGTCACGGAAGGGCGCAGCATGATTCCCACCTCTTGGGGCTCGTGTTCGGGATGCGTCGACGACACGCCCGTTCAAACGCCCGAAAGGTGAACAGTGCACGGGAAGGGGGGAAATTCGCCCTTTCGCCTGCGCCAGTGGGCCAATTCCGCTATGACCCCATTTCGCACCGTGGCAGGGGCTGTCGTGGCAGGGGTCAAAGCACCGGCTTGCCGGTGAGCTCCACGCCCGCGTCCCGCAGCTCCTGGAGGGCCCGCTCCGTCGTGGCCTCGGCGACCCCGGCCGTGAGGTCGAGCAGGACGTGCGTGCGGAAGCCCGCGCGCACCGCGTCGAGCGCCGTGGCCCGCACGCAGTGGTCCGTGGCGATGCCCACCACGTCGACCTCGGTGATGCCCCGCTCCCGCAGCCAGTCGGCCAGCGGCAGCCCGTTCTCGTCGACGCCCTCGAAGCCGCTGTACGCCGCGGAGTGGGCGCCCTTGTCGAAGACGGCGTCGATGCCGCCGGAGGCGACCGCGGGCGCGAAGTTCGGGTGGAAGCCGATGCCCTCCGTGCCGGCCACGCAGTGCGGCGGCCAGGAGTCGACGTAGTCCGGACGGTCGGAGAAGTGGGCGCCGGGATCGATGTGGTGGTCACGGGTGGCCACCACGTGGCGGTAGCCCGCGGGGGCCTGGCCGATCAGCTCGGTGATGCCGGCGGCCACGTCCGCCCCGCCGGCGACCGCGAGGCTGCCGCCTTCGCAGAAGTCGTTCTGCACGTCTACGACGATCAGTGCGCGGCGCATGGCGGGTGTCCTTCTGCTGGGAGACTACGAGCGTAGAGACTTCGGGTGCGTTGCGGGAGAGGGCGGTCGAAGCACCCGGGCCGGGACCGCACGTGCCCGGCCGTGCCGGTCACCCGGGCCCGGCCGCGCGGGTCACACGTACTCGGTCGGGATGACCGCTTCGCCCCGGGACAGCTGCGTCGCCGACAGGGGGAGCCCGGCGCGCGCGGTGGCGTGCCGGTCGCGGACCGCGTCCAGCGGCTCGCGGGCCACGACCTGGCCGCCCTTGACCAGCTCGACCAGGAGCTGCCGGTCGACGAGCTCGGGCGGCACCGCACCGGTGCCGACGACCTCGGCCTCGGCGACGCCGTGCTCGTCGGTCCGGCGCGCGGCCCACTTGCGGCCGCCGACGGAGGACTTGGCGCCGAGCGACTTCTTCGCCACGGGCTCCAGGGGGGCCTTCGGGTCCGCCGAGTGCGCGCGGGCCACCAGTTTGTAGACCATCGAGGCGGTGGGGTGCCCGGAGCCGGTGACGAGCTGGGTGCCCACGCCGTACGCGTCGACGGGCGCCGCGGCGAGGGAGGCGATGGCGTACTCGTCGAGGTCGGAGGTCACGACGATCTTCGTGTCCGTCGCGCCGAGCTCGTCCAGCTGCTGGCGCACCCGGTGCGCGACGAGCAGCAGGTCGCCGGAGTCGATGCGGACGGCGCCGAGCTCGGGCCCGGCGACCTCGACGGCCATTCTGACGGCCTCGGTCACGTCGTAGGTGTCCACGAGCAGGGTCGTGCCGCGGCCGAGGGAGTCGACCTGGGCGCGGAAGGCGTCGCGTTCGTTGTCGTGCAGCAGGGTGAAGGCGTGGGCGCTGGTGCCGACGGTCGGGATGCCGTAGCGGAATCCTGCGGCCAGGTCCGAGGTGGTCGCGAAGCCGCCGACGTACGCGGCGCGGGCGGCGGCCACGGCGGCCAGCTCGTGGGTGCGGCGGGCGCCCATCTCGATCAGCGGGCGCTCGCCCGCGGCCGAGGACATGCGGGAGGCGGCGGCCGCGATGGCCGAGTCGTGGTTGAGGATGGAGAGGATCACCGTCTCCAGGAGCACGCACTCCGCGAAGGAGCCCTCGACCCGCAGGATCGGCGAGCCGGGGAAGTAGACCTCGCCCTCGGGGTAGCCCCAGATGTCGCCGCTGAAGCGGTACTCGGAGAGCCATTCGAGGGTCGCCTCGTCGACGATGTTCCGCTCGCGGAGGAAGCCGAGGACGCCGGCGTCGAAGCGGAAGTTCTCGACGGCGTCCAGGACGCGGCCGGTGCCGGCCACCACGCCGTAGCGCCGTCCCTCGGGCAGTCTGCGGGTGAAGACCTCGAAGACCGAACGCCGGTCGCCGGTACCGGCCCGCAGCGCGGCCTGCAACATCGTCAGCTCGTACTGGTCCGTGAAGAGCGCCGTCGACGGAACATCCACCGGCAGCCCAAGGTCCGCTGTGTTCATATGACGGATGCTACCCCCAATCTCGTCACTCTGACGATTTCGACGCCCGGACTGGAGGCCATTTGTGCGAGCGCCCTCCCGGGGTGGCAGCATGGGCCATGTGAGTACGGCTCCCGCAGAGATCACCCGTCCGGAATCGGACGAAGAGGCGCTCGTCGTCCCCGAACCGGACGTCCCCTGGATCACGCTCGTCCACAACGACCCGGTCAACCTGATGAGCTACGTGACGTACGTGTTCCAGACGTACTTCGGGTACTCGAAGGAGAAGGCCACGAAGCTGATGATGGACGTGCACCAGAAGGGCCGCGCGGTCGTCTCCACCGGCACCCGCGAGGAGATGGAGCGCGACGTCCAGGCCATGCACGGGTACGGGCTGTGGGCCACTCTTCAGCAGGACCGGAAGTAGCGGACAGGACCGCGAGCGGCGGTCCGGAAGTGGCGACGCATCTGATGCCAGGACAATTCGAAGCGATTCCAGGGGGCGGCGCCGCCGTCGCGCTCGACGAGGTCGAGATCTCGATCATCCGCTCCCTCGCCGTGCAGCTCCTGGAGCTGATCGGTCCGGGGCCGGGCGGCGAGGTCTCCGACGACCCGCTCGCGGAGCTCTTCGCCGAGGGGCCGAGCGAGCCGCCCGCCGACCCGGTGATGCGGCGTCTGCTGCCCGACGCGTACGGCGGCCCCGGCAGTGAGGACAGCGCGGGCGACGCGGACGAACTGCGGGCGTACTCGGCGGAATTCCGCCGTTTCACGGAGAACGACCTGCGGGCCAAGAAGCGCGACGACGCCCTGGTCGTGATCCGTTCGCTCGACTCCACGACGGCCTCCGGCGAGGGCGGAGCTGTCCTGAAACTGTCGGTCGAGGAGTCCCGGCACTGGCTGGGCGCCCTCAACGACCTCCGCCTCGCGATCGGCACGCGCCTGGAGGTCAGCGACGAGGACGACGCGGACCTGCTCTACCGGCTGCCGGACTCGGACCCCCGCAAGCCGATGGTGATGGCCTATCTCTGGCTCGGCGGATTGCAGGAAACGCTGGTCGGGACGTTGCTGGACTGAATCCGGCGGTAGTCGTTGCAGAGGGCAGCGAATTTTGTTGTAGTGGACAGGTTGTGTTCACCGCGCGGTCGTTCGCTCAGCGGATGCTCAAATCCGGATAACGATCGCGTCACTTCATTGCCCACCTTTGTGGCGCAGAGGGCGTTTTGTCCGCTTCTTCTTGTGGCCTGCGCCACAGTTGGCTGATTCTGTCGCATTCCCTCACTGTTGCCACCGTGATAAATCTTCACGACCACTCGGTGACGCCACCCATGTCGCCGGGGGCGCTTCAGCCGGCAGACCGCCGGTAGCACTCCATTCGTATCCGGGGGGATCAGGACCTGATCCGCAGCCACAACGCAGATGTGCGGGCGCGGATCAGCATGGAGAAAGGCGTCACCATGACCTCAGTGCAGGTCGAAGAGCACCACGACGAGCACGGCGGCAACGGTGTCGCGCAGGACGGCTCGTCCGGCGAGGGCTACCAGCGCGGGCTCGGAGCCCGGCAGATCCAGATGATCGCGATCGGCGGTGCCATCGGCACCGGCCTGTTCCTCGGCGCGGGCAAGGCCATTCACAAGGCCGGCCCCAGCCTCATCCTGGCGTACGCCATCGCGGGCCTCGTCATCTTCTTCATCATGCGGGCGCTCGGCGAGCTCCTCATGTACCGCCCCGTGTCGGGCTCCTTCTCGGAGTACGCCCGTGAGTTCATGGGCCCGTTCTTCGGATTCGTGACCGGCTGGACGTACTGGCTCTTCTGGGTCGTCACCGGCATCACGGAAGTGACGGCGGCCGCCCAGTACATGCAGTACTGGACCCATGGATCCGTTCCGCAATGGGCGTACGCGCTCATCTTCACGGTCATCCTGTACGGCGCGAACCTCATCTCCGTGAAGCTCTTCGGCGAGCTGGAGTTCTGGTTCTCGATGGTCAAGGTCACCGCCATCATCGGCATGATCCTGATCTGCATCGGCATCCTCACCATCGGCTTCTCCGACGCCGGTGACACCGCGACCGTGGCCCACCTGTGGAACCAGGGCGGCTTCTTCCCCAACGGCATCGGCTCCACGCTGATGACGCTCCAGATCGTGATGTTCGCCTTCCTCGCCGTCGAGCTCGTCGGCGTCACCGCGGGCGAGTCCAAGGACCCGAAGACCGTCCTGCCCAAGGCCATCAACACCGTGCCGTGGCGCATCGCCGTCTTCTACGTCGGCGCGCTCATCATGATCCTGTCGGTCGTGCCGTGGACGCACTTCCAGCCCGGCGTCTCGCCGTTCGTCGCCGCCTTCGAGAAGATGGGCCTCGGCGTCGGCGCCGCGATCGTGAACTTCGTGGTGCTCACCGCCGCGCTCTCCTCCTGCAACTCCGGCATGTACTCCACCGGCCGCATGCTGCGCGACCTCGCGCTCAACGGCCAGGGCCCGAAGTTCTTCACCAAGCTCACGAAGAACGGCCTGCCGCTGGTCGGCACCACGGCCTCCGCCGCCTTCATGCTGGTCGGCGTCTGGATCAACTACCAGTGGCCGGGCGAGGCGTTCAACTACGTCGTCTCCTTCGCCACCATCTCCGGCATGTGGGCCTGGATCATGATCCTGGCCTGCCAGATCCGCTACCGCCGCAAGGCCGACCGCGGCGAGCTGCCGCAGTCCACCTTCCGGGCCCCCGGCGCCCCGTACACCAGCTGGTTCGCCCTGCTCTTCATCGGCATGGTCATCGTGATGATGGGCGTCGACAAGGACGCGCGGATCTCGCTGTACGCCGCTCCGGTCTGGGCCGCCATCCTCGGCGTCTCCTACCTGGTCCTCAAGAGCCGCAACCCGCAGGCCGCGGCCTTCAACAAGCGGAAGATCGGCCTCTCCGAGGAGCCGGCCGGCGACCGCCTCTCCAAGGACTGACCGCCGGGACTGACCGGCTCCCCAAGGCCGCTGTCCAGCATTCGGGCCCACGCGTACCACACTTCGGTACGCGTGGGCCCCTCTGCTTATCCTGGCGCCATGCTGACCATCACCCAGGCCCTCCACGACCAGATCGTCGCGCACGCGCGCCAGGACCACCCCGACGAGGCGTGCGGCATGGTCGCGGGCCCGGCGGGCACCGGCCGCCCCGAGCGGTTCATCCCGATGCTCAACGCCGCGCGCTCGCCCACGTTCTACGAGTTCGACTCGGGCGACCTGCTCAAGCTCTACCGCGAGCTGGACGACCGCGACGAGGAGCCGGTGATCATCTACCACTCGCACACGGCGACCGAGGCCTACCCCTCGCGCACCGACATCACGTACGCCAACGAGCCCGGCGCCCACTACGTCCTGGTCTCCACGGCGGACACCGACGACGCGGGCCCCTTCCAGTTCCGCTCGTACCGGATCGTGGACGGCGAGGTCACCGAGGAAGAGGTAAAGGTCGTACAGGCATACTGAGCTTTACTCACGAGGGCGGCAGGACCCAGGAAGCCGGTGCGAACCCGGCACGGTCCCGCCACTGTGACCCCACCCCGCACCGGGGCGGGGGAGTCAGGAACTGACCTGCCGCCCTCCTCCACACGACGCAGGGGACGCGGAAATCCCCTGGAGGAGGCAGTTCAGCCATGTCCCGCGCCCTTCGCGTGCTCACCGCCGCGGCCCTGCTGGCCCCGCTCGCCGCATGCTCCGCCGCATCCGATGGCGACGACTCGGGCAAGCCCGCCGCCAAGGCCGCCGGATTCCCGTACACCGTCACCAACTGCGGCGTGAAGACCACGTACGACGCACCGCCGAAGCGCGCCGTCACCATGAACCAGCACACCACCGAAGTGATGCTGGAACTCGGCCTGAAGGACCACATCGCCGGCACCGCCTACCTCGACGACAAGGTCCTCCCGAAGTATGAGAAGGCGTACAACTCTCTCCCGGTGCTCGCCAAGGAGTACCCCTCCTACGAGAAGCTGCTCTCCGCCAACCCCGACTTCGTCTACGGCGGTTACGCCAGCGCCTTCCTCGCGGGCGACGGCCGCAGCCGCTCGGCACTGGCCAAGTCCGGCATCAAGAGCCGCCTCAACGTAGAGGGCTGCGCCAAGAAGCCCGTCTCCATGGACGACGTCTACCGCGAGGTCCGCGAGGTCGGCGCCACCTTCGGCGTGCGGGCCCGCGCCGACCGGTGGGTGAAGAGCGCCCAGCGCGAACTGGCCGCCACCGCCGAGAAGAACAAGACCAGGACCGAGGCCAAGGACGGGAAGCCGCTCTCCGTCTTCGTCTACGACAGCGGCGACAAGACCGCGTTCACCGCGGGCGGCCGCGGCATCGGCAACGACATCATCGAGCGGGCCGGCGGCCGCAACATCTTCGCCCACGTCGACAAGTCCTTCAGCGACGCCTCCTGGGAGTCGGTCGTCGAGCGCAGGCCCGAGGCCATCCTGATCCTCGACTACGGCGCCACCACCGTCGCCCAGAAGAAGAAGCGCCTCCTGGACGACCCGGTCCTCAAGGACGTCCCGGCCGTCAAGAACAAGCGCTTCGCGGTCCTGCGGCTCTCCGACATGGTCACCGGAGTACGAGCACCCGAGGCGGTGAGGAAGCTGGCGGCCCAGCTGTGAGCGCGCAGCAGCAGATTCAGCCCGACGGGCGGGTGTCCCAGCCCGTCCGGCGTTTGAGGACGAGCCCGAAGGGCGATCGACGGAACTCACGGGGGCGGCGCTCGGCGGTCTGCGCGGTCCTCACCGCAGCCCTCGCGGTAGCGATCATCGCCGGGCTCGCCCTGGGCTCCGTCCACATCCCACCGGCCCAGGTCGTGGACATCCTGATGGGCAGAGCGGAACCCTCACCGTTCCGAACGATCGTGCTGGACGTGAGACTCCCCAGGGTCATCCTGGGGGCGACCGTGGGAGCCGGGCTCGCCGTCATCGGCACCGTCCTGCAAGCCCTCGTCCGCAACCCCCTCGCCGACCCCTTCCTGCTCGGCGTCTCCTCCGGCGCCTCCGTCGGCGCGGTCTGCGCGATCGTGCTCGGCGGCGTCTTCGGCCTCGGCGCGAGCCTGTCGACCACCGTCACGATCCCGGCCGCCTCCTTCGCGGGCGCGCTGCTCTCCCTCGTCCTCGTCTACGCCCTGGCCCGCGGCGGCGGCAGCTTCGCCACCGGGCGCCTGATCCTCGCGGGCGTCGCCGTCTCCTACATCCTCACCGCGCTGACCAGCCTCATCCTCGTCACCGCCGACAGCGCGGACCACCTCAAGGAAGTCCTCTACTGGACGCTGGGCGGCCTCGGCAGCGCCCGCTGGGACATGCTCGCCCTGCCCTGCGCCACCCTCGCCGTCGGCACGGCCCTCCTGGTCTCCATGGCCCGGCCCCTCGACCTGCTCCTCGCCGGGGAGGAGGGCGCCACCGTCCTCGGCCTGCACGCCGCCCGCTTCCGCGCCGGCGTCTTCGTCCTCGCCTCGCTCCTGACCGGCGTCCTCGTCGCGTACAGCGGGGCCATCGGCTTCGTCGGCCTCATGGTGCCGCACGCCGCCCGCATGCTGGTCGGCGCCGCCCACCGCGCGCTGCTCCCCGTGGTCGCGCTGATGGGCGCGGTGTTCCTGGTCGCCGCCGACCTCGCCGCCCGCACCGTCGCCGCGCCGCAGGACATCCCCGTCGGCGTGCTCACCGCTCTCACCGGCGGCCCGTTCTTCCTGTGGCTGCTGCGGCGGCGTACCGAAGGAGTCCCGGCATGACCGGCGAGCTGCGCACCCGGGCCCTGTCGTACGAGACCGACGGCAGGCTCCTCGTCGACGCCGTCGACCTCACCGCCGCCCCCGGCGAGACCGTCGGCGTCGTCGGCCCCAACGGCAGCGGCAAGACGACGCTGCTCCGCTGCGTGTACGGCACGCTGCGCCCCACCGCGGGCCACGCCCTCCTCGACGGCGACGACCTGCACACGATGACCCCGAAGGCCCGCGCCCGGCGCCTGGCCACCGTGCCGCAGGACGGGCAGGCGGCCTTCGAGCTGACCGTCCGGCAGGTGGTCGCGATGGGCCGCTCCCCGCACAAACGGTTCTGGGAGGCGGACACGGCGGCCGACGAGGCCCTCGTCACCGAGGCGCTGGCCCGTGTCGGCGTCGAGGAGCTGGCCGACCGCGCGTTCCCCTCCCTCTCCGGCGGCGAGCGCCAGCGCGCCCTGGTGGCCCGCGCCCTGGTGCAGCAGCCCACCCTCGTCGTCCTCGACGAGCCCACCAACCACCTCGACATCCGCTACCAGCTCGAAATCCTCTCCTTCGTGCGGAACTTGGGCACGACGAACCTGCTGGCCCTGCACGACCTGAACCTCGCCGCGTACTACTGCGACCGCCTCTACGTCCTCGACGGCGGCCGCCTCGTCGCCTCCGGGGCGCCCAAGGAGGTCCTCACCGCCGAGCTGCTCGCCACCGTGTACGGCGTGACGGCCGAGGTCAGCACGCATCCGCTGACCGGCGCCCCGAGCGTCGTCTATCTGCCGCCGCCCGCATCCTGAACGGATTCCGTCCAGCAGGTGAGATCACATTCCGGGATCCGGACCGGGAATCGATACGATGACCGCATGGTTCCCCATGACGTGAGCGAAGAGACGCCGAGCGCACCCCTGCTGCTCGTGGCGCGGCTGCACGTCGACCTGTGCCGCCTCGCCAGCGCGATCTGTTCCCGCTGAACCGATCCGCCGCCCGGCCGTGGGCCGCGGCGCCGCACCCCGTACCCGGGCGCACCCCGCGTACGCCACGCACCACCCCGCAAGCACAGCGCCGCCGCGCGCCCGCCACCCGCACTTTCTCGACCCCCGACAGGAGCCCACAGCCATGGCCATCGAGGTCCGCATCCCGACCATCCTCCGCACCTACACCGACGGCGAGAAGGCCGTGCAGGGCAGCGGGGACACCCTCGCCGAGCTCTTCAGCGACCTCGACTCGCGCCACGCGGGCATCGCCGACCGCATCGTCGACGACGGCAAGCTGCGCCGCTTCGTGAACGTGTACCTGAACGACGAGGACGTCCGCTTCCTCGACGGCATCTCCACGAAGCTCTCCGACGGCGACAACGTCACGATCCTGCCGGCCGTCGCCGGCGGCATGGTCTAGGCCCGATCCCGGATGCCTCGCTACGACTCCCCGCTCGCCGCGGTCGGCAACACGCCGCTCGTCCGCCTGCCGCGGCTCAGCCCCTCGGACGACGTCCGTATCTGGGCCAAGCTGGAGGACCGCAACCCGACCGGCTCCATCAAGGACCGGCCCGCGCTGCACATGGTCGAACAGGCCGAGAAGGACGGCCGGTTGACGCCCGGCTGCACGATCCTGGAGCCGACCTCCGGCAACACCGGCATCTCGCTCGCCATGGCGGCCAAGCTCAAGGGCTACCGCATCGTGTGCGTCATGCCGGAGAACACCTCGCAGGAGCGGCGCGACCTGCTCACCATGTGGGGCGCCGAGATCCGCTCGTCCCCGGCGGCCGGAGGCTCCAACACGGCGGTCCGGGTCGCCAAGGAGCTCGCGGCGAAGAACCCGGACTGGGTCATGCTCTACCAGTACGGCAACCCCGACAACGCCGGCGCCCACTACGCGACGACGGGCCCGGAGATCCTCACCGACCTGCCCTCCGTCACGCACTTCGTGGCGGGCCTCGGCACCACCGGCACCCTCATGGGCGTCGGCCGGTACCTGCGGGAGCAGAAGCCCGGCATCAAGATCGTCGCCGCCGAGCCGCGCTACGACGACCTGGTCTACGGCCTGCGCAACCTCGACGAGGGCTTCGTCCCCGAGCTGTACGACGCCTCCGTCCTCACCACCCGCTTCTCCGTCGGCTCGGCCGACGCGGTGACCCGCACCCGGGAGCTCCTCCAGCAGGAGGGCATCTTCGCGGGCGTCTCCACCGGCGCCGCGCTGCACGCGGCGATCGGCGTCGGCAAGAAGGCGGTGGCGGCGGGCGAGCCCGCCGACATCGTCTTCGTCGTCGCCGACGGCGGCTGGAAGTACCTGTCGACGGGCGTCTACACCGCCCCGACCACGGAGGCGGCGATCGAGACGCTTCAGGGCCAGCTCTGGGCGTAGGGCTCTGACCGCCCCGGGAACCGTTCATCACCGGCTTCGCCGAGTTCGTCCTCAAACGCCGGACGGGCTGGAATCCCAGCCCGTCCGGCGTTCGCGCTATCCCGCCAGATATCGGACCTGGTCCCACAACACCGGGTCCACCACCCCGGCCCGCCGCCGGAACTCCGCGAGCGGCACGTCCCGCAGCTCATCGGTCTCCAGGAAACTGGGCCGCCCGTGGGCATCGCCCACCGACCCCGGCGGCAGCGGGATCACGCCCGCCCGCTCCTCGTGGTACTTGCTGGTGATCTTCGCGACCCGGGCGCGCCGCCCGCGCACGGACAGCACCAGGCACGGCCGGTCCTTGCCGCCAGGCCCGTCCTCGTACGGCACCCGAGCCCACCAGATCTCCGCGGGGCGCGGCGCGGGCAGCCGCTGCCGGGGCCCCCGCGGCGGCCGCGTCCGCCCCGCCGGGCGGCTGCTCCGCTTGCGCGGTCCGCGACCCCAGCCGTCCACCAGCGTGACGACGAACGCGAGCACCACCACGGCTGCCAGCGCGAGCCACCACGACGTGTCCATACGCACGACGGTACCGGTGGCGATCCCGCACCGCCCGCCGCTTCACCCCGGCCCCACAAGCCCCCCGAACCGGTGACAGCGCAGGTGAGTTCCCCCACAACGGCCCGCGACGGAGGAGCGACCAGGGCTTTTGCGCCTTACGCTCGATCCACCGCACACTCCCCAGCTCTCCTGCCAGCGCGGAGGTTCCAGCTTCATGAAGCTCACCGTCGTCGGCTGCTCGGGGTCGTTTCCGTCCGCGGAGTCGGCCTGCTCGAGCTACCTCGTCGAGGCCGACGGCTTCCGGTTGCTGCTCGACATGGGCAACGGCGCCCTCGGCGAGCTGCAACGCCACATCGGTCTGTACGACCTGGACGCGGTCTTCCTCAGCCATCTGCACGCCGATCACTGCATCGACATGTGCGCGTACTTCGTGGCCCGCTACTACCGGCACGAGGGCGGCCGCTGCGCCCCCATCCCGGTCTTCGGCCCCGAAGGCACCGAACAGCGCCTGACCACCGCGTACGCCGACACGCCCTCCGCCTCCTCGATGAGCGAGGTCTTCGACTTCCACACGGTCAAGCCGGCCTCGTTCGAGATCGGCCCGTTCTCGGTGCGCACCGAGAAGATGTGCCATCCGGTCGAGGCGTACGCCATCCGGGTCGAGCACGCCGGGAAGTCCCTCACGTACTCCGGGGACACCGGGCCCTGCGAGTCCCTGGACGAACTCGCCACGGGCACCGACCTGTTCCTGTGCGAGGCGGCCTTCACGCACGGCAAGGAGGACATCCCCGACCTCCACCTGAACGGCCGCGAGGCGGGCGAGTCCGCGCGACGCGCCGGTGCAGGAAGGTTGCTGCTCACCCACATCCCGCCGTGGACGGACCCGCAGGTCAACCTCGCCGACGCGCGCGCGGTGTACGAGGGTCCCACCGCCCTTGCGGCGCCCGGCGCGACGTACGAGATCTGACGACAGCGGAAGAGCCCCGCACCCGTCGCGAGGACGGGTGCGGGGCTCTGTCGTGCGGGCCGGTGCGGCGGAGGCTACTTCGCCTCGGCCTTCTGGAGCTCGGCGAGCTCCTCGTCGGACTCGCGGCCCGGCGTCGGCAGGTTGAACTTGGTGATCGCGAAGCGGAAGACGACGTAGTAGACCGCCGCGAAGCAGAGGCCGACCAGGGCCAGGCCCCACGGGTTCTTCGCGATGCCGAGGTTCAGGAAGAAGTCGACCGCGCCGGCCGAGAAGCCGAAGCCGTCCTTCATGCCGAGCGACCAGGTCAGCGCCATGGAGACACCGGTGAGGACCGCGTGGATCGCGTACAGGACCGGGGCGATGAACATGAAGGTGAACTCGATCGGCTCGGTCACACCGGTCACGAAGGCGGTGAGCGCGAGCGAGAACATCATGCCGCCGACGACCTTGCGGCGCTCGGGGCGGGCGCAGTGGACGATCGCGAGGCAGGCCGCCGGGAGGGCGAACATCATGATCGGGAAGAAGCCGGTCATGAACTGTCCGGCGGTCGGGTCACCGGCGAGGAAGCGGTTGATGTCGCCGCTCTTGCCCTCGTACGAGCCCGCCTGGAACCACGGGAAGGAGTTCAGCAGGTGGTGCATGCCGACCGGGATCAGCGCACGGTTGGCGACACCGAAGATGCCCGCGCCGACGGCGCCCGAACCGACCAGCCACTCACCGAAGTTGTGCAGGCCCGTGCCGAGGACCGGCCAGATGTAGCCGAAGACGATGCCGAGGACCAGGCCCGCGAAGGCGGAGAGGATCGGGACGAGGCGGCGGCCGCCGAAGAAGCCCGCCCAGTCGGGCAGCTTGGTCCGGTAGAACTTCTGGTAGAGCAGGGCCACCACGATGCCCATGACGACACCGCCGAGGACCTTGGCGTCCACGGGTGCCTCGGTCATGACGATCTTGCCGTCGACGACCTTGGCGATCTTGTCGAGGTTCGGGTCGGTGAACGTGGCGAGCACGTTCTTGAAGACCAGGTAGCCGGTGACGGCGGCCAGCGCCGTCGAGCCGTCGGACTTCTTGGCGAAGCCGATCGCGATGCCGACGGCGAAGAGCAGCGCCATGTTGTCGAGGATCGCGTTGCCGCCCGCGGCCATGAAGGAGGCGATCTTGGTGATGAAGGTCGGGAAGGAGTCCCGGCCCAGCATGTCGGTGTTGCCGAGGCGGACGAGCAGGGCGCCTGCGGGCAGCACGGCGACCGGCAGCATGAGGCTGCGGCCGATGCGCTGCATGACAGCCATCACGCCGGCGCCCTTCTTCTTCTCGGCCGCGGGAGCGGAACTGGCCGTGGACACAACTTCCTCCAGTGGGCAAGGCGCCGCCTGGGGACATGGAAGTGGGGGACGGCGGCGTCTCCGGGGGACGCGGCGAGATACGGCCGCGTGGTCTACACCATTAGTGGTGTAGACCTGTTGTAGCACGGTGAAGGTGGCGTAAGGAACCTGCGATTCCTGTTAGCTGGGCCATATCCGGATATCGCCCGACGAAAGGCGCCCGGCGGGGAGTTACGCCTTGGTCTGCTCCCGGTCCTGGGCCTCCGCCTCTTCCTCCGGTTCGCGTCCGGGCGTATGCAGATCGAACTTCGTGATGACGAAGCGGAACAGCGCGTAGTACACGACGGCGAAGCAGAGGCCGATCGGAATGATCAGCCAGGGCTTCGTCGCCAGGCTCCAGTTGATGACGTAGTCGATCAGGCCCGCCGAGAAGCTGAAGCCGTCCTTGACCCCGAGCCCCCACGTCACCGCCATCGAGACGCCGGTGAGCACCGCGTGGATCGCGTACAGCACCGGCGCGATGAAGAGGAACGAGTACTCGATCGGCTCGGTGATGCCCGTGACGAACGAGGTCAGGCCGACCGAGAGCATCAGGCCGCCGACCACCTTGCGCCGCTCGGGGCGCGCGCAGTGCGTGATCGCGAGAGCCGCCGCGGGCAGCGCGAACATCATGATCGGGAAGAAGCCCGAGGTGAACTGGCCCGCCGTCGGGTCGCCCGCCAGGAAGCGGTTGATGTCGCCGTGCACCATCGTGCCGTCCGGCTTCGTGTAGTCGCCGAACTGGAACCAGACGAACGTGTTGAGGAACTGGTGCAGCCCCACCGTGAGCAGCGCGCGGTTGGCGACGCCGAAGATGCCCGAGCCCAGCCAGCCGAGGTCGACGAGCCACTTGGAGAAGCTGGTCAGGGCGTCGCCGATGGGCGGCCAGATCCAGACGCAGAGGCCGGCGAAGATCAGGCCGACGAAGGCCATGATGATCGGCACGAGGCGGCGGCCGTTGAAGAAGCCGAGCCAGTCGACCAGCTTCACGCGGTGGTAGCGCTGCCAGAACCAGGCGGCGAGCAGGCCCATCACGATGCCGCCGAACACCCCCGGATTCTGGTACGCGGCCTGCGCGACCGTCCCGTCCTCCGCCACGCACACCCCGCTCCACATGCCCGCGCCGCCGAACACGGTGTCCTGCGGGCAGTCGTCGGGGAAGGCGCGCAGCACCCCGTAGTAGACGAGGAACCCCGCGACCGCCGCGAGGGCCGTGGAGCCGTCCGCCTTCTTCGCCATGCCGATGGCGACGCCGATGCAGAAGAGCAGCGGCAGGCCGAGCGTGGAGTCGAGCAGCGAACCGCCCGCCGCCGCGAAGACCTTGGCGACGTTGGTCCAGCCGAGGCCGTCGTCGCCGAACACGTCGGGCTGTCCGAGGCGGTTCAGGATGCCGGCGGCGGGCAGCACCGCGATGGGCAGCTGGAGACTGCGGCCCATCTTCTGAAGGCCTTGGAACAGGCCGTTCCACCACTTCTTCTGCGGCACCGTCGCGGCTGGGGAACTCATCGGCGTCCCTCCCGGAACAAGCCAGGTTTGGCGGTCGTTGGAAACTGGTGTAGACCAGTTGCGGAACGTGCGGGAGCGCCGCCCGGCCAGGGCCGGCACCTTGATCGTCATCATTGGGCACGACTGACCCCACCGCCCGCGAAGATGGTCCAACCGTGCGTTACCGTGACAAAGCGGTCCCCCGGCCGCGAGAAACACAGGGAGAAACACATGGCCAGCAAGGCTGAGAAGATCGTTGCCGGGCTCGGCGGCATCGACAACATCGAAGAGGTCGAGGGCTGCATCACGCGTCTGCGCACCGAGGTCAAGGACCCCGACCTGGTGGACGACGCCGCCCTGAAGGCCGCCGGCGCCCACGGCGTCGTCAAGATGGGCACCGCGATCCAGGTCGTCATCGGCACCGACGCGGACCCGATCGCCGCGGACATCGAAGACATGATGTGAGTTCCTGAACCCACCGCGAGGGCCCCGTCCGGACAGCCGGACGGGGCCCTCGCGCATGCCGCCCTGCGGCTAGGCTCCTCCCATGTCTCGAATCGACGGCCGCACCCCCGAACAGCTCCGCCCCATCACCATCGAGCGCGGCTGGAGCAAGCACGCCGAGGGCTCCGTCCTCATCTCCTTCGGCGACACCAAGGTCTTCTGCACCGCCTCCGTCACCGAAGGCGTCCCGCGCTGGCGCAAGGGCAGCGGCGAGGGCTGGGTCACCGCCGAGTACTCCATGCTTCCCCGCTCCACCAACACCCGCGGCGACCGCGAGTCCGTCCGCGGCAAGATCGGCGGCCGCACCCACGAGATCTCCCGCCTCATCGGCCGCTCGCTGCGCGCCGTCATCGACTACAAGGCCCTCGGCGAGAACACCATCGTCCTCGACTGCGACGTCCTCCAGGCCGACGGCGGCACCCGCACCGCCGCCATCACCGGCGCGTACGTGGCACTGGCCGACGCCGTCGCCTGGGCCCAGGGCAAGAAGATCGTCAAGGCCGGCCGCAAGCCCCTCACCGACACCGTCAGCGCCGTCTCCGTCGGCATCGTCGGCGGCGTACCGCTCCTCGACCTCTGCTACGAGGAGGACGTGAAGGCCGACACCGACATGAACGTCGTCTGCACCGGCGACGGCCGCTTCGTCGAGGTCCAGGGCACCGCCGAGGCCGAGCCCTTCGCCCGCAAGGAGCTCAACGCGCTCCTCGACCTCGCGGTCGGCGGCTGCGAGGACCTCGCCGCGTTCCAGCGCGAGGCGCTGGAGGCGACGCGCTAGCGACGTAGGTCACGCAGGCAACCAACAACCCCCTGCCGGGCGTTGTTACGAGTACGGGCGCGCGGGAAAAGCCGCGCGCCCGGCCACACCCCGGGGAGGGACCGAACCATGGCCGCGCGCCACCGACGTATCGCCACCGCCGTCGCCACAGCCCTGATCGTCATTCCGGCCGGCGCCGGCCTCGTCGGCTGCGACGCCGTCGAGAAGGCGCTCGACTGCGTCCAGACCGCCGACACGATCGCCGACAGCGTCACCGACCTTCAGACGGCCGTCGAGAACGCCGGTGACAACCCGGCCGAGGCGGACAGGGCACTCGACGACATCGGCAAGAACCTCGACAAGATCGGCGACAAGACGGACAACGCCGACGTCAACAAGGCCGTCGACGACCTCGACAAGGCCGTCGACAACGTCCGCGAAGCCGTCGACAAGGGCGACGCCACCCCCGACGTCTCGGGGGTCACCGACGCGGCCGGCGAACTGACGAAGGTCTGCACGCCGTAGGGGAGCGCCCGGCCCGGGGGACGTGTGGGGGGCGGCGATACTGAGAGGCATGACCCGCCTCATCCTCGCCACCCGCAACACCGGCAAGATCACGGAACTGAGGGCGATCCTCGCGGACGCAGGCCTCACGCACGAGCTCGTCGGCGCGGACGCCTACCCCGAGATCCCCGACGTCAAGGAAACCGGCGTCACCTTCGCCGAGAACGCCCTCCTCAAGGCCCACGCCCTCGCCCGGGCCACGGGCCTGCCCGCCGTCGCCGACGACTCGGGCCTCTGCGTCGACGTCCTCGGCGGCGCCCCCGGCATCTTCTCCGCCCGCTGGGCCGGCCGCCACGGCGACGACACCGCGAACCTGAACCTGCTCCTGGCCCAGCTCTCCGACATCTCCGCACCCCACCGCGCCGCCCACTTCGCCTGCGCGGCGGCCCTGGCCCTGCCCGACGGCACGGAACGCGTGGTGGAGGGCCGGCTGCGCGGCACCCTGCGCACCGCCCCCGCGGGCTCCGGCGGCTTCGGCTACGACCCGATCCTCCAGCCGGACGGCGAGACGCGCACCTGCGCGGAGCTGACGGCGGAGGAGAAGAACGCGATCAGCCACCGGGGCGAGGCGTTCCGGGCGCTGGCGCCGGTGGTGCGGGAGCTCCTCGGCTGAAGCTGCCGGGCTGAGCGGCGCACAGAAATGGCCTGCGGATCGTCTCGTCGATTCGCAGGCCATTCACGTGCGGCGGAAGGGATTCGAACCCTCAAGCCCGATCAAGGGCCACAGATCCTAAGTCTGCTGCGTCGCCGTTGCGCCACCGCCGCCAGCCGCCTGCCATCGTACCGGGCAGGCGGCCTGCGGCTGATCGCGGGATTCCCCGTCAGAACCGCGGCGCCGTCGCCTGGGCCTCGACCATCTCCGCCGCCTCCTCCTTCGTCTCCACCGAGGGCGGCGAGCCCGACAGTGGCTTCTGGGCCGTCTCCTTCATGCAGGCCACCGCGATGACGCCGACCAGGGCCGCCGCCATCGAGTAGTACGCCGGGACCATGTCCGTGCCTGTCACGCTGATCAGCGAGGTGATCACCAGGGGGGCCGTGCCGCCGAAGAGGGAGGCGGAGAGGTTGTAGCCGACGGAGAGCGAGCCGTAGCGGACCGACGTGGGGAAGAGGGCGGGCAGGGTCGCCGACATCGTGCCGAGGAGGCAGACGAGGGAGAGACCGAGCAGGAGCATGCCCCCGGAGACCGCCGGCAGGCTGCCCTGCTTGATCAGCAGGAAGGCGGGGACGGAGAGGACGAGGAAGCCCAGCATGCCCGTCATCAGGAGCGGCTTGCGGCCGAAGCGGTCCGACAGCTTGCCGACCTGGTTCATGATCAGCATCAGGACGATCATCGTGCCGATGAGGATGAGCAGCCCGTGCGAGTCGTCGTACCCGAGCTCGTCCGAGAGGTACGTCGGCATGTACGACAGGAGCATGTAGTCCGTGACGTTGTACGCGCCGACCAGCGCGATGCATAGGATCAGCGTCGGCCAGTAGTCGCGGAAGATCTTCGCCAGGTCGCCCTTGGCCGTGGTCTCCACCGTGGAGGCGCCCTCGGTCGCCGAGTGGAAGGTCGCGTCCTCCATCTTCTGGAAGGCCGGGGTCTCGTCCAGCTTCAGCCGGAGATAGAGGCCGACGAGGCCGAGCGGGCCCGCGACGAGGAACGGCACGCGCCAGCCCCACGACTCCATGGCGTCCGAGCCGAGGGCGGTGTTGAGGATGAGGACGAGTCCGGCCGCGCCCGTGTAGCCGGCGAGCGTGCCGAGCTCCAGGAAGCTGCCGAAGTAGCCGCGGCGCTTGTCGGGGGCGTACTCGGCGATGAAGGTCGAGGCGCCGCCGTACTCACCGCCCGTCGAGAAGCCCTGCACCAGGCGGAAGAAGATCAGCAGGACCGGCGCCCAGAAGCCGATCGTCGCGTAGGACGGGATCAGGCCGATGGCGAGCGTGCCGATCGCCATCATGATCATCGTAAGGGCGAGGACCTTCTTGCGGCCGATCTTGTCGCCCATCGGGCCGAAGACCATGCCGCCGATGGGGCGGACCAGGAAGGAGACCGCGAAGGTGGCGAAGGAGGAGATCAGCTGTGCCGTGTCGTTCCCGGACGGAAAGAACACATGGCCGATGGTGACGGCCAGATAGCTGTAGATGCCGAAGTCGAACCATTCCATGGCGTTGCCGAGCGAGGCCGCCTTGACGGCCCGCTTGACCGCTGCCTCGTCCGTGACGGTGATGTCCGTGCGGCGCAGAGGAGGGTTCCTGCGGCGCTTCACGGCCCGGAACAGGGTCCGGTGGCGTCTCATCGCCTCGGGGTCGGCCTCGGCGTCGAGCTCTTCGTGGGCCGCCATGGAGTGGTTCCTTTCGTTCTTCGTACAAGTCCCCGTGAGATCACTTGCTCGAAGATGGCCGTTGCAAACGGAAGCCCCCGCGAAGGGGGGCTTCGTCACAGCACGGCGCAGGAGACCGGCACGGCTCAGACGCCGAGATCCTTGATGATCTTCGCCACGTGGCCCGTCGCCTTCACGTTGTAGAACGCGTGCTCGACCTTGCCCTGCTCGTCGACCACCACGGTCGAGCGGATCACGCCCGTCACCGTCTTGCCGTACAGCTTCTTCTCGCCGAAGGCGCCGTACGCGGCCAGCGTCTCCTTGGACGGGTCGCCGACCAGCGTGACCTTGAGGTTCTCCTGCTCGCGGAACTTGGCGAGCTTCTCCGGCTTGTCCGGCGACACGCCGATCACGTCGTAACCGGCGGCGGCGAGCACGTCGA
Organism: Streptomyces sp. NPDC030245; assembly: GCF_055572995.1. Taxonomy (NCBI): domain Bacteria; kingdom Bacillati; phylum Actinomycetota; class Actinomycetes; order Kitasatosporales; family Streptomycetaceae; genus Streptomyces; species Streptomyces sp. NPDC030245. The sequence continues at coordinate 866,501 of NZ_JBVICF010000001.1, read as the reverse complement.
GGTTGTCCGTGAAGTCGCAGGCCTGCTTGGTGCAGCCGGGGGTGAGGGCGGCCGGGTAGAAGTAGACGATGACCTTGCGGCCCTTGTGGTCGGCCAGCGAGACGTCCTTGCCGTCGGCGTCGGGCAGGGTGAAGGCGGGGGCGGTGTCGCCGGGCTGTAGTCGCTCGCTCATGGTCGCTCTCCTCGTACGGGTGCTGCGCGAAGGGTCGGGTGACGGAGTCGAGCGTAATAGGGGTGCCGTGGGGTGCGGCGCGCGCGAAGCTGACAGACTGTGGTCACAGTTCACGTCCACATCATCGATACGACCACGGAGGCAGCGCGGTGTCGGATGCCAGGACCCCTGCGCAGATCGAGGCGGACATCAAGCGCCGGCGCGACCAGCTGGCCGAGACCCTCGACGAGATCGGGGTGCGCGTCCACCCGAAGACGATCGTCGGTGACGCCAAGGCGAAGGTCGTCTCCAGCGTGGACAACTCCCTCGGCCGGGCGTACGTCGGGGCGAACCGCATCGTCTCGGACGTGCGGGGCCAGCTGGTCTCGGCGGACGGCTCGCCGCGCATCGAGCGGATCGTGCCGGTCGCCCTGGTGGCGGTGGGTCTCGTCGGGCTCCTCGTGATGAGCTCGCGCCGGCGCAAGTGAGTGGTGACCCGGGGATCCACGGAGCCCGCCCGGCCAGGTAGGTTCGGGGTCGTGAGCGAGAAGACCTCCCAGACCCCCCACGACGACAAGCTGCCCATCCGCATGCTGCACGACCGCGTGCTCGTGCGGCAGGACACCAGCGAGGGCGAGCGGCGCTCCGGCGGCGGCATCCTGATCCCCGCGACCGCCGCCGTGGGCAAGCGGCTCGCCTGGGCCGAGGTGGTCGCGGTCGGGCAGAACGTCCGGACGGTCGAGCCGGGCGACCGGGTCCTGTACGACCCGGAGGACCGCGCCGAAGTCGAGGTGCGGGGCGTGGCCTACGTCCTCATGCGCGAGCGCGATCTGCACGCCGTGGCCGCCGACCGGTTCGAGGGGTCGGAGGACTCGACGGGCCTGTATCTGTAGGGGCCCCGCGGACTTTCGCCCAGAGGGCTGGTGACCATCGTCACCAGCCCTTCTCCATGGGCTTTGCTACCGTGGAAGGACCCCGACGAGACGCGCCGTACCGGGTTATCGCAAAGACGACGCACCCCCATCAGGTAACGCGCTGAGCGTTTCTACTCGTCGGAGGTGCCGTCATGGCCTGGGTTCTGCTGATCGTCGCCGGACTGCTCGAAGTGGGCTGGTCGATCGGGATGAAGTACACGGACGGCTTCACGCGGCTGTGGCCCAGCCTGTTCACGGGCGTGGGCATCGTCGCCAGCATGATGCTGTTGTCGCAGGCCGCGAAGACGCTGCCGATCGGTACGGCCTACGGAGTCTGGGTCGGCATCGGCGCGGCCGGGGCGGCGGTGCTCGGCATGGTCATCCTGGGTGAGCCGGTCACCGCCGCCCGGATCTTCTTTGTCTGTCTGCTGCTGGTGGCCGTGGTCGGCCTGAAGGCGACCTCGGGCCACTAGGAGGCGCTGGGGACCCGGGGGCGCGCCGCGGCCCCCGGGCAGGCCCTAGCCCTCCGGGAAGCCGATCGCGCCCCCGTCGTCCGTGCCGCCGTCGACCGCCCCTCCGCCCGTGTCGGTGCCGCCGCCCGTCGGCCCGCCCTGGGCCCCGCCGTCCGTCGGTCCGCCGTCGGCGGCGCCTCCGTCGGCGGCCCCGCCGGGGTCCTGGCCGCCGGTCGGGTCACCCGTCTGGCCGCCGTCCTGCCCACCTGTCTGACCGCCGGTCTGGCCGCCGCCGTCCTGCCCGCCCGTGGTGGCGCCGCCACCGGTGTCCGGGCCGCCCGTGGTGCCGCCGGTGTCCTGCTCGCCGCCGGTGGTGGCGCCGCCGTCCGTGGTGCCGCCCGTGCCGGGCTCGTCGGTGCCGCCCGTCGTCGGGTCGGGCACCTCGGGCACGTCCGCGCCCTGCTCCAGCTCCAGGTCGAAGTCCTTGACGGGCTTGCCCTCCAGGGCGTCCTTGGTGAACTCGGCCCAGACGCGCGCCGGATAGCCACCGCCGTTGATGCGGGCCTCGCCGAGCGCGCCGTACAGCGGGGTGTGGGCGCCCGTCTCGGGGTCCTGGCCCATCACCGCGACGACCGTGGCGAGGTCCGGGGTGTAGCCCGCGAACCAGGCCGCCGTGTCGTTCTCCGCGGTGCCGGTCTTGCCCGCGGCCGGCCGGCCCGCGCCCTGCGCCGCCGTACCGGTGCCGCCCTGGACGACGCTCTGAAGGATCGAGGTGGTGGTGTCGGCGGCCTCGCGGCTCACGGCCTGCCGGGTCTTCGGCTCCGGCAGCGCGATCTCGTCGCCGTCCTTGGTGATCTTCTCGACGAGCGTGTACGTGCCGTGCTTGCCGTGGTTCGCCAGCGTCGCGTACGCCTCGGTCATGTCGAGGACGCTCGCGGTGGACGGGCCGAGCGCGATCGACGGGGACGCGGTCAGGTCGGGGGTGGTCCGGGGTACGCCGAGGGCGACGGCGGTGTCCTTGACCTTGTCGGAGCCGACGTCGACGGCCATCTGCGCGTACACCGAGTTCACGGACTTGTCGGTGGCGGTGCGGACGGTGATGTCGCCGTAGTTGACGTGGTCCTCGTTCTCCGGGGCGTACGAACCGCCGCTCCAGCCCTGGACGGGACGCTTGTTGGTGCCGTCGTAGACGGTGTTCGGGGTGATCGGCCGGCCGTCCTGGGTGACCGAGCCGTTCTCCACCGCGGAGGTGAAGACGAACGGCTTGAACGTGGATCCGACCTGGTAGTCGCGGCGGGTCGCGTTGTTGACGTACTGCTTGGTGTAGTCGATGCCCCCGTACATGGCGACGACCTTGCCGGTGGCCGGGTCGATCGAGGCGCCACCCGCGCGGACGTTGCGGTCGACCTTGCGGGCGTCCTTGTCGACCTTCGACATGACCTCCTCGTCGACGGCCTTCTTGAAGGCGTCCTGGCGGTCCTTCTGGAGGGTCGTGGTGATGCGGTAGCCGCCCTTGGCGAGAGTGTCCTCATCGATGATCTTGTTGGCCGTCAGATAGTCCTCCACGGCCTTCACGACATAGCCGCGCTGACCCGACAGCCCCGCCGCGCCCTTCGCCTCGTCCGGCATCGGGAACTTCGTCTTCGCCCGGTCGGAGCGGCTGAGCCAGCCCTCCTTGACCATGCCGTCCAGGACGTAGTTCCAGCGGCCCGCGGCGCGCTGCTTGTTCTCGGGGTGCGTGGCGACGTCGTAGGCGTTGGGGGAGTTGAGGAGGGTGGCGAGGTAGGCGCCCTGGCCGACCGTCAGGTCCTGGACGTTCTTGCCGTAGTACGCCTGGGCGGCGGCCTGCACGCCGTACGCGTTGCGGCCGAAGTAGCTGGTGTTGAGGTAGCCCTCCAGGATGTCGTTCTTGCTCACCTCCCGGTCCAGCTTGATCGAGATGAAGAACTCCTTCACCTTGCGGGTGACCGTCTGCTCCTGGCCCAGGTAGTAGTTCTTCACGTACTGCTGGGTGATCGTGGAGCCGGACTGCTTGCCCTTGCCGGTGACCGTGTTCCAGGCCGCGCGGATCATCGCCTTCGGGTCGACCGCGGACTCGCCGTAGAAGTCGCGGTCCTCGGCGGCGAGCACCGCGTGCTGGACGGTGAGCGGGACCTGCTTGAGGGGCACCTTCTCGCGGTTGACCTCGCCGTCGCGGGCGATCTGGGTGCCGTCGGAGTACAGGTAGACGTTGCTCTGCTTGGTGGCCGCGGCGTTCGCCGGCGGGATGTCGACCAGCATGTAGCCCGCCACGAAGCCGCCGACGCACAGCAGGACGAGCAGGATGAAGCCGCCGAGGACCATGCGCCAGGTCGGGAAGATCCGCCGCCAGCCCTTGCGCTTGGGACGCTTGGCCTTCTTGGCCTTCTTCTCCTTGCCGGCCTCGGCCTTCTCGCCGTCGACGGAGCCCGACGGGACCACGGAAGCCGCGGCTCCGGCGGGGGCCGGGGGAGCCGCGGGAGTCGCGGGGGTCGCCTCGGTGGGAGTCGTGTCGTCGTCGGTCGCCGCGTCCTCGGGCGTGTCCTGCGGCTCCTTGGGCTTCCCGCCCTGGCACCCGGCAGGACCCTGCTGCCCGGCAGGACCTTGCTGCTGCGGCTCGTCACTCATGTCTTGCGGAACTCCCGGTTAGCGTCGTACGTCCAGCACGCCTCGTAAACCCCCATGGCAACCCCATCGCCACCCCATTGCACACCCTGCTCACACGCGTTCGTGACCAGGCACGCGCCCGCACGCCGAAAATGCCTGGCACGAGCGACCCCGATCGCACTAGGCTCCAGCGCTTTGGCCCGGTTCGGGACGAAGCCCACGGTGAAAGGGATGCTCGTGCGTGCAGGACGGTTCCGTTTGTACGCGGCCGTCACCGGAGGGAGCTTCCGCAGATACGCCACGTACCGGGTGGCGACGGCTGCCGGGGTGTTCACCAATACGGTCTTCGGCCTCATTCTCGCCTACACCTACGTGGCGCTCTGGGACGAGCGGCCCGGCCTCGGCGGCTACGACCAGTCGCAGGCGCTCACCTATGTCTGGCTCGGCCAGGGCCTGCTCACCGCGATGGCGCTGATGGGCGGCGGCTTCGAGAACGAGCTGATCGAGCGGATCCGCACCGGGGACATCGCCGTCGACCTCTACCGGCCCGCCGACCTCCAGGCCTGGTGGTTCGCCACCGACCTCGGCCGGGCCGCGTTCCAGCTGATCGGACGCGGGATCCTGCCGATGATCTTCGGCTCGTTCGTCTTCGACCTGACGCTGCCCCCGGACGCGCTGCGCTGGCTGGCGTTCCTGCTCGCCGTCCTGCTCGGCACGGTGGTCAGCTTCGCGCTCCGGTTCCTGGTGGCGCTCTCCGCCTTCTGGCTGATGGACGGCGCCGGCACCACCCAGGTGGCGATGCTCGCGGGCACCTTCTTCTCCGGGATGCTGCTCCCGCTGAACGTCTTCCCCGGCGCGCTCGGCGAGTTCGCCCGCGCGCTGCCCTGGTCGGCGCTGCTCCAGGTGCCCGCCGACGTATTCCTCGGCGAGTACTCGGGCGCCGGACTGCTGCGGATGTACGCCTTCCAGCTCGGCTGGGCGGCGGCGCTGCTCACGGCCGGACGGCTGCTCCAGGGCGTGGCCACGCGACGGGTGGTGGTCCAGGGTGGCTGACCTGCGACAGGTCCGCGAGAGGCTCGTCCAGGTGCGGGACGGGCTGCGCGCCTACCGGCTGATCTCCGCCATGTGGATCCGCTCCCTCATGGCGTACCGCGTGTCGTTCGCGATGACGGCGCTCGGCAACTTCGCGGTGACCGCGTTCGACTTCGTCGCGATCCTGCTGATGTTCTCCCAGGTGGACCGGCTCGGTGGGTACTCGCTCGCCGAGATCGCGTTCCTGTACGGCGCCTCGTGCACCGCCTTCGGCCTCACCGACCTGGCCCTCGGGTCCATGAACCGGCTCGGCAGACGGGTGCGGGACGGCACGCTCGACACGCTCCTGGTGCGGCCCGCCCCGGTCATCGCGCAGGTCGCGGCCGACCGCTTCGGGCTGCACAGGATCGGCCGCTTCACGCAGGGCGCGCTGGTCCTCACGTACGCGCTCGTGGTCCTGGACATCGACTGGACGCCGCTGAAGGTCCTGATGGTGCCGCTGATGCTGCTGAGCGGGGCGGGCATCTTCGGGGCCGTGTTCGTGGCGGGCGGGGCCTTCCAGTTCCTGGCGCAGGACGCGGCCGAGGTGCAGAACGCCTTCACGTACGGCGGTACGACACTGCTCCAGTATCCGCCGACCGTCTTCGCCAAGGACCTGGTGCGCGGCGTCACCTTCGTCCTGCCGCTCGCCTTCGTCAACTGGCTGCCCGCGCTGTACGTCCTCGGGCGGCCCTATCCGCTGGACCTGCCGACGTGGGTGGCGTTCATGCCGCCACTGGTGGCCGCGGGCTGTCTCGCGCTCGCCGGGCTCGCCTGGCGCGCGGGTCTCCGTTCGTACCGCAGCACAGGGAGCTGAACCGACATGGCGGAACCCCTCATCGAGCTGGACGGCGTCGAGAAGGTCTTCGACGTCCGCAGGAAGACGGGCTTCCTGCGGCGGGAGCGGCACGAGGTGCGGGCCGTCGACCACCTCTCCTTCACCGTGCCGCGCGGCGAGATGGTCGGCTACATCGGCCCGAACGGCGCGGGCAAGTCGACGACGATCAAGATGCTGACGGGCATCCTCACCCCGAGCGGCGGCCGCCTGCGGGTGGCGGGCATCGACCCGTCACGGGAGCGCGCGAAGCTCGCCCGCCGCATCGGCGTGGTCTTCGGCCAGCGCACGACGCTCTGGTGGGACCTGCCGCTGATCGACTCGTACCGCCTGATGCACCGCATGTACCGCATCCCGGACGCCCGTTACGCCGAGAACCTGGACCGCTGCGTAGAACTCCTGGAGCTCGCAACCCTGTTGGACGTCCCGGTGCGCCAACTGTCCCTGGGGCAGCGGATGCGGGGCGACATCGCGGCGGCGCTGCTGCACGACCCCGAGGTGCTGTACCTGGACGAGCCGACGATCGGCCTGGACGTCATCAGCAAGGCCAAGGTCCGTGCGTTCCTGCGGGACTTGAACCAGCAGGCGGGCACGACGGTCCTCCTCACCACCCACGACCTCACCGACATCGAGCAGCTCTGCAAGCGGGTCATGGTGATCGACCACGGGCGTCTGATGTACGACGGTCCGTTGGAGGGCCTGCACGAGGTGGGCGAGAGCGAGCGCACGCTGGTGGTCGACTTCGACCGGGAACTCCCGCCGATCGAGGTGGAGTCGGAGTCGGCACGGGTGGTGAAGGTGGAGGGGCCGCGGCAGTGGCTCGCCTTCCCCGCGGCGGAGTCGGCGGCTCCGCTTGTCGCGCGGATCGCGGCGCGCTACCCGCTGGCCGACCTCTCGGTCAGGGAGCCGGACATCGAGGCGGTCATCGCGAAGATGTACGCCGAGAAGCCGACCTCGTAGGCTTCGTGCTTATGAGTGACGACCGCCTCGATCGCGCCGATCTCCCCGACGTTCCCGCCCGTCCCGACCTGCCCGACCTGCGGGCGTCGGACGCCGACCGTGAGCGGGTGGCCGAACAGCTCCGGGACGCGATGGCGGAGGGCCGCCTCGACATGACGGAGTTCGAGGAGCGCCTGGACGCGACGTACAAGGCCCGTACGTACGGGGAGCTGGAGCCCCTCACCCGCGACCTGCCCGCGCACGGCGCCAAGGTGTCCATGGTGAAGCGGGCGGGCGACGACCACCCCACCGCCATCGACTGGGACGAGCGGATGACGACCGGCGAACCGTCGTCGACCGCCGGGATCGCCGTCTGGGGCGGGTTCAGCCGCAAGGGCGGCTGGGTGGTCGGCCGGCAGTTCACCGGCTTCGCGCTGTGGGGCGGCGGCGACATCGACCTGCGCGAGGCACGGTTCACGGAGCGCGACGTGGAGATCCGCTGCTTCACGATCATGGGCGGCCTTCAGGTCACCGTGCCGCCCGAGATGACCGTCGTCGTCAAGGGCTTCGGCATCATGGGCGGCTTCGACGACAAGGCGACCGGCGAGGGCACCCCCGGCTCACCCCGGGTCGTCGTCAAGGGCTTCGCCCTCATGGGCGGCGTAGGCGTCGACCGCAAGATCCGCAAGATCGAGAAACTCCGCCTGAAGGAAGAACGCCGCAGAGAAAAACTCCAACGCAAGGAATCCCGCAAGGAGAACCGAGCATAGGGCGACGGGTACCCCAGGGGCGCGGGGAACTGCGCAAAACCCCAGCCACGGGCTACCCGCAGGCTGAGGCGCGGGCCGCGACGGGTACCCCAGGGGCGCGGGGAACTGCGCAAAACCCCAGCCCCGGCGACCCGCAGGGGACCACGGGGCGGCGGTCAGAGCTCAGCCGCCGCCGACCCCTTCAGGTGAGAGAGATTAAAAGTCTCCGCCATCCGGCGATACCCCGCATCGGACGGATGCAGATGATCCCCGGAGTCGTACAGCTTCCGCAGCCTCCGCGGATCGTACGGATCCCGCAACGCCCGGTCGAAGTCGACGACCTCGTCGAAGACCCTCCCCGAGCGGATCTCCGCGTTGACGGCCTGCCGCACGTCCTCCAGGGCGGGCTCGTACCCCCGATGCCCCCCGAAGGGCATCAGCGTCGCCCCGACGACCCGCAGCCCGCGCGTGTGCGCCTGCCGGGTCAGCTCGCGCAGCCCCTCGACGATGCGGTCGGGATCGTTCTGGTGCGGGTTGCGCAGGATGTCGTTGACGCCGAGCGCGATGACCACGGCCTTGACCCCGGTCCGGTCGAGGACGTCCCGGTCGAACCGGGAGAGCCCGCTCGGGTTGACGGCGGGGCTGCCGTTCCCGTCGGAGAGGATGCGGTTGCCGCTGATGCCCTGGTTGGCGACGCCGTAACGGGGCGCGCCCGACTCGGTGCGCAGCCGGTCGGCGAGGACGTCGGTCCAGCGCCGGTTGGCGCCCATCGTGGACGAGATGCCGTCGGTGATGGAGTCGCCGAAGACGACGACGGTGCCGTCGGTCTCGTTGCTGAGGACGTCCACCGCGGTGAGGTAACGCCAGTACGGGCTCTGCTCCGTGTACGCGTCGCCCAGCTGGTCCTCGGTGCGGTCGCCCTCCGCGACGTAGCTGATCTGGCGCGCGTGCGGGTGGTAGGTGACGGGGCCGGACGGGGTCGGCGAGTACGTCGTGACGAGCAGGTCCGCGTCGTGCGGCACGCGCAGCCGCGCCGCGTCGCTCATCACCTGGGCGCCCGGCGGGATCACCACCGACGTGTTGCCGTTGAAGGTGAGCCTGCGCAGCGTGCCGGCCGCCGCGGCGGGGCTGTTCGACGCGGAGGCGAGGGCGATCGAGGCGTGCGTGACGCTGAGCGGTGTCGTCCCGTACAGGTTCGAAAGGGTGATGCGGGCGCTGGTGCCGCCGACGCTGGTGTGCACGACGTTACGGACCGAGCGGCCCGCGAACCCCTTCCGCTCCGTGCCCGGTTCGAACCCCGCGGGGGAGGCGGACCAGGAGCCGACCCAGATGCCGGAGGAGGCGGGCGCGGCGGAGTTGCGGGGGTTGCGGCCACCGGCGCTGATGGTGTCCTGCGAGCCGTCGTCGCTGCCGGAGACACCGATGTATATGGCGCCTGAAATCACCACTATGACCGCGAGGACCGCGGCGAGAAGGGCATAACCGTGTCGCTTGGTCATGCGGGCTCTTTCTCCTCGGGCAGGGGGAGCCCCGAGGCTCCGGTGTGATCACCCCATGATGCGGCATGGGCCGGGAGACGGCCGACACTGCCCCCCTCCGCTCTTATCAGACGCCGGGAACTTGTCGTTCGTTCCAGGAGTAGGTCAGGAGGGACGTAGAACACAGGGCATGGGGACAATCAGGACACGGGACGCGGGGCACCGGAACAGTGGCACGGGAACAGTGGCATCGGCACAGCGGCACGGGACGGGTGGAGTGAGTGGAACGCGCAAACGCGGAGGATCCGACTGAGACGGGCGGCACTTCCGGCACCGAAGGCCCCCCGAATGGCGCAAAGGAGCCCATACGGGAACCGGCGCGGGCACCCGCGGGGCCCATGAAGGGCGGCCTCGTCTACAGCCCCGCCGACGAGGAGAAGCGCCGGGGCGTCCGCCGTATGAAGATCACGGCGACGGGGCTGCTCGTCCTGGTCGCCGTCGTCTACGTACTCGCGAAGTGGGCGCAGCACTCCGGGGCGGGCGCCTGGGCGGGGTATGTCGCCGCGGCGGCCGAGGCGGGCATGGTCGGCGCGCTCGCCGACTGGTTCGCGGTCACGGCGCTCTTCCGTCACCCGCTCGGCCTGCCCATCCCGCACACGGCGATCATCCCGAACAAGAAGGACCAGCTGGGCGCCTCCCTGGGCGACTTCGTGGGGGAGAACTTCCTCTCCGCCGATGTCGTACGGGGCCGTCTGCGCGCCGTGGGCATCGGCAGCCGCCTCGGCGCCTGGCTGGCGGAGCCCGAACACGCCGACCGGGTGACGGCCGAGCTCGCCACGGCCCTGCGCGGCGCCCTGACGGTGCTGCGCGACTCGGACGTGCAGGCCGTCGTCGGCGAAGCCATCACGCGGCGGGCCGACGCCCAGGAGATCGCCCCGGGCATCGGCAAGATGCTGGAGAAGGTCGTCGCGGACGGCGGCCACAAGCGGGTCGTGGACCTCGTCTGCGTACGCGCGCACGACTGGCTCGTCGAGCACGGCGACTCGGTGATGGACGCGGTGCAGGGCGGAGCGCCCGGCTGGACCCCGAAGTTCGTCGACAAGCGGGTCGGCGAGCGGGTCTACAAGGAACTGCTCCGCTTCGTCACCGAGATGCGGGACATGCCGGGCCACCCCGCGCGGGGCGCCGTCGACCGTTTCCTCGCGGACTTCGCCGCCGACCTTCAGTCCGACTCGGACACGCGGGAGCGCGTGGAGCGGCTCAAGCGCGAGGTGCTCGGCCGCGGCGAGGTGCAGGACCTCATCGCCTCCGCCTGGTCGGCCGTGCGCGCCATGATCGTGGCAGCGGCGGAGGACGAGCGGAGCGAGCTGCGGCTGCGCGTGCGGGCCTCGCTCCTTTCGCTCGGCGCGCGGATGGCGAAGGACGGCCGGCTCCAGCGGAAGGTCGACGGCTGGGTCGAGGGCGCCGCGGTGTACGTGGTGACGACGTACCGCGACGAGATCACCTCGCTCATCAGCGACACCGTCGCCGGCTGGGACGCCGAGCACACCTCGAAGAAGATCGAGGCGCACATCGGCCGTGACCTGCAATTCATCCGGATCAACGGCACGGTGGTCGGCTCCCTGGCAGGCCTCGCGATCTACACGGTGTCGCGGCTGCTGGGGGCGTAGCGGCGGCTCGGGGCGTAGGCGCAGTTCAGCGCGCGTGAACGCGGGTTCGCTGGGCACTCTGGAGGGGCCCCTCGGCGTCGAGGTGGCCGTCGTCCGGTGGTGGTGCGGGGGCCGTAGCCCACGTACACGCACCGCATCCGGCGACGTGGGTGCAGCGGAAGGAGTCGCCTGCCATGACCGCGTCGTCCACGCCTCCCCAGCCGCCGCCCGCGCCGGGCGCGGGGAACACGGTCACCACGGCGGTCCCCGCCCGCCTGGACCGGCTGCCCTGGTCCCGCTGGCACTGGATGATCGTGATCGGTCTCGGCACGGTCTGGATCCTGGACGGCCTGGAAGTCACCACCGTCGGCAACATCGCGAGCCGCCTCTCCGAGGAGGGCAGCGGCCTGGCGATCAGCTCGGCCCAGGTCACCGGCCTCGCGGCGGCCCTCTACGTGGCGGGTGCCTGCGCCGGGGCGCTGTTCTTCGGGCGCCTCACCGACAAGTACGGCCGCAAGAAGCTCTTCATGGTCACCCTCGCGGTGTACCTCGGCGCCACGGCCCTCACGTCGCTCTCCTTCGACGCGTGGTGGTTCTTCCTCTTCCGCTTCCTGACGGGCTTCGGCATCGGCGGTGAGTACGCGGCGATCAACTCGGCGATCGACGAGCTGATCCCGTCCAAGTACCGGGGCCGCGTCGACCTGATCATCAACGGCAGCTACTGGCTGGGCGCGATCGGCGGCTCGCTGCTCTCGGTCGTCATGCTCAACACGAGCATCTTCCCGAAGGACCTGGGCTGGCGGCTCACCTTCGCCCTCGGCGTCGTACTCGGCCTGGCCATCCTGCTCGTACGCCGCCATGTACCGGAGAGCCCGCGCTGGCAGTTCATCCACGGCCACGGCGAGGAGGCGGAACGCCTGGTCTCCTCGGTGGAACGCGAGATCGAGGCAGAGAAAGGCGAACGCCTCCCACCCCCCGACCGCGAGATCACGATCCACCAGCGCAAGAGCATCGGCTTCGGCCTCATCGCCAAGACGGTCTTCCGCGACTACCCGAAGCGCGCGACCCTCGGTCTGTCCCTCTTCATCGGCCAGGCGTTCCTGTACAACGCGATCACGTTCGGCTTCGGCGCGATCCTCACCAAGTTCTACGACGTCCCATCCGGCAGCACCGGCTACTACTTCGCCGTCATCGCGGCGGGCAACTTCCTCGGCCCGCTCTTCCTCGGCAAGCTCTTCGACACGGTCGGCCGCCGGATCATGATCTCCTCGACGTACATCGTGTCGGGTGTTCTGCTCTTCGTCACGGCCTGGCTCTTCGACCGCGGCTCGCTCACCGCCGTGACGCTCACGGCCTGCTGGTGCGTGGTCCTGTTCTTCGCGTCGGCGGGCGCGAGCAGCGCGTACCTCACGGTCTCGGAGATCTTCCCGATGGAGACACGCGCCATGGCCATCGCCTTCTTCTACGCGGTGGGCACGGCGGCCGGCGGCATCAGCGGCCCCCTGATCTTCGCGAAGCTGACCGAGTCGGGCGTCGTCGGCGACACGGTCCTGGCCTTCCAGATCGGCGCGGGCCTGATGTGCGCGGCGGGCCTGGTCGCGGCGGCGCTGGCGGTGAAGGCGGAGCGGAGGTCACTGGAGGACATCGCGACGCCGCTGTCGGCGACGGCTCCGGCGGCGACGACGGGGAAGTGAGGGACCGCTAGGTTCTGCTCATGGCCATGAGTTCCGGGACGCACCGGGTGGCGGTACTCGTACGGGACGGCGTACTGCCGATGGAACTGGGCCTGGTGCACCAGCTGTTCGGCGGCGCGCGGGGCCCGGCGGGGGAGCGGCTGTACGAGGTGCGGACATGCGCGGTGACGGGCCCCGGCATGATCCGCACCGACGCGGACTTCCCGATCGGCGCGCCGCACGGCGTCGCGGCGCTGGCGTGGGCGGACACGGTGATCGTCCCGGCCTCGCACGAGGAGGACGAGTCGCTGACTCCGGGCGCCCTGCCGCCACAACTGGCAGGGGCACTGGAGGCGGCGGCCGGGGCGAGGCTGGCGTCCATCTGCACGGGGGCGTTCGTCCTGGCGGCGGCGGGCCTGCTCGACGGCCGCAGAGCGACGACGCACTGGCTGTCGACGGACCTGTTCGCCCGCACTTTCCCCTCCGTGACGGTCGACCCGGACGTCCTCTACGTGGACGAGGGCCGCATCCTCACATCGGCGGGGGAGGCGGCGGGCGTGGACCTGTGCCTGCACATGATCCGCGAGGACCACGGCGCGGCGGTGGCGGCGGACGTGGCACGCCGCACGGTGGTGCCGCCGCACAGGGAGGGCGGCCAGGCGCAGTACATCCAACGCCCGGTCCCGGTCGGGACTTCGACGTCGTCGACGAGCGCGGCGCGAGCGTGGGCGGAGGAGCGCTTGGCCGCCCCCCTGACGCTCGGCGAACTGGCCGCCCACGCATCCATGAGCGTCCGCACGTTCAGCCGCCGCTTCCGCGAGGAGACGGGCCTGACGCCGATGCGGTGGCTGACACAGCGGAGGGTGGCCCGGGCACGAGAACTCCTCGAATCCACGGACCACACGGTGGACAGGGTGGCGACGGAGGCGGGCTTCGGCACGGCGGCGTCGCTGAGGGCGCACTTTGTGGCGGGGGTGGGGGTGGCGCCGGCGACGTACCGCTCGACGTTCCGCGGCTCGGGCCCGCCGCCCCGGGAATGAGTACGCGTACTCTGTCGCACCCTCGTAGCCGAGCGGCACTGTCGTACACATGAACGCGATGCTGATACCGCTCCGGCAGACCGCACCGCTCCCCAGGTACGCGACCCGCCTCCTGGGCGCGGCGCTCGCGGCCACGGCGTACGTGGCGTGCCTCCCCTGGGACCTGCGCAACCGCGCGGAGACCCCGGGCGCGCTCAACGAAACGACACCGGTGACGACGCCGGGTGTGACGCTCCTGGCCGTGTCGCTCCTCGCCCTCGCCGCCTACTTCGGCATCCGGGACCGCTTGGCGTGGACCCTGCTCGTGGTGGCGGCCCCACCATCGACGCTGCTGTTCCTCTCCTTCGACTCACACCCCACGCAGGACGCACAGGCGTGGCCGGTGGTGTGGGCGTTCTGCACGCTGGTGATGGGGGTGGGGGCGTTGGTGACGGCGGGGGTGGCGAGGAGGGTGAGGGGGCGGGAGACGTGACCTCAGGCGGGGGAAGCCGCCCCCACCCCTTCTGGCCCCCTCTCACCCCCCTCTCACCCCCCTCTCGCCTCAGCTACGGCGATCGGCGAGGACCCAGGACGCGACCCCGACACCACCCGCGACGCTGAACACGGCGGGCCAGGCGCCCACCTTCTTGGCGAGCGGATGCGACCCGGCGAATCCGGCGACGTAGGCAGCGGTGAGCGCGGCGGCGGTCTTTCCGCCGGCCGCCTCCCGCCACTGCCGGGCGGCAACGGTCCCGGCGGCGGCGAGCACGACCCCACCGAGGGGCCGCTTCTTGGTGGCTCGCGCGATGGCGTACCCCCCGACCAGCCCACTCGCGGCCACGACTGCTCCGGGAATCCTCGCCATGATTGCTCCGCCTCTCGGTGATACGTCCAAGTTGTCTATGGGGCGAGGCTAACGCGGAGCAACGAGCCACCGACCGGCACCCTCAGAGCTTCGGTTCGACCGGCTGGGGCTGCCGGGCGGCCCACTCGGCGAGCACGCCGACCGCGGCGGACCGGACCTCCCCCTCGACGGGCACCTCGTCCAACAACCGCCGCTCCCCGTTGGGCAACGCGAGCTCCCGGTAGAACTGAAGGTCCGGGTGCCCGTTGCGGGCGGCGTCGTGCCGGTCGGCGGCGTAGACGAGCCGACCGATCCCCGCCCAGTAGCAGGCGGTGAGACACATGGGACAGGGCTCGCAGCTGGAGTACAGCGTGCCGCCCTCAACAAGAAAGCTCCCGAGCCGCCGCCCCGCGTCCCGCAGCGCCATGACCTCGGCATGAGCAGTCGGATCACACGCCTCGACGACCCGATTACTCCCCACCCCCACGACTTCCCCGCCCACGACGACCACGGCCCCGAAGGGTTTCTTGGTACCGGGGGCGAGGGAGCGACGGGACTGGGCGATGGCTTGCTCGAGGAACGCGCGGTCGTGGTCCTGCTCGGGGGCGTAAGGCAACGGTCTCCTCCTTCATACGGCGTCACGGCATGCCGCCCATGGGGAGAGGCGATGGTTCATCGGCAGCTGTGCCTTTGGATCCGTAGCCGAGATTACGCTGGCGCCCTCTGCCCAGGGCTTGCAGCGGTCTGCAGCCGCTTGACGAAACCCGGCGTGCCCAAGGAGGCGGAATGCGCCCAACCACGAGCGATAGTCGCCGACTCAACCCGACACCTGCGACAGGCGAGGGCAAGGCCCCCACCCCTTCGGCCGCTCGCTCGCTTCTCCCACGCGCCGGAACGCCTTGAGTCAAGGGTGGAGCGAAGCGGAATCGGCGCAGCCGACGCGCAGCGTAGCGGAGCGCCCTTTACTCAAGGCGTGGAGGCGCGACTCTGGCTAAGAAGCGAGTGGCCTTACGGCACTTCACGGCGGGCGGCCAGCAGTGTCACCTACGACTGATACCGGACGCTACGAAGCGGGACCAGGCGTCGCGGCTCACGGCGAGGGTAGGGCCATCGAACCCTCGCTTGGAGTCTCGGACGTAGATGGTCTCAAGGGCGCGGGCGCACTCGACGCATTCACCGCCCGCGTTATTGCTGTATGAGGACGTGAACCAGGCGAGGTCGACTGGGAGGTGCGGAGTGGTGTCGCCGGTGCTCATCGCGTGTATTCCTTCAGGATCGATTGGACCATCTGGGACGACTGTAGGGGGCTCAATGCGACCGCGCGCAGATCGTCGAAGGCGCGGGTGTACTGGCGCACATGATGCTCCCCCTCCAGGTAAACCGCATCCGTGATGCCATCGCGGTACACGATGTCGGGATCCTCTGGGTCTGGGAAGCCCAGCATGGTGAAGGGGCCGGTCATCGGGTAGACGCCGGAGCCGAAGGGTAGGACCTGCACGGTGACCGAGGGCAACCTCATGTCGTCCACTAGGTGATCCAACTGCATGCGCATCAAAGAACGTTCGCCAATGACGTTCCGAAGCGCTGCCTCATGGATGACGAACCAGGCGTCGGGCGCGTCTGCACTTCTCAGGAGGCTCTGGCGCTCCAGGCGTACCTGGATTGCACGCTCGACGTTCTCCTCCGAAATCCCGTGGCTGCAGGCGTACATCTCGCGGATGTACTCAGGGATCTGCAGAAGACCCGGGATCATTTCAACCTGGTACTGGCGGAAGGAGGAGGCTTCCTGTTCGAGGCCGATGTAGATGTTGAACCACTCGGGGATACCTCCGGCGTGCTGCTGCCACCAGCCCTTCGTGCGTGCCTCCTTGGCGAGCGACTTGAGGAACTCCCTTATCTCGTCGGTCGTTTGGTAGAACCGGCACAGGGCGTCCACATCGGAGGTCTGAACGCGGCCGTGCCCGGTCTCCATGCGGTTCACCTTGGACCCGCTCCAGTCGAGGGCGGCCCCAACTTGCGCACATGTCAGCTCGCTTGACTCCCGCAGCTTCTTCAACTCGATGGATAGACGGCGACGCCGCGCTGTAGGGGACCCTGCCATTCCGGCACCTCCTCGATAACTCGCCACAGTCTTCATGGCGAGAGGTGCGCTTGCCAATCACTCCTTCGCGTGATTCTCGCCGTGCACATTGCATCTTGGGATGTGTGCAAGCCACTCTGTGAGGCACACAGATGCGCCACTGATTGCGCAAACGGCCTGGTGGCAAGGGCAGTTGCGACGCTGTGAGCGCGTGATCCTCGATGGAGAGGAGATGTATGTGATCAGGGAAAGTTGCATGCAGCGCAAGCCGTGGGAGATCGCCTTCCTCGCGGAACCGGAGGAGGTGGCGGCGTTGCGTCGGCTGCTCCGCCTGCATCTGGGAGTTTGGGGCCTACACGCGCTGGTGGACGCAGCACAGCTGTGTGTGACCGAGTTGGTAACCAACGTGGTCACGCACGTGGGCATCGGTACACCGACTCGTCTGGCAGTTGCCATGAGAGATGCATATCTGCGCATCGAGGTCCATGATCGGGATACTAAGGCCCTGCCAACCCTTCTTTCGGGTACGCAGAAGATGCCACAGCTCGGAGAGGCGGAGGCTGGACGCGGGTTGGCCTTGGTAGATGCGGTGGCGGATCGATGGGGTGTCCAACTGCGGGCGGACGGAAAAGTGACCTGGTGTGAACTAGGAGCGAACCTGAGCTCGCCGTACGGACACACTGGTGGACCGCGCGTGACGCGCGCCGAAACCATCCTCGGTTTGTATGGATGGACGGCGGCGAAGAAGCATCCCGAACGAGTCGAAGAGACAAACCCGCTGTCGGTGTCGGCGGTGGCGGGCCGAATGCCGGCGATCGAAGTGATCGCCGACATCCTCCATTGGCTGCACGCCCACGGGCATGACCCGGATGATGCTCTCGACTGCGCACAGACCCGCTTTGAGACCGAAATCGAGGTTGCTTGACTGGTGGTGAGAGCGGAGGCGGCCCTTGGCTGCAGTAAGCCTTACGAGGGCGCGACCTTGGAGTAGGTAAAGACATCGGCTGGGAGCTCGTACTGGAGCTCCCACTCGATGGCCATCGGTTTACTGCCCTTGTGGGTGCGGTACTTCGCAGGACCCAAGAACATCCAGGGCTGTGACTTTCCGATGTCGGTGTCCTTGTAACGACGCATGAACAGAAGGACGTGGCTGCCACGCTCTACATGTTGCTGGTAACGAATCCCGGTGGGTGAGTGCTCAGACGTAGTGCTCTGTGACTCCCAATGGAAGATCTTCGGGCTGAGCGCATAGTCCTTATAGCGGACCGTTGGGGAGAAGTCCTTCTCGTTCTTCTCCAGCGTGATCAGCAGCGTGTCCGACTGGCACTCAGGTGCCCAGACCACTCCCTGAGCGAAGGCACCGGGCATCTGCCCGCCGAACTTCGCAATGCCGAGGGCTGCAAGCACCTCGGAGCGATTGTAGGCACTGTGGATCTTCAACGGCAGATCTGCGTGCGGACCTTCTGGGCTGATCGGAAGATGGTCGGCCGTGCCGATGACGTACTTAATGACCTGGCTAAGCTCGCTACGGAAAACTCTCTGGCTTCGCAGGGAATCAAGCCCTTCACTGTAGCTGGAGAAGCCGCCAGCCTTGTCCCACAGGTTGAAGAACAACATCCTTGCATAGCTCTGTTCGCGCGGGCTCAGATCAGCGTAGTGAGGGGCATTGTCGGCGAGCAGTCGCAGGTACGCCTGTGCACGCTCCGGATCGTCCACGTGTAGGAAGGAGTGGACACGCTTGAGTAGATCTTCCTCTCCGGGCTGCGGGGCTTCATCGAGGAGGCCAGCACGGCGGAGGACGGTCGACCACGAATTGCTATTCTTATACAGTTCCTTGATCTCGCGGCGACTCTCCTTCAGATATTTCTTCAACTCCGGTGCTGCATAGTCCCTGGCCTCTCTAGCGAGGATCTGGATATTCGCCTTGATCTGAGTGCGAATATTCTCGATCACAAGGTCCTTCGACTTACCCTCCAGAATGATTTGGCAGCCAGAAGGAAGCTGAGGGAAGTCGTGTTCCGCGTGCTCCAGAAGGCGGTTGCGGGAAAGGTTAGTTAGGGCGCGGAACTGCTCCTCGAACTGGAACTCCTTGCGGTGCTGGCCAATGAAATCGAGAACGGTTAGAACCGGCTTCGTTTCCGTGCGGCGCAGTCCACGCCCCAGCTGTTGGAGGAACACTGTGGCGCTATTTGTAGGGCGCAACAGGAGCAGCGTATCAACATCGGGGATGTCTAGTCCCTCGTTGAATAGGTCCACTGAGAAGATTACTTGAATCTCTCCCTTGCGGAGCTGGTTAAGCGCAGCCTTGCGTTCCTCGGTGTCTGACTCGCTATCGAGGGCTACAGCCCGGAACCCTGCCTCGCGGAAGGTTCGCGCCATGAAATGCGCGTGCTTCCTGTTGACGCAGAAGCCGAGGGCTCGCATGGAGGAGGGGTCGGATACCTTGTCTTGCACCTGCTTGATGACGATGCGGGCCCGGGAATTATCTCCGGTATAGAGATTTCCGAGTTGGTTTACGTCGTAGGTGCCAGACGACCAGTTGAGCTGGGTTAGGTCGGTGCCATCGGGTACTCCGAAGTAGTGGAAGGGGCATAGGAGATCATTCTCAAGTGCTTCCCAGAGGCGCATCTCAGCGGCAATACGCCCATCAAAATATAGATCTTGCACATTGCGCCCGTCCGCCCTCTCGGGCGTCGCGGTAAGGCCGAGGAGCTGGTTCGGCTTGAAGTGCTTGATGATTCGTTCATATGTGTTAGCGGCCGCATGGTGGAACTCGTCGATGACGATTACGTCGAACTGCTTAGGATCGAGCTGCTCCAGACGTTCGGCCTTGAGGGACTGAACGCTAGCGAAGACGTGCTTCCAGTCGCTGGGCTGCTCGCCGCTGAAGAGGAGTTCACCGAAGGAAGCATCGTCCAGTACCTCGCGATATGTGCGCAGTGACTGTCGCAGGATCTCTTGGCGGTGTGCGAGGAACAGGAGGCGAGGAAGCCTGGCGTCCGACTTGTTGCGTAGATTTCGGTAGTCGATGGCGGCCATGACGGTCTTGCCAGTGCCGGTGGCAGCGACCAATAGATTTTCGTGTCTGCCTCTCAACTCCCTCTCGATTTCCAGGCGTTCAAGCATGTCCTGCTGGTGTGGATACGGGCGCACTTCAAGACCAGACAGGTTGATCTGCATGTCCTCGCCGCGTCCGGTTCCACCTGCCTGACGCAGGGCGATATCGAGTCGCGCGCCGTCGCGGTCGGGAACGTAGGTTTCGAAGGCGATGTCGTTCCAGTACGCATCGAAGGTCGCCTCGAACTTGTTCAGGACGGCCGGCGTAGCGATCGCTGATAGACGGACATTCCACTCGAGCCCGTCTAGTAGCGCGGCCTTGGAGAGGTTTGAGCTGCCTACGTACGCCGTGTCGAAGCCAGTGTTGCGTCGGAAGAGCCAGGCCTTAGCGTGGAGACGTGTCGAGCGGATCTCATAATTGACCTTCACTTCGGCGCCGAAGTCCCGGACGAGACGGTCGAGCGCAGTGCGGTCGGTGGCACCGATGTACGTCGTGGTGATCACGCGGATTGGAACGCCGCGCTCGGCCGCGGCCCGCAAGGAGTCCTCTAGGACGCGGATGCCGTACCACTTCACGAAGGCGCAGAGCAGGTCAATGCGATCAGCGGTTGCCAGCTCAGCTCGAAGTTCTGCTCCGAGACTGGGGTCTTCAGGCGAGTTGGTGATGAGTGCCGTCTCGGAGAGCGGAGTCAGCGGGCGAATGCTGTAGACGCCTGCGGATTCCTGCTCGGCGAGGGCGAGGAGTTGGCGGGGGCCATCGGTGATGAGGCCCATCGCCGAGGTGGGGTCGACATCTGGTGCAACCGACTCCAGGGTCTTCATGAGCTGATTGGCCGCGGCAACTCGCTTGTCGTGCGGGAGTTGGCTGAGTCGGTGCTCGATGGCCGCACTGAGATGGCGAGCGAGCACATGGGGCGAGGACTCTTCGCTGACTTCGGCGTCGATGGCCTTCCAGCCTGCGGCTTCTAGACGATCGAGGTCGCTCCGAAGGCCTAGAGTCACGACCTTCTCGTACACCCCTGCTGGTTGCTCAGTGCGTTGCGGCTCCGCCACGACGACTCCTCTGGTCTTAGACGGCAAACGGTGCGCTCAGCACAAGTCATAACAGGGTCCGCCGAGTTCACGGAGGCGGGTGGGTCGTGCCTTCTGGCTGGTCCCATGAGGAGAGGTGGTCGGTGACGCTGGCTGGCAAGAGTGAGACGGCCCGTTGTCAGTGGTGACTTGTATCGTCCGAACATGACCGAATGGACGATCAATCCTGGTGATGTTGTGACCCGTGCTGACCTTAAGGCGAGGTACGGCGGGGGCATCCAGGGAGGAATCCTCTCCTCTCTGGGCAATGAGCACGTCCGCTTGTTCTCTGACGACAGCAAGGCGGCCGCGAACGGCTACCGGGATGGATGGCTAGCAGAAGAAGACGAGCGGGGAGTGATCTTCGAGTACACGGGTCAAGGGCGACTGGGAAACCAGACTCTCGCCGGCAACAACGGCACCGTGGCCAATCACGTTGGCAAAGGTAAGAGGTTGCATCTCTTTGTTGCCGATGGAAAGAGGGCGGGTAGTGGCGCCGTGTGGCAGCGGTACGTAGGAGAGTTCGCCCTCGATGAGGTCGAGCCCTTCACCTTTCGCAGGGCGAAGGATGCGAAGGGCGTGATGAGGGAGGTGGTTGTCTTCAGGCTGCGCCCGATCGGAGAGTACGAGCAGCGGAACGAGGACCGCATAGGTCCGTCGCCCAAGACGGACGTGGAACGCTTCGTCGCCTCACAAACGGAGAGTTCCCTCGCGGCGACGGAGAAGCATGAGAGCACGGAGGGTGACCGCGCGGCCTCCCCGGCCGGAGTGGCTGTGCGTCGGGAATCCGACCTACGCACGGCATATGAGTCGTTCCTCGTCGCTCAGAACCACCGCGTTTTTCGGCATCGAATACGCATTAAGGGGTACTCCGCGACCTTTTGGACAGATCTCTACGACAGCACTGAAAACGTCCTGTATGAGGCCAAGGGGTCGTCGACACGCAAGGCAATAAGAGAAGCAATTGGTCAGCTGCTCGACTATCGCCGACACATAGAGGAGAGCGACGCGAAGCTTGCTGTTCTGCTCCCTGAGGCCCCTAGTAGCGACCTCAGGGATCTCCTTGCCTCAGTGCAGATCTCGCTGGCTTATCGGGAAGATGACCAGTTCATTCGCGAGATGTTCTAGGCCTGAGTCAAGTCCCCGGGCACGCGGGCGTCATTAGGCCATGCCCGCCGTGTCCCCGTGGCATGACGAGTAGGTCTGCCCCGACCCACACCAACAATCCCCATCCCGCTCCGGTGGCCAAGACACCGCCCGCCCCCGGGCCGCCAGTGTCGTCGCGTACTGGGGGAGGAGTGATGAGTCCTCCGGGGAGGAGGCTTCCGATGCGGCGAAGGCCTCGTAGGACGGGACCGTGCCCGTGACGATGCCCAGGTTGGGGGTGCCCGAGGAGGAGAGTTCGCGGAGGGAGGACTCTATGGTCGACAGGTGGGCCTCGTGGGACGGGTACTCCGAGGTCAGGGACGGGTACGCCGTCAGGAGTTCTGTCAGTTCGTCGGCCGGCCAGTGCAGGATCGCCACCGGGAACGGGCGGGACAGCGCCTCCCGGTACGAGCCCAACTCCGCCTGGATGCGGGCGATCTCCGCCCGCAGTTCCGCCGGGTTCTCCGAGCCGAGCGACCACACCCGCTTCGGGTCGTGCAGTTCGTCCAGCGGGATCGGAGAGGAGGAGACCCGATCCGCCAGGGCGTCCCAGTCGTCGTGGTCCGCTCCCAGGAGGCGGCGTACGCGGTGGCGGCCGAAGAGGAGGGGGTGCGTCGCGTACGGGGGGTCCGTCGTGGTGGCGGGGATCAGGAGGGACGCCGCCTCTGTGAAGGTCGCCTGCGCCTGTTCCAGTTCGTCGTGTGCTTCGAGTGATTCCGCCACGATCACCCAGGGTGCGGGGTCCCGGGGCGACGCCGCGCGGACTCCGTCGATGATCGCGCGCGCCTCGGCCTCGTGGCCGTACTCCCAGAGGTTCGAGGCCTTCAGCGCGCGGATCAGGAGCGGCGCCGACGGGGGGTGCGGCGCGGACGGTGACAGCAGGCGGTCGTAGAGCGTCGTCGCGCGGTCGCGGGCGCCGGCCAGTTCGAGGTGGGCCGCGGCCTGGAGGAGGAGCTGTTCGGCGTCCTCCGGGTAGAGGTCGGCCGTGCGTTCCAGGCGCGCGGCTTCGGCGATGTGGTCGACGTCGACGTGGTCGGCGGCAGCAGGCTTCTCGGGGCGCATACGGGACACCGTACTGCCGAGTGCGCCTTCCGCAGGAGGGCCGGGGCGGCGTCGGTGTGCGGTGGGGGGTGGGTGCGAGGGCTGTCCCGTTCGGGTCGGTACGGGGTGGGTGCGGGGGTGCTGTCGTTCGGGCATGGATTGTTGTCGGTGCAGCGCCTATCCTCCGGGCCGCCGGAGGCTCGTCGGGTGGAGGAGGCGTTGTGCGGGGTCGCGTGCCCGTCGTTCAGCAGGGGCGCCGCCCGCGCCGCCCCCTCGGCGTACGCCTGCTGTGGAACGGTGCCGAGGTCGCCGTCACCCTCGGGCTCGTTCTGCTGCTTCTCGTCGCCCATCAGCTCTGGTGGACCAACCGGCAGGCCCGCGCCGCCGCCGAGCGGAAGGTCGAGGCCCTGGAGAGGGAGTGGGACAGGGAGTGGGGCGAGTCTGCGGGTGGGGAGGCCGGTCCGGGTGCGTACGAGTGGCCTTCCGGGGACCCTCCCCGGGGCTCTTCGGGCCGCGGTGAGCGGTCGCCGCGCGACGGGCGCCCACCCACGGGGGACGCCGGGGTGCCGGGCGCGCCCCGACCCCGCTGGGACCAGGCCTACGCCGTCCTCCGCATCCCCCGCATCGGCATCCGCGTCCCCGTCGGCGAGGGCGTGAGCAAGAGGGGCGTGCTCGACAAGGGGTACGTCGGGCACTATCCCCGTACCGCCCAGCCCGGCCAGGGCGGCAACTTCGCCCTCGCCGGGCACCGCAACACCCACGGTGAGCCGTTCCGGTACATCAACCGGCTGCGGCGCGGGGACGAGATCCAGGTCGCCACCGCGGACGCCCTCTACACGTACGTCGTCGACAAGACCCTGCCGCAGACCTCCGCCCGCGACAGTGGCGTGATCCGGGACGTGCCTCGCAGTGATGTGCGCGAGGGGTACGGCTATCTCGATGCCGGGTACTACATCACGCTCACCACCTGCACCCCCGAGTACACCTCCAAGTACCGGCTCGTCGTGTGGGGCAAGCTGCGGTCCATGCGGCCCAGATAGGGTCGACTCCCGTGATCGCTCGCCGCCCCCACCTGGCTCGCCCCCACCTGGCTCGCCCCCACCTCCTCTGGCTCCTCGGCCCCTTCGTGCTGTATCTCGGCGTGCTGCCGCTCGCCAACCGCGTGCGGCCCGTCGTCCTCGGGCTGCCTTTTCTCTTCTTCTGGCTGCTGTGCGCGACCGTGCTCACGCCCCTCTGCGTGTGGCTGGCCCACCGCGGGGACCGGAAGCGGAGGGGCGGTCGGGCATGAGTGACGGAGCCGTCGCCACCACCGTCTTCGCCGTCTTCATGGCCGGCACCGTCGCCCTCGGCCTCGCCGCCGTCCGCGGGCGCGGCAAGCAGGGCGGGATCGCCGAGTGGTCCGTGGGCGGGCGCAGTCTCGGGGCCGTCTTCATCTGGGTGCTGATGGCGGGGGAGGGGTACACCAGCTTCAGCTATCTGGGGGCCGCCGGGTGGGGGTACAACTACGGCGCCCCCGTGCTGTACGTCGTCGCCTACATGTCCTGCGGGTACGCCGTCGGATACGTCGTCGGGCCCATGCTCTGGGCCTACGCCCGCCGGCACGGGCTCGTCGGCATCTCCGACATGGTCGCCCACCGGTACGGGCGGCCCTGGCTCGGTGCCGGTGTCGCGCTGCTCGTCACCGTCTTCCTGCTGCCCTACATCCAGTTGCAGATCACCGGCATGGGCGTCGTCGTGTCGACGATCTCGTACGGTGCCATCAGCCTCAACTGGGCGTACTTCATCGGCTTCGCCGTCACGACCGGGTTCGTCGTCGTGAGCGGTCTGCGCGGCAGCGCGTGGGTGTCCGTCCTCAAGGACGTGCTGGTCGTCGGGACGCTCGCCTTCCTCGCCGTCTATGTGCCCCAGCATTACTTCGACGGGTACGGGGCGTTCCTCGACCGGATCGTCGAGGAGAAGAGCGCCTGGCTCACGCTGCCGGGGAGCGGGGGGAGCCGGTACGGGGAAGCGTGGTTCGCGACGACCTCGCTCCTCAACGCGCTCACCGTCGTCATCTTCCCCACCACCGTCGCCGGGTATCTGGGTGCCCGCAGCGCGGACGGGCTGCGGCGCAACGCCATCTGGCTGCCCGCCTACAACGTCCTGCTCTTCGTGCCCATGCTGCTCGGCATGGCCGCGCTCTTCGTCGTGCCGGGGCTCGTCGGCGCCGAGTCCAACCTCGCGCTCTTCAGGCTCGTCGTCGACTCGCTGCCCGCGTGGGCCGTCGGCGTCATCGGGGTCGCCGCCGCGCTCTCCTCCATCGTGCCCATGGCCGTGTTCATGCTGGTCATCGGGACGATGTGGGGCAGCAGCGTGCTGTCGCTGCTGCCCCGTTGGCGTACCCCGCAGCGGCAGAAGCTCGCCTCGCAGGGCGTGGTCGTCGTGGCCGGCGCGCTCGCCCTCGCCCTGACCTATGGGGCGCCCAACACCCTCGTACGGCTGTCTCTCATCTCTTACGAGGGGATGGCGCAACTGGTGCCGATGTTGCTCCTGGGGCTCGTGTGGCGGAAGTTGAGCCTGGCGGGTGCGTTGAGCGGGCTCGCGGTGGGCGTCGCGATCGTGTGCGCCCTTGTCTTCACCGAGCACGATCCCGTCTTCGGGGTCAACGCCGGGATCGTCGCGCTCGCCGTGAATCTCGTCGTCGCGCTCGTGGTGTCGTACGTCGGTCCTGCCGATCGGGAGGACGGGCGGCCGGACGAAGACGTCCTCGCGAGTGATCCGCTGGAGGACCTGGAGGGTCTGGAGGATCTGGAGGACGAGGTCAGGACCCGTCCCGGCCTCCGCGCTCCTTCAGCAGGAGAACGCTGACCGCCGCCAGCAGCGCGAACCCCGCCGACACCGCCATCGCCACATCCGTGCCGCGCCCCAGGTCGCCCGACGACGTGGACACCGCGATCATCAGCGCGACGCCCGCCGCCGAACCGATGTAGCGCGCCGTGTTGTTGGCGCCCGAGCCCATCGCGGCGCGCTCCGCGGGCACGGACTCGACCGCGAGCAGGGGCAGCGCCGCGTTCAGCAGGCCGCTGCCCGCGCCGGAGAGGACGAGGCCGGGCAGGAGCCGGGGCCAGGAGCCCGCGGAGACCGCGCCCAGCATCGTCAGGGCGGCGACGGCGTGCAGGGCGAAGCCGACGACCAGTTGGTGGCGGGCCGAGACCCGGCCGACCAGGCGCCTGGCCTGGAGGGCCACGAGGAACGAGACGCCGGACCAGAGGAAGATCAGCCAGGCGGCGTTCATCGCGGACGTGCCGAGCGTGTGCTGGAGCAGCGTCGGCAGGCAGCTGAGCAGCGCGATCACGGAGAACCCGGTGAACAGCGCGCCCGACGTGGCCGCGAGGAACGGCGGGCGGCGCAGCAGCCCAAGGTCGAGCATCGGCGCCGCGGTGCGCCGCTCCACCACGACGAACGCCGCCGTGAGGACCACGGCCGCGGCGAGCAGCGCGCCGACCGGCAGCCGCAGCCAGCCGTCGCGGCCGAGGGTGAGCGCGGCGACCAGCGCGACCAGCGCGAGGCCGAGGGTGAGCGCGCCCGCCAGGTCGGGGCGGCCCGCGCGCGGTGCGCGGGACTCCGTCAACGTACGCGGGACGAAGGCGGCCACGACGAGGGCTGCCAGGCCCATGACGGCGTACGCCCATCGCCAGTCGAACGTCGCGATGCCGCCCGCGACGAGCGGGCCGACGGCGATGCCCGCGCTGACGCACGCGCCCCAGACGCCGGTCGCCCGCACCCGGCCCGCGCCCGGCGGGAAGGCCTGGACGAGCAGGCCGAGGCTGGTCGCGAGGATCGCCGCGCTCGCGGCGCCCTGCGCGACGCGGGCCAGCGTGAACAGCCAGGTGGAGGTGGCGAGGGCGCCGAGGGCCGTGGTGATGCCGAGCGCGACCGTGCCGCCGAGGAAGATCCGCCGGCGGCCGTGGTCGTCGGCGAGGCTCCCGGCGACCAGGAGGAACGCGGCGAGCCCGAGCGGGGTGCCGTTGAGCAGCCAGGCCTGGGCGGAGAGCGAGGTGCCGAGCGAGGCCGCGGTGTCGGGGAGGATCACCGCGGGGGCGGTGTAGGTCATCAGGGCGACGGCTGTGGCGGAGCTGGTGACGGCGAGGGTGGCGGTGGGGCGGTGCGTGCCGCCTGCGTCGCCCGGCCGGCTCGTTGCCGGCGGTTGGCCCGCCAGGCCCGTTTGGTCCGCGTCGCATACTTCGTGTACCTCGCGTATCTCACGTACTTCACGTACTTCACGTACTTCACGCACTTCTCGGGCTCCTCCTGGCGTCCCGTCTCCCAGGTTCAGTGAATGAACCTGGCCGGTCGAACGGCACCGTAGCAGCACGAGTTCAGTCATTGAACCTGTGTGGCGGGAACCGGCTACGCTGAACCCATGGCTCTCGGCAAGGACTACGTCTCCCAGCAGTGCTCGGTCGCTCGCGCGCTGGAGATCGTCGGGGAGCGCTGGACCCTGCTCGTCGTCCGCGACGCGATCTACGGAGTGCGGCGCTACAACGACTTCCTCGTCCACCTCGGCATCCCGCGCGCGGTGCTCGCCCAGCGCCTCCAGACGCTCGTCGGCGCGGGTGTCCTGGAGAAGCGGGCCTGCGCGAACGCTCCCTCGCGGCAGGAGTACGTCATCACCGACCGGGGCCTCCAGCTCTGGTCGACCCTCTGCGTGCTCGGCGCCTGGGGGCGCGACAACTTCACCGAAAGCGCCCCGCACCGCATCTTCCGCCATGCCGCGTGCGGTACGGAGCTGGGGGCCGTCGGCGACTGCCCGGCCTGTGGGGGGCTCGTGCCGCCCGCCGACGTCGAGATGCTGCCCGGCCCCGGACTCGATCCGGACCCGAAGGATCCGGTCAGCCGCGCGCTGGCCCGGCCCCGCCGGCTCCTCCAGCCGGTCGAAGTCGATCCTGTATAACGGCAGTAGTCAGTAGTACGACAAGAGTGCGAGAGTGCAGAGTGCGAGTACGGAGAGGGGGATGGCGATGCGTGACGTGATCCGCGGTCGGAAGAACTGCTGGCGCGCCTGCAAGACCGCCGCCCGCCCCGCCCTGCTCCTCCTCTTCCTCCTCGTCGAAGTCGTCCTCGTCGACACCGGAAGCCTCGCCTCCGCCGTCGCGCTCGCCGCGACCGCCGCCGCGGGCTCCGCGCTCGCCGTCTGCTCCGTGATCGCCGCGCGCTGCGCGCCCGCCGTGCCCCGCACCAGAGTGCGCACGGCCATCCGCGACCGCGAGCTGCGCACCGCCTTCCTGCCGCAACGCGACCCCGACGCCAGGGGCCGCAGGCGCCCCCGAGCACCCGGCCGTCCCGTCCTGACGGCCGCGTAGGGGACCACACTCGACCTTCGGAGCGTCCCCTCGCGGGTCGTCATGCCGACGCGACGGCAGCCCTCGCTGACCGTCGTCCTCTCTTCCGGCACGACGAGACCCACGGAGGGCTCCTCCATGTCCGATCTCCTGTCCGATCCCCTGTCCGCGTTCATGTCCCTGTTCGCCGAGTCGGTCGAGCGCATCGCCGACCTGCTCGACCCGTTCTTCCACGGCTCGGCGACCGCTGCCGCGATCGTCCTGTTCACCGCCTGCGTACGACTTCTCGTCCACCCCCTGTCGCGCGCCGCGGCCCGCGGGCAGAAGGCGCGCGCCAAGCTGTCGCCGCAGATCGCGGAGTTGCGCAAGAAGCACGCCAAGAACCCCGAGAAGCTTCAGAAGGCCGTCCTGGAGCTCCACCGGAAGGAGCAGGTGTCGCCACTCTCCGGCTGCCTGCCGAGCCTCTTCCAGCTGCCGGCCTTCTTCCTCCTCTACCACCTCTTCTCCAGTTCCAGCATCGGCGGCGAGGCGAACGCGCTGCTCGGCCACACCCTCGCCGCCGCGCCGCTCGGCGGCCGGTGGACGGACGCGCTCGCCGACGGCGGGGCCTTCGGGGCGCGGGGTCTGGTCTACGTGGCGCTGTTCGCGGTCGTCGCCGCCGTCGCCACCTTCAACTACCGGCGCGCCAAGGCGCAGCTGGCGGCCAACCCGCTGCCGCAGGGCCGGGCCGGGGAGCAGCAGGTGCCCGGCATGGGGGCGATGGGGGCGGTCAGCAAGGCGATGCCGCTGATGTCGTTCATGACTCTGTTCACGGTGGCCGTGGTGCCGCTGGCCGCCGCGCTGTATGTGGTGACCAGTACGACGTGGAGCGCGGTCGAGCGGGCGGTGCTGTACCGGGACATGCCGGGCGGGGCGGGGGCGTTGGCTACCGCCGGGTAACGGTCCAGTACGTGAACCGGGTATTGCATACGGCACAGGGACCTTGGACGATCGACCAATCCTCCGATGGCCGCACCCCATCGGCCGGGCCACGCTCGACCAAGGGAGACTGACCATGAAACTGCTGCGAGTCGGTACGGCGGGGGCGGAGCGCCCCGCGCTGCTGGACGCCGACGGGACCCTCCGGGACCTGTCGGGGGTAGTCGCCGACCTCGACGGCACCGTGCTCGCCGACGCGGCGGCGCTCGACCGGATCAGGGCCGCCGCCGACGCGGGCGACCTGCCCGTGCTCGCGGCCGAGGGGCTGCGCGTCGGGCCGCCCGTGGCGCGGATCGGCAAGGTCGTGTGCATCGGCCTCAACTACCACGACCACGCCCGCGAGACCGGCGCCGAGCCGCCGGCCGAGCCCGTCGTCTTCTTCAAGGCGGCCGACACGGTCGTCGGCCCGGACGACACCGTCCTGGTGCCGCGCCGCTCGGTCAAGACGGACTGGGAGGTCGAGCTCGCCGTGGTCATCGGGCGTACGGCGCGCTATCTGGAGTCGCACGAGGAGGCACTGGCGCACGTCGCGGGATACGCGGTGGCGCACGACGTCTCGGAGCGGGAGTTCCAGATCGAGCGCGGCGGCACCTGGGACAAGGGCAAGAACTGCGAGACGTTCAACCCGCTGGGCCCCTGGCTGGTCACCGCCGACGAAGTACCGGACCCGCAGGCCCTCTCCCTGAAGCTGTGGGTCAACGGCGAACTGAAGCAGGACGGCACGACCGCCGACCAGATCTTCCCGGTCGCCGAAGTGGTGCGGTACGTGAGCCAGTTCATGACGCTGTACCCGGGCGACGTCATCAACACGGGTACGCCCGCCGGGGTCGCGATGGGGCAGCCCGAGCCGAAGCCGTACCTGCGGGCCGGTGATGTGGTGGAGCTGGAGATCGAGGGGCTTGGGCGGCAGCGGCAGGAGTTGAAGGACGCGTAGCCCGTCCGGAACGCGCAGCCCCCCGCCCGCACGCAGGGCCGGCGTTCCCGGTTCGCCGGGGGCGCCGGCGCGCCATGATGACGCCATGGGACTGACTCCGGCCGAAGCGGCGCTCACCGGCACGGCGTTCGGTGCCCTCGCCACGTTCTCCAGCGCGTGGCTCATTCAGCGGGCCACGAGCAGACGCGAACGCGAGAACCGCGTATGGGACCGGCGGATGGCCGTCTACGACGAAGTGATGATCGTCGTCCGGCGGATGGCGGACCTCAGGGAGGCCGTCCGCCGGACCGGCACCTTCCCCGAACGGCGGGCCGGCGAGACGACCCCCGCCGACGACATGTCCCCGCTCCTCGCCCGCCTGGAGATCTACGGCAGCGACGAGCTGCTCGCCGCCTGCAAGCACGCCTTCGCCGCCCGCAGACGATGGAAACTCGCCTGGGGAAAATGGCACACCCAGCGCGAGAACAATCCCCGGATCAGCGACAACGACGAATTCTGGGTCGAGTTCAAGAAGGCCGTGAAGAAGTCGAGGAAAGCCGACCGCAGGGTGCTTTCGCTGCTGCGCGCGGAGGTCCATCCCGAAAAAATCTCCATGAGGCGGAAGGTGCTGATGCGGCTGCGGCGTTTCAGGCTGCCGAGGCCATTGAGGAGACGTGCGATCGACCCCTGACCGAACTCCTGCCGCGGCAACCGATTCTGGCTACCATGACGTCTTCCAGGCGAAAGCGGGGGTTCGCTCAGGGGTCCGGACGGGGGGCTGGTCCGCGGTGTACGACGAGCACTTCATCGAGATCTTCCGGAGCGGCTGCCGGCAGGGCGGCGAATGCCGGCGGGGGGACGACTGCCGGCGGGACGAAGGGCTCGGGCAGGACGAGAGCTGCCGCCGGGGCTCGGGCGTGCGGCTCACCCGCGAGTTCGCCCTCACCGCCGCGCACTGCCTCAAGGCCCGCGAGCTCAAGGGCCTCGACCCCGTCATGCTCAGGCTCTCCGACGGCAAGCAGGTCACGGGCGGGGTGCTCGACTACGACCGGCGCTCCGACCTCGCCCTGCTCAACCTCAGCTTCGCCGAGGGCGAGGACGTCCAGCTGCCGGGGGTTTGCTTCGACGACGCCCGCCGCGACGAACCGTGGAAGGCGACCCACCAGCCACCGGAGACCGAGGACGTGCTGACCGGCACCGTGGCCGACGCCTCCTACGAGTACGGCGAGCCCCAGAAGGGCGTGAAGATCTGCGCCCTGCGGCTCAACTGCCACGTCAGCCTCGACGACTACGGCTTGTACGCGGGCAGCCCGGTGGAGCGCGGCGACCCCTACCGGCCGACGGCGGTCCTCGGCCTCATCGTCGAGCGGCGCGCGGCGGCCGGCACGGCGGGCGACACGGTCTACGCAGGCACGATCCGCGAAGCCGTCCGGCAGTTCGACCGCTTCCGGTTCCGCATCGAGGACCTGGCGAGGGACCAGTGGCCCCTGGCCGTCCGGCTCTACTCGGTGGAGGCGACCGAGACGGAGCGGAAGCTCCGGGTCAGTGCCGCCGTGGCCGAGGCACTCAAGAAGGCGGGCCACGACTCCGTGGTGGCCGTGCACTGGATACGCCGCTGACCCAGCACACCGGCACGTGGGCCGGCGACATCCCGGGAGGGACCATGACGACCACGCGGTACCTCGACGACGCCATAGCCGTCGCCGAAGAGATGCTCCTGGCGCCCGCCGGGCCGCGCCGACAGGACAAGGGCCGCCTGGCCGCCTACGTGAAGCACGTCCGCAGGCCCGACCCCGCCGACAAGTCCCAGCGGTTACGGGCGGGACAGCTCATCCACCTGGCGAAGCTGCTGAGCGCCCTCGGCATGAAGACCCTCTCCCTGTCCGTGGCCGACATGACGCTGCGGCACATGGAGATCGTGGAGGCGGACCGCGAGGTGTACGCGGCGTCCGTCTGGAACGAGCTGGGCTCGCTGCTCGCCGAGCACGGCGAACTGGAGAGGGCGCGGCTCGTCCTGGGCCGCGCCCTGAGCAGGGCCGAGCGGGGCAGCCGGGTGCCCGAGCGGGGCCGCATCCTCGCCAACCTGGGCGCCGTCAGCCTGCGCAGGGGCGACCTCGGGGACGCCGACTTCTGGGCCGGCAAGGCGCTGGAGGAGATGGACACGCGGCCGGGCGACGACCCCGACGCGCGGCTCACCGCGGATCTGGTGCGGCTCGAAGTCGCCAGGGCGGACAAGGACATCGACCGGATCAACGACACCCTGGAGAAGTTCGACAGGTCCGCGGAGCACTCCATCGCCCTCAAGGGCGGCGACCACCCCGCCGCGATCGCCGCCCGGCGCGCCCTCGCCACGGCGACGTTCGAGGCGGCCGCGGCCGGACACGACGTGCGGCTCAGCGAGCGGCAGCTGAGCGAGCTGGAGATCGTGAAGCTGAACGCCTCGGCGTTCCTGGGGGCGACCCACCGCGAGACCATCGTGGCCCAGGCGGCGCTGGCCGTCGCGGAGTTCGAGGCGGCGAGCGGCGGCTCGGGGAGCCTGCTGCGCCGGCGGCGGGCCGTGGTGCTCCTGGAGAGCGCCGAGGAGATGGCCGTGGAGGCGATGGGCCGGGAGCACGCGCAGACCCTCGCGATACGGGAGGCGCTCGCGCACCTGCGGGCGGCGACGGTGCAGGCGGACGATCTGCCGTACCGGATCGACCGCACGTACACACCGCAGGAGAACGACGTACGCAACACCGCGAAGCAGAAAGCGATCGACGCGGAGCGGAACGTGATCCGGCTGACCGCGCACGCGGGCGCGTCCTATTTCCTCGCCGACCTGGACATCTTCTACTGGCAGATCCACCGCGCCCTGGAGCGCGGCACCTATTTCCACGTGATTCTGAGCAGTCCTTGGAACAATCTCGCGATCTTCATGCAGCACGGCGCGGACTCGGAGCCGGTGAGCCATCAGAACATCGTGGACCGGGTGCGGGCGAGCACGTATTACCAGGAGACGTTCCTGCCGGTCATCGCCTCTTATCAGGATCTGCGCGAGCGATTCCCCGACCACATCGAACTGAAGCTGACGCCCACCGACATATCCGGGTCGACGCTGCTCACGTCGGAGGCGGGATTCTTCGAGCCGTACATCACGATGAATCCACTTCAGCGCACCCGCAGGGGCCTGAGCGTCTTCGAGCACCAGTTCCTGAAGGACAGCAAGTATTACGAGGACAGCCTGGCGGCGTTCCGCACGCAGTGGGAACTGACCAGCACGTGGGAGCAGTTCGGCATGCACGAGGAGAGGCACAAGGAGAGGCTGCGGGCGCTGATGACGACGCAGTCCGACGACCGCTGGAGCAAGAGCCAGGAATAGGGATGCCCCCGGCAGGTCAGGGGCAGTGCACTGCGCCGTCCCTGATGCTTCTCAGGACACCCGCCGAGCCCACGAAGAGCGCTTCGGGCAGCGCGTCCAGGGGCCAGAACTGCCAGCGCAGACAGCGGTCCGGTTCGCGTACGAGGATGTCGCCGGTGTAGTCGACGACCTCGACGCCGACCTGCATGTGGTGGTTGGCCGCCGGGTCCGGGTCGGTCACGCAGGCGACCCGCAGGTCCAGGGCGTGGATGCCGGTCTCCTCCGCGAGCTCCCTGCGGGCGGCCTCCGTCAGGGACTCGCCGACCTCCAGGTGACCGCCGGGCAGGCCCCAGGTGCCCGCGCCGAAACAGTTGGCCCGCAGGCCGAGCAGGACGTCACCGCCGAGGCGGACGATCGCCTGGACACCTACGCGTACGTGCGCTGTCATCGGGAGCTCCTCACAGGGCCGGGGGGCCGTCCGGGTCCGGATAGGTGCCGGCGAAGTTCTCGACGTTCCTGGCAGGGGTGATCAGCTCGGCCGGCCGGAGCGTACGGTCCGCGAGCTTCTCGAAGAGATTCCCCATCCTCCGTTCCTCACCCTCGTCGACGACGACGATCTCGCAGTCCGGATCGATGAAGAAGTAGCTGCCGGCGCGGGTCGAGTTGCGGTACACCCGCAAGGCCACGCCGTGCCGCCGTGCGGCCTCCTCGCACTCCGCCACGACGTCCTCGAACTCCGCGTCGCCGATGGAGAGCCAGTCGCGGTTGTCCGCGCCGTAGTTGGTCTCGGACATCTGGTAGACCTTCCACACGTCGGGCAGGGAGGCCTCGTCCTCGATCAGGTCCAGGACGTGCGGCGCGCCCCGCACGTTGAGGCGCGTGACGACCGTGCCCAGCTTCACCCGGACGTGCCCGTGGTTCTTGCGCACTTCCTTCAGCAGGCCGAGCACCCTCTCGCGGTGCGGCGCCGGACCGCCGGTGCGCAGCAGCCCGTGCTCCGCCGCGTCCTTGGACTCCAGCGGCAGGGCGAGCCACGAGAGGTGGGGGAGGAGGCGCTGCATGGACTTCAGGGGGGCCAGGCCGTTGGTGCTGAGGACGACACGCGGCGGCGGCCCGGACGGCAGCGGCCGGCTCAACTCCTCGGTCAGCTCGGGGAGGTAGGGCAGCAGAGTCGGTTCTCCACCGGAGATGACGACGCCTCGCACGCCGGAGTCCCGCAGGACGGAAGCGATCCGCAGAGCCGTGTCCCGGGGCATCGAGGGGACCTCGTGGCGGGGGCCGAAGCAGAAGGGACAGCTGAGGTTGCAACGCCCGATGGGACGCAGGTCTACAAACGCGGGCAGTTGCATGGACGGACACTATGGGGTCCGTGGGGCCCCGGAGTATCGCTTCCCCTCATTCAAGCGAGTGGTTTTCACTCGTTGCGCTGAACAATCCCGGTTCGGGCTGCGAGGAAGCGTCCCGGCTGCGAGGAGCCGTCCCGGCTGTGACGAACCGTTCAGGCCACGGCGAACCGCTCCAGCGCCTCCACCACCAACGCATGGTCCTCCACCTGCGGCAGTCCCGACACCACCACCGTGCCGATCACCCCCGCGCCCTCGACCGCGATCGGGAACGCGCCGCCGTGGGCCGCGTACACATCGGGGTCGAGGCGGGAGGAGTCCTCGAAGGTCGTGCCCTTGGCGCGGAAGCGGGCGCCGACCAGGTAGGAGGAGCAGCCGTAGCGCTCCACGACGCGGCGCTTGCGGTCGATCCAGGCGTCGTTGTCCGGGGTGGAGCCGGGCAGCGCCGCGTGGAAGAGCTGCTGGCCGCCGCGGCGGATGTCGATCGCCACGGGTGCGCGGCGCTCGCGGGCCAGCTCCACCAGGAGCGTGCCGAGCGCCCACGCGTCGTCGTACGTGAAGTGGGGGAGCACCAGGCGGCGCTCCTGGGCCTCCAGCTCGTCGATGGTCGGCGGGGTCACCTCGGGCGCGGTCACAGCGTCACCGCCACGCCGTCGCGGGCCGAGCGGCGGGCCGCCTCCAGGACGTCCAGGGCGGCGGCGGCCTCGTGCGCGGTGACCGGGTTCTCGCCGGTGCCGCGCAGGGCGTCCGCCACCGCCGCGTAGTACGCGGGGTAGTCGCCCGGCAGGGTCGGCAGCGGGCGGCCGCCGCCGGTCAGCGGGGACTCGCCGGCCCCGACCGTCCCCCACATCGACTCCGGCTCCACGCCCCACGGGGCGTCGGCCACCGGGCGCTTGCCGTCGCGCAGGGCCGCCTCCTGCGGGTCCAGGCCGTACTTCACATAGCCCGCCTGCGAGCCGAGGACCCGGAAGCGGGGGCCGAGCTGGGCGGTGGTGGCGCTGACGTAGAGGTGCGAGCGGACGCCGTTCGCGTGGGTGAGCGCGAGGAACGTGTCGTCGTCGGCCTCCGCGCCCGGGCGCCGGACGTCCGACTCCGCGTACACGCTCACGACCGGGCCGAAGAGCACCAGGGCCTGGTCGACGACGTGGCTGCCCAGGTCGTAGAGGAGCCCGCCGATCTCCTCCGGGTTCCCCGACTCGCGCCAGCCGCCCTTCGGCTTCGGCCGCCACCGCTCGAAACGGGACTCGAAGCGCCATACGTCGCCGAGCCCGCCGTCGGCGATCAGCTGGCGCAGGGTGCGGAAGTCGTTGTCCCAGCGGCGGTTCTGGAAAACGGAGAGGAGCAGTCCGCGCTCGTCGGCGAGGGCCGCGAGCCCGCGCGCCTCGGCGGCCGTGCCCGCGACCGGCTTGTCCACGACGGCCGGCAGGCCCGCCTTGAGGGCGGCGGTGGCGAGCGCCACGTGCGTCTTGTTCGGCGACGCGATGACGATCAGGTCGAGCTCGTCCGCCCGCTCCCACAGCTCGTCGGCCGAGGCCGCGCAGCGCAGGCCGTCGCCGAACTCGGCGCGGGCCTGCGCCTGCCGCTCGGGGTTCGACGTCACGACCGTGTCGAGGACGAGGCCGTCGGTGGCGGCGATCAGCGGGGCGTGGAAGACGGAACCCGCGAGCCCGTATCCGATGAGGCCTACGCGGAGGGGTGAGCGCGTGCCTGTGCTTGTGTCTGCGTTCGTGCCTGCGTCTGCGTTCGTGCCTGTGTCCGTGCCTGTGCCTGCGCTCGTGCCTGCGGCTGTGCTCGCATCCGTGCCAGTACCTTTGCCAGTCATGCATCCCACTTAAGCAACGGTGTTGCCAAAGTGCAAGCGGGCGGGACAATGGGCAGGTGAAGTCGTACGTGAACAGGGTGAACCCCGGAGTGAACCTGCCCGCCGTGCGCGGGCACAACGCCGCGCTCGTGCTCGATCTGCTGCGCGAGGCGGGCGAGGCGGGCATCAGCCGCCTGGAGCTCGCCGAGCGCACCGGGCTCACTCCGCAGGCCGTCAGCAAGATCACCGCGAGGCTGCGGGCCGAGGGCCTGGCCGCGGAGGCGGGCCGCCGCGCCTCGACGGGCGGCAAGCCCCGCACCGTGCTGCGCCTCGTCCCCGGTGCGGGCCACGCCGTCGGCCTCCACCTGGACCGCGACGAGCTGACGGCGGTCCTCGTCGACCTGACCGGCACGGTGGTCGCCGAACGCCGCGCCCCGCTCGCCTTCGGCGCGGGTGCGGAGGTGGTGGTGGATGTGGCGGTGGGGGAGGTGCGGGGGTTGCTCGCCGAGGGCGGGACGGGCGCCGAGGCCGCCGATGCCGGTGCCCGCGCCGGTGCCGGCATGGCCGCCGAGGTCGGCAGCACTGCCGGCGCCGCCGCCACCGCTGGTGCCGGCGAGGGCGCCAGGGTGAGTGCCAGTGGCGGGGGTGTCGGCGGGGGGACCGTCTCCGGGGTCGGGGTCGCGCTGCCCGGGCCGCTCGATCACGCGGCGGGCGTGCTGCACCGCGTCACCGGGTTCCCCGAGTGGGACGGGTTCGCGCTGCGGGACGTGCTCTCGGAGCGGCTCGGGCTGCCCGTCGTGGTCGACAAGGACACCAACGCCGCGGCTCTCGGCGTCGCTCTCGCGGGCGCCGCCGACTCCTTCGCGTACCTCCATCTGGGCACGGGGCTCGGCGCCGGGCTCGTGCTCGGTGGCGCGCTGCACCGCGGGGCCCGTACCGGCGCGGGGGAGTTCGGCCACCAGGTGCTCCAGCTGGACGGTCCGCCCTGCGAGTGCGGGGACCGGGGCTGCGTGGAGGCGCTCTGCCTCGCGGCCGTCGCCCGGGGCGACCTCGACGAGGCGGCGCGGGTGCTCGGCACGGCCGCCGGCAACCTCGTCGGCCTCCTCGACATCGACCGCGTCCTGCTCGGCGGACGGACCGTCTTCGCCGCGGGGGAGCTTTTCGTACGAGGGGTGGGTTCCGTCGTCGCCGCGCGCGCCCGGCGCGGGGGTGGGCCGGCCGGAGGCGGAGAGGCTGGAGGCGGGGAGGCCAGGGTGCCGGTAAGTCTCGCGCCGGGAGGGGAGCGCGGGGTGGCGGAGGGGGCGGCGCAGCTCGTCCTCGCACCGCTCTTCGGACGCGCGGAGGTCGCTTTTCCGGTGCGTTGAGGGCGGGTTGGCAGGGGTGGGCGTTATGCGTTCCGGTGCGTTGGGGGTGGCCTGACGGTGGTGGGCGTTATGCGCGGGGCCGGGGATCTCGCCTGAACGGGGGGCTTGGGTGGGCCGGTCGGGCCTGTCCGGCGGTGGCCGGGTGGCCGCGTCGCGCACGCGTGGCAGGGTCGGAGGCGGGGTCGGCGCCGGGCCGGCACGACGTCCGCTCGGCTCCGCCGCCCACAACCTCCGCCCCTGCCCGTCCGCGTCCCCCGCACCCGTCCCGTCCCCTATCCGTCCGCGTCCCCCGCCCGTTGGTCATGCGCGTGTGGTCTTCGCCCGTTCGTGTCGTGCCGCCCGTTGGCCGTGCGGCCTGGCGTCCCGTCCGTCCGCTTCCTTCGCCCGTACGCCCTTGTCCCTGCCTCCTGTCCGTCCGCGTCCCTCGTCCGTCGGGCGTGTGCGTGTGGCTTCGTCCGTTCGTGTCGTGCCGCTCGTTGGCCGTGCGGTCTGGCCTCCTGTCCGTCCGCGTCCCTCGCCCGTACGCCCTTGCCCCTGCGTCCTGTCCGTCCGCGTCCCTCGTCCGTCGGGCGTGTGCGTGTGGCTTCGTCCGTTCGTGTCGTGCCGCCTGTTGGCCGTGCGGTCTGGCGTCCTGTCCGTCCGCGTCCTCCGCCCGATACCCGCCCCTGCTGGGCTTCGTCCGTTCGTGGCCCGCCGCCCGTTGGCCGTACGCCTCCCCAACCTCCCCCTGCCACTGGCCCGCCCTCCCCCCAACCCCAACCTCAACTCACCCCACCCCATTCGCCGCAAAGGTCACCCATGGGCTTCCGCAGTTCTCTCGTCTTCGGTCGTGTCGCCGTGGTCGCCGCGGTTGTTGCCCTCCTGCCCGTCGTGCCCTCCGTGGCCGGGGAAGGGGCCGCCCGGGGTGGCGGGGCGGGGTGTGTGGGGCGGGAGGGCTGCGTCGCGCCGGGGGAGAGCGGGCTTCGGGTGGCTCGAGGGGGTGGAGAGGCGTGGGGGAGGTGTGCGGGAGCCGAGCGCGTCGACTTTCCCATTGACAGCCGGATCAAGCGCGGGCCCACCACCTACCGGCCCGGCGGCGGGCACCAGGAGTGGACCGTCGACCTCACCAACGCCACCGACGAGCCCTGCGGCAACATCCATCCGATCCTCGTCCTCGTCGACGAGAAGCGGACGTTGACGCCCCGGCAGGTGCGGATGCGGTTCGACGACGGGACGCGGTGGCGGCCCGTGCCGTTCGAGCGGACCGGGCAGGGCGAGCACGTCGGTGTCTTCGACGACGGCTTCGCGGGTTTCACCGTCGCGCCGGGACGTACCGTCTCCGTCAAGGTCCGGCTCGCCTTCACCGCCGACGCCGGGCCCAACCACGTCGTGGCCTCCGCCGCTGTCGTACAGCGCAGGGACGGCGACGGCGACTGGGTCGGGGCTTCCAACGACTATCCCTTCGAGCTGACGCCCAGCGCCGCGGAGAAGGCGGAGGAGCCGGGCGCCGAACTGCCCCCGGGGCTCGCCGCGACCGGCTCGGACACCCCGCTCGCCACGCGCATCGCCGCCGCCGGAGCCGTCGTCCTCGTCGGGAGCGGTGTCCTCCTCCTGTGGTGCGCCCGCCGCCTGCGGGCCCGGTGGCGCTGAGGCGTGGGCACGAGCCGCGGACCCGGCCAGCCCCGTTCACGTACGTCTGCGAACATCCCCGCGTGGACAATCCGAACACCGCGCACCACCACCCCGCCGACCCGCCCGCCCACCTGCTCGACCAGGCACCGGGCGCCCCCATCCGCTCCGGCATCCCCGAGCACGGCCGCATCCCGAAGTACTACGCCGTGAAGGCGCGGATCGCCGGGCTCGTCGAGGAGTTGGGGGACGGGCAGCCGCTGCCGACCGAGCGGGACCTCGCCGAGCGGTACGAGGTGGCGCGCGAGACCGTGCGGCAGGCGCTGCGCGAACTGCTCCTGGAAGGGCGGCTGCGCAGGCAGGGGCGCGGCACCGTCGCGGCGGGGCCGAAGCTGGAGCAGCCGTTGTCGCTCGCGAGTTACACCGAGGGCGTGCGCCGGCAGGGGCGTACCCCGGGACGTAACCTCATCTCCCTCGACCGGTTCCCGTGCCCGCCCGCGCTCGCCCGCGAGATCGGCGCCGAGGTGGGCGAGCCCGTCTGGCACATGGAGCGTGTGCTGCTCGCCGACGACGAGCGGGTCGGCCTGGAGAGCACCTATGTCTCCGTGGCCCGGGTGCCGCGGCTCGACGTGGACTTCGAGCCCGACTCATCCTTCTACGCCTATCTGCGCGACAGTCTCGGCATCTCCTTCGGGGACGCGGACGAGCGGATCGAGACGGTCCTCGCCACCCCGCGCGAGGCCCTGCTCATCGGGACGCCGCCCGCGCTGCCCATGCTGCTGATCCACCGGCTGTCGCGGGACACGTCCGGCCGCCCGCTGGAGCGGGTGCGCACCCTCTACCGGGGCGACCGGTTCTCGTTCACCACGCATCTCGGCTGAAGGAGCGGCAAGTCCTCGGCCAGCCAGTGAAGTAACGGAAAGATAACGGGTCTAGGCCAAGCTTGGGTGGCCGTTCACCGTCCCGTTGCCATCCGGCCCCGCGCGGGACACCGGCCCCCAGGAGCGTTGCCGCCGTGAGAGTCATCGTCGTAGGAGCCGGCGTGGTGGGAACCATGCACGCCTGGCACGCAGTGGAACGCGGCCACGAGGTCGTACAGATCGAGCGCGAGAGCGAGGCCCGCGGGGCGTCCCTGCGCAACTTCGGGCAGATATGGGTGAGCGGCCGGGCGGGCGGCGAGGAGCTCGACACCGCCCTGCGCGCCCGCGAGCTGTGGGAGGAGATCGGCGCCCGCGTGCCGGGCCTCGGCTTCCGCGCCAACGGCTCCCTCACCCTCGTGCGCAACGCCCGCGAGCGCGCCGTCGCCGAGGCCGCGCTCGCCCGCCCCGACGCGGCCGCCCGCGGCTACAAGCTGCTGAGCACCGACGAGGCGCGCGCCCTCAACCCGGCCCTGCGCGGCGAGTTCAGCGCCGCCCTGTGGTGCGAGCGCGACGCGGCCGTGGAGCCGCGCACCGCTCAACTCCGGCTGCGGGAAGCCCTGCTGGCCTCCCCGCGCTACACCTTCCTGCCCGGACGCGAGGTCCGCGAGGTCGTCGGCGAGAGCGCCGTCCGCGACGACCACGGCGACGTGCACACCGGCGACGCCGTCGTCCTCGCCACCGGCGCCTGGCTCGGCGGCCTCGTCCGCGAGCTCGCGGGACCCGACCTGCCCGTGCGCCGCGTACGCCTCCAGATGATGCAGACCGAACCCCTCGGCGAACCGCTCACCACCTCCGTCGCCGACGCCGACAGCTTCCGCTACTACCCGGCGTACAAGTCGGACGCCCTCGACGCGCTCAACGCCGGACAGGCACAGACGCCGACCGCCGCCGCGCACAAGATGCAGCTGCTCATGGTGCAGCGCGCCGACGGCGGCCTGACCATCGGCGACACCCACGAGTACGAGCACCCCTTCGCCTTCGACACCGTCGAGGAGCCCTACGACCACCTCACCGAGGTCGTCGAGGGCTTCCTCGGCCGCCCGCTGCCGAAGATCAGGCGGCGCTGGGCCGGGGTGTACGCGCAGTGCGTCGACCCGAGCCGTGTCGTGCACCGGCAGCGGGTGCGCGACGGCGTGTGGCTCGTCACCGGGCCCGGCGGGCGCGGCATGACCTGCTCGCCTGCCATCGCCGAGCGGACCGCCGACGAACTGGGATGGTGAGGGAATTGACCGCGTCCACGGACACCACGCACGGCAGCCGCATCGGGCTCGTCGTCCTCGACATGGCCGGCACCACCGTCGCCGACGGCGGCCTCGTCGAGCAGGCCTTCGCCGCCGCCGCGCGCGAGCTCGGGGTCGAGCCCGACTCCGCCGACCACGCCGCGAAACTGGAGTACGTCCGCGCCACCATGGGCGAGTCCAAGATCTCCGTCTTC
Organism: Streptomyces sp. NPDC030245; assembly: GCF_055572995.1. NCBI lineage: Bacteria > Bacillati > Actinomycetota > Actinomycetes > Kitasatosporales > Streptomycetaceae > Streptomyces > Streptomyces sp. NPDC030245. The sequence goes on along the minus strand of NZ_JBVICF010000001.1, from coordinate 824,687 downwards.
CGGCACCTGTTCGGCGAGGAGAAGCTCGCCCAGCAGGCGAACATCGCGTTCGAGAAGGCTTACGGGGCGCTCGTCGACGGCGGTCGCATCGCACCGGTCCCAGGGGCGCGCGAAGCCATCGAGGAGCTCGCGGACGACGGCCGTACCGTCGTCCTGACCACCGGCTTCGCCCGGGTCACCCAGGACGCCATCCTCGACGCGCTGGGGTGGCGGAACCTGGTCGGACTGACCCTGTGCCCCGCCGACGCGGGCGGCCGGGGGCGCCCCTACCCGGACATGGTGCTCGCCGCCTTCCTGCGGACCGGCGCCGTGGCCGGCGTCCGGGACGTCGCCGTCGCGGGCGACACGGCGTACGACATGCTCAGCGGCGTACGCGCCGGAGCCTCGGTCGTCGTGGGGGTGCTCACCGGCGCCCACGGCGACGCCGCGCTCCGCGAGGCCGGGGCCACCCACGTGCTCGGCTCCGTCACCGAACTGCCCGCGCTGCTCCGGGGCGTCGGCTGATGGGCAGCGGCATCCGCTTCGACGGAGTCTCCGTCGCGTACGACGGGAACACCGTCCTCGACTCCCTCGACCTGACCGTCGAGCCCGGCGAGGTCATGGCCCTGCTCGGACCCTCGGGCTCCGGCAAGACCACCGCGCTGCGGGCCGTCGCCGGGTTCGTGCGGCCCGTGTCCGGGCGGGTCCTCATCGGCGGGCGCGACGTCACCGCGCTGCCGCCGCACCAGCGGGGCATCGGCATGGTCGTCCAGCAGTACGCCCTCTTCCCGCACATGCGGGTCGCGGACAACGTCGCCTTCGGCCTGAAGGCGCAGAAGACACCGAAGGCGGAGATCGGCGGGCGGGTCACCGAGGCCCTGGAGATGACGGGCATGGCCGCGTACGCGCGGCGGTACCCGCGCGAGCTCTCCGGCGGGCAGCAGCAGCGAGTCGCCATCGCGCGGGCGCTCGCCATCCGGCCCGGCGTGCTGCTCCTCGACGAACCGCTCTCCGCGCTCGACGCGCAGCTGCGCTCCGGCATGCTGGCCGAACTCGCCCGGCTCCACCGCGAACTGCCCGACGTGTCGATCCTGTACGTCACCCACGACCAGGTCGAGGCGCTGACCCTGGCCGACCGGATCGCCGTCATGGACCGGGCACGGCTGCGGGACTGCGGGACGCCCCAGGAGCTCTACCGGGCGCCGCGCACGGAGTTCACGGCGTCGTTCGTCGGCAACGCGAACCTCCTCGCGGTGACGGTGGGGGCGGGGACCGTCTCCTTCGGCGGGGCGCCGCTGAAGGTGGACACGGGAGCCGCCGCCCCGGGGGCCGCCGCCACCCTCTGCGTGCGGCCGCATCTGGTCGGGCTCGGCGACGGGCCCAATGCCCTCACCGGGCGGGTCGCCGAGGTGCAGTGGCGGGGTGCCACGCACCGGTTGTACGTCGAGGTGTCCGGGGAGCGGGTGAAGGCGGATGTCCGGGAGCTCCGGGATCCGCCCGCCATCGGTGACGTGGTCACCCTGCACTTTGCGCCCGAGGACGCGGTGCTCCTGGCCGGAGGGGTGACCGGTGGGTAGTCCTGCTGAGCGCCTCCTTTCCAGTGACCCGGCACCGGGGGCTGTGCCCACCCGTTCCGCCGTGCGGAACGCCTGCCCACAGCAGAAGCGGCTGCCCGCGTTCGTGTGGGTGCTGCCGCCCCTCGTCCTCCTCGGGCTCTTCTTCCTCTACCCCCTCTTCCTCGTCGTCCAGCAGTCCGTGCGGCCGGACACCGGCGGGACCTCCCTTCAGCCGTATGCCGACGTGTTCGCCTCCGAGGCGTTCCGGGAGGCGCTCGGGAACACCGTGTGGCTCGCGGTCGGGGCGACCGTGGGATGTCTCGTGCTCGGGTTCGCGCTCGCGCTGATCATCGCGTTCGTGCCGTTCCCCGGCGGGAAGGCCGTCGCGAAGTTCATCGACGTCTTCCTCTCCTTCCCGTCCTTTCTGATCACCCTCGCCCTGCTGTTCATCTACGGCACGAAAGGCATGGCCAACGGGGTCTGGACGGACGCCACCGGTGCCGCCGAGGGCCCGTTCCAGTTCCTGACCACCCCGTGGGGCGTGCTGCTCGCCGAGATCACGTACTTCACGCCCTTCGTGATGCGGCCGCTGCTCGCCGCGTTCTCGCAGCTCGACACCGCGCAGATCGAGGTCGCGTCCAGCCTCGGCGCGCGGCCCGCCCGCATCGTGCGGCGCGTCATCCTGCCCGAGGCGCTGCCCGCGCTCGCCGCCGGCGGCAGCCTCGTCCTCGTCATGTGCCTGAACGAGTTCGGCATCGTCCTCTTCACGGGGGCGAAGGGCGTCACGACCCTGCCGATGCTCGTGCACGGCAAGGCGATGCTCGAAGCCGACTATCCGGCGGCGTGCGTCGTCGCCGTCGTCAACATCGCGATCTCCGTGGGCCTCTACGGCCTCTACCGGGTGGTGAGCCGTCGTGTTGGTGCATAGCCGCACAGGGAAGTGGGCCACCTGGGCCCTCTTCCTCGTCCTCTTCGTCCCCCTCTTCGCGCTGCCGCTCCTCGTGATCCTCACGGCGTCGTTCTCCGAGCACTGGTCGGGGGCCTTCCCGTCCGGGCTCACCGGCGAGCACTACGCGTCGGCCACCCGCGGCGAGTCGCTGCGCGCCCTCACCACCAGCCTGGTCACCGCCGTCGGCGCCAGCCTGCTCGCGCTGACCGTCGGCTCCTGGGCCGCGCTCGCCGCCGCCTCGCTGAAGAAGGGCGGCAAGAGGGCCCTCGACGCCCTGTTCGTGCTGCCCGTCGCCGTGCCGTCCGTGGTGGTGGGCCTCGCGGTCCTCGTCGCCTTCTCCAAGCCGCCGATGATCCTCAACGGAACGCGGTGGATCGTGATCCTCGCGCACGCCCTGCTGGTCACGGCGTTCGCCCACCAGTCCGTCACGGCCGCGATCGCGCGGCTCGACCCGGCGTACGAACAGGCCGCCGCGTCGCTGGGCGCCCGTCCCTCGTACGTCCTGTGGAAGGTGAAGCTGCCGCTCCTGCTGCCGTCCCTGAACGCGGCCGCCGGGCTCTGCTTCGCCCTCTCCATGGGCGAGCTGAGCGCCACGATGATGCTCTACCCGCCGGACTGGACACCGCTCCCCGTGCGGATCTACGCGGCCACCGACCGCGGGTCCACCTTCACCGGCGCCGCCCTCGCGGTGGTCCTGATGGCCGCCACGCTCCTCGTGCTGCTCGCCGTCTCCCGCATCCGCACCCGCGCCTCCTACCGCTGACCCCGCCGATCGCCCCAAGGAGTACGAAACGTCATGTCGCGCACCACCCGCATCAGAACGCTCGCCGCCGTCACCGGCAGCCTCGTCCTCGCCGGCTCCCTCACCGCGTGCGGCGGCGGCTCGGCCGCGTCCGACGCCAAGGTCGTCACCGTCTACAGCGCCGACGGCCTCAAGGGCGAGAACGGCGACGGCTGGTACGACCGGGTCTTCAAGGACTTCGAGAAGAAGACCGGCATCAAGGTGAACTACGTCGAGGGCGGCTCCGGCGAGATGGTGCAGCGCGCCGTCCGCGAGAAGTCCAACACGCAGGCCGACGTCATCATCACCCTGCCGCCGTTCATCCAGCAGGCCGACGAGAAGGGCCTGTTGCAGGCGTACGAGCCCAAGGGTTCGGAGCGGGTCGACGGCGCCGACAAGGCCGCCGACGGCAAGTGGACCGCGGTGGTGAAGAACTACTTCGGGTTCATCCACAACAAGAAGGAACTGGCGGGCGGCAAGGCGCCCAGGACGTGGGAGGACCTCACCGACCCCGCGTACAAGAACAAGGTGCAGTACTCCACGCCGGGCGTCGCGGGCGACGGCACCGCCGTGCTCATCAAGGCGATGCACGACTTCGGCGGCAAGAAGCCGGCGATGGCGTACCTGAAGAAGCTTCAGACCAACAACGTCGGCCCGTCCGCTTCCACCGGCAAGCTCGCGCCCAAGGTCGACAAGGGCGAACTCCTGGCCGCCAACGGCGACGTCCAGATGAACTACGCGCAGTCCAAGGACATGCCGAACCTGCGCATCTGGTTCCCCGCCACCGAGAAGAACCCGGACCGGCCCACCACGTTCGCGCTGCCCTACGCGGCCGGCCTGGTCAGCAAGGCCCCGCACGCCGCCAACGCGAAGAAGCTCCTCGACCACCTCCTCGGGGAGCGGGCCCAGCGGCAGGTCAGCGAGATCGGCGGCGGCTTCCCCGCCCGCGAGGACATCAAGGCCACCGACGCCAACGCCATCGCCCTCGACAGGATCATCGACGGGGTGGAGGTCTTCGAACCGGACTGGCAGGACATCTCCGAGAACCTCCAGTCGTACGTGGAGGACTGGAAATCGGCCACGGGCAGCTGAGATTAGGCTGTGGGGTGTCGGCACAGCGCTGTCCCGGCGCCCCAGCCACCTCGTACACCGCAGGAGTGCACCTCATGGCAGAGCGCAAGCCCATCGAATCGTGGCTCACCGACATGGACGGCGTGCTCATCCACGAGGGAGTGCCGATCCCGGGCGCCGACGCCTTCATCAAGAAGCTGCGCGAGTCCGGCAAGCCCTTCCTCGTCCTGACGAACAACTCCATCTACACCGCGCGCGACCTCCAGGCCCGGCTGAACCGCATGGGCCTCGACGTGCCCGTCGAGAACATCTGGACGTCCGCGCTCGCCACCGCCAAGTTCCTCGACGACCAGCGCCCCGGCGGCACCGCCTACGTCATCGGCGAGGCCGGCCTGACCACCGCCCTGCACGACATCGGATACGTCCTCACCGACCACGACCCGGACTACGTGGTCCTCGGCGAGACCCGCACGTATTCCTTCGAGGCCATGACCAAGGCCGTCCGCCTCATCAACGGCGGGGCCCGCTTCATCTGCACCAACCCCGACGAGACCGGCCCCTCCACCGAGGGCCCGCTGCCCGCCACCGGCGCCGTCGCCGCGCTGATCACCAAGGCGACCGGCAAGAACCCGTACTTCGCGGGCAAGCCGAACCCGCTGATGATGCGGACCGGCCTGAACGCGATCGGCGCCCACTCGGAGACCAGCGCGATGATCGGCGACCGCATGGACACGGACGTCCTCGCCGGCCTCGAAGCCGGGATGGAGACGTTCCTGGTGCTCACCGGTCTGACCACCCGGGCCGACATCGACCGCCACCCCTTCCGGCCGTCGAACATCGTCGACTCCATCGCCGACCTCGTCGACCGCGTCTAGGCCGACAGGGCCCCGGGCCCGTGCCGGACGCCCGTCGAGATGCGGAGTCGCCCGGGGCGGGTGAACCTCGTAGGTGGAGGTTCACGATGCGTATACGTTCCCTAGCTCTCCGTCGGGCCGGGGTGGCCGTCGTCCTGATGGCCGCCCTGCCCGCGGGTGCGGCCCAGGCCCACGACAAGGACTCGGTGCGGGCCACCGTCATCCCCGCCGATGCCGCGCCCGGCGCCACCGTGGAGGTGAGCGTCTCGGGCTGCGGGGGCACCACCGGTACGGCGGGTTCGGGAGCCTTCGAGGGCGACGCCGAGCTCACCGGACGCGACGGCGGCAAGTACGCGCTCAACGGCACCACCCGGATCAGGCGCGGTCTGACCGGGACGTTCGACATCACGGTCACCTGCGACGGCCACCCGCACCAGGGCGTCGGCACGGTCCAGGTCGGCCGGCCCGAGCAGGCCCCGGTCTCCCCGGTGCGGGCAGGCGGCGGCGGAGCGCAGCTGACCACCGCGGGATCGGACGAGGCGCGGGAGGCGGGGCCCGGCACCCGGCACGCCGTGATCGGCCTGGTTCTCGCCGGGGTCGCCGCCGTGGCCGTCGCGTTCCGCAGCGTCCGCCGACGACGACGCTCCGAGTGACGGGCGGGCAGAACCGTGTCCAGCGGTGGACGCGCGACCGGCTCGGGACGCCTGCTGACCGGCGTCGCCTGGGCGGTCCTCCTGGTCGGCCTCTGGCTCTGGGGCAGTGACATCTCCGGCCTGCGCGGCGGGCTCTCCGCGCCCGCCACGGGCGACGTGGCCGCGGTCGGCCGCCCCCTCGGCGTCCAACTCCCGCCCGCACACGAACCGTTGGCGCCCGCACGTCCGCAACGCGTCGACGTGCCCGCACTGGAGGTGCGGGCCCCGGTGACGGCCCGCGGCCTGGACGCCGAGGGCGCGATAGACCCGCCGTCCTTCGCCGAGGCCGACACCGTCGGCTGGTACGCGGGCGGCGCCCGGCCCGGAGAGCCCGGCGCGGCCCTCCTCGTCGGCCACGTCGACACGGAGACCGAACCCGCCGTCTTCTACGACCTGAGCGCGCTGCACGCCGGCGAGCAGATCAGGGTGGCCCGCGACGACGGCACGGTGGCGGAGTTCACGGTGGACGACGTGCGGGTCGTCACCCGGGCGCGCTTCGACGCGGAGAAGGCGTACGGCCCGCACCAGCGGGGCCGCGCCGAACTGCGGCTCATCACCTGCGGCGGCGTCTTCGACAGGACCGCCCGCACCTACTCGGCCAACGTGATCGTCTCGGCCTACCTCACGGGCGTGCGGTCGTAGCCTGCGCCGTCGTGCCGTTTCCCTACCTGGCCCGGTCGACGGCCCGCTCCCCCCGGAGCCGCCGACCGGGCTGGTCCTCGACCGCGCGCGCACGGGCTGCGGGAGAAACCCGGCGCCGGCGCGGGAGGTACGGAAGACCATTCCGGAGCGCGGAACGGTCGACAGGCCGGGGGCTTGGGCCGTGCAAGAAACTGTAGAACGAATGAGCGCGTGGGCCTAGAGGGCGATCGAGGCAGAATGACGCCACGTCGCGGATCCCTCTCCCTGCGTGATCGACGCAGGTGGGGGCGGGCTGTCAGGGAGGTCCGGGCCTGCGCCGCCGGAGGTCTTCGGCGTCGATCAGCCCCCTGATCACCTGGGTGGCGACCAGGTCGACGACCTGCCGTTCCCTGCGCGCGTAGCTCCGCAGCGCCTCGAACGCCTCGTCCATGCCCGTCTGCCAGCGCTCGGCGAGTATGCCTTTGGCCTGTTCGACACGGATGCGGCTGTTCAGCGCCTGTTGGAGCTGCTCGGAAAGGCGCCGGCACGCGAAGTGGGCGCGGTGGTTGTGCAGGCCGGTCGCCGCGGCATTGGCGAGGGCCTGAGCGATCCGCACCTCTCGGTCGGACGCCGCTCCGCTCCCGTGGTCCGCCACGCGCTGCGCCGCCAGGAAGAAGTTGAGCGCGCCGAGCACCGTGCCGTTCCGCCTGATCGGCACCGCGTACGTCTGTGCGATGCCGTACTTGCCGGCCCGCGCGGCAAACGCCGGCCAGCGGGCCCCCGCGTCGGCGGAGTCGATCCGCACCGGCGCCACGGGCTCGCCGGTGCCGATGCTCTCCACACACGGGCCGCCGAGGTGCTGGACCTCCAACAGGTCGTGGATCTCCGCCCGTTGCTGTCCGTGGGCGGCGAGGAGCACGTCGTCGGCGCCGGCGGTGTACATCACTCCGGCACCCCGGGCGCCGAGCAGCTCCACGCAGTGGCCGGCGAGCCGCCTCAGATAGCGGCCGAGGTCGAAGTCGTCGGTCAGGGTGTCCGCGGTCTCCACCAGGACTTCAGCAAGCCGCAGTTCGCTGTCGCGGTCTCGCATGCCCCATGCACCTCCACTCCCCGCTGAATGCGCCTACCCCGCCGGAGCGGGCTGTAACAGCTCTCGTGCAGCTCCCTCCACCATGATGAGCGGGCCTCGTGGGCCGAGGGGAGGTATGCCACGATTGAGACCATGCCAGTGCACCCAAGGGGGATTGGATGTACCGCAAACACGCCGGCCGCGGAGGCGGCTCCGCGGCCCGGAGGGTGAGGGCCGGAGCGGCTCTCGCGGGGGCCGCGCTGCTCCTCGCCGGGTGCTCCTCCGACGGCGGCGGCTCGGAGGACGACAGGCCGGGCCGGCCGGTGAAGCAGCAGCCGAAGGGGGAGGACCCGTACTGGGTCAACCCGGACGGCAACGCGGCCAGGCAGGTCGCCTCGTACGTCAAAGAAGGCAGGAAGGACGACGCCGAGCTGATCCGGAAGATCGCCGAGCAGCCGGTCGCCGAGTGGATCGTCCCGGAGAACGCGGAGGACCAGGCGCGCGGCTTCACCCAGGCCGCCGAGAAGGCCGACCGGGACGCCCTCCTCGTCGTCTACAACATCCCGCACCGCGACTGCGGCCAGTACTCGGGCGGCGGCGCGGCCGACGGCAACGCGTACCGCGCCTTCGTCGACCAGGTCGCCAAGGGCATCGGCGACCGGCACGCCACGGTGATCCTGGAACCCGACGCGGTCCTCCACCTGGTCGACAACTGCACGCCGAAGGAGTTCCACGAGGAGCGGTACGCCCTCCTCAAGGGCGCCGTCGAGAAGCTCAAGTCCCTGCGGAACACGAAGGTGTACCTCGACGCGGGCAACGCGGGCTGGCAGAACCCCGACGCCCTCTGGGAGCCGCTGAAGCGCTCCGGCGTCGAGCGGGCCGACGGCTTCGCGGTCAACGTCTCCAACTTCCAGACCACCGCGGCCAGTACGGAGTTCGGCAAGAACCTCTCGGCGAAGATCGGTGACAAGCCGTTCGTCATCGACACGGGCCGCAACGGCAACGGGCCCTACACCAAGGGCAAGGACCCTTGGTGCAACCCGCCCGGGCGGGCCCTGGGCGAGACCCCCACCACCAGGACGGCCGACCCGCTCGTCGACGCGTACCTCTGGATCAAGCGCCCCGGCGAGTCCGACGGGACCTGTCGGGGAGGCCCCAAGGCCGGCGAATGGTGGCCCGAATACGCGTTGGGCCTCGCGAGGGCCGGTTAAGGGGCGCGGGGAACTGCGCGAGCAACCACAACAAAGCCGCAGTCGCGTCTGCTCGGTACTCGGCAGACGCGACTGCGGCTCTTCGCGGGCTGAGCGCGCAGTTCCCCGCGCCCCTGAAACGCCCCTGCGGGGCGTCCCTACGGCACGTGGACCCAGCGTGCCTTGCTGGGTGTGCCCCGGTCGTCCGTCACGAAGAGCATGTACCAGCCGGACTCGACCAGGCTGCGGTTCTTCGGGACCGTCACCGTGACCTCGCCCGCGGACTTCTTCAGGCCGAGCGCGATCGACGTCTGGTCGATGTCGGTCACATGCGTCGACGCACTCGGCCTGATGAGGCGGGCCGTCCTGACGGACGAGGCGTGCTTCGTGGGGAACGTTCCCGATCCGCCCCGCCCGATCGTCTTCGGCCCCGCGCCCAGCGCCGGCCGCGACCCGCGGTAGAGGTACGGCGGCGTGTAGATCTCGATGCGCTGCTCGAAGACGCCGGGCTTGGTGTTGGCCTCGTCGGCGTAGAGCGAGTCGGAGCCGAAGAACATCACGCGGCCGTCGGGCAGCAGGACCGAACCGGCGTGGTAGTTGCGGCCGACCTCGGGGTCGGCCACCCGCCGCATCTTCCCGGTCTTCGCGTCGTAGATCCGCGCCTGGTGGATGTTGGAGTCGCTGCGCCCCCGGTAGTCCTCGGAGCCGCCCGAGATCAGCACGGTGTCGTCGGGCAGCGTCGAGATCTGCGGATAGCGCGTGCCCTTCTCCAGCGAGGGCCCGTCGACGAAGCGCGGCTCGTCCGCCTTCAGGTCGACGACGCGGGTCTTCTCGCTGGACTCCTTGGACTCGCCGACGCCACCGCCGCCGACGACCATGTACTTCTGGTCCTGCGCGGGCGGCAGCTCGACGGTGCCGGACGTCTCCAGGAGCTTCTGGTCGCTGAGGCCGGGGATGCCCCGCCACTTGTTGGTCTCCAGGTCCCAGATGCCGGGCTTGCGGCCGACGTCGTCGGGGCCGTAGCCCGCGTTGGAACCGGAGTAGAAGAGCTTGCCGTCGGGCAGCTGGTAGATCGCGGGGTACGTGGGGAACTGGCGGGTCCCCTTCGTGTACGTCCACTTCTTCGTCCTGGGGTCGTACACCTCGTTCTTGCCCGGCACCAGCTGGCCGATCTCGTCGAGGCCCGAGGTGGAGAGGATCCTGCCGTCGGTGAGCGTGGTCAGCGTGGGGTACCAGCGGGCCTCGTTCATCGGGTCCACCTTGATGTACCGCTCGGCGACCGGGTCGAACTCGAAGGCGTCCTTGATCCCCTGGAAGTCCTTCTTGTCCAGGGCGAGCTTCTGCGCCATGCCGTAGACGTTGCGGGTGTCGGAGCCCTTCAGGCCCTGGATGCGGTAGTTGTCCTGGGTGCCCGTCTCGTACTTGGCGCCGCTCCTGGCCGCCTCCACATAGACCCGGCCGAGGCCCGGCTCGGTGCGCAGGAACCGGCCGGTCCGCTTGTCGAAGATCTTCTTCGCCTTCTCGACCAGGACGCCGTCCTGGGAGACGAACGTCTTGCCGTTCTTCTTCCCCGTGAACTTGGTGCCCGCGGGGACCGTCTTCGGCTCGTCCGGGTCCTCGTTGTGGACGATCATCAGGCCGCCGGCCTTGGTGACGTCGCCCTTCAGCTTCTCGTAGCGCTGGGTGCCGCCCGCGATCAGCAGCTTGCCGTCGCCCAGCTGGGTGTGGCCGGTGCAGAACAGGTCGGTGGGCGTCGGGATCTTCTTGACGGTGTTCTTGACCGGGTCCCACAGCCGGGTGTCGAACTTCTTCCTGTCGAAGTTCTTCTGGTTGTTGCCGGACCCGGCGACCAGCAGCACCTTGCCCGTGTGCAGCAGCGCCGCGTGGATGGTGTTCTGGCGGTACTCCTCGGGGAAGTCGAGGACGTCCCAGTGGCCGTTGTCCGCCTTGTACTCCGGCCTGTTGATCTTGTACTCGTGGTACTTCTCGGAGCCCACGCGCCACAGCCACGGGCCGTTCAGCCCCGCCAGCGCGAGGACGACGGCCGCGCCTATCGCGATGCGGCGGGCGCGGCGGTGGCCTGCACGGTCCTTCATTTCTCACGCCCCCCGAGGGAGATCCGCGTGGTCTGGTCGGGCGCGGCGGCCCAGCTGGGCTTCTGCCGCGGCACGAGCACGTCGGGCGCGGGCGGTCCGGGCCTCTTCCTGTCCTGCCGCATGCCCCAGCGCCACGCGAGGACCGGCGCGGCCGTGATCAGGACGGCGAACGAGGCCCAGACGAGCATCGCGGGGTGGGAGTGCCCGTACACGAAGGAGGCGGCCATCGAACCGGCGAAGACCAGGATGAAGAACAGGTGGATCCGGAAGGTCCCGAACAGTGTGTCCGGGCTGGCCGAGTCGCCCTTGGGGGTCACCACGAACCTGCTCTTGCGGCGCAGCGCCGCGTCGAGGAGCGAGCGCGCGTAGACCGGCGCGGAGAGCGCCGACATCACCATGCCCGCCACCCCGCCGGAGCCCTCGGGCTCGTGCGGGGAGACGTTGTGCCGGCGGTTCCAGATGTAGAGGCCGATCTGGAGCGCGGAGGCGTTGCCGTACAGCATCAGCCAGATGGTCGGGTCGATGTTCACGCCGGAGGCGCCGAGACCGAGGAAGAGCGCGCAGCTCAGCGCGGCCAGGATCCAGTTCAGGGCGGACATCGGGTAGAAGATGACCATCATCGTGTAGTTGAAGAGGCGGCCCGGTGGCAGCGAGAAGGGCGCCTTCCAGAACTGCTTGAGGATCGTCTCGTACGTGCCGCGGGACCAGCGCAGCTGCTGCGTGAAGAAGTCCGTCCAGGCGTTCGGGCCCTCGCCGACCGCGAGCACGTCCGGCGTGTAGACGGACTTCCACTTCTTGCCGGTCGCCGGGTTCGTGGCGCGGTGGATCTCGAAGCCGGTCGCCATGTCCTCGGTGATCGAGTCGTACAGGCCGCCGATCTGCTTGAGGGCCTTGATGCGCACCGCGTTGGACGTGCCGACGAACATGGGGGCGCCGTAGGCGTTGCCGGCGCGCTGGATCAGCGCGTGGAAGAGGAACTGCTGCGACTCGGCGGCCTTGGTGACGAAGTTGTCGTAGTTGCCGTAGACCTGCGGGCCGATGACGAAGCCGACGTTCTCGTCGCGGAAGAAGCCGAGCATCCGCTCCAGGTAGTTCGGCATCGGGACGTGGTCGGTGTCGACCGACGCGAAGTAGTCGTACTCGTCGCCGTGCGCGTCGAGCCAGGCGTTGTAGTTGCCGTGCTTGGTCCTGGCGCGGTGCGGGCCCTTCGCCGTGTTCCACTTCGCGACGCCCTTGCGGGAGAAGTGATGGACGCCGAGCCGCCGGCAGACCTCCTTGACCTCGGGGTCGTCACCCTCGTCGAGGAGCCAGACATGCATCAGACCGCGGTGACGGATCTTGACCGCGGCCTCCAACGTCTTCGTCACCATCTCGATCGGCTCCTTGCCGGGCACGAACGAGGTGAGGAAGGCGACTCTGGTGCCCGTCTCGGGCACCACGGGTATCGGGTCACGGGCGACGAGCGTGGCGTGCGCGTTCGACAGCACGTTCATGCAGCGGAAGAACTCGATCAGAGCGATCGATATGAGCATGACCACGTCGAGGACCGGCAGCCAGTCGTTCGCGACGTACTCCCGCTCGGTCCAGTGTTCGGGCTGGAGCAGCCAGCCGAGCAGGACGAGGGAGAGCAGCGGGGCCGCGCCCAGCATCAGCGCGGCCCGTATCCTGTGCGGCTCCTGCGAGAGCAGTGAGCGGTACCTCACCCTGTAGGGCTTGCTGGGGTCGGGCTTCGTCAGGGGCCCGGCGAGCCGGCTGTAGTGCTCGTAGTCGTACCGGGGCAGGGACTTCTTGATCCTGCGGAACCCGCCGGTGCTGTGCGACAGCGCCCGGAGCCGGGTCGTCTCTGACGGATCGTTCTGCCGGGCACCCGTCGGCGTCGACGCCATGAGTCACCATCCCCCGCACGCGGTCCCCCGCGTGGCCGTCGGCCGTGCCGTCCGCTTCACGAACGGGACGCCCGTCCCCTGTTACGCCGCGGGCGTGGCAGGCCCCCAACCGCCCTGTCCCGACCGCCTTGTGCGAGCCGATGGCTCCAGGCAAGGGTTCTACGCCCTACGGCATGATCGCAAGAGCGAATCAAGGGGTTTACCGGTCATACGAGCGATGGGGGACATCTGCTGGGACGGGTGAGCTCAGACGGGTACGGATGTTGCCGAAGTGCTCGCGTATGGCCTGCTCAGCGCGGAGTACGTCGCCCGAGCGCACCGCGGCGAGGATCTCCCGGTGCTGGCGGCAGGTGACGCGGGGATCCAGCGGGACGTCCACCAGGTCCGTGCGAACCTTGTGGAAAGCGTCCCAGAACGCCTCCAGAACCTCGCCGAGCAGGAGGTTTCCCAGGCCGCGGTAGAGCGTGGCGTGAAATGCCCGGTCGGTCTCGGCGTGCACGGCGCCCTCCGGGGACGCCGCCTCGGCCTCCATCCGTGCCACCAAGGCGTCGAGTTCGGCCAGGTCGGCCTCGGGAACGCGGCCCGCGAGGCGCGCGATGAGCCCGGTCTCCACGGCCTCGCGCAGCTCCAGGAGCTGGAGCAGGCTGTCCTCGCCGCGGTAGTGGCCCGCGACCGTGCGGAAGGCCAGGCCCTCGATCATCGGCGCGACGGACATCGGGCCGACATACGTCCCGAAACCGTGCCGGATCTCCACGATCCCCATCGCCTGGAGCGCCTTCAGGGCCTCCCGCACGGAGTTCCTGCTGACCCCCAGGCGCTCCATCAGCTCGGGCTCCGTCGGCAGGGAGGCGCCGGAGGGCAGCCTGGAATCGATGATGAGCTTCTTGATCCGCTCCTGGATGTCGCGCGCCATGGCGACACGTTAGCGGTACGGATGCGGGGACCGGCCCCGCGTGGACACGACGAAGGCCCCCCGCGTGAACGGAGGGCCTTCGCTGTCTGTGCGCCGCCAGGGACTCGAACCCCGGACCCGCTGATTAAGAGTCAGCTGCTCTAACCAACTGAGCTAGCGGCGCCTGCTGACCTGGATAACTCTACCGGACGTCGAGGGGTGCTCCCGACCACCCGGGCCGCCCGGCGGGGCGCGGGGGCGCGCGGGCGGGTCCCGGTGGCGGCCCGATCCATCATTCGGACCGTCAACATGCGGTATCCCGGGACAGTTGCGAAACTGACGGACGTGCAGATGCGCGAACATTCTTTTCCGGGGTGTGAGGGGAATCGCATGGAGGCCGCTCCGCTGTTCGAGGAATTCATCCCCGAGAGCGACTGCGACTGTCCCGGCTGTATTCACGGGCGCCGCACGACGGCCCGCGCGCTGCCCCGGCGGCTCGGCGGCCACCCCGCGGCGCACGGCGCGCGTCGCGCCCTCGTCCTCGTCGCCGCGGCCGGCTCGGTGCTCGGCGGCCAGGCGCTGCCCGCGGTGGCATCGGCCGAGGTGGGAGGCGTTCCGGCGGGACGGGACGCGGGCCCGGCGGACGACGGTCCCGGCACCCCGCAGGGCGCCGCGAGCCCGCTGCACGGCCGTCCGGGCGCGGCCCCGCCGGGCGCGCCCGGGGCGCCGGCGGTCCGGGCGGTCACCCGGGCGGAGATCATCAACCGGGCCAAGGTGTGGGTCGAGGCGAAGGTCCCCTACAGCATGGAGAAGTACCGGGACGACGGCTATCGACAGGACTGCTCCGGCTTTGTCTCCATGGCCTGGAACCTCGGCGGCAACGAATGGACGGGCAGCCTCGACACCTATGCGACGCGTATCTCCAAGGACCAGCTGCAACCCGGCGACATTCTTCTCTTCCACAATCCGGCGAACCCCACGAATGGATCGCACGTGACTATTTTCGGGGGCTGGACGGACGCCACGCGCACGCATTACCTCGCGTACGAACAGGCCCGCCCGCACACCCTGAAACGGTCCACTCCCTATGGCTACTGGACCTTCGGGGACCGCTATGTGCCCTATCGGTACAAGGGCGTCGGCAGCGGCCCCCCGGCCGCCCCGGAGCCTGCGACTACCGCCCCGGAGCCTGCGACCGCCGCGCCGGTGAGCAACAAGCACGGCGGTGCGGGTGCGCCCGCGTACCCGGGCCGCGGCGTCTTCCGTCCGGGCCGGCCGCACCCGGCGATCGAACGGCTCGGCAGGCAACTGGTGCGCAAGGGCTTCGGCCGGCACTACGCGCGGGGCCCCGGCCGCTCCTGGGACGAGAGCGACCGGCGCAACGTGGAGGCGTTCCAGCGCTCGATGGGGTGGCGGGGCGCGGCGGCGGACGGCTTCCCGGGGCCGGAGACGTGGCGGCGGTTGTTCCGGTGAGCGCGGTGGTGGGCGGGACGGTGGGCGGACGGGCGCTGCCGGAGCGCGCGGGGGTGCGGGGGCCGGACGAGGTCGAGGCGGAGGAACGGATGAGTGCGACGGCAGCTTCGGAGTCGGCGGTGCCGCCGGCCGACGCAGGGCCACAGGCGGGCGCGGCGCGGCTGTCACGGGTGATCAGGAGCGAGGCCACCACCGAGATCCCCGTCCACCTGCTCTTCCGCGACGATCCGGACGACGTGACGGGCGTCGCGCTCCCGCCCGCCGTGGTGCGGCGCAGGCGGGGCACGGGGGAGCAGCCGAGGACGCCGCGCCGCCCCGCGCCGACGCCCCTCACCGCGCCCGTCGCCCGGCCCGTGCCCGACGTCGACCCGGCCCTCGTGGAGCGGCGGGCCCGCGTTCTGCCCGGCTTCGCCGGGGTGCTCGGCGGCTGCGCGGGCGTCGCGGGGTGCGCGCTGTCGCTGTGGTGGGCGGGCGTGCTGCCGGAGCCCGCGCTGCTCGTGACGGGGCTGCCCGCGTCCGACGGTGTCCGGCTCGGCCCCGCGCAGTGGGCGTCGCTCGCCGGGTCGGGGGCGCTCGGGCTCTTCGGGTTCGGCGGTCTTGCCCGCGGCCGGGTCGGCAGGGCCTGGGTGCTGAGCCTCTTCGGCCGCTACCGGGGCACCGTCCGGCGCACCGGCCTGATGTGGGTGAACCCGCTCCTGCTGCGCCGCCGTGTCGACGTACGGCTGCGGCACTGGCGGAGCGAGCCGATGCCGGCGGTGGACCGCGGCGGCGTCGCCCTGCGCGTCGTGCTGCTCGTGGTGTGGCGGGTGAAGGACCCCGCGCGGGCGACGCTCGCGGTCGAGGACCACCAGGAGTATCTGCGGGAGTGCGTGGAGGCGGCCACGGCCCGGGTCCTCGCGCGGCTGCCCGCCGACGCCTTCCACGACGAGGCCCCCACCCTGCGCGACGCCGAGGCCGTCGGCGCCGCGCTGACCCGGACGCTCGCCGCGGACGCGGAGGCGGTCGGCGTGGAGATCTTCTCGGCGCAGCCGACCCGTGTCGAGTACGCCCCCGAGGTCGCCGACGCGATGCGGCGCCGCCGGGTCGCCGCCCTGGACGCGCTCCACCGCGACACCGTCCTGACCTCGGTGGTCGACTCGGTCGAGGACACGGTGACGCGGCTGACCACGCGGGGCCTGGTGGATCTTGACGACTACGAGCGCAAGGCCTTGGTGAAGGACCTGACGGTGGCGTTCTATACGGGCCATGGAGAACACCGATGATCTCGCCCGCCTCACTGCCGACGCCCTCGAGCTGACGGCCGGCGTCCCGCGCGCTGTCCTCGGGATCGCGGGACCGCCCGGCACCGGCAAGTCGACGCTCGCGCGGGCCCTGGTCGAGCGGATCGGCGAGGGCGCCGCGTATCTGCCGTTGGACGGCTTCCACCTGTCCAACGAGCAGCTGGCGCGGCTCGGCCTCACCGGGCGCAAGGGTTCGGAGCCGAGCTTCGACGTGGCGGGATATGTCGCGCTGCTGCGCCGGGTGCTCGACGACCCGGCGCACGACATCTACGTACCCGACTACGACCGGACGCTGCACGAACCGATCGCGGCCCGGCACCTCGTCCCGCCCGCCGCCCGTCTCGTGATCACCGAGGGGAACTACCTCGCCTGCGACCTGCCGGGCTGGCGCACCGCGTACGGCCTCATGGCGGAGTGCTGGTACCTCGACTCACCTGCGGAGGTACGTCAACGGCGGCTGATCGAGCGGCAATTGGCGGGCGGCAGGACGCCGGAAGAGGCCGTGACCTGGGTCGAGACGAACGACGGGCCCAACGGTGAACTTGTGGAGACCTCGCGGGGGAGATGCGGACGGATCCTCTCCGAGATTGGTATGGACATGTTCAACTAACGGCAATAATCTGAACTTGGTCTAGACCGCAGTGCGCGCACGTCCCACGGAACTCCCCACGTTCGGCAGGAGCGGCACATGCGAAACAAGAAGATGTACGCGGCCCTGGTCGGCATCGGCACGGTCGGCGCGTTCGCGCTCTCCTCCGGTGGTGCCAGCAGCCACGGCTATACGGACCTGCCGGCCAGCCGGCAGATCAACTGCGCCAAGGGCGTGGTGGCCAACTGCGGTTCCATCCAGTACGAACCACAGAGCGTCGAGGGCCCGAAGGGCTTCCCCGCCGGGGGCCCGGCCGACGGCAAGATCTGCTCGGCGGGCATCGCGGGCTTCAATCAGCTCAACTCGCCCAAGGCGCCGAACGGTTCGGCCTGGCCGACGACGAAGGTGAGCGGCGGCCAGAACTACACCTTCCGCTGGCAGTTCACCGCGCGCCACCGCACCACCGATTTCAAGTACTACATCACCAAGCAGGGCTGGGACGACAGCAAGGCGGTGACCAGGTCCGCCCTGGACACCACGCCGTTCCTCAGCGTTCCCTACAACAGCCAGCAGCCGCCCGCGACCCTGTCGCACAGCGGCACCATCCCCGGCGGCCGCAGCGGCCACCACGTGATCGTCGCCGTCTGGACGGTCGCGGACACGTCGAACGCGTTCTACGCCTGCTCGGACGTCCAGTTCTGACGTGTTCCCCGTAGGCCCCGCGCACGCCGTGCCGGCCACACGGCGTGCGCGGGGCCGTACTGGGCCCCGCATCGCACTCCCTATCTGACGCTCCATCAATTACCGTGCCCGGCCATGGAGAGCACCGGAAGCACGGTCGCGGACCTCGTACAGGCGCGCTGGGGCGACCACCGCACCGGCCTGCGCCACGCGGGCGGGCGGCTGACCCACCACCAGGTGACGGCGGGGGCGGCGGCCCGGGCCGCGCTCCTCGCCGACCTGCTGCCCCGGCGCGGGGAGCCCCACATCGGCCTCCTGCTCGACAACACCCCCGAATTCCCCCTGTGGTTGAGCGCGGCCGCGCTCGCCGGGGCGGCGGTCGCGGGCATCAACCCCACACGGCGCGGCGCGGAGCTCGCCCGCGACATCCTGCACACCGACTGCACGGTCCTCGTGACGGAACGGGCGCACCTGCCCCTGCTCGACGGCATCCAACTCCCCGGCGTACGCGTCCTCGTGACCGACACCGACGCCTACGCCGACCTGCTGGCCCCCTACGCCGACGCGAAGCCGGAGATCGCCGGGACCGTGCGCCCCGGCAGCCGGATGCTGCTCTACTTCACCTCCGGCTCGACGGGCGCGCCCAAGGCGGCGATATGCAGCCAGGGCAGGCTGGCGGCGGCGGGCCGCTCCCTGGTCCAGCACTTCGGGATCCGGGCCTCGGACACCCACTACATCTGCATGCCCATGTTCCACGGCAACGCGGTGATCGCGGACTGGGCCCCGGCCCTTGCCGCGGGGGCGGCGGTGGCGCTCCGCGCCCGCTTCTCCGCCTCCGGATTCCTCCCCGACGTACGGGAGTTCGGCGCGACGTACTTCACCTACGTGGGCCGGGCGGTCCAGTACGTCCTGGCCACGCCCGAACGGCCCGACGACCGGGACAACCCGCTGCGCCTCGGCTTCGGGACCGAGGCGGGGGCGGTGGACGCGGCCCGCTTCGAGGAACGCTTCGGCGTGCGGCTCGTCGAGGGCTACGGCTCCTCCGAGGGCGGCGCCGCCATCCAGCGCACCCCCGGCACGCCGGCCGGGGCGATCGGCCGCGCGGCACCCGGGGACGACCTCGCGGTGGTGGACCCGGAGACACGGCGGGAGTGCGAGCCGGCCCGCCTCGCCGCGGACGGCCGCCTCCTGAACGGGACGGCCGCCATAGGGGAACTGGTCAACCGCGGCCCGAACCCCTTCGAGGGGTACTGGCGCAACGACGAGGCCCAGGCGGAGCGCCGCCGCGACGGCTGGTACTGGACGGGCGACCTCTTCTACCGCGACGCCGAGGGGTTCCTCTACTTCGCGGGCCGCACGGACGACCGGCTGCGGGTGGACAGCGAGAACCTGGCGGCGGCGGTGATCGAGAACATCCTCGCGCGGTACGAGGGGGCGGCGGCGGTGGCGGTGTACGCGGTGCCCGACCCGGTGGCGGGTGACCAGGTCATGGCGGCCCTCGCGCCTGCCGCCGACACTCCCTTCGACCCTCTCGCCTTCACCGCATTCCTCCTCGCACAGACGGACTTGGGCACGAAGATGGCCCCGGCCTACGTCCGGGTGGTCCGGCGGATGCCGACGACGGCGACGAACAAGGTGGCCCGGAGCCTGCTGCGCCGCGAGGCCTTCCTCTGCGAGGACCCCGTCTGGTGGCGGCCCCCGGGCACCCCGGCCTACCGCCCCCTGACCCCCTCCGACGTGTCGTCCCTCCTCGCGACGTACCGCGCCCACGCCAGGGACTCCCTCCTGTGCGCCCGATTACCGTAGGGGCATGGTTCGGGGGAGTCTCTGGCAGGTGGCGCGGGGCACGACGGCCCGCCGTCCGGGAGGTGTCGCGCCCTGGCGCGGCGTCGCGTATCTGCTGGGAGGGGCCCTCCTCGGTGCCCTGATCCTCGTCCTGGGGCTCGTCCTCACCGCCGTCGGGGCCCTCCTCAGCCTCGTGCTCATCGGCATCCCCCTCCTCGGCGCCCTCGCCTTCGCCGGAGTCCCGGTCGCCGCCCTGGAACGCCGCCGCGTGCTCCTCGTCGACCCCACCCCCGCGCCCACGCCCCACCGCACCCCCGCCACCCCCGGCATCCCCGCCTGGTTCCGGCTCCGGCTGACGGAGCAGGCGACCTGGCGCGAACTCGCGTACACCGTCGTGTTCGCCCTCGTCCTGTGGCCGCTCGACCTCCTCGTGCTCGCCTGCACCACGGCCGCGCCCGGCCTGCTCGTCGCCGCCCCCGCCCAGCTCGCCCTGACCGGCGGCCCCGAGGGCGGCGGCGTCCGCCCCGGCAAGCTGTGGCTCGTGGAGTCGTATCCGGCGGCGTGGGCCACCGCGCTGCTGGGGCTCGTCCTGCTCCTCGCCCTCGCGTACCCGCTGGGCGCGTACGCCGCCGCCCGCGCCGCGTTCACCCGCCTCCTGCTCGCCCCGCGCGAGGCGGAGGCCGCCGACGCCCTCGCCGAGGTCACCCGGTCGCGCGCCCGCCTCGTCGCCGCCTTCGAGGCCGAACGCCGCCGCATCGAACGGGACTTGCACGACGGGGCGCAGCAGCGCCTCGTCGCGCTCACCATGACCCTCGGGCTCGCCCGGCTCGACGCGCCCCCGGGCGGCCCGCTCGCCGAGCGGCTCGCCACCGCGCACGACGAGGCGGGCCGCGTCCTCACCGAGCTGCGCGAACTGATCCGCGGCATCCACCCCCAGGTCCTCGCCGACTACGGCCTCACCGCGGCCATCGAGGACGCCGCGGACCGCTCCGCCGTCCCCGTGGAGACGGTCGGCGATCCGCTGCCGCGGCTGCCCGAAGCCGTCGAGTCCGCCGCCTACTTCGCGGTCCGCGAGGCCCTCACCAACATCGGCAAGCACAGCGGCGCCACCCGGGCCCGCGTCACCGCCGCCCACACGGGCGGTGTACACGGTGTACTCCGCATCGACGTGCGCGACGACGGCCACGGCGGCGTCGACCCGGCCCGCGGCACGGGACTCACCGGCCTCGCGGACCGACTCGCCGTCCTCGATGGCACACTGACGGTCGCCGGCCCACCGGGCGGCCCGACCACCCTGTCCGTGGAGATCCCGTGCCAAGCAGCAGACCGACCGGCAGCCGAAGCCTGAGAGTCGTCATCGCCGAGGACAGCGTCCTGCTGCGCGAAGGGCTCGTCGGCGTGCTGGAGCGCTTCGGGCACGAGACGGTCGCCGCGGTCGGCGACGCGGACGCGCTGCGGGACGCCGTGTCGGCGTACGAACCGGACATCGTCGTGACCGACGTGCGGATGCCGCCCGGGTTCCAGGACGAGGGGCTGCGGGCGGCCGTCGCGCTCCGGGCGGCGCGGCCGGCGCTGCCGGTGCTCGTGCTGAGCCAGTACGTGCAACGGTCCTACGCGGCCGAGCTCCTGGACACCGGTGACGGCACGGGCGTCGGCTATCTCCTCAAGGACCGTGTGGGCCAGGTCGAGCAGTTCGTCGACGGGCTCACGACGGTCGCGCAGGGCGGCACGGTCGTGGACCCGGAGGTCGTACGGCAGTTGCTGCGCCGCCGCCGCGACCCGCTGGCGCAGCTGACCCCACGCGAGCGCGAAGTCCTCGCCCTCGTCGCCGAGGGCAGGTCGAACGCGGCGATCGCCGCCGAACTCGTCGTCTCCGAGGCGGCGGTGGGCAAACACATCGGCAACATCCTCGGGAAGCTGAACCTGCCGCCCGCGGACGGCACACACCGCAGGGTGCTCGCGGTCCTCGCGTACCTGCGGGCGTGAGAAACCCGTGTGCAGGAGGGTGAAGGGAGGCGAAGGAGCACGACTCGGTAAATCCGCTCGCATGAACGATTACGATCCACGTACATGAGCGCGCCAGACCAGACCACGCCGGCCCACGACGACAACCCCGCCCCGACCCCCGCCGCCCGCGCCCGGCGCGCCCGCATCGCCGCGGCCTCGTTGCTGATGGCCGCGGCGGCGGTGGTGCTCGCGCTGCGGCTGGCGAGCCGGTCCTCCGTCCTCGTCGTCGGGGTCTACGGACTGCTGCTCATCCTCTGCGGCGGAGTGATCGAGCTGAGCCGCCGCGGCCGGACCAGGCTCGGCACCTGGCTGCTCGCCGCGGGGCTCGCGGCGGCGCTGTTCATGGACGGTTTCGTTCTGTCGTAGCCCCTGGA
The DNA here is from genome assembly GCF_055572995.1 of Streptomyces sp. NPDC030245. Classification (NCBI taxonomy): domain Bacteria; kingdom Bacillati; phylum Actinomycetota; class Actinomycetes; order Kitasatosporales; family Streptomycetaceae; genus Streptomyces; species Streptomyces sp. NPDC030245. The sequence goes on along the minus strand of NZ_JBVICF010000001.1, from coordinate 802,862 downwards.
GGTTCCGTCGCAGCCCCAGGAGTTCACGACTCCAGATAGCGCAGCACCGCGAGCACCCGCCTGCTGTACCCCGTCGTCTGGGAGAGCCCCAGCTTGTCGAAGATCGCGGCGAGGTTCTTCTCGACCGCGCTCAGCGAGATGTGCAGCTTCTGCCCGATGGCCGCGTTGGTGTGGCCCTCGGCCAGCGCTTCGAGGACGGTGCGCTCCCTCGGGGTGAGCCGGGTCAGCGGGTCGGCGTGGGTGGTGCGGATGAGCAGCTGCCGGACGACCTCGGGGTCGATGGCGGCGCCCCCGGCATGCACCCGCTCCAGCGCGTCGAGGAACTCCTCGACCTGCGCGACCCGGTCCTTGAGGAGGTAGCCGACCCGTTCGGCGCTCGACGTGAGCAGCTGGGCGGCGTAGTTGCGCTCCACGTACTGGGAGAGGACCACGACCCCGATCTCCGGGCGCAGCTCGCGGATGCGGACCGCGGCCCGCAGGCCCTCGTCGGTGTGGTCCGGCGGCATCCGGATGTCGGTGACGACGACGTCCGGCTCGTGCGCCGCGACCTCCCGCAGCAGCGCCTCGGCGTCGCCCACGGCGGCCAGCACCTCATGGCCCTCCTCGGCGAGGAGCCTGACCAGGCCCTCCCGCAGCAGGGTCGAGTCCTCGGCGAGGATTACGCGCACGGCAGCTCCGCGGTGATCGTGGTGGGGCCCCCGGGAGGGCTGTCGACATGCAGTGTGCCGTCGAGCGCGGCGACCCGGCTGAGCAGCCCGGTGAGTCCGCTGCCCGTGGGGTCGGCGCCGCCGGTCCCGGTGTCGCGGACGACGACGGACACCTGTCCGCCCCGCTGCCGGATGCCGACGAAGACCTCCTCGGCCGCCGAGTGCTTGGCGGCGTTGTTCACGGCCTCCGATACGACGAAGTAGGCGGCCGTCTCGACGGTGGAGGGCAGCGGGTCCGGTACGTCGTACTCCATGCGCACGGGGATCGCGCACCGCTCCGACACCCCGCCGAGCGCCTCGCGCAGGCCCAGGCTGTCGAGGGCGGTGGGGTAGACGCGCCACGCCACTTCCCGCAGTTCGGTGAGGACTTCCCTGGCTTCCTTGTGGGCCTGTTCCAGCAGGGCGTCGGCCTGTTCCGGGGTGCGGCCGCGGCGGGCCCTGCCGAGCAGCATGGCGAGGGCGACGAGCCGCTGCTGGACGCCGTCGTGCAGGTCTCGCTCGACGCGGCGCCGCTCCACGTCGACCGCGCGGACCACCGCGGCCCGGCTGGTGGCCAGCTCGTCGATGCGGCGCTGGAGGAGCTCGCGCTCGGAGGGGCCGAAGCACTCGCGGGCGAGCCGGGCGTCCTGCTCGGTCAGCGCGCGCAGCCCCTGGACGGCGAGGAAGAGCAGGGTGCCGCCGAGGACGACCTGACTCAGCACGTCCACCCAGGCCATCGACGACCGGGCGAGCGACACCGCGAAGATCCCCGCGAGGACGGCCCCGAAGTCGACGAGGCCGACGACGACGGCGCACAGCAGCCCGGAGTACGTGCGGGCCGCGAGGTAGCGCAGGATCTGCTGGTCGGAGGCGCGGTGCTCGGGGAACGCGTCGCGGAAGAAGAGGGAGCGGCGGCGCCGCTCCACGGCGGTGAGCCTGCGGGCGCCCGCGGCGAGCAGGGCGTGCGCGCGGCGGCGCGTGCGCGGCCAGAGCAGGAAGGCGCCGAGCGCCACCCCGGCGACCACGAAGTACAGCAGCCCGAGGAGCGCGGTCAGGCATCCGACGAGCACCCCGGCGACCCGCATGAGCAGCGGCGCGGCGACGGGTTCCCTCACATCGCCCGACATTAGCCGAGCCCTAGTGGGTGCGGCGGTGGCGGGCCTCGGACCCGGCCCCGGGCCGCCTGCGGGACCGCACGCGCACCGCCACGTACACGGCGACGGCGCCGACGACCAGGACGAGGACGGCCTTGGAGAGGAGCCCCACGTACGTCTCGACGGCGTCCCACTGGTCGCCGAGCCAGTATCCGGCCATGACCAGCACGGAGTTCCAGACCAGGCTGCCGAGCGTGGTGAGGGCGAGGAAGACGGGCAGCCGCATGCGTTCCACGCCGGCCGGCACGGAGATGAGGCTGCGGAAGATCGGCACCATCCGGCCGAGGAGCACGGCCTTGGTGCCGTGCTTGGCGAACCACGCCTCGGTGCGCTCCAGGTCGGAGATCTTGACCAGCGGCAGCTTCGCCCACAGGGCGTGCATGCGCTCACGCCCGAACCAGACGCCGATCCCGTAGAGGGCGGCCGCGCCGACCACCGAGCCGAGCGTGGTCCAGAACAGGGCGGAGGCCAGGCTGATGACTCCCTGCCCCGCGGCGAAGCCGGTGAGCGGCAGGATCACCTCGCTGGGCAGCGGCGGGAAGAGGTTCTCCAGGGCGATGGCGAGCCCCGCGCCGGGGCCGCCCAGGGTGTCCACGAGGTCGGCGGCCCATCCGGCGATGCCGCCGGCGGGTTCCTGGGGGAGGGCGGAAGTCATGAGGTCCATGGAGGCCACGCTAGAAATCGCAGGTCAGCGACGGTATGGGGGTTGCCGTCGGATGGGGGTGCGGAAAACCGCACCCTGTTACGGAAGCGGTGAGGGGTACGCGAAAGGGCGTCCCCGGAGACCGGGAACGCCCTTTCGGCATTCGCAAGTGCGCCGCCAGGGACTCGAACCCCGGACCCGCTGATTAAGAGTCAGCTGCTCTAACCAACTGAGCTAGCGGCGCCTGCTGACGAGAAAATAATACCTGCTCCGGAAGGGTGCTCCCGACCACGCCGGGCCGGGCCCCTCAGGGCGCGGGGAACTGCGCGACCAGCCACAGCGGGGCCGCGGCCGAAAATCAGATCGCCAGGGACAGCAACACCGGCGCCGCCCGCCGATTGAGTGTGTCCGCCGCCTCCCGCAGCCGGTGCGCGTGCTCCACCGGCAGGGACAGGGCAAGACACCCGAGGGTGGAGCCCGCCGTGATCGGCACGGCGGCACACACCGTGCCCACCGCGTACTCCTGGAGGTCGAGGACCGGGACCGTGGCGGGCTGGGCGGCGAGGCGGTTCAGCAGGACCCGTTCGTTGGTGATGGTGCGCGAGGTGAGGCGGGCCATCCTGTGCCGGGAGAGGTGATCGCGGCGGCCGTCCACGTCGAGCTGGGTGAGCAGGCTCTTGCCGATCGCGCTGGCGTGGGCGGAGGAGCGGAAGTCGACCCATTCGTTGACCGCGGGGGTGCGGGGGCCGGCCGCGCAGTCGGTGACGCGGATCTCGCCGTCCACGTACCGGCTGATGTAGACGGCGGCGCCGAGGGAGTCGCGGAGCCCGTCCAGGGTGCGGCGGAGCTTCTCGCGGAGGGCCTCGGCGTGGTTCTCGGCCGAGCCGAGACGCTCCAGGGTCTCCCCGGTGACGTACGCACCGGTCGCCTCGCCGGTGAGCTGTTCGACGTACCCCTCACTGGTCAGCATGCGCAGCAGGGGTGCCAGCCGGACGGCGGGCAGTCCGGTGTCGCGGGCGATGCGGGCGGCGGTGACTCCGGTGCCGTGCCGGGCGACGGTCTCCAGGACCCGCAGGGCGTCCTGGACGGAGCGGTGCGGCGTGATCGCCTCGTGCTGCAACGCCACGGCTTCCCCCTGCGTGGAACGGTTCCGGACAGCTGGGCCTCGTACCAAGATAGCGGCCAAGTGGCATATTTGGAGCTTCTGTTGACGAGATGAGTGGCACGCCCCGCGCGGGTGCGCGGGAACGCGCCACTTCGGCATATGCCCACGTCACAGCACGGCGCTGAGGAACTCCCGGGTCCGCTCGTGCTCGGGCTCGGTGAAGATCTTCTCCGGTGTGCCGGCCTCGATGACCCGGCCCGCGTCGAACATGAGGACCTGGTCGGAGATGTCCCGGGCGAAGTTCATCTCGTGCGTCACGCACAGCATCGTGATGTCGGTGGTGTGCGCGATGTCGCGGAGCACGTCGAGGACGCCCGCCACCAGCTCGGGGTCGAGCGCCGACGTCACCTCGTCGAGCAGCAGCACCTGCGGGCGCATCGCCAGGGCCCGCGCGATGGCGACCCGCTGCTGCTGGCCGCCGGAGAGCTGCGTCGGATACGCGTCGCAGCGGTCGCCGAGCCCCACCAGGTCGAGCAGCTCGCGGGCGCGCGCCTCGGCCTCGTCCTTGGAGAGGCCGAGGACGGAGACCGGCGCCTCGGTGATGTTCCGCAGCACCTTCATGTTCGGGAAGAGGTTGAACTGCTGGAACACCATCCCGATGTTCTTGCGGACCTCGCGGACGTGCTTCTCGCCCGCGGGGACGAGCTTGCCGTTCTTCTCCTCGTGGGTGAGGTATCTGCCGCCCACCTTGATGGTGCCCTGCTCCGGCTTCACCAGCGTCATCAGGAGCCGCAGGATCGTGGTCTTGCCGGAGCCGGAGGGGCCGATCAGCGTCACGTGCTTGCCGGAGGCGACGGAGAAGTCCAGCTCGTCGAGGACGACGTTGGAGCCGTACCGCTTGACGACCTTGTCGAAGCGGATCAGCTCGCTGCCGTCGACGGCCGGGTTGGGGATTTCCTGGGAAGTGCTGCTGTCAGCGGACAAGGCGACGCTCCAAGACTCGCAGAAGAAGAGAGGCCGGGTAGGCGATGAGGATGAAGGCGACGCCGACCACGCTGATCGCCTCGTAGGTGAAGGTCGCCTGGCTGTAGCCCTGCGCCTGGCCGAGCATGTCGAGCGCGCCGATCGCGGCCATCTGCGGCGACTCCTTCAGCATGACGATCACGTAGTTGCCGAGGGCGGGGATCACCCGGCGCACCGCCTGCGGCAGGATCACGGACGTCCAGGTGCGGCGCTTGGAGAGGCTGAGCGCGGTCGCCGCCTCCCACTGGCCGGCCGGCACGCCCTCGATGCCCGCCCGGTAGACCTCCGAGGTGTACGTCGAGTAGTGCAGCCCGAGACCGACGATGCCCGTGGTGAGCGGGGACATCGAGGGGCCCCACTCCGGCACCACGTAGAACAGGAAGAACAGCTGCACCAGAAGCGGGGTGTTGCGGATGAACTCGGTGACCGCCGTGACCGGCCACCGGATCCACTTCTTCTCCGAACGCTGCGCGACCGCCCACACCAGGCCGAGCGAGAAGGCGATCAGGGTGCCGAAGAGCAGCGCCTTGAGGGTGAGCTCCACGCCGTCCCAGAAGAGCGGCATGAAGTCGTCGACGTGCGACCAGTTCCAGTTCACTTGGCACCCCCCGTGCCGGCGACGACGTCGATCGACGACTTGGCGCGCATCCCGCTGAACAGCCCCGTCTTCTCCGGCGCCTGCCCGACCCGTTTCTTGGCGTGCCGCTCCAGGAGCCGCATGCCGCGCGTGAGGACGAAGGCGAAGACGAAGTACAGGGCGAGCAGCAGCGTGTAGATCGGCGCGCTCTCGTTGGTGACGAGCCGCAGCAGGTCACCGGCGAAGGTCATGTCGGCCACCGCGATGAGGGAGACCAGCGACGTGCCCTTGAGCAGCTCGATCAGCAGGTTGTTGAACGGCGGGATCATCTCCGGCCAGGCCTGCGGCAGTTCGATGCGGCGCAGCCGCTGGAGCGGCGTGAAGTTCAGGGCGATGCCCGCCTCGCGCTGCGCGGGCGGCACCGCGGCGAGCGCGCCGCGCACGATCTCCGAGGCGTACGCGCCGTAGGTGATGCCGAGGGCGAGCACGCCCGCGAACATCGGCTGGAAACTGATGTTGAAGACCGGCGGCACGGTGAACGCGATCCAGAACATGAAGACCAGCGACGACGTGCTGCGGAAGATCTCGAAGTAGGCCCCGGCGAGGAACCGTACGATCCACAGCCGGTTCGTGCGCAGCACACCGATCGGGAAGGCGATCACGAAGGCGAGGGCCGCGCTGTAGAGAGTGACCTGGACGGTGATCCAGATGCCGGGCAGGAACCAGTTCCCGAAGAACTCCGACGACATCATGAGGAGAGGCCCTTCGCCGGGGGACACAGCTTCTCCACGGTCAGCTCCGTCATCTCCGCCTCCGTGAATCCGAACGGCTTGACGATCCGCAGGAGTTCGCCGCTCTTCTTGAGCTTGTGCAGCTCCTCGTTGAAGGCGTCCCGCAGGTTCTTCTCGGAGAGCCGGAAGGCGAAACCGCCCGCGCCGTAGGCAGGCTTGCCGTCGACCACGGGCTGGAACGGCTCCGTCGCCTCGACCCGCGCGTTCTTCTTGATCACCGTGCGGACGGTGACGTTGGTGCCGGCGAAGGCGTCGACCCGGCCCTGGGCCACGGCGTCGAGCCCCGCCACCTGGTCGGGCAGGACGAGGACGGACTTCACGCCTGCGGCCTTGGCGTAGTCGATCTCCGCGTAGGCGGTGCCGCTCGCAAGGCGCAGGCCCTTCTTGGCGATGTCGTCGTAGTCCTTGATGCCGTGCGGGTTGCCCTTCTTCACGATGAACGAGTCGAGCATGAGGTAGTCGGGGTCCGCGAAGAGGACCTGCTCGCACCGGGTCGGGTTGATGTACATGCCCGCCGACACCACGTCGAACTGGCGTGCCTGCGTGAGCCCCGGGATCAGCGCGCCGAACTTGGTGGGCACCGCCTTGACCTCGGGCACGCCGAGGCGGGGGAAGATGACCTTGGCGATGGCCGGTGCCTCGCCGGTGACCTCGCCGTCCTCGTCGATGTATCCGAACGGGACCTCGCCCGCGACACCGATCCTGACCGTGCCGCTGTCGCGCAGGCGGTCCAGCAGATCGCCCCCCTCAACCTTCCCCTCCTCGGGCACCCGGCTGCATGCCGAGAGCCCGAACGCGCCAAAAGCCGCCCCGCCCGCTCCGGTGAGCAGGGCGCGGCGGCGGACCGCTCTGCCAGTGAATCCCTGGTTGTTCCCAAGTGGTGGAGCCATGGGCGCGCGGCTACCCGACCCGAAGCGAGATATGCCGACGAATTCCGGCCCCTGATGCAATCGTTGTGCTCTTGACCCGGGGAGTGAACCAGGGAGGAGCATGGGGCACATGGCGGAGCGATTCATCGAAGTCTCCCTCGCGAAGCGGGGAGTCCAGTGCACGGCGGAACTGCTCGACGACCGGGCCCCGGTGACCTGCGCGGCGGTGTGGGAGGCGCTGCCGCTCGGCTCGGACGTCTACCACGCGAAGTACGCGCGCAACGAGATCTACGCCCTCTTCCCGGCGTTCGCGGACCGCGAGCCGCCGCTGGAGAACCCGACGGTCACCCCCATCCCGGGAGATCTCTGCTATTTCTCCTTCTCCGGTACGGAACTGGGCACCCAGGCCTACGGATACGAGGCGGAGGCGGGCGTGCGGGCGGGCACCACCGTCGTCGACCTCGCCCTCTTCTACGAACGGAACAATCTGCTCCTGAACGGCGACGTCGGCTGGGTCCCCGGCATCGTCTGGGGCCGGATCGTCGACGGCCTCGACCGGATGGCCGAGGCCTGCAACGACCTGTGGCGCACGGGCGCCCAGGGCGAGACGCTGAACTTCAGGAGGCTGTAGCCCCCGGCCGCGGGGGCGGGGCGACGCCCCCGGCCCCCGCCTCGTACAGCGCCTGCGCCGCCCGCAGCACCAGCGCGTCCGCGTGGCGCGCGGCGACGAGCTGCACGCCGACGGGCAGCCCGTCCTCGTCCACCCCGCAGGGCACCGTCGCGGCGGGCTGCTGGGTCAGGTTGAAGGGGTACGTGAACGGGGTCCAGCCCGTCCACCGCCGGTGCCCCGACCCCTTCGGCACCTCGGCGCCCGCCTCGAACGCGGTGATCGGCAGCGTCGGCGTGACCAGCAGGTCGTACGTCCCGTGGAAGCGGCCCATGCGGCGCCCGAGGTCCGTGCGGACGTCGACGGCCTCCAGGTAGTCCAGCGCGCTGTACCGCGCGCCCTGCCCGCAGATCTCCCGCAGCCCCGGGTCGAGCAACTCCCGCCGCTCGGCCGGCAGATGGTGCACGACACGCGCCGCCCCGCTGAACCACAGGGTGTGGAAGGCCTCCACCGGCTCCGAGAAGTCGGGGTCCGCCTCCTCGACGTACGCGCCCTGCGCCGCCAGCGACTCCACCGCCCGCCGCACCGCCGCCGCGACGGCGGGCCGCACCGCGACCTGCCCGCCGAGCGACGGCGAGTAGGCGACGCGCAGGCCGCGCACCCCGTCGCCGAGATGGGCCCGGAAACTGCCCGGCACGGCGTCCAGCTGGGACCAGTCGCGGGCGTCCGGGCCCGTGATCACGTCCATCATCAGCGCCGCGTCCGCCGCGTCCCGCGTCATCGGCCCCACGTGGGAGAGCGTCCCGAAGGGGCTCGCCGGATACAGCGGCACCCGGCCGTACGTCGGCTTCAGCGCGAAGATCCCGCAGAACGCCGCCGGGATGCGCACCGAGCCGCCGCCGTCCGTGCCGAGCGACAGCGGGCCCGCGCCGAGCGACACGGCGACCGCGCCGCCCCCGCTGGAACCACCGGAGGTGCGCGCCGGATCGTACGGATTGCGGGTGATGCCGCTCTGCGGACTGTCCGTCACGCCCTTCCAGCCGAACTCCGGGGTCGTCGTGCGGCCGACGAACACCGCGCCGTGCTCGCGCAGCCGCGCCACCGAGGGCGCGTCCTCGTCCCACTTCCCCTCCGGGGACACCGTCAGGGAGCCGCGCAGCGTCGGCCCGCCGCGCAGCAGGAGCAGGTCCTTCACGGACACCGGCACGCCGTCCACCAGGCCCAGCGGCTCACCCCGCCGCCACCGTTCCGCGCTGGCCTCCGCCTGCGCCAGCGCCGGCTCGGCCTCGATCCGCACGAACGCGTTCACCACCGGCTGTGTCTCCTCGGCCCGCCGCAGCACGGCGCGGGCCGCGTCGACCGGACTGAATTCGCCCTTGCGATAGCCGTCGACGAGTTGTACCGCGGTGAGATCCGTGAGCTCGGTCATGCAGGCTCCTCAGCAGATGGGCGGGGGACCGGGGGAGAGGGGCGGGGGAGAGGGGCGGGGTGCTCAGTGGCCTCGGACATACCCACGCTCCTTGTCCACCACGTTCGTCAGCGGCCGGCCCGCCGCCCACGCCTCGTACAGCTCGACGAACTGCGCACCCAGCTCGTCACGCCAGCCCACCGTGTCACCGCTCATGTGCGGCGAGACGAGCAGGCCGGGCGCCGTCCACAGCGGACTGTCCGCGGGCAGCGGCTCCCGCTCGAACACGTCGAGGGCGGCGCCCGCGATCCACCGCTTCGTCAGGGCGGCGACCAGGTCGTCCTCGACGACGAGGGGCCCGCGCCCGATGTTGATGAACCGCGCCGACGGCTGCATGACGCCGAAGCGCCGCGCGTCGAACATGCCGCGCGTCTCGTCCGTGAGCGGCGCCGCGCACACCACCCAGTCGGCCCGCGCCATCAGCCGGTCGAGCTCCTCCGCGCCGTGCACCCCGTCCCGCGCCGTGCGGCCCACCAACGCCGTGATCATGCCGAGCCCCCGCAACGTCCGCACGATGGTCCGCCCGATGGGCCCGGAACCGACCACGCACGCGCGCGTGCCCGCGATCCGCTGGGTCTCGCGGTGGCGCCAGGCCCGCTCCCGCTGGAGCTCCAGCGTGCGCGGCAGGTCCTTCGCCATGGCGAGCACCAGCGCGGCCACGTACTCGGCGATGGGCCGGTCGAAGACACCCCTGGCGTTCGTCACCACCGTGTCGGACGCCGCGAGTTCGGGGCACATCAGATGGTCGACGCCCGCGCTCGCGGTGTGCACCCAGCGGGGCCGCGGCCCCTCGCCCGGCCAGGCACGGCGCACCGCCTCGGAGGTGAAGTCCCACACCAACAGCACGTCGGCGGAGGGCAGTCGGGCGGCCAGCCCGGTCTCGTCGGCGTGCACGATACGGGCCCGCCCGGCCAGCCTGCCGAGGCGCGGCGGCGGCGCCGGGGGTGCCGCGTCGAGGACGAGGAGGGTCGGTTCGGAAACCGCCGGGACACCGTTTCGCAATGAGATTCCGCTTCCCTGTCCGGAGGTACGGCCGAGCCGTGTCCAAACACGACTCAGCCGTCTGAGATGTGCGGATTGACCACGCTCGCACCCGAACCTACCTTCGTCAACAGAGGCACTGCTGTACCGGCAGTGCGGGAACCAGTACTCTCCGTGCAGCCGCTCGCACTCCGCGTGGTACGCCCGCGCGGCTCTCCCCGTCCCGACGTCCCGGCGCGTCGCCGGCATCGCTCGTCCCCGGCCCCCGGCCGGTCCCTGAATACACGCACGAACTTGGGGACTGCTCATGGACGTCTCTTTTCTCGGCGGACCTCACCCTCAGCGCGGTGTGGGCGTCGTCGCCCCCTTCGACTTCGTCCTCGACCGCGAACTGTGGCGCTGGATCCCCGACGAGGTCTCCCTCCATCTGACCCGCACGCCGTACGTGCCGGTCGAGGTCAGCCTCGACCTGGCACGCCTCGTCAGCGAGCACGAGACGCTCGCCGAGGCGGTCCGCGCCCTGACCGCCGCCGAGCCCGAAGTCGTCGCGTACGCCTGTACGTCGGGCAGTTTCGTCGGCGGCACCGCGGGCGAGCGCGCGATGTGCGAGGCGATGACGCGCGAGGGCGCCGTCGCCTCGGTGACCACGTCGGGCGCGCTCCTCGAAGCCATCGAGGAACTGGCCGCGCGGCGCGTCGCGCTCGTCACGCCCTACACCTGGTCGGTCACCCAGGCCCTGGAGGAGTACCTGGCGGCGGCGGGCGTCGCCGTCACCGGCCGCGCCTACCTCGGCCTCACCCGGCACATCTGGAAGGTCCCCTACCGGGACGTGGCCGACATGGCGCGCCGCGCGGTCCTCGGCAGCGACGGCGGCGTCGACCTCCTCTTCATCAGCTGTACGAACCTGCCGACGTACGACGTCATCCCGCAGCTGGAAGCGGAGCTGCGCATGCCGGTGATCTCCGCGAACCAGGTGACGATGTGGTCCGCGCTGCGCCGGCTGGGTACCCGGGCGGTAGGGCCCTACCAGGCGCTGATCGACCCGACGGCGAGACCGGGCGCGAGCAGCCCGCTGAACCCGCCGGCACCGCCGCAGGGCCTGCCCGAAGGACCACCCGCAGAAGGAGGAGGCTGGACGTGACGGCACTCGGATTTCTCTACCCGGGGCACTCGGCCGAGGACGACTATCCCCGCATGGAGCAGATGCTCGGCAGCGACGTCCGGTTGCAGGTCGTCCACACGGACATCGGCGAGGACGCCCACCGGGTCGACGCGCTCCTGGAGATGGGCTCGGCCGCGCGGCTCGCCGCCGGCGTCGAGGAGCTGCGGCTCTCCGGTGCCGAGGCGGTGGTGTGGGCGTGCACCAGCGGCAGCTTCGTCCTCGGCTGGGAGGGCGCGCACGAGCAGGTCCGCAAGCTGGCCGTGGCGGCGGGGCTGCCCGCATCCTCCACGTCGTTCGCCTTCGCCCACGCCGTCCGCGAAGTGGGGGCGGCCCGCGTCGCGGTCGCGGCGACGTATCCGGAGGACGTGACCGGACACTTCGCGGCGTTCCTGAAGGCCGCGGGCGCGGAGGTCGTGGCGGCCAGGGGGAGCGGCATCGTCACGGCGGCGGAGGTCGGCTCGTGGGGCCGCGACGAGGTCTTCGCGCTGGCCCGCGCGGGCGACCACCCGGACGCCGAGGCGCTGCTCCTGCCGGACACGGCGCTGCACACGGCGGCGTACGTCCGCGACCTGGAGGCGGAGGTCGGCAAGCCGGTCCTGACGGCGAACCAGGTCACCGTCTGGGAGGCGCTGCGGCTGGCCGAGCGCAGGGTGAACGCACCGGCGCTCGGCGCCCTGTTCACGAAGGAGCCGCTGGTCCAGGCGCCGGTCACGGGCTGAGGATCAGTCTCACCACCGTTAACGTCTGGACCGACCCGGAGACGTAGTACAGGACTATGGCGCCGTCGACCGTGGCCTCCCTGCGGTCGGGGTCGTCCCGCACCGGTGTGGAGCCGTGCCCGTACGGGTCCCGGCCCACGGTGCGCGCGAGGGTGGCGCGGAAGGCGTCGGCGTCGCCCATCTTGGTGAGGGTGTCGTCGGCGGGCGGCGCGTAGGTGACGCGGTAGCCCTTGCGGTGGCGAGGGCTCACGACGTGCCCCGCCTCTCGGCCTCGTCGGACGCCAGCCGGACGAGCCGGGCCTCGGCGGCGGGGTCGGGCACGGCCTCCAGCATCCAGTGCCGCATCACCGCGTGGATCTCGTCGACCCCGGCGGTGTTGATGGCCCGGTCGAACTCCGCGCGCCGCTCCTCGGGCAGGGCGGCGCGGATGTCCGGGATGGTGTTGGGCACTTCGACCTCGACTCCGTCGACGAGAGTCTTCAGGGGATCAGCCATGTCCAGCACCGTAGCGGGGAATAAAACGGAGTGAGCCTCCTGTTGTCGGGTTCGTACCCACGTGACGTATGTACGCAGTGCAGGAGGCACCCCCAGTGACAGTGGACCCGACCGGCGAAGGCACCCGCGAAGACGGCATCCGGGGCGAGCGGCACGGCTCCGCGCCCGTGCCGCTGTCCGTCCTCGACCTCGTCACCGTCGGCGCCGGCCGCACCGCCACCGACGCGCTGCGCACCAGTGTCGAGATCGCCAAGCTCACCGAGGCCCGCGGCTACCACCGCTACTGGGTCGCCGAGCACCACTCCATGCCGGGCGTCGCCTCCTCCTCCCCGGCGGTGATCCTCGCCCACCTCGCCGCCCACACCGACCGCATCCGGCTCGGCTCGGGCGGCGTCATGCTGCCCAACCACGCCCCCCTCGTCATCGCCGAGCAGTTCGGCACCCTGGAGGCGATGGCCCCGGGCCGCGTCGACCTCGGCCTCGGCCGCGCGCCCGGCACGGACGGCGCGACCGCCGCGGCGCTGCGCCGCACGGACCGGCTCAACGAGGGCGCCGACGACTTCCCCCAGCAGCTCGCCGAGCTCACCCGCTTCCTCGACGACGACTTCCCCGACGGGCACCCCTACCGCCGCATCCACGCCGTCCCGGGCCCCGTCCAGGCGACCTCGCCCGGCGGCGTCCAGTCCCCGCACCGGCCCCCGCTCTGGCTGCTCGGCTCCTCCGGCTTCAGCGCCCGCCTCGCCGGCACCCTCGGCCTGCCGTTCGCCTTCGCGCACCACTTCTCCGCGCAGAACACGATCCCGGCCCTCGACCTCTACCGCGAGACGTTCCGGCCCTCCGCCGTCCTCGACGCCCCGTACGCCCTCATCGGCGTCTCGGCCCTCGCGACCGACGACGAGAAGGAGGCCCGCCGCCAGGTCATGGCCGCCGCGCTGAACATGGTCCGCCTGCGCACCGGCCGCCCCGGCCTCGTGCCCACCCCCGAGGAGGCGGAGGCGTACCCGTTCAACGAGATGGAGCGGGACTTCATCGCCGGCTGGAACGCCAACGTCATCCACGGCACCGCCGACCAGGTCCGCACCGGCCTGGACGACCTCGCCAAGCGCACCGGCGCCGACGAGCTGATGATCACGGGCAACGCGCACAGCGGCGACATCCGCCTGCGCTCCTACGAACTGATCGCGGACGCGTACGGCCTGCCGAAGCCCTGACCGGCACTGCCCCCCCCCCGCGGCCGGGCGTCGCCTAGTCGGGCACCGCGTTGTCCGACGGGGCGTCGCTGCGGCCGTAGTGGTGCGTCGTGAACATGTACACCAGCCCCGCGAGCACCACGATGCCGCCGCTGAGCAGCACGATCCAGTTGTCGTACCAGGCGGCTTCGGGGGTGCGGGGCCAGGCGATGTTGACGATGGCGAAGATCCCGTAGGCGAGCGCCCCGAAGTTGACGGCCATGCCCCAGCGGCCGAGCCGGTACTCGCCGCTCGGCTTCCAGCCCTTGAGGCGGGCCCGCAGCGCCGCCAGGACGACCATCTGGAAGGACGCGTAGATGCCGAGGATCGCGAAGGACACGATCTTGGTCAGGGCGTTCTCCGAGATCAGCGAGCCGACGGCGATCAGCGCGGGCACGACCGCCGCGACCAGCAGCGCGTACGGGGGGACCGCCCGCGCCTCCGAGAACTTCCGCAGCAGCCGGTGCCCGATGATCATCTCGTCGCGGGCGTAGGAGTAGATCAGCCGCCCGGCCGCGGCCTGGAGGCTGATGGTGCAGGACAGGAACGAGATGAGGACGACGGCCATCACCGTCCGCGCGCCCGCCTCGCCGAGCGCGTCGAAGAGCACCCTGACCACCGGGTCGGCGTCCTGGCCGGAGATCACCGCCCGGTAGTCGACGACGGCGAGGAGCAGCGTCAGACAGGTGAACGTCGCCGCCGCCCCGCCGACGTAGATGGTGCGGCGCATCGCCTTGGGGATCACCTTGCCGGGGTGCTTGACCTCCTCGGCGACGTCCCCGCAGGCCTCGAAGCCGTAGTACTGGTAGAAGCCGATGATCGCCGCTCCCAGGAAGACCGGCAGGTAGGAGCCGTCACCGGCCGCGCCGAAGTCGTCGAAGAGGACCCCGAGGCCGTGGAAGCGGTGCGTGGTCAGGAGGATGACGCCGACGACGAGCGCGCCGAGCAGCTCCGCGCTGAAACCGATCAGCGCCGCCCACGAAAGGGCCTTCGTGCCCGCGTAGTTGATGAGCACGGAGATCACGATCAGGGCGATCGTGCACAGCACGGTGGTGTGCACGGTCGGATCGAAGCCGAGCAGGATCGCGATGTAGGGCCCGGCGCCGTACGCGACGCTGGTGATGGTGACGAGCAGCGCCCACATGTAGACCCAGCCGGTCATCCACGCCCAGCGCACGCCCCACAGCCGCCGCGCCCACGGGTAGACGCCGCCCGCGACCGGGTACTGCGCGACGACCTCGCCGAAGACGAGGGCGACGAGGAACTGCCCGCAGCCCGCCATGACGAACGCCCAGATCATGGGTGGTCCGCCATCGGCGAGAGCCGTGCCGAAGAGGGTGTACGTGCTGACCACGGGCGAGAGGTAGGTGAAGCCGAGGGCGAAGTTCGCCCACGGTCCCATGTCCTTGCGGAACTCCGACTTCTCCTCGCCCGGCGCGACGGCGTCCGGGGATCCTGGAGCGGTCACCGGACGGATCCTTCCGCGGCCACCGGCCCCGGGGCGGGCCGCGCCATGATGAGGTCCGCGGCGCGTTCGGCGGCGAGCAGCACGGTGACCATCGGGTTGATGGACGGCATGGTCGGGAAGATCGACGCGTCCACGATCCGCAGCCCGTCGTGTCCGCGCAGCCGCAGCTGCGGATCGACCACCGCCATGGGGTCGTCCTCGGCGCCCATCCGGCAGGTGCCCGCCGGGTGGTAGACGGTGTGCGCGGCCCGGCGCCCGTACTCCGACAGCTCCTCGTCCGAGGTGACGTCAGGACCCGGCGCCACCTCGCGCAGCAGCCAGTCGCTGAGCGGCGCGGTGGCCGCCACCTCGCGGGCGATCCGCAGCCCGTCGACGATCGTGCGCTCGTCGTGCCCCTCCGGGTCCGTGAAGTAGCGGAAGTCCAGGGCGGGTTTGACGGTGGGGTCCGCGCTGCGCAGCCACATGCGGCCGATGGAACGGGCGCGCGGCACGTTCGGCGTCATGCAGACGCCGTGCTCGGGGACGGGGTGGCCGAGACGTTCCGCATTGACGGTGAACGGCACCTGGTAGAAGTGGAACATCAGGTCGGGCCGCGGGCCGCCCCGCGCGTCCCTGCGCAGGAAGAGACCGGCGTCGGAGTCCATCGCCGAATTGGGCGGCAGGGGGCCGCGGGTCTCCCACACCATCACCGACTCGGGGTGGTCGAGCAGGTTCTCCCCGATCCCCGGCAGGTCGGCGCGGACCTCGATGCCCAGGTCGCGCAGCTGGTCGGCGGGGCCGATGCCGGAGAGCATGAGCAGCCGCGGCGTGTCGATCGCCCCGGCGCAGAGCAGCACCTCGGCCTCGGCCTCCAGCGTCGACACCGAGCCGTCGGGGTTGCGCACCTGCACCCGCGTGAAGCGCCCCTCCTCGTCCCGCAACAGCCGGTACGCCCACGTCTCCAGGCGGAGCGTCAGGTTCGGCCGGTCCATGATCGGGTGCAGATACGCGACCGAGGCGGAGGAGCGGGTGTTGGTCTCCGGGTCGTACGCGAGCGAGAAGAAACCGGCGCCGTCGGTGAAGGGCCGGGCGTTGAAGTCGTCGACGACGGGCACCCCGAGCCGGGTGGCCGCCGCCGTGACGAAGTCCTGGGCGATGGCGTTACGGTCGGCGGCGCCGACGGGCACGATGGTGTTCTGCAACCGCGACCGGTACGGCAGGATCGTCTCCGGGCCCCACCCCTCGCAGCCGCTCGCCACCCACTCGTCGAGGTCCTGCGGGAACGGCAGGAAGCTGATCAGGGTGTTGTGCGAGGAGCAGCCGCCGAGCACTCGGGCCCGCGAGTGCAGGATGTGGGAGTTGCCGCGCGGCTGTTCCTCGGTGGTGTAGCCGTAGTCGAACTCGCCGCCGAGCAGGTTGATCCAGTTGCGGAGCTTCAGGATGCGGTCGTCGCCGACGTCGCTGGGCCCGCCCTCCACCACGCACACCCGGGAGGCCGGGTCCTCGCTCAGTCGCGCGGCCAGCACGCAGCCCGCCGTACCGCCGCCGATGACCACGTAGTCGTAGACCGTCGTCTCGTCGCTCATGCCGTCGCCCTCTCTCTCGCCCGCCTCGCGCTGTCCGCTCAGCCCTTGAACCAGCCGGAGGGGCCCGGCCGCAGGTTCTGGTAGATGTGCTTGGCCTCCTGGTACTCGCGCAGGCCGGTGGGCCCGAGCTCCCGGCCGAAACCGGAACGGCCGAAGCCGCCCCACTCCGCCTGCGGTACGTACGGGTGGAAGTCGTTGATCCAGACCGTGCCGTGCCGCAGCCGCGCGGCGACCCGCTGGGCGCGGCTGGCGTCGCTCGTCCAGACGCCGCCCGCCAGGCCGTACCGCGTGTCGTTGGCCAGCTCCACGGCCTCGTCCTCGGAGCGGAACCGCTCCACCGTGACCACCGGGCCGAAGACCTCCTCCTGCACGATCCGCATCGAACGGTCGCAGTCGGCGTAGACCGTCGGCAGCAGGAAGAAGCCGCGCGACAGCTCGGGGTCGTCCGGGCGGCGGCCGCCGCAGACGAGGCGGGCGCCCTCGTCGCGGGCGATCTCCAGATAGCCCTCGACCTTCTCCCGGTGCTCCGCCGAGCTGAGCGGCCCGCTCTCGGTCCGCGGGTCCATGCCGTTGCCGAGCCGGATGGCGCGCGCCCGCTCGGCGAGCCGCTCCACGAACCGGTCGTGCAGGGAGTCCTCGACGAGGAGCCGCGACCCGGCCGAGCAGACCTGCCCCGAGTGCAGGAACGACGCCTCCAGGGCGTGGTCGACGGCGGCCTCGAAGTCGCAGTCCGCGAAGACCACGTTCGGGTTCTTCCCGCCGAGCTCCAGCGCGAGGTTCTTCACGCCCGGCGCGCACGCCTCCATGATCCGGCGCCCGGTGGCGAGACCACCGGTGAAGGAGACCAGGTCCACCTCGGGGTGGGCCGACATGGCGGCGCCGACGGTGGCGCCCGGCCCGAGCACGAGGTTCGCGACCCCGGCCGGAGCACCCGCCTCCGCGATCAGCCGCATCATGTGGATCGTGGAGAGCGGCGTCGTCTCGCTGGGCTTCAGCACGAACGTGTTGCCCGCGGCGAGCGCGGGGGCGACCTTCCAGGAGGCCTGGAGCAGCGGGTAGTTCCACGGCGCGATCAGCGCGCAGACCCCGATGGGGTGGTACGTGACGCGGCTCAGCACGTCCGGGCCGACGTCCACGACCCGGCCGCCGTCCTTGTCGGCGATCTCGGCGAAGTAGCGGAACGCGTTCGACACGTCCTCGACGTCGATCCGCGCCTCGGCGAGCGTCTTGCCGGTGTCGAGCGACTCGACGTGCGCGATCTCCTCCTGGTCCCGCAGCAGGAACCCCGCCACCCGGAGCAGCACGTCGGCGCGGTCCCTGGTGGGCGAGCCCGACCAGTCGCCGCGGTCGAAGGCGCGCCGGGCGGCCCGGACGGCGAGGTCGACGTCCGCCTCGTCGGCGTCGTCGACCTGCTGGATGACGGACGCGTCGAACGGATTGACCACCTCCCGCCGCCCGCCTTGGACGGCCCCGGTCCACTCGCCGTCGACGAACAGTTCCGGCATCGTGGGCTCCCTAGCTCTCGTCCTCGTCAGGTGCCGAGGTCACCCACCGGCACGCACACCGGGCACCAACATCGTCCGATGGGCACGCACCGGCCACGGGGACGCACCGGCCGGGGGAGGGTTGGGCGCAGATGTGACCTGGTTGGGCTAGGGAGAGAGCCGGTACTGCTGGGCTAGGCGGCGCCGCCCAGCAGTACGGAGATACGATCCGCCGGAACCGGCCTGGAGTAGAGCCACCCCTGCCCCGTGTCGCACCCGATCCGCCGCAGCCGCGCCGCCTGCGCCGCGGTCTCCACGCACTCCGCGGTCACGGTGAGCCCCAGCCGGTGCGCGAGCTGCACCATCGCCTCGACGATGACCTCGTCGGCGGGGTTGGTGTGCTGCTCGCCCTCCTCGTACTGGAAGCCGCGCACGAAGGACCCGTCCAGCTTCAGGACGGACACCGGCAGCCGGCTCAGGTACGCGAGGTTCGAGTACCCCGTCCCGAAGTCGTCGATGGCGATCCGCACCCCCATGTCGCTGAGCGCCTGGAGCGCCTGCAACGGCCGGCCCGCCGACCCCATGACGGCGGACTCGGTGAGCTCCAGCTGCAACAGATGGGCGGAGAGGCCGGTCTCGGCGAGGATCTCCGCGACGTCCGCGACGAGATCCGAGTCCCACACCTGCCGCACCGCCACGTTGACGCTGACGAACACCGGTTTGCGCTCGGGGTGGTCCAGCTGCCAGCGCCGGGCCTGCCGGCAGGCGCTGCGCAGCACCCAGCGGCCGAGCTGCACGATCGACCCGTCCTCTTCGGCCAATCCGATGAACCGATTCGGCGTGAGGAGACCGAACTGCGGATGCTGCCACCGCACCAGCGCCTCGACCCCGTGCAGCCCCTCGTCGTCGAGGCCCACCAGCGGCTGGTACTCCAGGACGAACTCGTCGCGCTCGACGGCGGGCCGCAGCGAGCTGGAGAGCGCCTGCCGGGTCATGCGGTGGGCGTTGCGCTCGGGGTCGAAGAGCGTCCAGCGCGCCTTGCCGTCCGTCTTCGCCCAGTACAGCGTGGTGTCGGCGGCCTGCATGAGCCCCGTCGTGGTGGTGCCCGCGGCGCGCCGCTCCACGACGCCGATGGAGGCGGAGACGGAGAGCCGCTGCCCGGAGAGGTCGAAGGGCTCCTGAAGGGCCTGCAACGTCGTCTCGGCGAGCTCCGCCAGCTCGTCCGTGCCGGTCGACTCCTCGACGAGCAGCGCGAACTCGTCGCCGCCGAGCCGCGCGACCAGCGGTGCCGTCGCCCTGCCGTACCCGGCCCGGTCGGCGCAGCGCGTGAGCCGCTCCGCGACGGCGGCGAGCAGCCGGTCCCCGACCCGGTGGCCGAGGGTGTCGTTGACCGCCTTGAACCCGTCGAGGTCGAGGTAGCAGAGCCCGATCCGGCCGGTGCTCGTGTCGTCGTACGTCCCCGCTTCGAGCGCGGAGGCGAGGCGCTCGAAGAAGAGGTTGCGGTTGGGCAGCCGGGTCACCGGGTCGTGCATCTGCACATGGCGCAGCCGGGCCTGGAGCTCGCGGCGCGCGCTGATGTCGGCGGCGGAGAGCAGCACGGCGCCGCCGTCGTCCCGGCCGGCGGCCCCCGGCATGGGCTCCACCGTGACCTGCACCCACAGGGAGTGCCCGTCGGGGTGCTTCAGGCGCCGGGTGCAGCGCAGCCGGGCCTGCCGGCCGCGGAGCACCTCCAGATACGTGTGCCAGGTGCGGGCGTCGGACGTCAGGTCGACCAGGTCGGCGGCGACCCGGCCGGCGAGCGCGCCGGGGGCCTCCCCGAAGAGGCCGGCCAGCGCGTCGTTGGCGCTGATGACGAGGCCCTCGCCGTCGACGACCGCGAGGGGCAGCGGGGCGGCCGCGAAGGCGGCGCGGTAGTCGGACCGCTCCGTTCGGCGACGCTCCGTGACATCGGGGCGGGTCCGGCCGGGTGCTGTGGCCATGGGGGTGGGCCCTTCGGACGTTCCGTTCACCGCTTGCTCCCGCAGTGCAGTTTGTTCTCGAACAGGTCTCGTCGGGCGGCGTGCAGGTGGCGGACGGCGGTGTGGGGGCCGGGCCCGCGCAGGAAAGTGTGCCGATCATAGAGGTTGGCCGGACGGCCGTTCCAGCCGTATCGCCGGGCCGGGTGGGCGCCACCCCGGTCGGCAGATCGTTTCTGCTCGGCCCTGGACGGCTTCCGTTGCGACCCGATCGCTTGTGACGTTCCGTGAGCGGTCGGGGTGTCGCCCCCTTACCGCGTACTCACTCGGAAGGGCCAGAGAAACAGGGCGAAGGCCAATAAAACGTCACAAGGTGGGTGGGGTGTCCCGCATTCCGCACCCGGAGGTCGACGTGCCGCGTCAGCTCGCCCCCAGGGGACTCACCCGTGGAGGGGAGAAATCCCGCCTGCGCAGCACCGCCGCCTTCCTCACCTCGCTCACCGCTCTGGCCGCCACCTCACTGGTCACGGGCCCCGCGACCGCCGAGTCCACCGCGGGACCCTGCGCCCTGCGCCGCACCGCCGCGCACCACTCGGAGGGCCTCGACACCTGGAACACCGCATATCCGCGCCCGTCGAGGACCCTGAACGCGGCGATGGTGTTCCTGTCCTTCCCGGACTCCCCGCCGCTGACCACGCCCGACGAGCTGGCCGCCGACCACTTCCCGGCCACCAGCCGGTTCTTCGAGCGCGCCTCCTACGGCAAGTTCACGCTGGCCCCGCACCCGCAGCGGCAGTGGGTCGAGATGCCGGACGACTCCCTCTCGTACGCCATACGGCGCGACTGGAACCCCAAGCGCCGCGCCGCCTATCTGCGGGACGCGGTGGCCGCCGCCGATCCGCACGTGGACTTCTCGCGGTACGACATCGTGTACTTCGTCGCCGACCCGGACGCGCCCGGCGTCGACTCGGACGCCACGAAGGTGGTGAACTTCGACCGGCCGATGCGGGCCGACGGCACGGACATCCGGCGCATCGTCACCGTCTTCGAGCGGCATCCGCCCGACCGCAACGTCCTGGCCCACGAGACGGGCCACGTCTTCGACCTGCCCGACCTGTACCACCGGCCCACCGACGGCAAGGGCGACTGGGACACCCACGTCGGCGACTGGGACGTCATGGGCAGCCAGTTCGGACTCGCCCCCGACCTCTTCGGCTGGCACAAGTGGAAGCTGGGCTGGCTGGAGCCGCGGCAGGTGCGGTGCCTGGGCGCGGGGACCGAGCGGCTGACGCTTGACCCGCTGTCGGCGGACCGGGCGCCCGGCGCCCTCGGCGGCACCAGGCTCGCGGTCGTCCGCACCGGCCGGGACGCGGTGCTCGCCCTGGAGGCGCGCGGCTCCCTCGGCAACGACCACGCCGCGTGCACGGAGGGCGTGCTCCTCTACGAGGTGCGGAGCGGGAAGGCGTCGGGCAGCGGCCCCGTCGAGGTCGTCGACGCCCACCCCGAGTCCGAGTCCTGCTGGGGCGACTCGGTGTACCCGCAGCTGGCGGACGCGCCGGTACGGGCGGGCGAGAGCTTCTCGGTGCCCGGCCACGACGTGCGCGTGTCGGTGGCGGGGCGGACGGCTTCCGGGGCGTGGACGGTGGAGGTCACGACGGGCTGAGACCCGGGCCGGACAAGCGCTCGTGTGCCGCACACGCGAGAAGCCCCTCGCTTCCGCGAGGGGCTTCTCACCGTCTGTGCGCCGCCAGGGACTCGAACCCCGGACCCGCTGATTAAGAGTCAGCTGCTCTAACCAACTGAGCTAGCGGCGCCTGCTGACGTCGTAGACCTTAGCACCCTGATCGCCGCGAGGAAAAATCGATAAGCGGACGGCGGGGGACGCCGCCGACCTGGCCGCCCGCACACAGGCCCAGAGGAAGACGTCGGGCCCCGGGAGCCACGGGTGGCGGGTGCCGGGAGCCACCAGCCAGCGCGACCCGAGGCGCCCGCCGGACTCGCCGTCCGCCACGAGCGGCGGCACGGTGACCGCGTCGCCCGTGCCATGACAGAGCACGGACGGGACCGCGGGGCCCCACTCCTCCCACTCCATGAGCGCGGGCAGGCGCTGCGCGGTGCCGGGGGAGGCGAAGAGCAGGACCCGGCCGCGGTGCGCGGCGACCGGGCCCGAGCCCGGTCCCTCCTCCCACAGGCGGTCGAGCATCCGGCGCCCGAAGACCGCGGGGACGCTCACCACGTCGAACGCGGACCCGCAGGGCAGCACGGCGGGGGCGGCGGGCCGGCTCCGCCAGAGGGCGAGAGCGCTGCGCGGATACGTCTCGGCCGAGGCGAGCCAGGCGGCTCCCTCCACGGTGACGTCGCAGACGTCGTGGCTGGGCGAGGGGCTGCTCATGCCGTACATCTACCGAAAGTGAACCGCGCCTTTCGGGGAGTTGCCGGAAAAGGGGACGGCGGCGGGCGCGGAGGAGTACCTTGCCCCGCTCAGCATATGCCAGAAAATCACCCGGCGGGGGCCCGGGGGCCAGGGGGCCCGGGGGCCCGGGGGGCGCTCAGTGCTTGTCCGCCCCACCCCGCATCAGATCCCTTCCGTACTCCACCATCTTCTTCGCGTAATCCTCGGTCCACTCCGCGCGCTCCGCGATCAGCGCGGGCGTCAGCCGGTCGAAACGGCGCGGGTCGGCGAGCTGGGCGGCCGCCATGGCCTGAAACTCGATGGACCGGTCCGTCGCGGCGCGGAACGCGTGCGTCAGCTCGGTGGCGCGGTCGAGGAGCTCGCGCGGGTCCTCGATCGACTCCAGGTCGAAGAAGTGCTCGGGATCGGCCGTGGCCTCCGCCGGCTCGAAGAGCAGGGGCGCGGGACGCATGCGCTGTTCGGCGCGCTGTTCGGTCCGGGGCCGCTCGGGCTCCGCCATGGTTGTTTCCTCCTCATACGGTGCGCGCCGTCCGTCCGGTGCCGGCCGACTCCCATTCTCCCTTGCCGCGCAAGTAGGCCACGGGGTGCGATGCGCGTGGGGGGTGCTGTTCAGGGGCGCGGGGTGCTGGACGGGAACGCGCGGGGTGCTGTGCAGGGGCGCGGGGAACTGCGCGCTCAGCCCCCGCCGGGCCGCAGTCGCGTCTGCGGGGATCCCGGCAGACGCGTCCGCGACGGTTCCGTGGTTGCTCGCGCAGTTCCCCACACCCCTGCGGGGCTCGCGGGGTGCTGTGCAGGGGCGCGGGGAACTGCGCGCTCAGCCCCCGCCGGGCCGCAGTCGCGTCTGCGGGGTCCCCGGCAGACGCGTCCGCGGCGGTTCCGTGGCTGCTCGCGCAGTTCCCCGCGCCCTCGACGGGGCTCCCCGAGCCTTATCGGGACCGCCAGGAGACCTTGTGCTCGGCGAGCCGAGCCAGCACCGCATGGTTCGCCTCCCACCCATCCGGAAACTTCACCGTGACGCCCAGCTGCACCGGCTCCGTCGACGGGTGGTCGTCGAGCAGCTCGCCGACGCCCGCCCGGCAGACGACGATGCAGGCGTGCCGGTGTCGCGACGTCAGGACGCAGAGGCGGCCCGTCTCCAGGTGGAAGGCCGTGGCGTCCGGCCGCCCGGAGAGCGGATGCAGCACCACCGTCACGTCGTACTCCCGGCCCTGGAGACGATTGGCCGTGTCCACCGTGACGTCCGGGACACCGAGCTCCGCGAGGGCGGCGCGCACCGCCGCCGCCTGGTCGCGGTGGGCGGTGCCGACGGCGATCCGGTCGGCGGTGAGCGGGGCGGGACCGGGACCGCGCTCGGAGGTCGCCGCGCCGCCCCGGTCCAGGAGGCGGCGGACGACCTGGGCCAGCGCGCGGACGGCCTCCGGATCCGTCCGAGGCGTGTTCCGCGCGGGCAGCTCCAGCAGGCCCCAGCCCGACTCCGCCGCCTCGTCGATCACCCGGTCGGGGGCCGAACCGTCCGACGGCACCCCGAAGGTGAGCGCACGGTCCCCGTGCCCCGTGCCGCTGCGGAACGGCGTGTACGGATAGAACGCGTCCGAGACGAGGGGCGCCGCCGAGGCGGGCAGCCGCCAGGACACCGGCAGCCGGTGCTGCGGCAGCTCGGGATTGTGGGCGAGCAGCGTCGACACGGCGGACGCCGACGGATCGTACGAAAGGCCGGCCCACTGCTCGGCGCCGACGATGGAGAACGGGTCCAACTGCCCCGGGTCGCCCACGAACAGCGCCCGCTCGAAGAGCCCCGCCACGGCGAGCAGCGCGTCCGAGCGCATCTGGTACGCCTCGTCGACGATGGCGTGGCCCCACGGCGCGTCGAGCTGGTCGGCCTTGACGTGCGCCCACTTCGCGGCCGTCGAGATGACGACGTCGAGGCCCGCCAGGTCCCCCGCCTTCGTCGACTTGCGGACGTTCGCCAGGTCGTCGAGCGCCTTGTCGTACGGATCGGGATCGCTGCTGTGCAGCCGGCCCACCGGCAGCTCAGGGTCCTTCTCGGCGAGGCGCAGGACCAGGTCGTCCACCTGTGCGTTCGTCTGCGCGATCACCATCAGGGGGCGGCCCGCCGCGGCCAGTTCGCGGGCCGCGCGGACCACGAGTGTCGACTTTCCGGCGCCCGGCGGGGAGTCGACCACGACGCCGCGGTGCGTGCCGTGCAGCGTGTCGTGGAGGATCGCCTCCGTGGCGCGCGCGGCCTCGGCGCCCGGGTCGAACGTGCCGCCCGCGGGCGGGGCGAGCTGCATCACAGGGTGTCCTCCGCGGTCACGGGGTCGGGACTCTCCGCGGCGCCCGACGGCGGGCCGCCGTGGGTCCACGGGGTGGCTTCCGGGTCGGGGAGCTTGGGGCCGCCGCGCTGCTCGTGCTCGAAGAGCGTCCAGCAGATCCGGTCGCCCTTCTCGGGGACGGAACCGGGCTCGGGCTCCTTGCCGCGCCCCATCTTGTCGGTGATGCGCAGCACGACGGCGTCCTTGCCGCTCCCGCCCTCGCCCTCGTACGCCACGAACTCCGCGGTCTGCGGCTTGCCCCCGAGCGCGCGGTACACCTTCGTGCGCTCGCCGAGGTGCGGGCGGTCGTCCGTGCGGACGGTGATCAGGGGGCGCGGCCGGGGGCTCTTCCCCTCGCTGTACGCCATGACGACCTCCGTCACCTCCCCGACGAAGGCCTCACCCGCGAGGCGGCGGCCCGCCATCACCAGCGGATCGTCGAGGGCCTCCTGGGCGTCCAGGCGGGCCTGTTCGCGCTCGCGCGTCGCCAGTTTGTTCGCCGCGGTGACCGCGTCGTCGACGCGCGGCTGCGGCGGCTCGCCCGCCGCCACCCGGTCGCGGTGGCCGGTGAACGACCAGCGGTCGCGGGTCCACCGGTCGGCGACGTGCGCCGCCTCGGGGAGCGTGCACAGGGCGTCGAGGCCGCGCCACACGGCGTCCCAGGTGGGCCGCGTCCTGCTCTCGATCAGGGCGTGGATCTCCCGCTCGGCGGCGGTCAGGAGCGCCAGCCGCTCGTCCGCCTCGACACCGTCCTCGGCGGCGGCCAGGGCGGTGCGCGCGCGGTCGTACCGCTCGATGGCCGGGGCCAGCAGGTCGTTGTCGAACGCCGGATCGGTGGCCGGACCCGCGGGCGGACACAGCAACTGTCCCTTCTCGTCGCGGGCCAGCTCGGCGCGGAGCGCGGCCTCGGCGCCGGAGGTGCCCTCCGGGGCCTCGATCCAGGCGAGCAGGGCGCCCAGGTGCTGGTCCTCAAGGCTGGACTGGCCCGTCGCCCAGTGCCGGGACAGCAGCTCGGTCATGGCGACGAGCAGGGACGACCCGGGCACGCGGGCCCGCTCCCCGAAGTGCGTCAGCCAGCGGCCGAGGAGGGGGACGCGGGGCGGGGCGGGGTAGGGCGCGTCGGGGTCCTGCTCGGCGGTGCGGCGAAAGCGCATGGACCGGCCGAGGAGCCGCACGAACTCGATGCCCGCGCGGCTCGGCACGATCAGCTGCGGGGCGTCCGTGCAGAGCTCCACCTCGACCTTGACGCGCTTGCCGGTCTCGGGGTCGGTTTCGTTGCGCTCGGCGGCCTCGACGTCCTGCGCGAACGCGTCCACGTACGGCAGCACGACCTCCGCGAGCTGCGCGAGGAACGCGAAGCGGAGGTCGCGGTCGCGGGGCTGCGGCACGACGAGGAGGCGCGGCGAGGTGCGCTCCGTCCCGACGAGCGCACCGAGCGGCGCGCCCGCCTCACCGGCGGTGATGAGCGGCACGAACACGAGCGGCCGCCGCGCCACATGCCGATGCCGAACCGTGGCCCTCGGCTGCGCCCGCCCCGAACTGACCGCCTCCAACCGGGCAAGCCCATCGATCAACGACACGGAAACTCCCTTCCCGCCTCCGCACGACGGCTACCGCCCCCAGCACCACCCAGCCGCAAGCCGACGGCCCGAGACGGGGTGAAGGGCGGGTGGGTGGGGAGGTGGGTTTGGGGCGACGGGACGAGGGTCAGCATTGGGCACCGTCCGAGGCGCCCACGCCAGAAATCACGCCCACGCCAGACAGCGCCTCGCGCCGCAACCCCGCCGCCCTCCGCAGCGCCGCCACCGTCGGGTCGGCCGGGTCGCCCGTCGAGCCCGCGGCGGCCGCCAGGACCTCGCCGATGGTCGTCAGGCCGCCGAGCTCACCGCGGATCGCGCGGCCGAGGGAGGTCACCTCGCCGTACTCACGGGCCCGGTCCCGGCAGTGGAAGGCCAGCTCGCAGGTGGAGAGGCACTCCGGCGCGTACGTCGCGGGGACCGCCTCGACCGCCGCAGCCAGCTCGTCCGCGGGGCGCCGCACGTCGAAGGTCGTGCCCTCCGGAAGCTCCGTCGCGATGTCCTCGACGCGGGTCAGCCTGGTCAGCTGGCGGCGGGTCACCGACAGCTGCTTGCGGACGTCGATCGCGGACGCCGTCGGCAGGTTCGAGAAGTCCTTGGGGCAGACGAGGACGACGTGGTGCCGGACGCGGGGCGCCGGGTCCATGCGCTGCGCCACCCGCTCCAGCGCCAGCGCGTACACCGCGGACTGGCGTGCGGCCGCGCCCACCTTCGCCGCGTCCGCCGCACCGTCGATCATCGGGAAGGACTTGATCTCGACGACCGTCCAACTGCCGTCCGGATGGACCACCACTGCGTCCGGCTCCAGGAAGGCGGGCGTCCCCGCGACGTCCAGGGCCAGCATGGGATGGTCGAGGAGCGTCCAGCCGCCCGCCCCGGTGGCCTCCCGCAGTGCGAGCGCGGTCCGTGCGGAGCGGCCCTCGGGGCCCGCCGCCGACAGGTCGGGGACGGCCGACTCGCCCGGCACCGGCTCGGGCCCGCCGCCCACGCGCGCGTGCGTCAGGCGCAGCAGCTCCGCGCCGCCGTCGGCCTTGACCCGTGCCTCGAAGGCATTGCCCCGCATGAACGCGAACTGCGACTGGCCGAAGCCCGACGGGGAGCCGAGGGAGGCCGCGAGCGCCGTCTTGTCCACCCCCGCGCCGTCCAGCAGCGCACGCCGCCCGCACCCCGGGTTGGCCGCGAGCGCGGCCAGCGCCCGGGCGTCCAGCGGCCGCGCGGGCAGGTCCACGCCGCGCAGCTCAGCGAGCCGGTGCCGCAGCGCCTTCCCCCGCGTCGGCGGGTCGGCCGACGTCTGCGGGGCGGGCACTCGACTCGGTGCCGGCGGCGACACTCTGCTTGCGCTGTCGGGGAATTCGCTCACCTGTCGAAGTCTGGCATCCGGCACTGACAATCGAGGGCTCTGTGGCGGATGTGGACACCGAGGACCGCAGGAAGCGGGCCCGCAACCGGTCCATCACGGGCTCCGTGAGCCGCTGCACGGGCCGTACGAGCAGCAGCCCGACGCCCATCACCGCGGCGCCCGCGAGCGCGTCCAGGAGGTAGTGGTTGGCGGTGCCCATCACCACGATCGTGGTGATGAGGGGGTAGGCGACGGCGGCCACCCTCGTCAGCGGCGTACGCCCGCACCGCCACAGCATCACGCCGCACCACAGCGCCCACCCCACGTGCAGGCTGGGCATCGCCGCGTACTGGTTCGTCATCCCGCCGAGCCCGCGCGGCGCGCTCGCCTCGCCGCCCCACCAGCCGTAGCTGCTGTACTGCGCCATGGTGTCGACGAACCCGTACCCCTTGCTCAGCAGCCGGGGCGGGCAGGTCGGCAGCAGCGTGAAGCCGATCAGGCCGATCATGGTGGAGATCATCAGCCACGCGCGTGCCGCCCGGTAGTGCACGGCACGGCTGCGGAACAGCCAGACCAGGACGGCGGGCGTGACGAGGTAGTGCAGTGAGGCGTACCAGAAGTCGGCGGGGACGCCGATCCAGGCGTTGGCGGTGAAGAGACGGTTCAGCGGGCTCTCCGCGTCGATGCGGAGGAATTGCTCGGCCTTCAGGATGCCCACGCCGTGGTCGATCGCGCTGGAGACATCGCCCCGGACGACCAGCCGGCCCGCCGAGTACGCGGCGTACACCAGGACGATCAGCGGCAGCTCCGTCCACCAGCGCAGCCGGGGCCCGGATATGCCGGTGATGCCCGGCACGTCGGTCTTCGGCATCCGATAGGTCCCCCATGTCTCTGTTCACGCGGCGTCTGCCGCCGCCTCACTTTACGGCGTACGCGCAAGCGGGCGAGGCATCCCCCGGCCGACTAAGACGCAGAGATCGAC
The DNA here is from genome assembly GCF_055572995.1 of Streptomyces sp. NPDC030245. Classification (NCBI taxonomy): domain Bacteria; kingdom Bacillati; phylum Actinomycetota; class Actinomycetes; order Kitasatosporales; family Streptomycetaceae; genus Streptomyces; species Streptomyces sp. NPDC030245. The sequence continues at coordinate 774,258 of NZ_JBVICF010000001.1, read as the reverse complement.
GGCCGGGTTGCCCACCCCGTCGGGTGCTCGATCACAGGTGGGTGATGATGGAGGGGCAGGCGCGCCCTGTCCGTGAAAAGCACCAAAAGTGTCGTCGGCGCCACGTGGCCGGATTCGACATGTGTACGACTTGGAGAGATCCCATGGCCCCCCGCATCCTGCTGGCCCGGCACGGACAGACGGAATGGTCCCTGTCCGGGAAACACACCGGCAGGACCGACATCCCCCTCCTGGAGGAGGGCCGCAGCGGCGCCAAGCTCCTCGGCGAGCGGCTGCACCGCGCGCCCTTCGACGGCCTCCCGGACGTCGAGGTGCGCACCAGCCCGCTCTCCCGCGCGCGGGAGACCTGCGAGCTCGCCGGCTTCGGGGACCGCGCCACCACCTGGGACGCGCTCATGGAGTTCGACTACGGCGCGTACGACGGCATGACCCCCGCCGACATCCAGGCGATCCGGCCCGGCTGGCTCATCTGGCGCGACGGGGTCCCCGAAGGGGAGACGCTGGAGCAGGTCGCCGCGCGCGCGGACGAGGTCGTGGAGTGGGCGAGGAGCGCCGACCGCGACGTGCTGGTCTTCGCGCACGGCCACATCCTGCGGGTCATCGGCGCGCGCTGGCTGGGCCTCGGCATCGAGTTCGCCGCCCGCATCCGCCTCAACCCGACGTCCCTGTCGGTCCTCGGCTGGGCCTACGGAGAGCCCGCCATCGAGTCGTGGAACGAGACGGGCCACCTGGCCTGACACCGGCCCGGTGCCTGTAGCCACACCCGCCCGACGGTCCCACCCCACCCGACGGCTAGACCGCCCGCGGCAGGGCGGCGTGCCTCTCCAGGAAGTCGCTCACCCCCGAGGTGCTGCGGTGCGGCAGGAGCACCCGCGCCGTCGTGGCGAGCATCGACTGAATGCGCGAGGACTGCACCTCTCCCAGCAGCGCGAGGACTTCGAGGCCCGCCGCCGCGGCCTCGTCGGGGCGCCCCGCGCGGGCCAGGTCGTCGGCGAGCTCGGCGGTGTAGAGCGCGATGTTCCTGGTGAACTGCGGGGTGTGCGAGGAGGCGGTGGCCACCGCAAGCCGGGCGTGCCCGGTGGCCCGCGCCCACTCGCCGAGGGCCGACCAGCACTGCGCCTCCAGGGCCGCGAACTCGGCCGGACCGTAGAAGCTCATCCACTCCGGGTCCTCCGCGCGTTCCCCGCGGTCGAAGAGGCCGTGGGCGCGGGCCAGCGCCTGTTCGCAGCCCGAGCGGTCGCCGAGACCCGCCCAGCCCCCGGCCTCCCGCAGCGTGACGAGCGAGAGCAGCCGGTGCGAGCCGAGGTGGCGGGCGGCGCGCGTGGCCGCCTGGGCCGCCCGCACCGCCTCCCGCGGCCGCCCCGCGTCCCGCGCGAGGAAGGCCGTGTTGCAGAAGGCGTGCGCCTCCAGGCCGTCGTCCCCGGAGACCCGGGCCGTCGCCAGGGCCTCGGCGTAGTGCGAGCGGGCGTCGTCGAAGCGGCCCGAGTCGTGTGCCAGCCAGCCGACGGAGATCGCCAGCTCACCGGCGCCCGCGTGCAGCCGGTCCGAGGTGGCCTGCCGGGTGGTGGTCCCCGCGTCGAGCAGGGTGTAGGCGGTGCGCAGGGGGGCGGCCGCGCGCCGGTAGAGGCCGTCGGCGCCGTGCCGGTCGTCGAGCAGCCTGATCTTGCGCACGGCCTCCTCGACCGCGCGGGCCTCGGCATCGCCGACCCTGCGGCCGCGCAGGGCGGCCGCCTCCGCCGGGCCGCCCAGGGAGAGGCCGATGGGCCCCAGGGCGGCGGCCACGGTGGCCGTGGAACCGGTCATGAACGCGCGACGCTGCACGTCGCTCTCCTCGTGGGTCTGGACCGCGTACGCATCGCAGGCGCGGGAGTCGGACCCGGACGGAGGGGACTCGTACGACTGGATCGGGGTCGGTTGTTCGGCGCGCGCCCCCCTGCCGCGCACCAGGGCGCGGGGGGCGAAGCCCAGATCGGTCAGGGACCGGCCGGGGAACATGTGCAGGAACACGCGCTCGTAGGCGTAGTTGGGACAGCGGATCTCGCCCGCCTCCACGCGTCCGATGTAGCGGGCGTCGCAGCTGACGCGCTCACCGATCTCGCGGGCGGACCGCCGGACGGCCGCGGCGAACTCGCCGGGCGAGCGCCGGCCGCGGAGTTGCCGGAATGCGAGGTTCGGTCGTGGGGACTGAGTTGACGATGTCATCGGTGACGACGCCATGGCCGGACCCTCTCGTGCGGATCGTGCCGGACGGCGCACACACTCGCGCACTGGCATGCCGCGCCCGCGCCATGGGTCTCGCGGGCCTGCCCCGTTCCGGCGGAGCACGAACGTACCGGCTGTGACGGGTCCGCCACGCGGTGTTTAGCTACAAACCGGATATCTCACCCGGGATCCGCCATGAAGTGCCATCCTTTGCGGCGGCGCGCCGCAGTGCCTGTTGACGCACTCGCGCGTTGAACCACGAGGAGCGGTAGCCGGGCGGCTGCCGCACTGGCGAGGAGGGGTTTCCTTGTTGGAGATCGGCACGGAGAACGGCGACTCCCGTACGGGGGACGGCATGTCCCCGGCGTCCCTGACCACGGCGCGACACCGGCCCACCCAGGACCGCAGCGCCCCGCCCCCCGGCCCGCTGCCCTGCGACGACGAGTGCTGCGACCTGGTCACGGTCCCGGCCAGGCAGGGCCTGGAGGCGGTCGACATCCTGCGCCGCGGCGCGGGCGACACCATCGGCCCCGTCCTGCACGACGGCGGCTGCGCCACCCTCGGCTTCCTCGTGCCGCCGGGCACCGCCGACGGCTGGGACCTGCCGGGCAGCGCCTGCACCCAGACCTACGGCCGCGGCATGAGTGTGTACGCGCACCCGGGCGCCGGAGAGCCGGACCAGGAGGGACAGGACGGGCTCGCCGAGCCCGTCGTCCCCGACCCGCCGGTCGCGGGCACCGGCTGGCTGCTCCCGCCGGGCGGCGAGACCGACCCCGTCACCGACCCGGCCGTCCTGCGGGCCGCGCTCGGCCAGGCCGCCCGCACCATCGAGGCCGCCGACAACTGCCGCTGAGCCCGCCCGCCGCACCCCGGCACACCGCCGGCGGGCCGTGCCGTTCGCGTACGCCGATAATGGCCGGATGGCAAGGAAGAAGCGGGCCCGGGAAGCGCGGGAGGCCGTCGTCGAGAAGGTGGACGGCGGACTCGCCGAACTCATGCCCGACCGCGACAGGCCGCGCGCCTGGACGCTGCTCGTGGACGGCGCCCCGCAGTCCCACGTCGACCTCGACGACCCCGCGTACCTCGACTTCGAGTACCAGCGCAGGATCGGTCACATCGCCGACCTCGTCGCCCCGCCCGGCAAGCCCGTCCACGCCGTGCACCTCGGCGGCGGCGCCTTCACCCTCGCCCGCTACATAGCCGCGACCCGCCCCCGCTCCACCCAGCAGGTGGTCGAGCGCGACACCGCCCTCGTCCAACTGGTCCGCCGCGAACTGCCACTGGACCCGCAGAGCCGCATACGGGTGCGCGGCACCGACGCCCGCGAAGGCCTCGCCAAGATCCCTGACGGCTGGGCGGACCTCGTCATCGCCGACGTCTTCAGCGGGGCACGCACCCCCGCCCACCTCACCAGCACGGAATTCCTCACCGACATACGCAGGGTCCTGAAACCCGGCGGGTACTACACCGCCAACCTCGCCGACGGCCCGCCGCTCGCACACCTGCGCGGCCAGCTCGCCACCGCCGCCGTGCTCTTCCCCGAACTCGCCCTCGCCGCCGACCCCGCCGTGCTCCGCGGCAAACGCTTCGGCAACGCCGTGCTGCTCGCCTGTGACCGGGAGCTCCCCGTCGCCGAGCTGACCCGGCGGTGCGCGGGCGACCCGCACCCCGGCCGGGTCGAACACGGGCGCGCGCTGCGGGACTTCGGCGGGGGAGCGGCGGCCGTCACCGACGCCGGCGCGGTCGCCTCACCGGCGCCGCCGCCGTCCGTCTTCCGCTGAACGAGCGGGCGGGCCGAGCGGTCAGGACTTGTCGATCTCCACTCGCGGCGCCGTGTCGTGCCAGGTGCAGAAGACCGAGACGCGGGCCGCGCCCCCGGTGAACTCCACCCGGATCCACTTGTCCTGCTTCCACGTCTGCACCGACCAGCCCGCCGCAGGTGTCGCCGAGACCAGCGTCGAGGAGTGACTGCCGAGGTCGAAGACGACCCGGCCGCCGTCGGTGGTGTAGTTCTTCACGGTGCCGGTGCCGGGCTTCGTGGGCGGCGGGGCCGAAGGCTCGTCGGAGTCCGTCCCGAAGGATCCGGAGGGGCCGGCGGAATCCGGGGGCTTCGGGGTCTTCGGCGCCTCCGACGCGTTCGCGGGCTTCCGGGACTTCTCGGGCTTCTCTGTCGATGGCGGCTCGGGGCGGTGCGTGGAGGAGGACAGCGGTTCCGCGCGGTCCGCGCCGCCGTCGTCACCCGCGAGCGGCAGGGCGCGCGGCGGGTCGTATGCGGTGCCCGCGAGCACCGTGTGGACGCCCCACCAGGACAGCGTGACCGCCGCGCCCGTGGCGAGCGACCAGGCGATCGTGTGTACGAGTCCGCTGCGCATCGCGGGCCATACTGCACCACGCGACGCGCCCCTGTCCCCCGCGGGCACGGGCACCCGGGGGCGGGACCGCGTTCCTCCGTATGGCGTACGGTGCCGCCCATGGCAAGTGTGCTCGTCGTCGAGGACGACCAGTTCGTCCGCTCCGCCCTCATCCGGCACCTGACCGAGGCGGCGCACACCGTGCGCAGCGTCGGCACGGCCCTGGAGGCGCTGCGCGAGGTCGCCCATTTCCGCTTCGACGTGGTGATCCTGGATCTCGGCCTGCCCGACCTCGACGGGTCGGAGGCGCTGAAGATGCTCCGCGGCATCACGGACGTCCCCGTGATCATCGCGACCGCGCGGGACGACGAGACGGAGATCGTGCGGCTCCTGAACGACGGCGCCGACGACTACCTCACCAAGCCGTTCTCCGTCGAGCACCTGTCGGCGCGCATGGCGGCCGTGCTGCGCCGCGCCCGGACGGCGGCCGGTGAGGCACCGCCGAGCAGTGTGCTCCGCGTCGGCGGGCTCGCCATCGACCCGCTGCGGCGCCAGGCCGAGCTGGACGGCGCGCGGCTCGACCTGACCCGGCGCGAGTTCGACCTGCTCGCCTTCCTGGCCGGGCGGCCCGGCGTCGTCGTGCCGCGCAAGGAACTGCTCGCCGAGGTCTGGCAGCAGAGTTACGGCGACGACCAGACCATCGACGTACACCTGTCGTGGCTGCGGCGGAAGTTGGGCGAGACGGCGGCCCGGCCGCGGTATCTGCACACCCTGCGCGGTGTCGGCGTGAAGCTGGAGCCTCCGCTGCCGGAGCCCCAGCTGTGAGATGGGCCCTGGTCAAGGTCTGCCTGGCCGTCACGACGATGGTCGTGGTGGCCTTCGCGGTGCCGCTGGGCCTCGTCGTCAAGGAGATGGCGAGGGACCGCGCCGTCTCGAACGCGGAACGGCACGGCGCGGGCATGGGCCCCACGCTCTCCATCACCACCGACCGCGAGGAGCTCACCCGGGCCGTCGCCTCGTCCGAGGCGGGCGGCGACGGCCGGATGGCCGTGTACGTACCGGCCGTCGACGGCGCCGAGGCCTTCGAGGTCGGCGAGCCGAGGGCCGGGGCGCGGGCCGTGGCGGCGACCCGCGAGGAGGGCCGGGCCAGGACCACCGGGGTGCCCGGCGGCTTCGTGGTCCTGCAACCGACCGCGCTCAGCTCGGGCACGGCGGTCGTGGAGATCTACGTCCCCGAGGCCGAGGTCAGCAATGGCGTGACCACGGCATGGCTGGTGCTCGCCGGCGTGGGCATCGCGCTCGTCATCGGCTCGGTGGCGGTCGCGGACCGGCTCGGCGTCCGCATGGTCCGGCCCGCCAGGCGTCTGGTGGGCGCCGCCCACGACCTCGGTGAGGGCAAGCTGGGGGCGCGGGTGCCGGAGGAGGGGCCGACGGAGCTGCGCCTGGCCGCGGTGGCGTTCAACTCGATGGCGGACCAGGTGGTCAGACTCCTCGCCCATGAGCGGGAGTTGGCGGCCGACCTGTCGCACCGCCTGCGTACGCCGTTGACCGTGCTCCGGCTGAACGCGGCCTCGCTCGGCGAAGGACCCGCCGCCGAGCAGACCCGCACGGCGGTCGAGACGCTGGAGCGCGAGGTCGACACCATCATCCGCACCGCGCGCGACGCGAAGCCGCAGACCGCGAGGGCCGGGTCCGGCGCGGGCTGCGACGCCGCCGAGGTGATCCGGGAGCGGATGGCGTTCTGGTCGGCGCTCGCCGAGGACGAGGGGCGCGAAGCGCGGGTGGCCGGTGTGGAGGAGCCGGTCCGCATCCCGGTGGCCCGCGCCGAACTGGTCGCCGCCCTCGACGCGTTGCTCGGCAACGTCTTCCGGCACACGGCCGAGGGCACCGCCTTCTCGGTGGACGTGCACAGCGGCGAGGACGCCGTGATCGTGCTCGTCTCCGACGCGGGCCCCGGCATCGCCGACCCGGCGGCCGCGCTCGCCCGGGGCGCGGGCTCCGGCGAGGCCGGCTCCACGGGGCTCGGCCTCGACATCGTGCGCCGCCTCGCCGAGTCGACGGGCGGCGACGTCCGCATCGGCAGCTCGGTCCTCGGCGGCACCGAGGTCCGCGTCTGGATCCAGCGGGACGCCCGCCGCCCGGCGGAGGGACGCCGGGGGCACCGGGGGACCGCGGTGCGCGGCCGCAAGCGGGCCCCGGGGGCGAGCCGGCCGGCGTGACGCAGGCCGGGGACCGCTACTTCCTCGGGAACATCGTCCGACTGGCCGCGTCGACGAACGGCGCCGCCACGGACGCGAAGGCGGAGGCTCCCTGCTCGAACGGCGCGAGCGGGCCGGCCTGTGCGGGCGGGGCGGGCGGCTGCCGGCCGTCGGCGACGGCGGTCGCACCGCCCTGAAGGGCGAGCAGGGAGACGAGAAGGACGGCGGCACGGTGATACGTACGGGATCGCATGCCCGCTACAACGACGCGAATTCGAGCCGGTCACGCCGCGCGGTCAACGGGACATTTCCCGCCATTCCTTCGAAGGATGCTCTTTCTCCCCGGGCCTGCCTTGTCGCGTCATCGGACGAGGTCCCAGATGATCGGGGACTTCCCCGACCATTCGCCGGAAGGTTTGTACTGCCGTGAAAAACCGACTGTCCGAAGTGGAACTGCCGCCCCTTTTCTGTCCGCTGGAATCCGTCCTCCACCCCCGTGTGCGGCAGGTCGACGAACAGGCCGTGCAGTGGATCGGCGACAGCGGCATGTGCGCGTCGGACCGCGAGAAGGCGTGGGTCGTGGCGACGCACAGCACCGACTTCACCGGCCGGATGGCGCCGGTGGCCGACGACGAGCGGCTGCTGGCGACGTCCCTCTGGGTGTACTGGGGCTTCGCCTTCGACGACGCCCGCTGCGACACCGGGCCGCTCAGCACCCGCCCCGCACAGTTCAACGCCCTGGCGGGACAGGTCCAGCGGGCCTGCGAGACCGGTACGGCGAGGCCCGACGACCGGTACGCCCGCGCCTTGCAGGACATCATGCGCCGCTTCCGCTCCTTCGCGCCGCCGACGCAGGTCAGCCGCTTCGTCCACGCCCACCGGGCCTGGCTGTCGGGCGTGGCCTGGCAGATCGGCAACCAGGCCGTGGGCCGCATGCCGGGCCTCGACGACTTCCTGACGATGAGGCTGCTGTCGGCGGGCGGCTTCCCCACCACCGCGCTGCTGGAACTGGCCACCGGAGCGGAGGTCCCGGACCGGGACATGCACCGCCCCGCGGTCCGGGCGCTGACCGAGATGGCGGCGATGGTCGCCTCCCTCGACAACGACCGGCACTCGCTGCACAAGGAGCTGGCCAGGGGGCACACGGACCAGAACATCTACACCGTCCTGATGGCCGAGCGCGGCATCCCGCTCCAGGACGCCGTCCACGAGGCCGGCGCGCTGCGCGACCGCGTGCTCCTGCGGTTCCTGCGGCTGTACGACCGGGTCGCCCCGACCGCGGGCCCGGATCTCGCGACGTACCTGCAAGGCCTCCGGTACGCGATCCGCGGCAACAACGAGTGGGGCATGCGGGTGCCGCGCTACCTCAGCCAGGGGCACTGGCCCGACGAGATGGACGACTCGCTGCTGAGCTACGCCGACGAGCCGTCCGACACCCGGCCGGGTCCGGTGGAGGGCGCGCCCGGCATCGCCTGGTGGTGGCACGCGGACCTCGGCTGAGCTCAGGCCCCGGCGGCCAGGTCCAGCGTCCACCAGGGGCCGCCGGGGCCGTCCGCCACGCCGACGCCCGCGTCGGTGTACCGGCAGGTGAGGACGACGGCCCGGTGCGAGGGGCTGTCCAGCCACAGCGCGACGGTGCCGTCCGGGGTGGCGGAGCCGGCCGCGATGACCTCGCCGGCCGGGCCGGGGCGGTAACCGGCCTCCCGCATCCGGTCGACCGGGCGGCTGCCGTCGCTCCCGGCGTGGTCGAGGCGCTCGTGGTGGGACATGTCGTCACTGTGCCGCTGGGCCGCCCTGCCGAGGGAGTCCCGTGGCCGCACGGAGGGGCAGCCGGCGTCGGCCCGGTATTGATTGACCTCGTCGAGCAGACCGGCCGTCGCGGACCCGGCCCACGCGGGCGGTGGGCAGACCGGCAACGCCGCGAGGAAGAAGAATACGAATACGAATGGTCGGGCGATTGTCCTTCTGCTCATTCCTGTCACGTTTCCCTTTTGCTGCTTCTATTTGACGCACTTGCGTGTGTGCGGCGTTTTTCCCGCCTCATGTCCCCTGCGGGCCGCTAGGCTGAAACAGCCGATTCTCGTTTCCCGTTTCCATGCTTTTCTCGCAGGAGGATTTTCATGTCAGTGCGGTTCAGCCGTATGGCCTTCGTGTCATTTGCCGCCGTCGCGGTGATGGTGGGTGGTGCGGCAGCGGCCGCCGCCTCGGCGCCCTCGGACCACAACGTGCGCTACCCGGGGCCCGATGTCTCGGGCACGTACTACGGGGGCCACGGGGACCACGAGTACCACAGTGACCACCGGGACCACAGGGACCACGATCACCCGGTGCACGTGGGTCCGTTCGACGTCCCGCGGCAGGGCAACGTCTCCGGTGGCTTCGGGTGGGACCTGCGGGACTGACGTCAGCCGCACGACGAGGGTGGGAACCGTCCCGGGACGGTTCCCACCCTCCTCGCGTTCTCAGCGCTTGAGCGTGGCGGCGCTGGCGACGAGGACCAGGATCACGCACCCCAGGATCAGCAGGGCGTCCCTGATGAAGATCCCGGTGACACCCGGGTGGTTGGCGGCCTCGCCGGCGGCCTGGACGGCGTACGTCATCGGCATCAGCTTGGCCACGGCCGCCAGCGCGCCCTGCATCTCGTCCCGCGGCACGAAGAGCCCGCACACCAGGAACTGCGGCAGGACCCCCGCGGGCAGGAACTGCACCGCCTGGAACTCGTTGCGCGCGAAGGCGCTCACCAGCAGCCCGAGGGCGAGGCCGAGCAGAGCGCCCAGCATGGCGATGACCATGAGCAGATACGCCGGTCCCTCGATGTCGAGGCCCAGCGGGCCGACCGACAGGAGCGTGGACAGGACCGCCTGCAACAGCGCGAGGAAGGCGAAGGCGAGGCTGTAGCCGAGCACGATGTCGAGCCGCCGCACCGGCATGGTGAGCAGCCGTTCGGCGGTGCCCGTGGTGCGTTCGCGGAGCGTCGACACGGACGCCACCAGGTACATCACGATGACCGGGAAGACGCCGAAGACCTGCGGCCCGACCCGCTGGAGGGTGCTGTCGGAGTCGTGGAACATCAGCTTGAGCAGCACCATGAGCATGCAGGGGATGCCGAGCAGCAGGGCGGTGCTGCCCTTGTCGCGGGAGACCTGTTGCAGGACCCGGACGGCGGTGGCGCCGGTGATGGTGGGGGAGAAGGGCAGCCGTTCGGTCAGGCGGGCAGTGCTCATGAGCGGGCGTCCGTGGCGAAGAAGGACCGCTCGGCATCGGGGGCGGACGGCTGGTCGAGCAGGCCGGACAGCTCGGGGAAGAGGCTCTGGGAAGCGGCGCGTTGGCGGGCCCGCGCCTCCGCGGCCCGCGCGGCCTCGACCAGGTGCATGAACGCCTCCTCGACATCCGCACAGTCCGTGTGCTCCAGCAGCGACTCCCGGTCGGCGCTGGCGAGGAGCCGGCCCGTGCGCATCAGCAGGAGCCGGTCGCAGCGGTCGGCCTCGTCCATGACGTGGCTGGAGATCATCAGGGTGGCTCCCTCCGTGGCGAGCCGCCGGAAGACCAGCCAGAGCTCGCGGCGCACCATCGGGTCGAGGCCGACGGTCGGTTCGTCCATCACCAGCAGGTCCGGCTTGTTCAGGAGGGCCACGGCTAGTGAGACCCGGGAGTACTGGCCCCCGGAGAGGCTCGCGACGAGCTTGTCGGCGTAGCCCGCGAGGTCGACCTCCTTGACCACGCGGACCACCGCGTCCTCCCGGCGCCAGCCCCGCATGCCGAGTGCGGCGGCGAAGTAGCGCAGGTTCTCCAGGACGGTGAGGTCCGCGTAGACGGACGGGGCCTGCGTGACGTACCCGACCCGGGTCTTCAACTGGTGGGCGCCCGCGCCGTATCCGAGGACCTGGACATGGCCCGCGGTGGCCTCCTGCACGCCGACGACGGACCGCAGCAGCGTCGTCTTGCCGCAGCCGCTCGGGCCGAGCAGGCCCACGATGCAGCCGCGGGGGACGGTGAAGGTGACGTTCGACAGGACCGTGTGGCTGCCGCGGTCCACCCGCAGTCCATAGGCGGACACGGCCGGGACGTCGCCCGGCAGGCCCGCGCCGGGGGCGGTCCGCGCGCCGGGGTCGGCCTGCTGTACAACTCCACTGCGTTTCGTCACGAGGAATCCCATTCGGGCGGTGGTGGTACGTTCAGCGCGTTTTGTCGCGCGTCCACCGCACGGTCAACGGCCCACGGGAGACGAAGTCACGCCCACGGGCCGACCGCTGTCAGGAATCCCCGCGGGCCGGCCGCCGTCAGGAATCCCGCGGACCGGCCGCCGTCAGGAATCCCGCCGGACCATCGTGGAGGCGATCTCCTGAAGCTGCCGGTACGCGTCCGCCGTCGGCCGGGCGTACGACAGGGCCCGCAGCGCGGCCGACAGCTGCCGCCCGGACTCCTCCTCGGCGGCCTGCCGCCCGCCGGCCTTCTCCACCAACTCCCGCGCCAGGTCGACCTCCTCGGCACCCAGCGGGTGCGGCGACGCGTACAGCGCCCGCAGCCGCTCGGCGGCGGAGCAGTCGCCCGCGAGCGCCGCCACGACCGGGAAGGACTTCTTGCGCGCCGCCAGATCGGCCCCGACCGGCTTGCCGCTGCGTGCCGTGCGGCCCCAGATGCCCATCAGGTCGTCGGCGCACTGGAAGGCGATGCCGAGGCGGCGGCCGAACTCCCGCAGTCCCCGCACGCGCTCGCCGTCGGCCCCGGAGAGGGCGCCGCCCAGGGCGCAGGCACAGCCCATCAGGGACCCCGTCTTCCCCTCCGCCATGGTCAGGTACTGCGCCACGGAGACCTCGGGGGTCCTCTCGAACGCCAGGTCCAGGCTCTGCCCCTCGACCAGGTCGAGCAGGGCGCGGACCAGTTCCTGCACCGCCACGGCCGCGAACTCCGCGGGGGCGTGGGCGACTTCCCGCATCGCCGCGGCCAGCAGGGCGTCACCGGTCAGGACGGCCGACGCCGTGCCGAACGCCGACCAGACGGCCGGGCGGTGGCGGCGCAGGGCGTCGTGGTCCATCACGTCGTCGTGCAACAGCGTGAAGTCGTGGACCAGTTCCACGGCCACCGCGCCCCGCAGGGCGTCGTGCGGAGTGCCGCCGACCGCCACCGCGGAGAGCAGCGTCAGCGCGGGCCTGACCGTCTTGCCCCGGCCGGCCACCGCCACCGCAGGCGTGCCGTCGGCCTCGCACCAGCCGCGGTGGTAGCCCGCCGCCCGGCGCTCCGCCGCGGGCAGGGTCGCCACGGCCGCCTGGAGAGCGGGCAGCAGCAGCTCGTCCACCCACCCCAGACGGGGGAAGGCCGTGCCGGGGGCCGGACCGGTGATCTGCGACATGCACTGCTCCTCAGACCGCGAACAAGGGGCGGCGCGGCGGCGGGAACGGCCGCGCCGCGGACCCGCCCAGTCAACCGGTGCCGCCCGGCGCGCAAGAAGCGGCGGCACCCTGCCCGGCTAAATGATCACCGGGGCGGCCCAGCCCTCATACGGTGCGCTCAGCCGAAAGTCACAGTCCACGCGCCGGTCCGCGCGCCGGTCCGCCCGCCCCCGTCAGCCCACGACGGACTGCGCCGGCAGCGCGCCCGCCCCCGCGACCGTCGCGTACCAGTGGGCGCTGGACTTCGGCGTGCGGACCTGCGTCTCGTAGTCGACGTAGACCGCACCGAACCGCTTGCCGTAGCCGTACGACCACTCGAAGTTGTCGAGGAGCGACCACAGGTAGTAGCCCCGGACGTCCGCCCCGTCGGCGATGGCGCGGCGGACGGCGCTCAGGTGGCCGTGCAGGTAGGCGATGCGCTCCGGGTCGTGGACGCGGCCGTCCGGGTCGGGCTTGTCGTCGTAGGCCGCGCCGTTCTCGGTGATGTACAGCGGGAGCCCGGGCGCCTCCCGCGAGTACCGCATGATCAGCTCGTGCAGGCCCGTCGGGTCGATGGTCCAGCCCATCTCGGTGCGCTCGCCGGGCGTCTGGTGGAAGGCGACGTCGTCGGAGCCGGGCCACGGGGAGTGCTCGCTCACCCCGTGCCCGTCGGCGCGCCGGTGCGCGGAGCCGTCCGGCGCGGCCGAGACCAGCGCGGGCGTGTAGTAGTTGAGGCCGAGCGCGTCCAGCGGCTGGTGAATGGCGGCCAGGTCGCCGTCCCGTACGCAGGACCAGTCGGTGATCCCGGCCGTGTCCGCGAACAGGTCCGCCGGGTAGGCGCCGTGCAGCATCGGGCCGTGGAAGACGCCGTTGGCGAGGTTGTCGATGCGCCGCCGGGCGTCCTGGTCCCCCGGCGCGTCCGAGACCGCCCTGACCACCGCGGAGTTGAGGCTCACCGCGACACCGGCGCGGGCCGGCAGGACGGCGCGCAGCGCCTGGGTGCCGAGGCCGTGCGCGAGGTTGAGGTGGTGGGCGGCGTGCAGGGCGGCGGCCGGGTCGGTGCGGCCGGGGGCGTGCACGCCGGAGCCGTAGCCCAGGAAGGCGCTGCACCAGGGTTCGTTGAGGGTGATCCAGGACTCCACGCGGTCGCCGAGCGCCTCGCCGACGATGCCCGCGTACTCGGCGAACCGGTACGCGGTCTCGCGCGCCGGCCAGCCGCCCGCGTCCTCCAGCTCCTGCGGCAGGTCCCAGTGGTAGAGGGTCAGGGCGGGCCGGATGCCGCGGCCGAGCAGCTCGTCGACCAGGCGCCGGTAGAAGTCCAGGCCCCGCTGGACGGCGGGGCCGCGGCCGGTGGGCTGGACGCGCGACCAGGAGACGGAGAACCGGTACGCGTTCAGGCCCAGGTCCGCCATGAGCTCCACGTCGTCGCGGTAGCGGTGGTAGTGCTCGACGGCGACGTCACCGGTGTCACCGCCGGCCGTCCGGCCCGGGGTGTGGCTGAAGGTGTCCCAGATGGAGGGCGTGCGGCCGTCCTCACGCACGGCGCCCTCGATCTGGTACGCGGAGGTGGCGGTCCCCCAGAGGAAGTCTGCGGGAAAAGCCAGGGGTTCAGGCATGGAAGCGCTCCCATGAGAAGGGTGGAGAGGAGGAAGAGGTACGAGGGGGAGGGGGAAGCCCGGGAGCCCGAGGGCTCCCGGGAGGAAGGTCAGCCCTTGACCGCGCCCTGCATGATGCCGCTCACGATCTGCTTGCCGAACAGGACGAACGCGAGCAGCAGCGGCAGCGTGCCGAGCAGCGCACCCGCCATGATCACCGCCCGGTCGGGGATGTACCCCGTACCCAGCGAGTTGAGCGCCACCTGGACGGTCGGGTTCGACTGGTTGAGCGCGATGATCGGCCACAGGAAGTCGTTCCACGCCATGACGAACGTGAGCAGCCCGAGGACGGCCATCGCGGGCCGCGCCGCGGGGAACACCACGTGCCAGATGATCCGCAGGCTGCTGGCGCCGTCCATCCGCGCCGCCTCGATCAGCTCACTCGGCAGCGCCTGGAGCAGGTACTGCCGCATGAAGAACACGCCGAAGGCGCTCACGAACGTCGGCAGGATCACCGCCTGGAGCTGGTTCGTCCACTGAAGGTCGGCGACCCACAGATAGAGCGGTACGACGCTGAGCTGCGGCGGCACCATCATCGTGCCGATGGTCAGCAGGAGCAGCGCGCCGCTGAACCTGAACTTCAGCTTGGCGAAGGCGAATCCGGCGATGGTGGAGAACAGGACCGTGCCGATGGTGATGCTGCCCGCCACGATCGTGGTGTTGAGCATCGCGTCGCCGAGGCTCGCCTCGGTCCAGGCGCGTTCGAGGTTCTTGAAGAGGTTGCCGCCGAACCAGAGGGGCGGCGGGGTCTGGGCGAGCCGCCCGCTCGTCCGGGAGGCCGCGACCGCCGTCCAGATCAGCGGCGCGAGGGAGACGGCCGTGAACAGTGCGAGGACGAGGTAGGTCACGGGCCCCGCGTGCATCGTGCGGCCGGCCTTCGGGCTGCCCGGCCGGTGTGTGCGGGACTTCATCGGTCCTTCCTCAGTCGTCGGGCGATCAGCAGATTGACCGCGGCGATGAGCAGCAGGATCACGAGCATCAGCCAGGCCACGGCGGACGCGCGGCCCAGGTGGCCGTTGATCCAGCCCTGGTCGTACAGATAGAGCCCCAGCGTCTGGAACTGGTGGTCGGCGCCGCCCTTGGACCCGGCCGTGCCGCCGAACAGCAGCGGCTCGCCGAAGAGCTGGGTCGCCCCGATGGTGGAGACGACGACCGTGAACAGGATCGTCGGCCGCAGCATCGGGATCGTCACGTGCCGGAACTGCTGCCAGCGCGAGGCGCCGTCCAGCGAGGCCGACTCGTACAGGTCGTGCGGCACCGCCTGCATCGCCGCCAGATAGATCAGCGCGTTGTACCCGGTCCACCGCCAGATGACGATCGAGGAGACCGCGAACTGCGAACCCCACGACGACTCGCGCCAGTTGACGGGGTCGATGCCCACCGACCCGATCATCCAGTTGACCATGCCGCCGTCCCACGCGAACAGCAGCGTGAAGACCAGCGAGGCGCTCGCCACCGAGGTGGCGTACGGAGCGAGCATCGCCACCCGCCACAGCGTGGAGCCGCGCAGCTTGTAGTTGAGCAGGTGCGCGATGCCGAGGGCGACGGCCAGCTGCGGGACGGTGGAGATGACACCGATCGTGAAGGTGTTGCCGAGCGCGTTCCAGAAGTAGTCGCTCTGCAACAGGTTGGTGTAGTTCTCCAGGCCGATCCAGGTGCTGTCGTCGAGGTTGGTCAGCGACAGGCGGTGCATCGACGCCCAGCCGGTGTAGAGCAGCGGGAAGAGGCCGAAGGCGCCGAAGAAGAGGAAGAAGGGCGCGACGAAGACGTACGGCGACGCCTTTATGTCCCAGCGGTACAGACGGCTGCGCCACGAGGACGTGGGGGAGGCCTTGCGGCTCCCGGACGCGGCCGGGGCCGCGCCCCCCTCACCGGGGGACGCGGTCTCGGCGTACTCGGCGGTCTCGGACATGGGCGTCACTGTCCCAGAACGTCCTTGATCTCTTCCTGCGCCGCCTTCCAGCCCTCAGCCGGGGACTTGCCCTGTTGCTCCACCTGGAGCACACCGATGTCCGTGATGGACTGGCCGATCTGGGCGTCCTTCAGGCCGTAGACGGCCGAGGGGGTGTTCTTCGCGATCCCGGCGTAGATCTCCGTGATGGGCGCGTCGTTGAAGTACGCCTTCGTGGCCGGCGACGGCTTCAGCGTGTCGTAGACCGACGGGGTGGACGGGAAGCTGGCCTGCTTGGCGAAGACCTTCGCGAGCTGTTCGGGCTGGGTCAGCCAGACGGCGAGCTCGGTCGCCTCCTTCTTGTGCTTGCCCGCGCTCGGCACGCCGAGGAACGTTCCTCCCCAGTTGCCGTCCGTGGGCGCCTTGGCCATGTCCCACTGGCCCTTGCCCCCGGGGCCCGTCTTCTCCTGGATGTACCCGGCCATCCAGGCGGGGCAGGCCACGGTGGCGAACCTGGCGTTGGCGAAGCCCTGGTCCCACGTCGGGTCGAACTGCTTGAGCTTGGCGGACATGTCGCCCTGCGCGACCTTCATCGCCGCGTTCCAGGCGTCCTTGCGGCCCTGGCTGTCCTCGTAGATCTCCTTGCCGCCCTTGTCGTAGTAGCGCTCCTTCGCACCGGCGAAGACGGCGTTGTAGACACTGGCGGCGGAGTCGACGAACTTGCTGCCCTTGGGCGCCTTCTCCATGTACTTCTCGCCCATGGCGACGTACTTGTCCCAGTCGCCGGCCCACTCCTTCGCGAGCTGCTCGCGGTCGGTGGGCAGGCCCGCCTTCTCGAAGAGGTCCTTGCGGTAGCAGAGCGCCGTCGGGCCGATGTCGACGCCGAGGCCGATCGTCTTGCCGTCCTCGGTCGTGGCCTGCTCCCACTTCCAGTCGAGGTACGTCGACTTCTCGACGCCCTCGGCCTTGCCCAGGTCCTCGAACTTGGCGCCCTGGGTCTGCACGACCTCGGTGATGTTGCTGACTTCGACGGCCGCCACGTCGTTCACACCCGCGCCGGACTGAAGCTGGGTGAGGAGCTTCGGGTAGTAGGCGTCGTTCCGCTCGATGACGTTCTCTTTGATCTTGATGTTCGGATGCGACTTCTCGTACTCGTCGTAGAGGCCCGCCTGCTTCAGGCCCAGTACACCGAACGTGCCGACATTGAGCGTGATCTTGCCGTCGCCGCCTGCCGAGCCACTGTCGTCGTCGCTCGAACATGCGGTCAGCAGGCCCGCGGCCAGCGCGGTCGCTGCCGCGTAGGCCACCAGTCGGCGGGACCGGCGGGAATTGGTGCGCATGACGTCCTCCTGTTGCCTGACGTGCCGACCCCCCGGCCAACTGCACTGCTGGGCCCGTTGGTTCACGCTGCGGCTCGGGCGGGGAACGTGCGGGTTGTGTACGTGTCAGGTAGTGTGGGAGCGCTCCCACAAGTGATGAGTTGAAGACTCGTGGCTGCGGCCGGGGGTGTCAAGGGACCGGACAGAGAGTTAGGTGTTCGGTTATCGGGCCGTTACGGGGCGTCCGCGTTCGGCCCATCGGCCCGGCGAAGATCGGGCTGTTACATTCCTCGCCGGGGGAAGTGTGACGGGAGGCGGACAATGGCAGCTCACGCAGCGCGCGGCCGCAGTGGCGGACGGCCCACTCTGGAAATGGTCGCCGCGCGGGCGGGGGTCGGCCGGGGGACGGTCTCCCGGGTGATCAACGGCTCGCCGCGGGTGAGCGAGGCGACCCGCACGGCCGTCGAGGCCGCCGTCGCCGAGCTGGGGTACGTCCCGAACACCGCGGCCCGCGCCCTCGCCGCCAACCGCACGGACGCCATCGCCCTGGTCGTCCCCGAGCCCGAGACCCGCTTCTTCGCCGAGCCCTACTTCTCCGACGTCCTGCGCGGCGTCGGCGCCGAGCTCAGCGAGACCGAGATGCAGCTGCTGCTGATCTTCGCGGGCAGCGACCAGCGGCGCCAGCGCCTGGCCCAGTACCTGGCCGCCCACCGCGTCGACGGGGTGCTCCTCGTCTCGGTGCACGCCGACGACCCGCTCCCCGACCTGCTCTCCCAGCTGGAGATCCCCGCGGTGATCAGCGGCCGCCGCTCCGCCGAGGAAGCGCTGCCCTCCGTCGACTCCGACAACTACGCCGGGGCGTGCTCGGCCGTGGAGCACCTGCTCTCCCGCGGCCGCACCTCCATAGCCACCATCACCGGCCGCCTCGACGTGTACGGCGCCCAGCGCCGCCTCGACGGCTACCGCGCCGCGCTGCGGGACGCGGGCCGCGCGGTGGACGAGCGGCTGATCGTGCCGGGCGACTTCACGGAGGAGGGCGGCCGGCGGGCGATGCGGGAGCTCCTCGCCGCCTGTCCCGAGGTGGACGCGGTCTTCGCGGGCTCCGACGTGATGGCGGCGGGCGCCCGGCAGGCGCTGCGCGAGGCGGGCCGCCGTATACCCGACGACGTGGCGCTCGTCGGCTTCGACGACTCGGCGATCGCCCGCCACATGGACCCGCCGCTGACGAGCGTGCGGCAGCCGATCGAGGAGATGGGGCGGGCCATGATCGACCTGCTGCTCGCCGAGATCGCGGACAGCCGCCCCGCGGCCGCCCGGCGCCTGGAGCGGCGCCAGCTGGTACTGCCCACGGAACTGGTGGAGCGGGCCTCTTCCTGAGGCCGGCGGGCCGCCCCGGAAAGGGCGTGAACGCGGGAAGGGCCCCGGTTCTCTCGAACCGGGGCCCTTCCTTCAGGGTGAGTGACGGGACTTGAACCCGCGGCCACCTGGACCACAACCAGGTGCTCTACCAACTGAGCTACACCCACCATGTCCGGTCTTTTGTCGTTCTTCCGACCGGCCGAGAAAAAGTGTACAGGGTCCGAAGGGGTGCTCGCGCACACCTTTTCCGGACCCCGTACACAGGGCGCTCGCGGAGGCTACTCCGCAGGCAGGACGTGCTTGGCCGCGATCGTCCTCGCGGTCTCCGAGTCGGGGCCGGGCTGCGGCACGAAGATCGCCTCGCGGTAGTAGCGCAGCTCGGCGATGGACTCGCGGATGTCGGCGAGCGCGCGGTGGTTGCCGTTCTTGTCCGGGCTGTTGAAGTACGCCCTCGGATACCAGCGCCGGGCCAGCTCCTTGACCGAGGAGACGTCGACGATCCGGTAGTGGAGGTACTCCTCCAGGGTCGGCATGTCCCGCAGCAGGAAGCCGCGGTCGGTGCCGACCGAGTTTCCGCACAGCGGGGCCTTCCGCGGCTCCTTGACGTGCTCCCGTACGTACGCCAGGACCTGCTCCTCGGCGTCGGCCATCGTGGTGCCGCCGGCCAGCTCGTCGAGGAGACCCGAGGCGGTGTGCATGGCGCGCACCACCTCGGGCATGGTCTCCAGCGCCGCGTCCGGCGGGCGGATCACGATGTCCACACCTTCGCCGAGCACGTTCAGTTCCGAGTCGGTGACCAGTGCGGCCACCTCGATAAGTGCGTCATCCGTCAACGAGAGCCCGGTCATCTCGCAGTCGATCCACACCATGCGATCGTTCATGCCCCCAACCCTACGGCGCGCTCCTCTGGCCGGGCAGGGGAGCACGTCCTGGCGCATACACGTCGGAGTTCGGCTTGCCCGGATCGGTCGGCACCGAGGTCGAGGGGCCGAGCGCGCTCGCGGCCGCCGTGCGCCGGGTCTGGGTCGGCACCGGGCCGGCCTCGACCAGCGTGGGCACGGCCTGCGCCGTCGCCGACACGGACTCCAGCACGCGCTCGCCCTGCGGCCTGCGCGCGCGGTACGCGGCGCGGTAGGCGGCGGGCGACGAACCGAGCTGGCGCCGGAAGTGACCCCGCAGCGCCACCGGCGAACGGAAGCCGCAGCGGCCCGCGACCTCGTCGACGGAGTAGTCGGAGGTCTCCAGGAGCCGCTGTGCCTGGAGCACCCGCTGGGTGATCAGCCACTGGAGCGGCGCGCTGCCGGTGAGCGAGCGGAACCTGCGGTCGAAGGTCCGCCTGCTCATGTAGGCGCGCGCGGCCAGCGTCTCCACGTCGAACTGCTCGTGGAGGTGCTCCAGCGCCCAGGCGACGACCTCGGCGAGCGGGTCGGCGCCGATCTCCTCGGGTAAAGACCTGTCGAGATAGCGCTCCTGGCCGCCGGCCCGGCGCGGCGGCACCACGAGCCTGCGGGCGAGGGCGCCCGCCGCTTCGTTGCCGTGGTCCGTGCGCACGATGTGCAGACAGAGATCGATTCCGGCCGCGGTGCCCGCGCTCGTCAGGACGTCACCGTCGTCGACGAAGAGCTCGCGAGGATCCACGTGGACGGACGGATAGCGCTTCGCGAGCGTCGGCGCGTACATCCAGTGGGTGGTCGCGGGACGCCCGTCGAGCAGCCCCGCCGCGGCGAGGACGAACGCGCCCGTGCACAGCCCGACGATGCGGGCGCCCTCCTCGTGCGCGCGGCGCAGCGCCTCGAGCGCTTCCGGCGGCGGCGGTGAGGTGATCGACCGCCAGGCCGGTACGACGACGGTGCCGGCCCGGCCGATCGCCTCCAGGCCGTGCGGCGCGGTGAGTTCGAGTCCGCCGGTGGTCCGCAGCGGGCCCTCCTCGCCGGCGCAGACCAGCAGCCGGTAGCGGGGGACCCCCGCGTCCTGCCGGTCGATGCCGAACACGGAGAGCGGTATGGAACTCTCGAAAATGGGACCGCCGCTGAAGAGCAGCACCGCTACGATCTCCCGGCGGCGCCGCCCCGAGAGTTTCCGAGCCGCGGCCTCCGGCGCGGCAGTGGAGTCGTGGCTCATGGTGCTAAACCCCCCTCGGGCGTCGCGGCTCCCTGTTGTTGACGTGCCTGACGTGCTTGACGCGCTTGCCTCGCTTGTCGCTGCTGCACGTTTCCCCTCGGTCCTCCACCAGTCCCCCGCCGTAATACAGTCAAGATCGAATCTACTGCGTCCCGTGCTGCCGGGGTGACCAGTTCATCACTCGGCAGATTGTCGACATGGCAACTTGGCGTGAAGCATTCGATCACGAAGCGTTGCACTCGGGCGGCTTGCTGGGAAGTGCGCCTTGGCTCCATGGCCGGTCCCCGTAGGGTGCGGGCGGCTCGTGCGCGCCTTTCAGCCCTGGTCGGACGGGGGTTGAGGGGGCGTTCGGCCAAGGAATCGACGGCCCCCGGAAGTTGGCTGAAAAGCTACGGGAGCGTGTGTGTGAATTGGTCAGTCCACCGGCGCACTGTCGGCACTGTGACGAGTGCCCCTGTGCGCCCCCGTGCCCGTTCTGCTGTGCCGTCCGCGGTGCCCGTTGTTCTGTTCTGCAAGCAGTCGCGCGGCGCCCCGTTCGGACTGCCGCAGGAGCACCCGGCAGACCCCCGTGACGGCCACGAGGCCGAGCGCCGCGCCGGCGGCGCCGGCCAGTGAGCCGCCGTACCCGACGAGCACGACGGGGACCAGCACGCAGCTGAACGCGGCCCAGCGGACCACGTCGCTCACCGAGTCCGCCGGGGGCGTGTCCCGCGGCCCGCGGACGCGCGGCACGGGGGCCGCGGCGGGGTGCCGCTCGTGCGCGCCGTCCCGGCCGGGCCGGCCTTGCTCGGGTGAAGGCGGGAAGAGGGTGGAAGGTGAGGACGCGGGCGAGGGTCCAGGCACGGCGTGCTCCCTGGGACGGTGGCGTACGGAGATCCAGCGCTGTCCAACGCCCGGCGACCCGGCGGGTCACTGGGGAGGCCGCCGGGTGGCGCCGGACGGGTGGGCAAACCGCCTGTAGGAGGCAGCAACCATTGCCATCCGGGCGACGCTCGTGCATGCTCCGGTGAACGCCGGGCGGCCCTGTGCAGGCCCGGGGCGGCCTGCGCGCGGGGCTCTTCGCAGGTCCCGGGCAGGCTTGAGCAGGCTCTGGGCAGGAGAGGAGTCTCGCCGTACCCTTGGGGGTATGGGGTTGGGAAGATGATTCCCGGACGACCTTCCAGGTCCTTGAACTTCGGACGACCTTCCAGGTCCTGAACCTTCGCACCACCAGAAAAAGCCGACCCTCCCACAGAGGACTCCTTCGCCGAGACACCGATGGCCGGTCACGAATTCTTCGAACCTGCGGACCGCAAGCGGCAGGTCGCCGATCCGACGGCGACCCCCCGAGCGGCGGAAGAACCGCGTCATTCCTGCGATCCCGCGTTCAGGCACGGTGTCGTCGTCGGTTTCGACGGCTCGACCTCCAGCGAGCGGGCCCTCTCGTACGCGATCGGCATGGCCCACCGCTCCGGTTCGGGCCTGATCATCGTGCACGTCGCCAACCGGCTGCCCACCACGGTGTGGGCGGGCTGCGAGCCGCCGGTCTTCGTCGACGTGCCGGACCACCGCACCGAAGTGCTCGGCCTGGAGCTCGCCTGCGCGGACTACCTCGCGGAGGTGCCGTGGATCCTCGTCGAGCGCGGCGGCGACATCTGCCACGAGCTGGAGGAGGTCGGCCGCGAGTACAGCGCGGACGCGATCGTCGTCGGCTCCACGCACGGCATCGTCGGCCGCATCTTCGGCTCCGTCGCGGGCCGGCTGGCGCGCCGCGCGCAGCGGCCCGTCGTCGTCATTCCGTAACGCCCCCGGGGCGCCGGTGAGTTGCGTCCGGCGGACCTCAACTCCCGTGTCCGGGCGGTTTCATGAGCAGATAAATCTACTCGTGCGTAGAGGTGGTTTGCGGACTGGTGAAGGGTACATAACGGTCGGCGGCGCGGGTCGGGGTAATGGGCGACCCCGGCCCTTGAGGAACGACCCCCTGTGTGCTGGTGGCACGCACAGGGGGTCGTTCACGTCGCGGCTCGACGCCTCGGCTCGACGGGGGCCTTCGGCTACTCCACGGTGACCGACTTCGCGAGGTTGCGCGGCTTGTCGATGTCCCGGCCGAGCGCCAGCGCCGTGTGGTAGGCGAGGAGCTGGAGCGGGATGCCCATCAGGATCGGGTCCAGCTCGTTCTCGTTCTTCGGGACGATGATCGTCTGGTCGGCCTTCTCCTGCTCCTGGTGCGCGACCGCGAGGATCTTGCCGCTGCGGGCCTTGATCTCCTCCAGGGCGGCGCGGTTCTTCTCCAGGAGGTCGTCGTCCGGGACGATCGCGACCGTCGGCAGGGCCGGCTCGATGAGGGCGAGCGGGCCGTGCTTCAGCTCGGAGGCGGGGTAGGCCTCGGCGTGGATGTACGAGACCTCCTTGAGCTTGAGGGAGGCCTCGCGGGCGACGGGGTAGCCGCGTACGCGCCCGATGAAGAGCATCGAACGGGCGTCCGCGTAGCTCTTGGCGATCTTCTTGATCTCGTCCTCCTGCTTGAGGATCTCCGAGATCTGGCCGGGCAGCTTGCGCAGGCCCTCGATGATCCGCTTGCCGTCGGAGACCGACAGGTCGCGGATGCGGCCCAGGTGCAGGGCGAGCAGGCCGAAGGCGACGGTGGTGTTGGTGAAGCACTTGGTGGAGACGACGCAGACCTCCGGGCCCGCGTGCACGTACACACCCGCGTCGGCCTCGCGCGCGATGGCGGAGCCGACCACGTTGACGACGCCGAGGACGCGGGCGCCCTTGCGCTTGAGCTCCTGGACGGCGGCGAGCACGTCGTACGTCTCGCCGGACTGGGAGACCGCGATGTAGAGGGTGTCGGGGTCCACGACCGGGTTGCGGTAGCGGAACTCGCTCGCGGGCTCGGCGTCGGCGGGGATGCGGGCCAGCTCCTCGATCATCTGGGCGCCGATCATGCCCGCGTGGTACGAGGTGCCGCAGCCGAGGATCTTGACGCGGCGCACCTTGCGGGCGTCGTGCGCGTCGAGGTTGAGGCCGCCGAGGTGCACGGTGGAGAAACGGTCGTCGATGCGGCCGCGCAGGACGCGGTCGACCGCGTCGGGCTGCTCGAAGATCTCCTTGTGCATGTACGTGTCGTGGCCGCCCATGTCGTACGACTCGGCCTCCCACTCCACGGTGGTCGGCGACGCCGTCGTGCGCGAGCCCTCGGTGGTGTAGGTGCGGTAGTCGTCGGCCTTGATGGTGGCCATCTCGCCGTCGTCGAGGGTGACGACCTGGCGGGTGTGCGAGACCAGCGCGGCGACGTCCGAGGCGACGAACATCTCCTTCTCGCCGATGCCGAGGACGACCGGGGAGCCGTTGCGGGCGACGACGATGCGGTCGTTGAAGTCGGCGTGCAGGACGGCGATGCCGTACGTGCCCTCGATGTGGCGCAGGGCCTCGCGCACCTTCTCTTCGAGGGTGTCCGCCTGGGAGCGGGCGATGAGGTGGGTGAGGACCTCGGTGTCCGTCTCGGAGAGGAACTCGACGCCGTCGGCGGTGAGCTTGGCGCGCAGCTCGGAGGCGTTGTCGATGATGCCGTTGTGGACGACGGCGACCTTCTCGTCCTGCGAGAGGTGCGGGTGGGCGTTCTCGTCGGAGGGGGCGCCGTGGGTGGCCCAGCGGGTGTGGGCGATGCCGGTGGTGCCCTTGAAGCGGGCGGGGACCTTGGCCTCCAGGTCACGGACGCGGCCCTTGGCCTTGACCGTCTTCAGGCCCGAGGCCTTGGGGCCGGTGACGGCGATGCCCGCGGAGTCGTAGCCGCGGTACTCCAGGCGCTGGAGGCCTTCGAGGAGGAGCGGGGCGACATCACGCTTGCCGATGTATCCGACGATTCCGCACATAGAGGGATTCCTAGCCGTAGACGATGCGGCGCAGCTGCCGGAGCGAGAGCTCCGGGGGTGCGACCGCGCGGTATGCGAGGTCCGCCGAGATCTGTTCGAAGATCGCCGCGTTCAGCAGGCCCTGACCCTGCAACTCGCGGTGGCGGCGACGGACGAACTGTTCGGTCGTCTCGTCGAAGTAGGCGAGCACGTCCTGGATGACCCGCAGCGCTTCGCCCCGCTGGAGCGGGGTGCTGCGGGTGAGGTGGTCCACCAGGTCGTCGTGCATTCGTTGATCCTGGGGTATCGCATGGGCTTTCGCAAGAATCCTGCCCGGAATCGGGCAGGATCGTGTCGCGGCGGTGCTCGGTGGCGTGGAACCGGTGGTCACATGCGGCGCAGGACCGCCTGTTTGGCCGTCGCGAACTCCTCGTCCGTGAGGATGCCGCCCTGGTGCAGCTCGCCCAGTTCGCGCAGGCGGCGCAGGAGCGTGTCGTGGTCGTCGGCCGGGGGCGGCGGGGTGAGGCTCTTGGTGACGGCGGACGGCGCGTCCGCCGGGGCCGGGGCCGGGGCCGAGGGGTGCGGGAGGCGGGCCTGCACGGCGGCGGCGACCAGGGCCATCAGCGGGTCCTTCTTGAAGCCCCACAGCTCGACGGAGTTCGGGTCGTACTTCGGCGGGGCCTTCGTCGGCGCGTTCTTCACGGTGAACCGCAGACAGCCGTTCTCCAGGCCGACCGCGGGCTGCCACTCGACCGCCGCGATGTCGGCGAGCGCCAGCGACCGGGTGCCGGCCGCCGTCTTCGCGTCCTCCGTCTTCCAGTTCCACTCCAGGCGTACGCGCTCCCCGTCGAAGCTCGCCGTGCCGTCCCCCGCCGAGACGGAGAGCGGCACGGACGGGCCGGGCAGCAGGAAGGCGTCGCAGGGCGTGGCCGGCACCTGTTCGATCAGATGCGCGTTGCGGACCTCGTCGACCAGGTACTCCGCGACCCCGTACCGGTCCGGCTCGACCGTCAGCTGATACGGGTCGGAGGAGTCCGCCAGCTTCCCGCCCGTCGCCTGGAGCAGCGGGTCGGCGCCGTCCCGCAGCCGCAGCCGCAGCCGCCCGGACTTCTTGCCGTGCTCGAAGGCGATGCCCGCCAACGCCGCGAGCGGCACGGTCAGTTCGCCCAGCGTCGCGCGCAACAGGGACACGCTCTTGTCGCGTCCGGGGACGATGCGCAGCGTCTCCCCGTCGAAGGTCCAGGTCCCGTCGCGCTGGATGATTTCCGCCATGCAGGGATTCTCGCACCGCCCGGTCGGGTGAAAGGTCTACACCCTTGACCCCTTGACCCCTTGTGGGGCCCGGGTTACCAAGGAGACCGTTCGATTTGCGACGCACGGCCCGTCGAAGGGACCCGCTTGTGAGATCGCACAGCAGAACGACACGTATCCTCGGCTCGCTGCTGCTCGTCGCGGCCGTCGGAATCTCCTCGGTCGCCGCCGCGCCCGACGCACCCGCCTCCGGCGAGGCGAGGGCCCCCGCCGTCACCCCGCTCGGCCAGATCGTGCCCGCGCCCCTGGCCGCCGAGGCCGGCGGCGCCGGCTACGAGATCACCGCCAAGACCCGCATCCGCGTCGGCAAGGGCAACTCCGAGGAGCGGCGCGTCGGCGAGTACCTCGCCGAGGTGCTGCGCCCCTCCACCGGGTTCAAGCTGCCCGTCACCACCGGCGAGGGCCGCGACGGCATCCGGCTGCGCATCAGCGCCGAACCCGAGAACAAGGTCCTCGGCAACGAGGGATACCGCGTCATCTCCACGCGCGGCTCCCTCACCATCACCTCCTGGAGCGGCGCGGGCCTCTTCCACGGCGTACAGACCGTGCGGCAGCAACTGCCCGCCGCCGTCGAGAAGAAGACGAAGCAGCGCGGCCCCTGGCGGATCGCGGGCGGCACCGTCAAGGACATGCCGCGCTACGGCTACCGCTCCACCATGCTCGACGTGTCCCGGCACTTCTTCACCGTCGACCAGGTCAAGCGCTACATCGACCAGGCCGCCCTCTACAAGATGAACAAGCTGCACCTGCACCTCAGCGACGACCAGGGCTGGCGCATCGCCATCGACTCCTGGCCGCGCCTCGCCACCTACGGCGGCTCCACGCAGGTCGGCGGCGGCAAGGGCGGCTACTACACGAAGGCGCAGTACAAGGAGATCGTCGACTACGCCGCCTCGCGGTATGTGGAGGTCGTCCCAGAGATAGACATGCCGGGGCACACCAACGCCGCGCTCGCCTCGTACGCCGAACTGAACTGCGACGGCGTCGCCCCGCCCCTCTACACCGGCATCGAGGTCGGCTTCAGCTCGCTGTGCGTGAAGAAGGACGTGACGTACGACTTCGTGGACGACGTGATCCGCGAACTCGCCGCGCTGACGCCCGGCAAGTACATCCACATCGGCGGCGACGAGGCGCACTCCACCAGCCACGAGGACTTCGTCGCCTTCATGGACAAGGTGCAGCCGATCGTCGCCAAGTACGGCAAGACGGTGCTGGGCTGGCACCAGCTGACCGGAGCGAAGCCCGCCGAGGGCGCCGTCGCGCAGTACTGGGGCTACGACAGGACCGGCGCCGCCGAGCGCGAGCAGGTCGTGAACGCCGCGAAGAACGGCACCAAGCTGGTCCTCTCGCCGGCCGACCGCGCCTACATCGACCACAAATACACGAAGGACACGCCGCTCGGTCTGTCCTGGGCGGGCTACGTCGAGGTGCGGCGCGCCTACGACTGGGACCCGGCCACGTACCTCCAGGGCGCGCCGGCGGATTCGGTCCTCGGCGTCGAGGCGCCGCTGTGGACGGAGACGCTGTCGACCTCCGCGCACCTCGACTACATGGCGTTCCCGCGGCTGCCCGGCATCGCCGAGCTCGGCTGGTCACCCGCGGCCACGCACGACTGGGAGAAGTACAAGGTGCGGCTCGCCGCGCAGGCCCCGCGCTGGGACGCGCTGGGCGTCGGCTACTACAAGTCGCCGCAGGTGCCCTGGCCCGCCAAGTAGGCGCCGCAAGGGCAGAGTTCAGGGGCAGGCACGGACGAGGCGCTCGCCCAGGTACCGCTCGGCGTGGTCGGAGATCAGGTCGAGGGCGGCCGTGAGGTCCGCGGTGGTCGTTCCGGGGTTGCGGAGCGTGCACTTCAGGAACTGGCGGCCGCCCACCTCGACGCCCGTCACCCTCGCGTCGCCGGAGGCGGACAGGGCCTTTCGCGCGTACAGGTTGGCGCGGTCGATCACGGAGGGGGCGCAGATCTCCGCGGGGATGTAGCGGAAGACGAGCGTGGACAGCTGCGGCTCGGCCACCACGTCGAAGCGCGGGTCGGCGACGAGCAGCCGCCAGCCGCGGGTGGCCAGGTCGCAGACCGTGTCGAAGAGGTCGCCCGCACCGTCCGTGTCCAGTACGCGCAGCGTCGTCCACAGTTTCAGGACGTCGGAGCGCGGGCCCGTGGAACGGAGCGGCGCGCCGCCCCGGCCGCGCACCAGGACCACTGACGAACCCGCTTGCTGGAAGAGGGACTTGTGGTAGTCCACGGTGACGGAGTCGGCGCGCTCGATGCCGTCGAGGAGATGCCGGTTCCTGCGGGAGGCGAGCAGCCCGGAGCCGTACGTGGCGTCCACGTGCAGCCAGGTGCCGTACCGCGCGCAGAGCGCCGCGACCCCGGGCAGCGGGTCGATGGAGCCGAAGTCACCGGTGCCCGCGGTGGCGACGACCGCCATGGGGGAGAGGTCGTCGCGCGCGCAGCGCTCCAGCGCCCGGGCGAGGGCCACGGGCTGCATGCGCCGGCTCCGGTCGGTGCGGACCGCCACGACGGCCTCGTCGCCGAGGCCGAGCCGGCGGGCCGTCTCCCGTACGCCGGTGAGGGCGGCCTCGGAGGTGAGGACCCGCAGGGAGGCCGGGTCCCGGTCTCCGGCCGCCTCGCGGGCGAGCAGCAGCGCCTGGAGGTCGGACCGGGCGCCGCTGCCGGTGAACACGCCGTCGGCGGCGGGGCCGAGGCCGATCCGCTCGGCGGTCCAGTCGATGACGAGGCGCTCGATGAGGGGGTGCGGGGCGTCGTCGGCCGAGGAGCCGGGGAACCGCTCCGCGGTGGTGCCGTCGAGCAGGGGGGAGCGCATGGACTGTCCTTACCCAAGTCAACTCCCGGCTCTGGAAATGGAGAGGGCGGCCCGGCGACGGCAGTGGCTACTTCAGCTTCTTCGCCTTCTCGATCGCGTCGGCGAGGTCCTCCAGGATCGGCGCGCACTTGGCGTACGAGAAGATCGGCTCCGTCACGCGCGGGATGACCTGTCCGGCCTTGACCGCGGGCAGCTTCTTCCACGTCGGCTTGGACTTGTCGAGGTCGGCGGGCTGGATCGCGGAGGTGCGGTTGTCCATCATGATGAGGTCCGCGTCGTACTTGTCGACGTTCTCCCAGCTGAGGTTCTCGAACCAGCCGCCGGACTCCTTTTTGGCCCCCTCCGGCGGCTCGATGATGTTCACGCCGAGCGCCTTGAAGTACTCCAGGTCGACCGAGAGGTTCGAGCCCGAGACGTAGAACAGCTCCTGGCTCGCGGAGCCGACGAGGACCTTGATGTCCTTGTGTGCCTTGGCGACCTTGCGCAGCCGCTCGGACGCGTCCTCGAAGCGCTTCTTCGCCTTGACGACCTTGTCGGCCTTCACGTCCGCGCCCAGCGACTCGGCCAGTTCCAGGATGCGCTGCAACGGGTGCGTGAGCTGGCGGTCGTAGACGCTGATGCCGACGCTCGGGGCCAGCTTGAGGATCTTGTCCTTGCTCTCCTCGGGGACGTACCAGAGGGTGCCCTGGCCGTCGAACATCGTGGAGATCAGCACGTCCGGGGCGAGGCTCGCGTACTTCTCGATCTTGAACTGACCCCATTCGTTGCCGATGATCGTCAGCTTGCTGATGTCCATGTCGCCGGCCTGGACGTCGGGCTTGCCGTCCTTGGTCTTCGTCGGGCCGAAGACGCCCTTGACCTCGATGCCGTAGTCGTACAGGGCCGCGGCGACGCCCGTGAACGCCACGATGTTCTTCGGCGTGGCGCCCTTCTCGGCCGTCTTGCCGCGGTCGTCCTTGAAGCTCCACGGACCGGACTTGCCCGCGCCTCCGGTCTCGCCGGACCCATCCTTTTTCTCGCTGCCGCAGGCCGCCAGGACGGCGGTGAGGCCGAGGGCGCCGCCGGCGGCGAGGATGCCGCGGCGGGAAGGCTGGGGGAGGCGGGCCTGGGGCATGGGGGTCTCTGCTTTCGTGACGTACGGCGGCGGGGCCGCTGGCCGGAATTAGAGCTTAGGTTAACCTAAGCTAACTCCGGCGCCAGCGGCCCCTCACGTCACCCGCGCCACCCGTGCCACTCGTACGTCACGACACGCCCGGCTCAGCTCGCGAAGCCCAGCTCCCGGGCGATCAGCATGCGCTGCACCTCGCTCGTGCCCTCGCCGATCTCCAGGATCTTCGAGTCCCGCCACATGCGGGCGACCGGATACTCGTTCATGAAGCCGTACCCGCCGTGGATCTGGGTGGCCTCGCGGGCGTTGTCCACGGCGACCGTCGAGGAGTAGAGCTTGGCGATGGCCGCCTCCTTCTTGAAGGGCTCGCCCGCGACCAGCCGTGACGCCGCGTCGTACCAGCCGACGCGGGCCATGTGCGCCCGCGTCTCCATGTCCGCGATCTTGAACTGGATGGCCTGGTTGGCGCCGATCGGCCTGCCGAAGGCGTGCCGCTCCTTGGCGTACTTCACGGACTCGTCCACGCAGCCCTGCGCGAGCCCGGTGGCGAGCGCGGAGATCGCGATCCGGCCCTCGTCGAGGATGCGCAGGAACTGGGCGTACCCCCGGCCCTCCTCGCCCAGCAGGTTCGCGGCGGGGACGCGGACGTCGGTGAAGGAGAGCTCGCGGGTGTCCGAGGCGTTCCACCCCACCTTCGAGTAGGGCGCGGCCACCGTGAAGCCGGGCGTCCCGGACGGCACGATGATCGAGGAGATCAGCGGGCGGCCGTCGTCCTTGCGGCCGGTGACCGCGGTGACCGTGACCAGTCCGGTGATGTCCGTGCCGGAGTTGGTGATGAAGCACTTGGAGCCGTTGATCACCCAGTCGTCGCCGTCCCGCACCGCCGTCGTGCGCGTGCCGCCCGCGTCCGAGCCGCCGTCCGGCTCGGTCAGGCCGAACGCGCCGAGGATCTCACCCGCGCACAGCCGCGGCAGCCACTGGCGCTTCTGCTCCTCGGTGCCGAAGAGGTGCAGCGGCATCGCGCCGAGCGAGACGCCCGCCTCCAGGGTGATCGCCACGGACGAGTCGACGCGGGCGAGCTCTTCGAGGGCGATGCCCAGCGCGAAGTAGTCACCGCCCATCCCGCCGTACTCCTCGGGGAAGGGCAGCCCGAACAGGCCCATGCGGCCCATCTCGTGGACGATCTCGTAGGGGAACTCGTGGCGCTCGTAGAAGTCGCCGATCTTGGGGGCGACGACGTCGTGCGCGAACGCCTCGACCGTGCGGCGCAGTTCCTCGTGCTCGGGGCTCAGACGGTGGTCCATCGTTCTTCACTGCTCCTGGTGGGAGGCGGTCGCGGTCTGCTCGTCGTGGGAGCGGGCCGTGAGGGCGCGGACGGTGCGGGAGGGGCTGGGGCGGCCCAGCTGGTCGGCCATCCAGGCGCTGGTGGCGCTGAGCCGGACCAGGTCGACCCCGGTGTCGATGCCGAGGCCGTGCAGCATCCACACGAGGTCTTCGGTGGCGAGGTTCCCGGTGGCGCTCTTCGCGTACGGACAGCCGCCGAGGCCGCCCGCCGAGGCGTCCACCGTCGTCACGCCGTGCTGGAGGGCGGCGAGGGTGTTGGTGAGCGCCTGGCCGTACGTGTCGTGGAAGTGGACGCCGATGCGCTCGGTCGGCACCTGCACCGCGTTGAGCGCGGCGAGCATCGCGGAGACGTGGCCCGGCGTGGCCACGCCGATGGTGTCGCCGAGGCTCAGCTCGTCGCAGCCCATGTCGAGCAGGGCGCGGGCGACGCGGACGACCTTGGAGATGGGCACGGCGCCCTCCCAGGGGTCGCCGAAGCACATCGAGAGATAACCGCGCACGTGCACGCCCTGCTCGCGGGCGCGGGCGACGACCGGGGCGAACATCGCGAGGGCCTCGTCCACCGAGCGGTTGAGGTTGGCCCGGGAGAACGACTCGGTGGCGCTGGCGAAGACCCCGACGCGGTGCGCGCCGAGGGCGAGGGCGCGGTCCAGGCCCCGCTCGTTCGGCACGAGGACCGGCAGGTGCACGCCCTGGAGGTCGCCGAGGAGGGGGAACAGCTGCTCGGCGTCGGCCAGTTGGGGCACCCACTTGGGGTGCACGAAGCTGGTCGCCTCGACGGTCGTCAGGCCCGCGTCGGCGAGGCGGTGGATGAACTCCGCCTTGATCTCCGTGGGGAGAGCCGTCTTCTCGTTCTGGAGGCCGTCGCGGGCGCCGACCTCGTGGATGCGGACGCGGGAGGGCAGGCCGCGGGTCGGGACGACCATGGGGAGCGGCGCGTCGCCCAGCGCCGGTGTGCCGGGCTCGCAGGCCGGGTCGGTACTGGTCATTCCTGCTCCTCCTCGGGGGTGACGACGGCGAGGACCTGGTCCATGGCGACGGTCGTGCCCGGGGTGACGTCGAGCTCGGTGACGGTGCCGGCGTGCGGCGCGGAGATGACGTGCTCCATCTTCATCGCCTCGACGACGAGCAGGCTCTGGCCCGCGGCCACCGTGTCGCCGGGGGAGACCTTCACGACGGTGACGGTGCCGGGCATGGGGGCGGTGAGGGCGTCCGCCCCGGCGTGCGCGGCGCCGGTGAGCGAGGCCGCGACGGGGTCGTGGTCCTGGATGTGCCAGGCGTCGCCGTCGCGGCCGAGCCAGTCGGCGGCGCGGCGGAAGGTGTGCCGGGTGCCGTCGACGGTGACGTGCACGTGGTCGGGGGTGACCGTGCGGTCGGTGCCGCGCAGGCGGTGAGTGACGGGTTCAAGTCCCGCTGCCTTCAGCCAGTGCGTCACCGGCTTCGGGGTGCCCCCGAGCCGCCAGCCGCTCGGCACGGAGAAGGGGTCGGTCCAGCCGTCGGCCACGGGTTGGAGCGCGGCCTCGCGCACCGCGGCCGCCGCCTCGTACACCTCGTCGGGCACGCCGTCCGGGACGAGTCCGTCCGCCTCGCGCTCCACGAGTCCGGTGTCGAGCTCGCCCGCGACCACGGCGGGGTGGGCGAGGAGCCTGCGCAGGAAGCCCGCGTTCGTCGGGACGCCGAGGGTGACCGTGTCCGCGAGGGCGGCGCGCAGCTTGCGCAGGGCCGTCGCGCGGTCGGGGCCGTACGCGATGACCTTCGACAGCATCGGGTCGTAGAGACTGCCGACCTCGGTGCCCTCGCTGAGGCCGGAGTCGGTGCGCACGCCGTCGCCCCGCGGCTCGTGCAGGGCGAGGACCGTGCCGCCGGAGGGCAGGAAGCCGCGCGCGGGGTCCTCCGCGCAGACACGGGCCTCCACCGCGTGCCCCGTGAGGGTGATGTCGTCCTGGGTGAAGGGCAGTTCCTCGCCCGCTGCCACCCGCAGCTGCCACTCCACCAGGTCGAGGCCGGTGACGAGCTCCGTGACCGGGTGCTCCACCTGGAGGCGGGTGTTCATCTCCATGAAGTAGTACGAGGAGGGGTCCTTGCCGGGCACGATGAACTCCACCGTGCCCGCGCCCGCGTACCCGCAGGAGCGGGCGGCCTGGACCGCGGCCTCGCCCATCGCGGCGCGCGTGGCCTCGTCCAGGAGGACGCTCGGCGCCTCCTCGATGATCTTCTGGTGGCGGCGCTGGAGGGAGCACTCGCGCTCGCCGAGGTGCACCACGTGCCCGTGGCCGTCGGCGAGGACCTGGATCTCGATGTGCCGGGGCCGGTCAACCCAGCGCTCCACCAGCAGGGTGTCGTCGCCGAAGGAGGCGCGGGCCTCACGGCGGGCCGCCGCGATCTCGTCGGCGAGAAGCGACTCGTCCCGCACCAGGCGCATGCCCTTGCCGCCGCCGCCCGCGCTCGGCTTGAGCAGCACGGGGGTGCCGATCTCGCGCGCCGCGTCGACCAGCTGGGCGTCGGTCAGGCCGCTGCCGGAGGAGCCGGGGACGACGGGCACGCCGGCGGCCTCGACGGTCTCCTTGGCGCGGATCTTGTCGCCCATGAGGGAGATGGCGGCGGCGGGCGGGCCGATGAAGGTGAGTCCGGCGTCGGCGCAGGCCTGGGCGAACTCCGCGTTCTCCGCGAGGAAGCCGTAGCCCGGGTGGACCGCCTGGGCGCCGGACTTCTCCGCCGCCTCCAGGATGCGGTCCACGCGCAGATAGCTCTCCGTGGCGGGGGCCGGGCCGATCCGCACCGCCGTGTCGGCCTCGCGCACGTGCCGGGCGTCCGCGTCCGCGTCGCTGAAGACGGCGACCGAGCGGACGCCCATCTCCCGCAGCGTGCGGATGACGCGGACCGCGATCTCGCCCCGGTTGGCGACCAGGACCGTGTCGAACATCGTCATTTGTTCCTCACATCCGGAAGACGCCGAAAGCGGGCGCCGCGGGGTCCTTTTCGGGAAGCGGGGCGTTCGCACACGCCGTCAGGGCCAGGCCGAGGACCTGCCGGGTCTCCAGGGGGTCGATCACGCCGTCGTCCCAGAGGCGGGCCGTGGCGTAGTACGCGTTGCCCTGTTCCTCGTACTGGGCGCGGACCGGGTCCTTGAAGGCCTCTTCCTCCTCGGCGGTCCACTGCTCGCCGCGCGCCTCCAGCTGGTCGCGCTTGACCGTGGCGAGGACGGACGCGGCCTGCTCGCCGCCCATCACGGAGATCTTGGCGTTGGGCCACATCCACAGGAAGCGGGGGCTGTAGGCCCGGCCGCACATGGAGTAATTGCCCGCGCCGTACGAACCGCCGACGACGACCGTCAGCTTCGGCACGCGGGTGCAGGCCACCGCCGTCACCATCTTCGCGCCGTGCTTGGCGATGCCACCCGCCTCGTAGTCCCGGCCGACCATGAAGCCGGAGATGTTCTGAAGGAAGACCAGCGGGATGCCGCGCTGGTCGCAGAGCTCGATGAAGTGGGCGCCCTTCTGGGCGGACTCGGAGAACAGGATGCCGTTGTTCGCGACGATGCCGACCGGGTGGCCGTGGATGTGGGCGAAGCCGGTGACCAGCGTCGTGCCGTACTCCGCCTTGAACTCGGCGAAGCGGGAGCCGTCGACCACGCGCGCGATGACCTCGCGGACGTCGTAGGGCGTGCGGGAGTCCGTGGGCACCGCGCCGTACAGCCCCAGGGGGTCGGCCTTCGGCTCCTCGACGGGCCGCACGGTCCACGGCAGCGGGCCGCGCTCGGGGAGCGTGGAGACGATGGTGCGCACGATGCGCAGGGCGTGGGCGTCGTCCTCGGCGAGGTGGTCGGTGACTCCGGAGGTCCGCGAGTGGACCTCGCCGCCGCCGAGCTCCTCGGCGGTGACGACCTCGCCGGTGGCGGCCTTCACCAGCGGCGGGCCGCCGAGGAAGATCGTGCCCTGCTCGCGGACGATCACCGCCTCGTCGCTCATCGCGGGTACGTACGCCCCGCCGGCCGTGCAGGAGCCGAGGACGGCGGCGATCTGCGGGATGCCGGCGCCGGACATCCGCGCCTGGTTGTAGAAGATCCGCCCGAAGTGCTCGCGGTCGGGGAAGACCTCGTCCTGCATCGGCAGGAAGGCGCCGCCCGAGTCGACCAGGTAGAGACACGGGAGGCGGTTCTCCAGGGCCACCTCCTGGGCGCGCAGGTGCTTCTTCACCGTCATGGGGTAGTACGTGCCGCCCTTGACGGTGGCGTCATTGGCGACGATCACGCACTCGCGGCCCGAGACGCGGCCGATGCCGGCGATGACGCCGGCGGCCGGCGCGCCTCCCCCGTACAGCCCGTCGGCCGCCAGGGGCGCCAGCTCCAGGAAGGGGGAGCCGGGGTCGAGGAGCGTGTCCACCCGGTCGCGGGGCAGCAGCTTGCCGCGCGCCACATGGCGGTCCCGTGCCCGCTCGCCGCCGCCGAGCGCGGCCGCCGCGAGCTTGGCCCGCAGCTCGTCGACGAGGGCGGTGTGCGCCGCCTCGTTCGCCCGCCATGCCTCGGACGCGGGGTCAGCCGCGCTCGTCAGCACTGGTGCCTGCCGCATCAGTCGAGCCCCCTTGCTCGGTCCACCCGGTTCGCCCGGTCGACCTCTGATCGGTTAATGAGCGTTAACGCGTTTCCATCAGGTTAACGACCGCTAACCGAGCTGTCTAGAATCAATTCCATGGCCACCAGAACCGACGCCCCCACCCGTCGCGAGCAGATCCTCAAGGAAGCCGCCCGGCTCTTCGCCGAGCGGGGCTTCCACGGGGTCGGCGTGGATGAGATAGGAGCCGCCGTCGGCATCAGCGGGCCCGGTCTCTACCGGCACTTCGCGGGCAAGGACGCGATGCTCGCCGAGCTGCTCGTGGGCATCAGCGAACAGCTCCTGACCGGCGGCAGGCACTGCGTGGCCGACGTCGACGGATCGCCCGAGCGGGTCCTCGACGCGCTGATCCAGGGGCACATCGACTTCGCGCTCGACGACCGCTCCCTGATCACCCTGCACGACCGCGAGCTGGACCGCCTCCGGGACAGCGACCGGAAGCTGGTCCGCCAGCTCCAGCGGCAGTACGTCGAGATCTGGGTCGACGTCGTCCGCAAGGTCTACCCGGACCTCGCGGAGAAGGCGGCGCGCGTGGCCGTGCACGCCGTCTTCGGCCTGCTGAACTCCACGCCGCACCTCAGCCGCCGCGACGCGCTGCCCAGCCGGGGCGCCATGGCGGAGCTCCTGCACCGCCTGGCCCGGGGGGCCTTCGCTGCCGCCGCGGAGTGACACGCGTCTCTGGACGCTCTCGTGACCGCCGGGTAACCTGCCTCTGAGCAAGCGCTTAGTCGATGCAGGCAGCTGTGGCAGAGGGAGTTCTCCGTGCGCCGTACCGTTTTCAATGAGGACCACGAGGCGTTCCGGGAGACCCTGCGCGCCTTCATCGAGGCCGAGGTCGTCCCCGTCCACGACGAGTGGTTCGCCGCCGGTCAGGTGCCGCGCGAGTTCTACTACAAGCTCGCCGAGCTCGGCCTCTTCGGCATCAACGTCCCCGAGGAGTTCGGCGGCGCCGGCCTGGACACGCACAAGTTCGAGGCCATCCAGTACGAGGAGACCGCCCGCGCCGGCGTCTCCTTCGGCGGCTCCGGCGTCCACGTGCTGCTCGCCCTGCCGTACATCAAGATGCTCGCCACCGACGAGCAGAAGAAGCGCTACCTGGAGAAGTTCGTCTCCGCCGAGGAGATGTGGGCCCTCGCGATGACCGAGCCGGGCACCGGCTCCGACGTCGCGGGCATGAAGACCACCGCCAAGCTCTCCGAGGACGGCACCCACTACGTCCTCAACGGCGCCAAGACCTTCATCACCGGCGGCGTCCACGCCGACCGCGTGATCGTCTGCGCCCGCACCGCCGCCCCCACCGCGGAGGACCGCCGCTTCGGCATCTCCCTCTTCGCCGTCGACACCAAGTCCGAGGGCTACTCCGTCGGCCGCAAGCTCGACAAGCTCGGTCTGCGCACCTCCGACACCGCCGAGCTGGCCTTCGTCGACGTCAAGGTGCCCGTCGAGGACCTCCTCGGCGAGGAGAACAAGGGCTTCTACTACCTCGGCAGCAACCTCCCCTCCGAGCGCTGGGGCATCGCCTTCGGGGCGTACGCGCAGGCCAAGGCCGCCGTCCGGTTCGCCAAGCAGTACGTCCAGGACCGCACGGTCTTCGGCAAGCCGGTCGCCTCCTTCCAGAACACCAAGTTCGAGCTGGCCGCCTGCCAGGCCGAGGTGGACGCCGCGCAGGCCGTCGTCGACCGCGCCCTGGAGGCCCTGGACGCCGGTGAGCTGACCGCCGCGGAGGCCGCGTCCGCGAAGCTCTTCGCCACCGAGGTCGCGCACCGCGTCATCGACAAGTGCCTCCAGCTGCACGGCGGCTACGGCTTCATGAACGAGTACCCCATCGCCCGCCTGTACGCGGACAACCGGGTCAACCGCATCTACGGCGGCACCAGCGAGGTCATGAAGATGATCATCGCGAAGGACATGGGCCTGTAGAGCCGTCCGAGCCGTCCTGTAGAACTACCTCGATGAATCAGGCACTTGAGGACCTCCTCGATCTGCTCGACCTGGAGCGGATCGAGGAGGACATCTTCCGGGGCGTGAGCCGCTCGGCGCTCGTGCCCCGCGTCTTCGGCGGCCAGGTCGCCGCACAGGCCCTCGTCGCCGCCGGACGCACCGTCCCGGACGACAGGCCCGCGCACTCCCTGCACGCGTACTTCCTGCGCCCCGGTGACCCCGGCGCCCCCATCGTGTACCAGGTCGACCGGATCCGCGACGGCCGCTCCTTCACCACGCGCCGCGTCGTCGCCGTCCAGCACGGGCAGCCGATCTTCCACCTCTCCGCGTCCTTCCAGACGTACGAGGAGGGTTTGGAGCACCAGGCGCAGATGCCGCCCGCGCCCGATCCGGAGACGCTGCCCACCGCCGCCGAGACCCTCCCGCGCCACCTGCCGCCCCAGGTCGCCGACCGGCTCCTGGAGACCCGCGCCGCCGTCGACCTGCGCTACGCGGACGAGCCGCCCTGGGCCACCGTCGGCCGGCCGCGCCGACCCCGCTCCCAGGTGTGGTTCCGCACCGACGGCAAGCTCGCGGACGACTCCCTGCTGCACGTCTGCCTCGCCACGTACGTCTCCGACATGACCCTGCTCGACTCCGTGCTGCTCGCGCACGGGCGCGGCGGCTGGGCCGTCGGCGACGTCGTCGGCGCCTCCCTCGACCACGCCATGTGGTTCCACCGGCCCTTCCGCGCCGACGAATGGCTGCTGTACGACCAGGAGTCGCCGTCGTCCTCCGGCGGGCGCGGGCTCGGCCAGGCGCGCATCTGGACGCAGGACGGCCAGCTCGCGGTCACGGTCATCCAGGAGGGTGTCGTTCGCGTTCCCCGCTGATCGGACATACCGTCCGATACATGTCGGAGCAAGTGGAACAGCAGGACAACGGCGCGAGTGACGGGAGTGGCGAGAGCACCTTCACCGTCATCGTGGCCGCCGTCGCCAACCTCGGGATCGCGCTGGCCAAGGCCGTCGCGGGCGTCATCAGCGGCTCCAGCGCCATGCTCTCCGAAGCGGCGCACTCGGTGGCCGACACCGTCACCGAGCTGATGCTCCTCGTCTCCCTGAAGGCCAGTGACAGACCCGCCGACGAGGAGCACCCGCTCGGCTACGGAGGCGCCCGCTACATCTGGGCGCTGCTCGCCTCCGTCGCGACCTTCGTCGGCGGCGGTGTCTTCGCCGTCTACGACGGCATCCACACCCTCACCCACGGGGAGGAGCCGGGCGACCCGCTCATCTCCTACATCGTGCTCGCCATCGCCTTCCTCCTGGAGGGCTACTCGCTGCGCACCGGCCTGAAGCAGGCGCGCGGCGAGGCCGCCCGCTTCGGAGTGCACCTCAAGCGCTATCTGCGCCACACCCCCGACACCGCGGTCAAGGCCGTCGTGATGGAGGACTCGGCGGCGCTCGCGGGCCTCGTGCTCGCCGCGGCCGGACTGCTCGGCGGGCAGCTCACCGGGTCCGGCGTGTGGGACGGCGTCGCCTCGCTCTGCATCGGCGTGCTGCTCGTGTACGTCGCCTGGGTCCTCGGGCACGCCAACTCCGAGCTGCTCATCGGGCGTCCGCTGCCGCCGGAGATGCGGGCCGCGGTCCGTGCCGAACTGCTCGCCGACCCGTACGTCGTGGACGTACTGGAACTGACCACGCTCCTCCAGGGGCCCGAGGAGGCCCTGGTCGCCGCGAAGGTCGACTTCCGTGACGTGTCGACGGCCGCGGACATCGAGCGGGCCTGCGACCGGATGGCGCGACGCCTTCAGGAGCGCTTCCCCGCCGTCCGGCGGGTCTATCTGGATCCGACGCCGGGTCCGGCTCAGGACGCGGGCGTCAGCCCCGCCGCGTCCAGCAGATAGGCGGTCAGCGGGTCGTAGTGGCGCGGGCTCGTGACGTGGTCGTCGAGGGGCACGGTCACCTGCACGGTGCCCTCGGCCTCGCCGATGAACAGCGCCGGGTCGTTGCAGTCCGCGTACCCCACGGAGTCCAGGCCGCGCTGGCCCGCGCGCCCCGCCCAGCCGTGGTCGGCGACGACGAGGTCGGGCTGCGGGCGGCCCTCGCGCTCCAGGCCGTCCAGGATGGCGTTCATCGGCTCGGGGGAGTGCGTGTGCCACAGCGTCGCGCCGCGCTCCAGGACCGCCACGTCCGCGAATTGGAAGACCATGCCCTCGTCGGCCGTCAGGCCCTCCGGGATCACCACGATCTCGCAGCCCGCCGCGCGCAGGGCCGCCGCCGTCGCCCGGTGCACGTCGAGCAGCCCTCCGGGGTGGCCGGTCGCGAAGAGCACGCTCTCCCGGCCGGCCGCGGCCTTGCGCAGGCGCGCCGCCATCCGCTCCAGGGCGTCGACCGTCAGCTCCGGGTCGATGGTGTCCTGGCCGTGCCGGTACTGCGGGTCGTCGATGACGCCGCAGCGCTCCGCCATCACCGCGAGGACGTCCTGCTCGTCGGTCCACCGGTCGCCGAGCTCCAGACCGAGCCAGTAGTGGCGGTCGCCGTTCGCGAGCTTCCTGTAGTGGCTCAGGTTGTTGTCGCGGGGCGTGGCGACGTCACCCGCGATGCGGGTGCGGACGAGATGGTCGACGAGCGCGGCACGGCTGGGTATCGGCATGCGTCCCATTCTGCCGTCGGTGACGGTCCCGCGGTGGGCCGTCCCGAACCCCGGACCTGTGACCTGTGCCCCTTCGGCCCCCGGTCAGGACGCGCGGCTCAGCGCGAACCACAGCTCCATGCGTACGTCCGGGTCGTCCAGGTCCGCGCCGAGCAGCGCCGCGCACCGCGCGATCCGCTGGCGCACCGTGTTGCGGTGCACCCCGAGCGCCACCGCCGTGCGGTCCCAGCTGCCGTGCAGGGAGAGCCAGGTGCACAGGGTGGCGGTCAGTGCGTCGTTCCCGGCCAGTGGGGCGAGCAGCACGCGCGCGTGGGCGTCGGCCTCCTCGGGGGCGAGCAGGGCGGCGAGACCGTTCTCGTGGTGGCGTACGAGGGGCTGTCGGGTGGCCTCCGCGCGGCGCAGGGCGCGGGCCGCGCGGGGGTCGGCCGCGGGCAGGTCGCCGGGGGCGGCGGGGGCGGCGACGCCGAGGGCCCAGCCGTCCGTCGCGGTGACCTCGTGGCCCGCGGGGACGAGGAGGCGTACGACGTCGTCCTGGGGATCGACGAGGCCGGTGCCCAGCGCCGCGCCGAGGGCGGCCGCGGCCAGCGGGTTGCGCTCCCCGCGCGCGTGGACCACGGTCCACAGGTCGCTCCCCAGGAGCGGGCCGATCTCCTCCGGGGGCGCCCCGAGGAGCAGCCGTACCAGCGCCGCCGAGCGGGCCGCCTCGGAGGCGCCCTGGTGTTCGCCGGTGAGCAGCGACAGCAGGACGACCGCCGCCCCGGCGATGGTGTGGTCGCCCGGTTCGCGGCGCTCCGTGGCGATTCCGAGCACGAAGCCGCGGCCGCCGCCCAGGGCGTAGGCGGCCAGGTGGGTGGCGTCCACCGTGTCGGCGGCGGAGGCGGGGGCGGCGGGCGCGGGGCGGCGCACGACCCCGGTCAGCTCCCGCAGCGCGGCGCGTGCGGCGTCCCGCGCCTGCCCCGCCGCCTGGAGCTCCGTCCCGTCCGGCCCGTACAGCACCGCGGCGCCGCCGAGCCTGGCCGCCAGCTGACGCAGCACGGCGGGGACCGGGTCGGGCCGCGCCGCGGCCGTGGCGAGGCCCTGCTGCGCCTGCGTGACCCGGCGCAGCTCCGCGTGGCGCGCCTCGGCCATCAGCCGCCACACGGCGCGCGCGACCCCGCTGAAGGTGGTCCGCGGCGGGACCTCGACGAGCGGCAGGCCGTACCGATCGCAGGCCTCGGCCAGGGCGCGCGGCACCGTGTCGTGCAGGGGCGCGACGCCGAAGCCGAGGGCCGCGCCGCCCGCCGCGAGGATCCGGGCCACGTAGCCGTCGAGGTACGCGGCCGAGCCCGCCGGGTCCGTGATGTGCACGCCCGCGGTGAGGAGCAGCTCGCCGCCGAGCAGGTACGGGTACGGGTCGGCCATCTCCGAGGTGTGCACCCACTGCACGGCCGTGCCGGCCGCCCGCGCGTCGGGTCCTGCGATCTGGCGCAGGCCGAGGTCCTCGCGGGCGAGCAGCGCGGCGAGCGGGACGGGCGGGGTGGGGGGAGCCGTGGGGTCGGCCATGGTGGACGTTCCATCCGTCTGGGGCGCGGAGAGTGGAGGAAACGTACACTTCAGCGCCGCTTTCCGGCCACTTAGGGTCGTGCCGACCGCAGGCCTCGGGTACGGGCGGATGTCCCCGCGGCCGGTCCTCACCCCATCTGCACGACACGCCACCGAGGTGCGCGAAGGAGGCCCCCATATGGCCGTCGACTACACAGTGATCGTCGTCTATCTCGCCGGGATGCTGGCCATGGGCTGGTGGGGCATGCGCCGCGCCAGGTCCAAGGCCGAGTTCCTGGTCGCAGGGCGCCGCCTCGGGCCGTGGATGTACTCCGGGACCATGGCGGCGATCGTCCTCGGCGGTGCCTCCACCATCGGCGGTGTCGGCCTCGGCTACCAGTACGGGCTCTCCGGCGCCTGGATGGTCTTCACCATCGGCCTCGGGCTGCTCGCGCTGAGCGTGTTCTTCTCCGCCCGCATCGCGCGCCTGAAGGTGTACACCGTCTCCGAGATGCTCGACCTGCGCTACGGAGGGCGCGCGGGCGTCATCTCCGGAGTGGTCATGTGGGCGTACACGCTGATGCTCGCGGTCACCTCGACCATCGCGTACGCCACGATCTTCGACGTCCTCTTCGACCTGAACCGCACCGTGGCGATCGTCCTCGGCGGCTCGATCGTCGTCGCCTACTCCACGCTTGGCGGCATGTGGTCCATCACGCTCACCGACATGGTGCAGTTCGTGGTGAAGACGGTCGGCGTGCTGCTGCTCCTGCTGCCCATCGCCGTCGTCAAGGCGGGCGGGTTCAGTGAGATGAAGGCCAAGCTGCCCACCGAGTACTTCGACCCGCTCGGCGTCGGCGGCGAGACGATCTTCACGTACGTGCTGATCTATACGTTCGGCATGCTCATCGGCCAGGACATCTGGCAGCGCGTCTTCACCGCCCGCAGCGACAAGGTCGCCCGCTATGGAGGCACCGTCGCCGGCACGTACTGCCTGGTCTACGCGATCGCGGGCGCCGTCATCGGCACCGCCGCCAAGGTCATGTACCCGAAGCTGCCCAGCGCCGACGCGGCCTTCGCGACCATCGTCAAGGACGAACTCCCCATGGGCGTACGAGGACTGGTCCTCGCCGCCGCGCTCGCCGCCGTCATGTCGACGTCCTCCGGGGCGCTCATCGCCTGCGCGACCGTCGCCAACAACGACATCTGGTCGCGGCTGCGGGGCGTGGTCGCCAAGGGCGGCGACGAGCCGCACGACGAGGTCAAGGGCAACCGCGCCTTCATCCTCGTCATGGGCGTCGGCGTGATCGGCATCGCCATCGCGCTCAACGACGTCGTCGAGGCCCTGACCGTCGCGTACAACCTCCTCGTCGGCGGCCTGCTCGTGCCGATCCTCGGCGGTCTGCTGTGGCGCCGCGGCACCGCGGCCGGCGCGCTCGCCGCGGTCGCCGCCGGCGGCCTCTCGGTCATCGGGCTCATGTGGGGGTACGGGATCCTCGCCAACGAACCTGTCTACTACGGCCTGCTGACCTCACTCGTCGTCTACGTGGTGGTCTCCTTCGCGACGAAGCCCACCGACGCCGCGGTCCTCGCCGCCTGGCGCGAGCGCCTCGCCGGGCGCGGCGCCGACCCCGAGCCCGAGCCCGAGACCGA
The DNA here is from genome assembly GCF_055572995.1 of Streptomyces sp. NPDC030245. Classification (NCBI taxonomy): domain Bacteria; kingdom Bacillati; phylum Actinomycetota; class Actinomycetes; order Kitasatosporales; family Streptomycetaceae; genus Streptomyces; species Streptomyces sp. NPDC030245. Next base: position 731,019 of record NZ_JBVICF010000001.1, on the reverse strand, counting down.
ACCGACCCCCGTACCTCAGTAAAGTCAGAAAGCGCCCACAAAGCGCATCGAAGCGTAAAAAGGAAGGCACTCCCCACCATGAGCAGCATCGAGACGCCCCGCGGCCCCGTCGACTCCTCCCGCATCCCCCGGTACGCGGGCCCGGCGACGTACGCCCGGCTGCCCCGCCTCGACGAGGTCGGCGGCAAGGCGGACGTCGCGGTGGTCGGCGTGCCCTTCGACTCCGGCGTCTCGTACCGCCCCGGCGCCCGCTTCGGCGGCAACGCGATCCGCGAGGCCTCCCGCCTCCTGCGCCCCTACAACCCGGCGCAGGACGCCTCGCCCTTCGCGCTCGCGCAGGTCGCCGACGCGGGCGACATAGCGGCCAACCCGTTCAACATCAACGAGGCCGTGGAGACCATCGAGGCCGCCGCCGACGACCTCCTCGGCTCCGGCGCCCGCATGATGACCCTCGGCGGCGACCACACCATCGCGCTGCCGCTGCTCCGCTCCGTCGCCAAGAAGCACGGCCCGGTCGCGCTGCTCCACTTCGACGCGCACCTGGACACCTGGGACACCTACTTCGGCGCCGAGTACACGCACGGCACGCCGTTCCGCCGGGCCGTCGAGGAGGGCATCCTCGACACCGAGGCGCTCTCCCACGTCGGCACGCGCGGCCCGCTGTACGGCAAGAAGGACCTCACCGACGACGAGAAGATGGGCTTCGGCATCGTCACCTCCGCGGACATCTACCGCCGCGGCGCCGACGAGGTCGCCGACCAGCTCCGCCAGCGCATCGGCGACCGCCCCCTCTACATCTCCATCGACATCGACTGCCTCGACCCGGCCCACGCCCCGGGCACCGGCACGCCGGAGGCCGGCGGCATGACCTCGCGTGAGCTGCTCGAAATCCTGCGGGGCCTCGCCTCCTGCAACCTCGTCTCCGCCGACGTCGTGGAGGTCGCCCCCGCGTACGACCACGCCGAGATCACGGCCGTCGCCGCCTCCCACACGGCGTACGAACTGACGACGATCATGTCCCGCCAGATCGCCGAGGCGCGCCTGCCCCGCCAGGCGGTGAGCGAGCGGTGAGCCACGACCACGACATCGTCCTGCGGCCCACCGCCGCGCAGACCGAGGCCGCCCTGCACCCGCCCGCCGGGCGCAACGGCGGCGACCTCGTCATGGAGACCCTCGCGGGGCTCGGCGCGACCACCGTCTTCGGCCTGCCCGGCCAGCACGCGCTCGGCATGTTCGACGCGCTGCGGCGCTCCTCGCTCTCGTACGTCGGACTCCGCGTCGAGAACAACACCGGGTTCGCGGCGGACGCGTACGGCCGGATCACCGGCGAGGTCGCCCCGCTGCTGCTCTCCACCGGGCCCGGCGCGCTGACCTCGCTCGCCGCGCTCCAGGAGGCGGCGGCGGGCTCCTCGCCGGTCCTCGCGATCGGCAGTCAGGTGCCGGTGGCGGGGCTCGGCGGCGGGCGCCACGGCTACCTGCACGAGCTCCGCGACCAGCAGGCCTCGTTCCGCGACGTGGTCAAGTCCGTGCACACGGTCCGCACGGCCTCGCAGATCCCCTCCGCGATCGCCGCGGCCTGGGAGTCGGCGCTCACCGCGCCGCACGGCCCCGTCTGGGTGGAGATCCCGCAGGACGTGCTGCTCGCCGGGACGACGCTGCCGGTCGTGACGGCGATGGACGCGACGCCGGACGAGGTCGTGCCGCGCCCCGAGCTCACCGCCGTGGCCGCCGACCTCCTGTCGCGCGCCGAGCGGCCCGCGATCATCGCGGGTGGCGGTGTCGTGCGCGCGGACGCCTCCGGCAAGCTCCGCGCGCTCGCCGAGCTGGTGAACGCCCCGGTCGTCACGACCTTCGGCGGCAAGGGCGCCTTCCCCTGGGAGCACCCGCTCTCGCTCCAGTCGTGGCTGGAGGACCGGCACACCACGGACTTCCTGGAGGACGCCGACGTCCTGCTGGTGGTGGGCTCCGGGCTCGGCGAACTCTCCTCGAACTACCACACGTTCAAGCCCCGCGGCCGGGTCATCCAGATCGAGGCGGACGCCGGGAAGCTGGAGTCCAACCACCCCGGGCTCGGCATCCACGCGGACGCGCGGATCGCCCTGTCGGCGCTCCTGGAGACCATCGACGCGCCCCGCGAGGACCCGTCGGCGCCCGAGCGGGTCGCCGCCGTGCTGGGGAAGGTCCGCGAGCGGATCGCCGCGCAGGACCTCGCCCTGGAGCAGCAGGTGCTCGCCGCCGTCCGCGACGCCCTCCCCGACGCGTCACCGTCCTTCTGGGACATGACGATCCTCGCGTACTGGGCGTGGTCGGCGTTCGACGCGCGGCGCCCGAACACCATGCACTCGGCGCAGGGCGCGGGCGGCCTCGGCTACGGCTTCCCCGCGGCGCTCGGCGCGGCCGTCGCGGACCCCTCCCACCCGGTGCTCGCCGTCTCCGGCGACGGCGGCGCGATGTACTCGATCGCGGAGCTGGCCACGGCGCGGCAGTACGACCTGCCGGTGACCTGGCTGATCGTCGACGACGGCGGCTACGGCATCCTGCGCGAGTACATGTCCGACGCCTTCGGCGAGGCGACGGCGACGGAACTGGCGCGGCCCGACTTCGTGCGGCTCGCGGAGTCCTTCGGGGTGCCGGGCGTGCTGTCGTCGCCGGAGACGCTCCGGGACGACCTGGCGAAGGCGCTGGCCGAACCGGGTCCTTCGGTGGTGGTGCTTCCGGCGCTGCTGAGGATGTTCGCGCCGACGCATCTGGGCTGACCGGCCCGGCCTGGACGGCCTGACCGGCCGAGATTTCTCATACAAGTCATACAACCCTTCACCGGTGCCGGTGAGTCATGTGAAGCGAGCGCGTCGGGGGACGCGCTTGTACGGGCCCCCTGGGTCTTGTACGGACCCAAGGGGATGGGAAGAACTCCATGACTCACCCGGTATCCGGGATATCCCGGCGCGCCCGCATGCTCTCGGCGGGACTCGCCGCCGGAGTGCTCGTGCCGCTCGGCACCGCAGCCACCGCGACGCCCGCCGCCGCGGCGCCGGCACCCACGGTCACCTGCACCTCCGCACAGGCCGGCCTGGCCGCCAAGCTCACCAAGGACATCACCGCCGCCCTGAAGAACCGCAAGGGCACCGTCGCGGTCGGCCTCCACGACCGCACCACCGACACCACCTGCACCCTGCGCGCGGGCACCTCGTTCGACTCGGCGAGCATCGTCAAGACGACGGTCCTCGCGGCGCTCCTGTGGGACGCGAAGAAGACCGACCGGAAGCTGACCGAGCGCGAGTCGGACCTCGCGTACGCCATGATCACCAAGTCGGACAACGCGGCGACCAGCACGCTCTGGCGGCAGCTCGGCACGGGGAAGATCAAGGGCTTCCTCAAGGCCGCGAAGATGACGAAGACCACGCCCGGGGCCGACGGCTACTGGGGCCTGACCAGGATCAACGCGACGGACGAGCAGAAGCTGCTCGCGCTGATCACCGCCAAGAACTCCGTCCTGAGCGACAACGCGCGCGCCTACATCCTCAAGCTGATGGGCAAGGTCGTCTCCTCGCAGCGCTGGGGCACCCCGGCGGGCGCCCCCTCCGGCGTCAAGATCCACGTCAAGAACGGCTGGCTCCAGCGGTCGACCCACGGCTGGCGGGTGCACAGCATCGGCGCGTTCAAGGGCGGCGGCCACGACTACACGATCTCCGTGCTCACGCACGGGAACAGCACGATGAACTACGGCGTCGCCACGATCCAGGGGGTCGCCAAGGCGATCCACAAGGACCTGGCGCCCAGGGCCTCGGCGGCGGGCAGGTACACCCCGACCACCACGCCGAAGGAGGCGTTCGTGGCGGTGCCCAGCAGCTGAGTGCTTCGCTGCGGCTTCGTCGTGGCTTGTCGCGCAGTTCCCCGCGCCCCTTAGGGGGCGCGGTTTGTTGCCGTGGGATGAAATCCGCCCGTCACGGTGTTGGTGCCTTCCGGCAGAGCAGACGACCAGGAGGCACCGAGTGGCGGAGCAACGGGGTGGGGCCGAGCGGGAGAAATCCGGCTGGGCCAAGCGGCTGACCGGGTACGCGTGGCGGTATCCGAAGGACGTCGTGCTCGCGCTCGGCTCCTCGCTCGGCGGCATGGCCGTCATGGCCCTCGTGCCGCTGATCACCAAGGTGATCATCGACGACGTCATAGGCCAGGACGGACAGGGCGGCGACCGGTCCATGGGCCCCTGGGCAGGGGCCCTGATCGGCGCCGCCCTCGTCGTCTACGTCCTCACCTACATCCGCCGCTACTACGGCGGCCGCCTCGCCCTCGACGTCCAGCACGACCTGCGGACCGAGATGTACGGGACGATCACGAGGCTCGACGGGCGGCGTCAGGACGAGCTGTCCACCGGGCAGGTCGTCGGACGCGCCACCAGCGACCTCCAGCTCATCCAGGGCCTGCTCTTCATGCTGCCGATGACCATCGGCAACATCCTGCTCTTCGTGATCTCCCTCGTGATCATGGCGTGGCTCTCCCTGCCGCTCACCCTCGTCGCCCTCGCCGTCGCCCCCGCCCTCTGGTTCATCGCCCGCCGCTCCCGCTCCCGGCTGCACCCCGCGACCTGGTACGCGCAGGCCCAGGCCGCCGCCGTCGCCGGAGTGGTCGACGGCGCCGTCAGCGGCGTACGCGTGGTGAAGGGCTTCGGGCAGGAGGAGCAGGAGACCGGGAAGCTCCGCGAGGTGGGGCGCAGGCTCTTCGCCGGGCGGCTGCGGACCATCCGCCTCAACGCCCGCTACACCCCCGCCCTCCAGGCCGTCCCCATGCTCGGCCAGGTCGCCATGCTCGCCGTCGGCGGCTGGCTCGCGGTCGAGGGGGAGATCACCCTCGGCACGTTCGTCGCCTTCTCCACCTACCTCGCCCAGCTCGTCGGACCCGTGCGCATGCTCGCCATGGTCCTCACCGTCGGACAGCAGGCCCGCGCGGGCGTCGAGCGCGTCCTCGAACTCATCGACACCGAGCCGAGCATGCAGGACGGGACGAAGGAGCTGCCCGCCGACGCCCCCGCCACCGTCGAGTTCGACGACGTCGGCTTCGGATACGAAGACGACCGCCCTGTCCTCAGCGGCCTCTCCTTCGAGATCCGGCCCGGCGAGACCCTCGCCGTCGTCGGCTCCTCCGGCAGCGGCAAGTCCACCGTCTCGCTGCTCCTGCCGCGCTTCTACGACGTGACGCACGGCGCCGTCCTCATCGGCGGCCACGACGTGCGCGAGCTGACCCTCGACTCCCTGCGCTCCGCCATCGGGCTCGTCCCCGAGGACTCCTTCCTCTTCTCCGACACCGTGGGCGCCAACATCGCCTACGGCCACCCGGACGCCACCCGCGAGGAGATCGAGACCGCCGCCCGCGCCGCCCAGGCCCACGGATTCATATCCGACCTGCCCGAGGGGTACGACACCAAGGTCGGCGAGCAGGGCCTCACCCTCTCCGGCGGCCAGCGCCAGCGCATCGCGCTCGCCCGCGCCATCCTCACCGACCCCCGCCTCCTCGTCCTCGACGACGCCACATCGGCGGTCGACGCGCGCGTGGAGCACGAGATCCACGAGGCCCTGCGGGGTGTGATGGCGGGGCGGACCACCCTGCTCATCGCCCACCGGCGCTCCACCCTCGGCCTCGCCGACCGCATCGCCGTCCTCGACGAAGGACGCCTCGCCGACCTCGGCACGCACGACGAGCTGGAGGAGCGCTCCGCCCTCTACCGGCGGCTGCTCACCGACCCCGACGAGCTCGGCGGCGTCTCGCCCGGCCACGCCCTCCCGGCCGACCGGCCCGAGGACACCTCCGTACGCGACGAGCTCGACGCCGAGTTCGACGCGGAGCGCGGCATCACGCCCGCCCTGTGGACCGGCGACCGGGAGCCGAAGGACACCACCCTCGCCGGGATGCCGTCCACCCCCGAACTGCTCGCCCAGGTCGAGGCGCTGCCCCCGGCCACCGACACCCCCGGCATCGACGAGGCGCGGGCCGTCACGCCCGAGGAGTCGTACGGGCTGCGCAGACTGCTCGCCGGCTTCGGGGTGCCGCTCCTGTTCAGCCTGCTGCTCGTCGCCGTCGACGCGGGCATGGGGCTGCTGCTGCCCGTCCTGATCCGGCACGGCATCGACGAGGGCGTCAACGAGCTCGCGCTCGGCGCCGTCTGGGCCGCGGCCGGCCTCGCGCTCGCCGCCGTCGTCGTGCAGTGGGTGGCGCAGACCGGCGAGATGCGGATGACCGGAAGGACCGGCGAGCGGGTCCTCTACTCGCTCCGGCTGAAGATCTTCTCGCAGCTCCAGCGGCTCGGACTCGACTACTACGAACGCGAGCTGACCGGGCGCATCATGACCCGGATGACGACCGACGTGGACGCGCTCTCCACGTTCCTCCAGACCGGACTCGTCACCGCGTTCGTCTCCGTCGTCACCTTCTTCGGCATCATGGCCGCGCTGCTCGTCATCGACGTGGAGCTCGCCCTCGTCGTCTTCGCGACACTGCCGCTCCTGGTCGTCGGCACGTACTTCTTCCGCAAGGCCAGCGTGAAGGCGTACGAACTGGCGCGCGAGCGCGTCTCCGTCGTCAACGCCGACCTCCAGGAGTCCGTCGCCGGACTGCGCATCGTGCAGGCCTTCCGGCGCGAGCGCGCGGGCGCCGAGCGGTTCGCGGAGAACAGCGACAGCTACCGCAAGGCCCGCATCCGCGGCCAGTGGCTGATCTCCGTGTACTTCCCCTTCGTGCAGTTCCTGTCGTCCGTCGCCGTCGTCGCCGTCCTGATCGTCGGCGCGGGCCGCGTCGAGGCGGGCACGCTCACGACCGGCGCGCTCGTCGCGTACCTCCTCTACATCGACCTGTTCTTCGCCCCCGTGCAGCAGCTGTCGCAGGTCTTCGACGGCTACCAGCAGGCGTCCGTCTCGCTGGGCCGCATCCAGGAACTGCTCCAGGAGCCGACGTCGACGAAGGCCGCGCGGGAGCCGATGGAGGTGCTGTCGCTGCGCGGCGAGATCGCCTTCGAGGACGTCGACTTCGCGTACGCGGCCACCGGCGACGGCGACCCCGAGGAGGCGCTCAGCGGCGTACGCCTGCGCATCCCCGCGGGCCAGACCGTCGCCTTCGTCGGCGAGACCGGCGCGGGCAAGTCGACGCTCGTGAAGCTCGTCGCCCGCTTCTACGACCCCACCGGCGGGCGCGTCACGGTCGACGGCACGGACCTGCGCTCCCTCGACCTCACCTCGTACCGCCACCGCCTCGGTGTCGTGCCGCAGGAGGCGTACCTCTTCGCCGGGACGGTCCGCGACGCCATCGCCTACGGCCGCCCGGACGCCACCGACGCCGAGGTCGAGGCGGCCGCCCGCGCGGTCGGCGCGCACGACATGATCGCCACCCTGGAGGGCGGCTACCTGCACGAGGTGAACGAGCGGGGCCGCAACCTCTCCGCGGGGCAGCGCCAGCTCATCGCGCTGGCCCGCGCCGAACTGGTCGACCCCGACATCCTGCTCCTCGACGAGGCGACGGCCGCCCTCGACCTCGTCACGGAGGCGCAGGTCAACCAGGCCACGGACCGCATCGCCGGAAGGCGCACGACACTCGTCGTCGCCCACCGGCTGACCACGGCGGCCCGCGCCGACCGGGTCGTCGTCATGGACCACGGCCGGGTCGCGGAGGACGGCACGCACGAGGAGCTCCTCGCGCTGGACGGGCGGTACGCGCGGCTGTGGCGGACGTTCGTGGGGGAGCCGGTCGAAGCGGCCTGAGACGGGCGGCGCACGCGGCAGCGCGGGAAAAGGTGCGGTTCCCCCGCAACCGCGAGGGGCCCGGGGTGCGTCCGTACACCAGTACGCTGAGGCAGGAGTGGCGGGAGGGGCAACCGTGAGCAGTGAGCGGAGCAGTGGCCGGATACGACGGCGGCTGACGCTCGGCACCGCCGTGCTCGCCGCCGCCGTCCTGCTCGCCCTCGCGGGCCCCGGCACCGCCTCCGCACAGGCCGTCACCGGTCTCTGCGCGGGACGCAAGGTGCGCACGCTCCCCTTCAGCACCGGCCGGGTCGACGTCTTCAAGACCCGCGGCTACGTCTGCGCCGTGGCCTTCGCCAAGCACACGGGCGCCCGCAAGACGATGTCCGTCAGCGTCCAGGCCCGCGGCAGCAGGCCCGCCCGCGACAAGGGCCGCTACTCCCACCACGCGGGCCCGGTGACGGTCCACGCGGGTCACCGCTGCGTGTGGGTGAAGGGGAAGATCGGCGGGCACGGGGTCAGTTCGGGCTGGATTCTCTGCTGATCCCCTTGGACGGAGTGCAACTCCCTCTGGTGTGGACCCAGTTGCTTCGTTAGGTTCCGGGGCATCGCTGTGTCGACAGGGGAGGGTGCATGCGCAAGACGCTCAGATGGGTGCTGTCGCTCGTGGTGCTGATAGGCACGGCGGGCGCGGCCGGAGCGACGACGACCGGGGCGGCCACAGCCGCGGAAACGGTCACCACCGACACCACAGACGCTACAGATGCCACGGACATCAAGGACAGGCTGCTCGCCATACCCGGCATGAGCCTGATCGAGGAGAAGCCGTATCCCGGCTACCGCTTCTTCGTCCTCAACTACACCCAGCCGGTCGACCACCGGCACCCCTCCAAGGGCACCTTCAAGCAGCGCCTCACCGTGCTGCACAAGGACACCAGCCGCCCCACGGTCTACTACACCAGCGGCTACAGCGTCTCCACGAACCCCGGCCGCCGCGAGCCGACGCAGATCGTCGACGGCAACCAGGTCTCCATGGAGTATCGATTCTTCACGCCGTCGCGCCCCGACCCCGCCGACTGGTCCAAGCTCGACATCTGGCAGGCCGCCACCGACCAGCACCGCATCTACCGGGCGCTCAAGCCGATCTACGGCAAGAAGTGGCTGGCCACCGGCGTCTCCAAGGGCGGCATGACCGCCACGTACTACGAGCGCTTCTATCCGCGCGACATGGCGGGCATCGTCTCCTACGTGGCCCCCAATGACGTCGTCGACAAGGAGGACTCGGCCTACGACGAGTTCCTCGCGGGCGTCGGCACCAAGGAGTGCCGCGACCGGATCCAGGCCGTGCAGCGCGAGGCGCTGGTGCGCAGGGAACCGCTCTCGGCGAAGCTCGCGGCCTACGCCGGGGCGGAGGGCTACACCTTCAAGACCGTCGGCACGCTGGACAAGGCCTTCGAAGCCGTCGTCATGGACCTCGTCTGGGGCTTCTGGCAGTACCAGCCCGCCGCCACCGCCTGCGGCAGGATCCCGGACGCGGCCACCATGACCGACCAGGCCCTCTTCGACTACGTCGACTCGGTGGGCGGCTGGTCCTCCTACACCGACCAGGGCCTCGCCCCCTACACGCCGTACTACTACCAGGCGGGCACCGAGCTCGGCGCCCCCACCATCAAGCAGCCCTGGCTCGGCGACCTGAGCCGGTACGGCTACCAGCCGCCGCGGAACTTCGTGCCGCGCGAGATCCCGATGAAGTTCAAGCCGCACGCGATGCGGGACATCGACCGCTGGGTGCGGCACAACGCGCACCGGATGATGTACGTCTACGGCGAGTACGACCCGTACGGCGCCGAGCAGTTCCGTCCCGCGCGCGGCGCCGAGCACGACAGTCACGTCTTCACGGCGCCCGGCGCCAACCACGGGGCGACCGTGGCGCAGCTGGTCGCCGACGAGAAGGCGAAGGCCACGCAGCGGATCCAGACGTGGGCCGGGGTGCCGTCCGACTCCGGCAAGCCGCTCGCCGCGTACGACAAGAAGCTCGACCGGCGCGACGTGCGGGAGGAGCGGACGCTGCGGCCGTAGGACGGCCGGCGCTTTCGCGCTTTCCGGGGGCCGACGCGGTGCGTCGGCCCCTACAGCCGTACCGCGCAGCCCACGGGCCGCTTCCCGTCCAGGGTCACGTAGAGCCGGGTGGCGGCGGGGCACGCGGCGCGGTCCCTCACCGCCGCCGTCACGCGGTACTCCGGGTGCCGCTCGCCCGAGCCGTCGCAGGCCGTCTCGCGCACCTCCCCGCGCCCCGCGCCGTACACGCAGTCCCCGACGACGGTCCGCGGTCCTCCGCCGCCACCGGGGTCGCCGGGATGCGGTGGCTCCAGGTTCCGCATGCAGGCGTAGCCCTGCGGGATCTCGCCGTCGCCGTCCTCGTCGACGGCGGGCCTGCTCTCGCTGATGTGCAGCACGAAGTCCGTGTGCGGCGGGCACGCGGGGCCCTGCCGGACCGTGCCGTCGTAGCGCGCGACGACCCGCGCGACCGCCCGTTCACTGCCGCACGGGACCTCCGTGGACGCCTCGCGGCCCCGTGACCGTGAACTGCACTCGTCCATGGCGAGGAACACGGTGTCGGTGGGGGTGGGGCCGGCGGGGCGGGAGGTGGTGGCGTCCGGGGCGGAGCCGCCCGGTTTCTGGCAGCCGGTCAGGACGGCCGGCGCGGTCAGGACGGCCAGCGCGGTCAGCGCCGCCGTGACGGCGGGCAGCAGTGTGCGGACGCAGGCAACCATGGCCATCCCCCCGGTGCGCGCACCTCAGCGTGGCCCGCCGGAGCGGGCGCACACCAGGCACGCGGGCGGCTTTCGGCCGCTTGGGGGTGGCGCGCGGGCGGAGCGGCGTACGGCTCAGTACGTCAGGCCGTACCCGATCGGGTACAGCACCTGCGCCGGGTCGTCCGCCCGCCGCACCGGCACGGGCAGCCGGCCCCGGGGCGCGACCCGGCCCGCGATGACGCGTGCGGCGGCGCGCAGTTCGACGTCGGTCCAGGAGTACGAGGCGAGGGCGGCGTCGACGGGGGGCAGGTGGGCGATGTCGTACGGGTTGCGGATCGCGAGGGTGATGACGGGGAGGCCGGTGGCCTTGAGCGCCGCGACGAGGGTGGCCTGGCTCGTGTCGTCGGGGTGGTCGGTGGCCCGGTGGACGTGAGCCTGGGGCTGGCCTTGGGCCTGGGCTTGGGCGTGGGTGGTGTTCAGGGTGGTGTTCGCCGCCTGGGTGTTGTCCCTCGTGGTGGCGTGCGTGGTGATGTTGTACGTCGTCACGAGGACGGTGTCCTGGCCTCCCTGCGCCGCCGCCACGGCCTTCTCGATCGTTGCCTCGTCGGGGGCGGTGCCGGTGGGCAGGGCCGTGGCCCGGAAGCCCAGGGCGTCGAGGGTGTCCGCGAGGACCGCGGTCGGCGGGCCCGTGGTCCCGGACGGGGAACGGGGGTCGGCGCCGACCACCAGGATGTTGGGGTGGGTGGCGGGGGACAGGGGGAGGAGCCCGTCGGTGTTGACCAGGAGGGTCGTGGTGGCTTCGGCGATGCGGTCGGCCGCGGCGAGGTGGGCGGGGGTGCCGACGGCGGGGGGCGCGACGGTGACGGGCGCGGGAGCGGGGTCCTCGTCGCTCAGGAGGCCCACTTTCGCCTTCATGCGCAGGACGCGCAGGACCGATTCGTCGATGCGGTCCTCCGTGAGCTCGCCGCTCCTGACCGCGTCGATGACGGCGTGCCACGCGACGTCCGGGCGCGGCGGGTTCAGGAGCTGGTCGGCGCCCGCCTTGAGGGCGAGGACGGCCACGCGGTCGTCGCCGTACTTCGTACGGACGCCGCGCATCGCGAGCGAGTCCGTGGCGATGACGCCGTCGAAGCCGAGCTCCTCACGCAGGACGCCGGTCAGGATCGGGTGGGAGAGCGTCGCCGGGTCGCCCGACGGGTCGAGGGCGGGCACCACGATGTGCGCGGTCATGACGGAGTCGACGCCCGCGGCGATCGCGGCGCGGAAGGGCGGCGCGTCGTGGCGTTCCCACTCCTCGCGGGTGTGGTGGATGTGCGGGAGCTCGGTGTGGCTGTCGTCCGTCGTGTCGCCGTGCCCGGGGAAGTGCTTGGCGGCGGTGGCGATGCCGGCGCTCTGATAGCCCTCGATCTGCGCGGTCACGAAGCCGGCGACGGCGTCGGGGTCGGCGCCGAAGGAGCGGACGCCGATGACCGGGTTGGCGGGGTTCACGTTCACGTCGGCGTCCGGGGCGTGGTCCTGGCGGATGCCGAGGGCGCGCAGCTCGGCGCCGGCGATGCGGGCGGCCTCGCGGGCGTGCTCGTGGGAGCCGGACGCGCCGAGGGCCATGGCGCCGGGGAGCAGGGTGGCGGGGGCGCCGACGCGGGCGACGACACCGTGCTCCTGGTCGACGGAGATGAGGACGGGGACGGCGGGTGAGGCCCGCTGGATCCCCCGGGAGAGCTCGGCGATCTGGTGGGGGTCGCGGGTGTTGTTGGCCCAGCCGAAGTAGATGATGCCGCCGAGGCGGTAGCGGGCGATCAGCTCGGCGGCGTCGCGCACGCCGAGCTCCCGGAGGTTCGTGTCGACGTCGGCCCGGTCGGGGTCGGTCGCGCTGTGGCCGTACACGTGCATCACGAAGAGCTGGCCGACCTTGTCCTCCAGGGACATGGAGCCGACGAGTGCGCGGAGCCCGCGGTCGCTGTGGCCGTCGCTGTGGCTGTCGCTGCCGTCGGGCTGCTGCACGTGGGCTCCTGCGGTTCGGAGGAAACTTTCAGGAGCTACGGATATCCCGAAGATTTCTGCCGGTCAAGGGAGGAGCGCGGGAGGAGCACGGGGCCGTCACCGGCGCTGTGAAGGGGGGCGCACCGGTGACGGCGAGCTGCCGGCCGCGGGCGGCGGAGAGGGTGGTCAGCGTTCGCAGCCAGCAGCGATGCCGACACCGCCTCGCGGAGACTCACCGGCAGCGTGCCGGTTGGACGGGCGGGACACGCGGAGGGTTCCCAATCGGCGTGGTAATTACGGAAGTTGGGGCCGGAGGGGAGCGCGGGGCGGGTCAGGACGGCCAGTGGGACTGGAGGGCCTGGACTGTCTCGGCTATGGCGGGGCGGCGGGAGGCTCCCGTGCGCCACAGGGCGTAGAGGCGGCGGACGGGGACCGGGTCGAGGGAGACCGTGACCGCGCCGGGCGGGACGGGGCCGCGGCCGAGGCGCGGGATGAGCGCGATGCCGAGCCCCGCGGCGACGAGCGCGACCAGCGTCGGGTTCTCCTCGGCCTGGTGGGCGATGTCGGGCTCGCACCCGGCCTCGCGGAGCGTGCGGATCAGCCACTCGTGGCAGACGAGCCCCGGAGGCTGCGTGATCCAGCGTTCCGCCTTCAGCTCCGTGCGGCGTACGGACGCGCGGCCCGCGAGCCGGTGCCCCTCGGGGACCACGAGGTCGCAGAAGTCGTCGCCGATGACCGCCTGTTCGACACCGGGCGGCGTCGGCAGCGGCGCGATGTCCCAGTCGTGGACGACGGCCACGTCGATGGCGCCCTTGGCGACGAGGTCGACGGACAGGTGCGGGTCGATCTCCGTCATACGGGCGTCCAGGGCGGGGTGCCTGCGCGCCAGGTCGGCGAGGACGGACGGCAGGAGCCCCCGCGCCGCCGAGGCGAACGCGGCGATGGTGAGGCGCCCCGCGGGCACCCCGCGCCGCTCCTCCAGCTCGGTCTCGGCGCGTTCGACGATGGCCATCAACTGGCGCGCCGTCTCGGCGAGATGCAGCGCTTCCTCGGTGAGGGCGACGCCTCTGCCGCGGCGCTCCAGGAGCGTCGTGCGGGTCTCCCGCTCCAGCTTGGCTATCTGCTGGGAGACCGCGGACGGCGTATAGCCGAGCGCGGTCGCGGCCGCACCCACCGTGCCGTGCACGGAGACGGCGTGCAGCGCGCGGAGCCGGGCGAGATCGAGCACGGGGTCCCCATTCGTCAGCGGCAATTCATAAGCGGCGATTCGTAAGCGTTGCTTCATCCAATCATGCAGAGATCCGCGCTGGTCCTACACGGTCGGAGCGGTGATCCTCGACGCATGCGACCTGCACATGTCTGTCTGGCTGTCCTCGTTGCCGCCGTCTGGGGCGTCAACTTCGTGGTGATCGAGGTGGGGCTCGGCCACTTCCCGCCGCTGCTCTTCTCCGCCCTGCGCTTCCTCGTGGCGGCGCTGCCCGCCGTCTTCTTCGTGGGGTGGCCGAAGGTGGCGTGGAAGCAGGTGATCGGGGTGGGCCTCGTGCTCGGCGTGGCCAAGTTCGGGCTGCTCTTCATCGGGATGGACGCCGGGATGCCCGCCGGTCTCTCCTCGCTGGTGCTCCAGGTCCAGGCCGTGTTCACCGCCCTGTTCGCCTTCGTGCTGCTGGGCGAACGGCCCGGCAGGGTACGGGTGGTGGGCATGGCCGTCGCCCTCGCGGGGATCGCGGTCGCGGGCGTCGACGAGGGCGGGACCGGTCCGCTCACCGCCTTCGCGCTGCTGGTGGGCGCCGCGGCCTGCTGGGGCGTCTCCAACATCCTCACCCGCAGGGCGGCCCCGCCGGACGCCCTGAACTTCATGGTGTGGGTGAGCACGGTTCCGGTGCTGCCGCTGCTCGCGCTCTCCCTGCTCTTCGAGGGGCCGTCCAGGGACCTCGACGCGCTGCGTTCCCTCGACTGGTCGGGCGCGGGCATCATCGTCTACGTCGCCTGGGTCACCACGGTCTTCGGCTTCGGCGCCTGGGGGTACCTGCTGCGGCGCCACCCCGCCTCCACGGTCGCCCCGTTCTCCCTGCTCGTGCCGGTCTTCGGGATGTCGTCGGCCGCCCTGGTCCTGGGCGAGTCGGTGAGCGGTCTGCGGTGGTGCGCGGCGGCGCTGCTGGTGGGCGGGGTCGCGCTCACCTCGTTCGCGGGGGCGGGCGGGGGCGGGGGCGGTGCCGGTGCCGGTGTGGTCAGGCGGACCGGGACACCAGCCGTGACAGGAGCTCACGGCCCGGACCGAGCAACTGCGGCAGCGGTGCCGCCGCTTCGTACCAGCGCTTCTCGTACTCCCAGCACAGCCACCCCTCCCAGTTCTCCGCGGTGAGCGTCTCCACGCACTCGGCGATCGGCAGCGTGCCGGCGCCGAGCGCCAGTGGCGTCTTGTCCTCCGCGGACGCGATGTCCTTCACCTGGACGTAGCCGAGGTAGGGGGAGAGCGCGGCGAAGGTGTCGGTGACGGACTCGCCGCCGAGCCAGGTGTGCATCACGTCCCACAGGGCGCCGACCTGGCGGTGCCCGACGGTGCCGAGGACACGGGTGGCGTCGGCGCCGGTGCGGTGCGAGTCGTGGGTCTCCATGAGGATGCGCACGCCCGCGTCGGCGGCGTGCCGGGCGGCGGTGCCGAGCCGCCGCGCGGCCGTCGCGTCGGCCTCCGCCGCGCTCTGTTCGGTGCCGCCGCCGGGGAAGACGCGGATGAAGGGGGCGCCCAGGTCGCGGGCGAGGTCGACGAGGGACCGTATCTCGTCGAGGACGGGGCCGTCCTCGCCGGGCGCCGCCACGCGCGCGTACCCGGCGATGCCGAGGATCTCGACGCCGGCCGCCTTGAACTCGGCGGCCACGTCGGCCCGTTCGACGAGGCCGAGCCCCGGGTGCACCGGTTCCTCGGGGTGTGCGCGGAGCTCGACGCCCTGGTAGCCGTGGTCCGTGGCGAGCCGCAGCACGTCGGGGACGGGCAGGCCCGGGACGCCGAGGGTGGAGAAGGCGAATTTCATGGTCCTGACAGTAGGCGGCGTACGGGTGTGGTCAACCCCGCCGCGGCGCGGCGCTCACGCGGGCCCTCCGTGCAGCGGAAGCCGCCAGTCCTGTCCCACGAGGTCGACGCCGAAGGAGCGGTGCGGCTTCTCGGACACGAGGACGAAGCCGTGGCGCTGATAGATCCCGCGGGCCGCCGCGAGCACATCGTTGGTCCACAGGGTCAGCTCGCGATACCCGGCCTCACGCGCGAACTCGACGCAAGCCGCGACGAGTTGATCCCCGATGCCGAGGCCCCGCGCGTCGGGCTCGACGAGCAGGAGACGCAGCCGGGCCGTCCCCGGCGCCTCGTCCCGTACGCACATCACGCACCCCACGGGCCGCCCGTCGAGCTCGGCGATCCACACGCGCTCCAAGTGGGGGTCGTGGTCCTCGGCGAAGTCGGCGACGATGCGGGCGACGAGGCCTTCGTACTCCGCGTTCCAACCGAACTCCGCCGCGTACACCGTGGCGTTGCGCTGCACGATCCACCCGAGGTCGCCGGGCCCCGGCTGCCTGAGTACGACGTCCGCCCGCTGCCCGCGGCGGCGGGGCCGCCCGCGGCCGCCCCCGAGGATCTCCCGCACCGTGCGCATGGCCGCCGCGAGCCGGACCCGGTCCGCGGCGGGCACCTCGGCGAGCAGCGAGCCGACCGATTCCCGCGACCGCTCGTCGAGCAGCTCGGCGGCGTCGCGCCCACGGGCGGTGAGCGTGATGCGCTGCCGCCGCGGATCGGCCGCCGAGGGCGCCCGCTCGACGAGACCGTCCCGCTCGAACTTGGCCAGGAGCCGACTCAAGTACCCGGCGTCGAGGGAGAGTTCGGCCCGCAGATCGGCCGCGTCGGTACGCGTCGCGTGCGCCAGCTCGTACAGGACACGGGACTCGGTGAGGGTGTACGGGACGTACAGATGGCGGCTGTAGTCCAGCGCGCCGATGAGGTTCGTATAGAACCGGTTGAAGGCACGCATCTCATGAATGGGAGCACGCGCCACCGCGCGCACCGGGGCTACTTGAGGAGGCTTCGTCATACGGATCACTCCGGGTCACCTTTGACTGAGTCAACGGTACGCCGGAGTGCCGCGGCTGGGAACCCCGGCTCGGCCGAATGTGTGGGGCCGCCTCACAGGAACGCCAACCGTGCCCCCAGCGCCGCGAACGCCGCGGCGAAGGTGCGGCGGAGCCAGGTCACCACGTGGGGGCGGGAGATGACGTGGTTGCGCATGGCGGCGGCGAAGCGGCCGTATGCCGCGAAGACGAGGAACGTGATCAGCATGAAGTAGGCGCTGAGCTCCGTCATGCGCAGGGCGGCGTGCGGCTCGTCGGTGCTCACGAACTGGGGCAGGAACGCGAAGAAGAACAGCGTCAGCTTCGGGTTGAGGATGTTGATCAGTACGCCCGTCAGGATCGTGCGGCCCGCCGAGCGCGGCTCGCTCTCCCGCTCCGCGGTGAGCTCGCTCTTGTCCCGCAGCGTGCTCCACGCCATGTACAGCAGATAGGCCACACCGAGGTACTTGAGCGTCTGGAAGGCGACGGCGCTGGTGTTCATGAGCGCCGCGAGGCCGGTGATCGCCGCCACCATGTGCGGGACGACCCCCAGCGTGCAGCCGACGGCCGCGACCACCGCGGCGCGGGTGCCGCGCGAGAGACCGGCCGCGACGGTGAACAGGACGCCGGTGCCCGGCGTCACGCAGACGACCAGGGAGGTGAGCAGAAATTCCATGCCCCGACCCTCCCGCCACAATGGCTCCATGAACAGGTCCATTGGATCTCCTTCTCACAGGTCCATAAGTGCGACCGGAGCCGTCGACTTCCTCCAGCTCGACACCGGCGACGCCCCCAGGGGCGGGCTCTCCGACTGGCTGGCGCGGCAGATCAGGAGCGCGATCGCCGACGGCCGCCTCGCCGTCGGCAGCAGGCTCCCCGCCACCCGCACCCTCGCCGCCGACCTGCGCGTGTCCCGCGGCGTCGTCACCGAGGCCTACCGGCGCCTCACCGAGGACGGCCACGTCGCCGGGCGCGGCCGGGGCGGCACGGTGGTCGTCGCCGTACCGCACCCGTCGGGGACGGCACTCGGACGACCGCCCGCACTCGGACGACCGCCCGCACCGGGACGACCACCCGCACCGGGACGACCGCCCACACCGGGACGATCGCCCGCACCGGCACGACCGGCCGCTCCCGGGCGGAAAGCGGTCGGCGACCCGGCCGGGACCCTCTTCACGGCCCCGCCCGACCTCGGCGTCTTCGACGCCATCCGCTCCGCGCCCGCCCGCATCGACCTGTCACCCGGCCTCCCCGACCTCGCCGCCTTCCCGCGCGCGGCCTGGCTGCGCGCCGAGCGCCGCGTGCTCGCCGGGCTCTCGCCCGCGGACTTCGGATGCGGCGACCCGCGCGGCACCCCCGCCCTGCGCGGCGCCGTCGCGCACTGGTTCTCCCGCAACCGCGGAATCCTCGCCGACCCGGACGACGTGCTGATCGTCAACGGCACGGCCCAGGCGCTGCGGCTGCTCGTCGACGTCCTGCGCGCCGACGGGATCACCGGTGTGGCCGTGGAGGAGCCGGGTTCACTCGGCGTACGCCAGCACCTGCGGCCGCTCGACACCCCGCCCGTCCCGGTCGACGCCCACGGCATCCGCGTCGACGCGCTGCGCGCCACGGGGGCCCCTGCCGTACTGCTCACGCCCGCCCACCAGTTCCCCACCGGAGTCGTCCTCGGCGGTGAACGGCGGCGCGAGCTGATGGACTGGGCCCGCGCCGGCGGCCTCGTCATCGAGGACGACTACGACGCCGAGCACCGCTACGACCGGCCCGCCGTCCCCGCCCTGCGCGCCCTGCTCCCCGGGCACGTCTGCTACGCGGGCAGCGTCTCCAAGCTCCTCGCGCCCGCCCTGCGCCTGGGCTGGCTGCTGGCCCCGTCCGCGTACCGGGAGGCGCTCGTGGACGCCAAACGCCTCATCGACCTCGGCAGCCCGGCACTGCCCCAACTGGTTCTCGCCCACCTCATGGACTCCGGCGACCTCGAACGCCACCTGCGCCTCATCCGCAGACACCACCGCAGGCGCAGGGACGCGATGATCGCGGCGATCCGGGAACACCTGCCGGGGGCGGTGGTGCACGGCGCCGCGGCGGGCCTGCACCTGATGATCACGTTCGGCGCGGAGGCGCGCGGCGGCCCCCACGGCAAGCTCTCCGACACGGAGCTGGCCACGGCGGCCCTCACCCACGGAGTCAAGGTCCACCCCTTGTCCTGGCACACCCAACGCCCTCAGCCCCCCGGCCTGGTCCTCGGCTACGCGGCAACAGGCACCGCGGAGATCACGGAGGGGGTGGCGGTGCTGGGACGACTGGTCTGAGCGACCCCGGCGTACCGCCCCGTCGCTCCCAGGCCACGCCCCGCCCCCTACCGCGGCCCCGCCGTGGACCCCCGCACCATCAGCTCCCCGTGCACCGTCGCCACCCCGCCCGGCGGGGGCTTCTCCTTGCTCATGGCGATGCGGCCGGCGCGGGCGCCCGCCTCGTGGAGGGGGAGGCGGACCGTCGTCAGGGCGGGGACGGCGTCGATGCTGAAGGGGAGGTCGTCGAAGCCCGCCACCGACACGTCGTCCGGGATGCGCAGACCCTTGTCGCGCAGGGCCGCGCACGCGCCGAGCGCCACCGTGTCGTTGGCGGCGACGACGGCCGTCAGGTCGGGGGCGCGGCGCAGGAGTTCGTCGGTGGCGTCGTAGCCGGAGCGGCGGTCGTACGGGCCGTGGACCGTCAGCGCCGGGTCGTCCGCGATGCCGCGCGCGGCGAGGGCGGCGCGGTGGCCCTCCAGGCGGTGCCGGGTGGTCGTGCGCTCCTCCGGACCCGCGATGTACCCGATACGGCGGTGCCCGAGGCTCAGCAGATGCTCCGTCAGCTGCTGGGCCCCGCCCCGGTTGTCGAAGGTGAGCGCCACCGCGTCGGCCTCCGGCGACGGCGGCCGGCCGCACAGCACCACCCGCGTGCCCGCCTCCGCGAGGCGCCGCAGCTTCCCGGCGGTCGCGGCGGCGTGCTCGGCGTCCTCGATCGCCCCACCCGTGAGGATCACCGCGGCGGCGCGCTGGCGCTGAAGGAGTGTGAGGTAGGTGAGTTCGCGCTCCGGAGAGCCGCCGGTGTTGCAGACGACGGCCATGCGCTCCCCGCCCGCACGGCCGCCGGGCCCGCCGATCTCGGACTGCACCGCGCTCGCCATGATCCCGAAGAAGGGGTCGGCGATGTCGTTGACGAGGATGCCGACCAGGTCGGAGGTGGCCGCGGCGAGCGCGCTCGCGGGACCGTTCAGGACGTAGTCGAGGTCGTCCACGGCGCGCAGGACGCGTTCGCGGGTGGCGGCCGCCACGGGATAGTTGCCGTTCAGCACGCGGGAGACGGTGGCGGGCGACACCTGCGCGCGGGCCGCCACGTCCGCCAGGGTCACGGTCACGTCGTACTCCTCCGGTTGCCCATCACGTACCTCTCCGGTCACCCGGCCCGCACCCGCCCCAGGTCACCCGTTTGTCCTCGCCCGGTCGCTGCTCCCGACCGGACCCCTTGTCCGAAGCTTGTCCGGCAGGCTAGCTTGCCCCCGGATAGAAAGCGCTTGCTACGCTCGCTCCCATGGAGGGACTCCCGTGACACGCAAGACGGTGCGCATCGCCATGAACGGCGTCACCGGACGCATGGGCCACCGCCAGCACCTGGTCCGTTCGATCCTCGCCCTCCGCGAACAGGGCGGCCTCGACCTGGGCGACGGCACCGTGCTGTGGCCCGAGCCCGTCCTCGTCGGCCGCAGGGAGCACGCGCTGCGCGCCCTCGCCGACCGGCACGGCCTGGAGCACTGCTCGACCGACCTGGACGCCGTCCTCGCCGACCCGACCGTCGACATCTACTTCGACGCGCAGGTCACCTCCGCGCGCGAGGACGCCATCAAGCGGGCCATCGCCGCAGGCAAGCACATCTACACCGAGAAGCCGACCGCCACCGGGCTCGACGCCGCCCTCGGGCTCGCCCGGCTCGCCGAGGGCGCCGGCATCAAGCACGGCGTCGTCCAGGACAAGCTCTTTCTGCCGGGTCTGCTGAAGCTGAAGCGGCTCGTCGACGGGGGCTTCTTCGGCCGGATCCTGTCCGTGCGGGGCGAGTTCGGGTACTGGGTCTTCGAAGGGGACTGGCAGCCCGCCCAGCGCCCCTCCTGGAACTACCGCGCCGAGGACGGCGGCGGCATCGTCGTCGACATGTTCCCGCACTGGGAGTACGTCCTGCACGAGCTGTTCGGCCGCGTACGCACCGTCCAGGCGCTCACCGCCACGCACATCCCGCAGCGCTGGGACGAGCGCGACAAGCCCTACGACGCCACCGCCGACGACGCCGCGTACGGCATCTTCGAGCTGGACGGCGGCACCGTCGCGCAGATCAACTCCTCCTGGGCGGTGCGCGTCAACCGCGACGAGCTCGTCGAGTTCCAGGTCGACGGGACGGAGGGGTCGGCGGTCGCCGGGCTGCGCAACTGCCGCGTACAGCACCGCAGTGCGACGCCGAAGCCCGTCTGGAACCCGGACCTGCCCGCCACCCACTCCTTCCGCGACCAGTGGCAGGAGGTGCCGGACAACCAGCCCGACGGGTTCGACAACGGCTTCAAGGCGCAGTGGGAGCTCTTCCTCAGGCACGTCTACGCCGACGCGCCCTACCACTGGGACCTCCTCGCGGGCGCGCGCGGCGTGCAACTCGCCGAACTGGGCCTGAAGTCCGCCGCCGAGGGCCGCCGCGTCGACGTCCCGGAGATCGCGCTGTGACCCGGCCCCTCCAGGTGCTGCTGCCGGCCGCGGGAGGCGGCACGCGCGCGTACACCCCGCGCGAGGCGCCGCCGCGCTGGGCGACCGGCGGGCCCCCGCTCACCTCCCGCACCGTCTTCTCGGCCGCCCACGTGGTCGCCGACCCCTTGGCGGACGTGCCGCCCGAGGGCCCCGCCGCCGTCGACTGGGACGCCACCCTCGCCTTCCGCCGCCACCTGTGGGCGCACGGCCTGGGCGTCGCCGAGGCCATGGACACCGCCCAGCGCGGCATGGGCCTGGACTGGGCGGGCGCGGCCGAGCTGATCCGCCGCTCGGCCGCCGAGGCCAAGGCGGTCGGCGGGCGGATCGCGTGCGGAGCGGGCACCGACCAACTCGCCCTGCCCACGCACCTCGCAAGCCTTCCCCAGGTCAGGGACGCGTACGAGGAACAGCTCGCCCTCGTCGAGTCGGTCGGCGCCCAGCCGATCCTCATGGCGTCCCGCGCCCTCGCCGCCGCGGCCACGTCACCGGACGACTATCTGGAGACGTACGGCCATCTCCTGCGCCAGGCCGGCGAGCCGGTGATCCTGCACTGGCTCGGCCCCATGTTCGACCCCGCTCTTGCGGGCTACTGGGGATCGGCCGACCTCGACACGGCCACGGACACCTTCCTGGAGGTGATCGCCGCCCACCCCGGCAAGGTCGACGGCATCAAGGTCTCCCTCCTGGACGCCGACCGCGAGATCGCCCTGCGCCGCCGCCTGCCCGACGGCGTCCGCTGCTACACCGGCGACGACTTCCACTTCCCCGAGCTGATCGCGGGCGACGACCACGGCTTCAGCCACGCCCTGCTCGGCATCTTCGACCCGCTGGGCCCGGTCGCCGCGGAGGCCGTGCGCGCCCTCGACACCGGCGACGCGCAGCGCTTCCGCGCCCTCCTCGACCCCACCGTCGAGCTGTCCCGCCACCTCTTCCAGGCCCCCACCCGCTACTACAAGACCGGTGTCGTCCTGCTGGCCTGGCTGGCCGGACACCAGACGCACTTCACCATGGTCGGCGGCCTCCAGTCGGCCCGCTCGCTGCCCCACCTCGCCCGCGCCTACGAACTCGCCGACGGCCTCGGCCTGTTCCCCGACCCGGCCCTCGCGGCCGCCCGCATGCGCTCCTTGCTCACCGTCCACGGAGTCCCACAATGACCCCCGAGCCCGCCCCTGTCCCTGCCCCCGCCGCTGCCCCCGTGCCGCTGTCGCGGCTGAGCGTGAACCAGGAGACCATCAAGCAGTGGTCGCTCCCCGAACTCGCCGAGGGCTGCGGCAAAGAGGGCATCGGGGCGGTCGGCCTGTGGCGGGCGCCCGTCCAGGAGTACGGGGTCGAGCGCGCCGCCCGCCTCATGCGGGACGCCGGTCTGACGGTGACGAGCCTGTGCAGGGGCGGCTTCCTCACGGACGTCGAAGAGGTGGCACGCGCGCGTGCCCTCGACGACAACCGCGCGGCCGTCGACGAGGCGGCGGCCCTCGGCACGGACACGCTGGTCCTGGTCTCGGGCGGCCTGCCGCCCGGCGACAAGGACCTGTCCGGCGCGCGCGAGCGGGTCGCGGACGCGCTCGCCGTCCTCGCTCCCTACGCCGAGGAGCGCGGCGTGCGCCTCGCGATCGAGCCGCTGCACCCGATGTTCGCGTCGGACCGCTGCGTGGTCTCCACCCTCGGCCAGGCACTCGACATCGCGGAACGCTTCCCCGCGCACCAGGTGGGCGTCGTCGTCGACACGTACCACGTGTGGTGGGACGACCGGGCGCCCGAGCAGATCGCGCGGGCGGGGGAGAGCGGCCGGCTGCACGCCTTCCAGCTGGCGGACTGGATCACGCCGTTGCCCGCGGGCGTCCTGCTCGGCCGGGGGCAACTGGGCGACGGCAGCATCGACTTCCGCGCCGTCCGCGGCCTCGTCGACGCCGCCGGATACCGCGGCCCGATCGAGGTGGAGATCTTCAACGAGGGACTGTGGGCGCGCGACGGGAGCGAGGTGCTGAGGGAGACGGCGGAGCGCTTTCGCGCGTACGCGTGAGCCGTGAGCGAGGGCCTGCCGCAGCACCTGGGAACCCAGCACGAAACCCGTAAAAAAACTTCTGGGCCACTCCGTGCAACCCTTCGGGCACCAGGCGTGTCGTACTTGGAGTCAGGACCTCTGAGGGGGGTTCCAGGATCTGGGGGGATCCGGGGGATCCGGGGGGATCGCACGGTTCTGACAGGGGAGGGGAAACCGAAGGGGTCTGGTCCTCGGGCCAGACCCCTTCAAAGTTGTCCACAGGTTCGAAGTTGTCCACAGGCGCGCCGCGTTGTCGGTGCCGGGCGGTAGCGTCGGATCATGTCGAGTCCAGCTACAGCGATGGCGGTGCTCGAGGGGGTCCTCGAGCGCATCACGTACGCCAATGAGGAGACCGGGTACACGGTCGCGCGTGTCGACACCGGCCGCGGCGCCGGTGACCTGCTCACCGTCGTCGGCGCGCTGCTCGGCGCGCAGGTCGGCGAGTCGCTGCGGATGCACGGCCGCTGGAGCTCCCACCCGCAGTACGGAAAACAGTTCACGGTGGAGAACTACACGACGGTGCTGCCCGCCACCGTCCAGGGCATCCGCCGCTATCTCGGCTCCGGCCTCATCAAGGGCATCGGACCCGTGATGGCCGACCGGATCACCACCCACTTCGGCGTCGACACCCTCGACATCATCGAGTCGGAGCCGAAGCGGCTCGTGGAGGTGCCGGGGCTCGGACCCAAGCGGACGAAGATGATCGCCGCCGCCTGGGAGGAGCAGAAGGCCATCAAGGAGGTCATGGTCTTCCTCCAGGGCGTCGGGGTCTCCACCTCCATCGCCGTCCGCATCTACAAGAAGTACGGCGACGCGTCGATCTCCGTCGTGAAGAACGAGCCCTATCGCCTCGCCGCCGACGTCTGGGGCATCGGTTTCCTCACCGCCGACCGCATCGCCCAGTCCGTCGGCATCCCGCACGACAGCCCGGAGCGCGTCAAAGCCGGCCTTCAGTACGCGCTCTCGCAATCCACCGACCAGGGGAACTGCTATCTGCCCGAGGAGCGCCTCATCGCGGACGCGGTGAAGCTGCTCCAGGTCGACACGGGCCTCGTCATCGACTGCCTGGCCGAGCTGGCCGGGGAGGAGGAGGGCGTCGTCCGCGAGTCCCTGCCCGACCCGGACGGGGGCGACGACATCGCCGCCGTCTACCTGGTCCCCTTCCACCGTGCCGAACTCTCCCTCGCAGGCCAGCTGTTGCGGCTCCTGAAGACCGCCGACGACCGCATGCCGGCCTTCCGGGACGTCGCCTGGGACAAGGCCCTCGCCTGGCTCTCGGACCGCACCGGCGCCGAGCTCGCGCCCGAGCAGGAGGAGGCGGTCCGGCTCGCGCTGACCCATAAGGTCGCCGTCCTGACCGGCGGCCCCGGCTGCGGCAAGTCCTTCACGGTCCGCTCCGTCGTCGAGCTGGCCCGCGCCAAGAAGGCCAAGGTCGTCCTCGCCGCCCCCACCGGCCGCGCCGCCAAGCGCCTCGCCGAGCTCACCGGAGCCGAGGCGTCCACCGTGCACCGCCTGCTGGAACTGCGGCCCGGCGGCGACGCGGCGTACGACAAGGACCGGCCGCTCGACGCCGATCTGGTCGTCGTCGACGAAGCCTCGATGCTCGACCTGCTGCTCGCCAACAAGCTGGTGAAGGCCGTGCCGCCCGGCGCCCACCTGCTCTTCGTGGGCGACGTGGACCAGTTGCCGAGCGTCGGCGCGGGCGAGGTGCTGCGGGACATGCTCAGTGCGGAGAGCCCGATCCCCGCCGTCCGCCTCACCCGCATCTTCCGGCAGGCCCAGGAGTCGGGCGTCGTCACCAACGCCCACCGGATCAACTCCGGCGTCCCGCCCATCACCCAGGGCATGAAGGACTTCTTCCTCTTCGTCGAGGAGGAGACCGAGGACGCGGGCCGCGTCACGGTGGACGTCGCCGCGCACCGCATCCCGAAGAAGTTCGGCCTGGACCCGCGCCGCGACGTGCAGGTGCTCGCCCCCATGCACCGCGGCCCGGCCGGCGCGGGAAATCTGAACGGCCTCCTCCAGCAGGCCATCACCCCCGCCCGGCCCGACCTGCCGGAGAAGCGGTTCGGCGGCCGGGTCTTCCGCGTCGGCGACAAGGTCACCCAGATCCGCAACAACTACGAGAAGGGCCAGAACGGCGTCTTCAACGGCACGGTGGGCGTCGTCACCGCCCTCGACACCGACGAGCAGCGGCTCACCGTCCGCACCGACGAGGACGAGGAAGTCCCGTACGACTTCGACGAACTGGACGAGCTCGCCCATGCCTACGCCGTGACGATCCACCGCTCCCAGGGCAGCGAGTATCCGGCCGTGGTGATCCCGGTCACCACCGGCGCCTGGATGATGCTTCAGCGGAATCTGCTCTACACCGCCGTGACACGCGCCAAGAGGCTGGTCGTCCTCGTCGGTTCGCGCAAGGCTCTGGGACAGGCAGTGCGCACGGTCTCCGCGGGAAGGCGCTGTACGGCCCTGGATTTCAGGCTTTCGGGGCCCACCGGCCGTCGCGGAGCGGGCCCTGGAGAGTTTTGATCGATCAAACGAGTAGGAAACCTCACACAGCACTTCCGGAACCGGGGCGAAGGGGGCAGGATGAGCAGGTTGGCGGCACTGAGTGCCGCCAATAGGCCCAATGGTCGACCCCGAGTGCACTCTCCAGGGCCAAATGGGGGATGGTAGAGACAGTCAGGGCACCTCGAAGAAGAGGCACAACGTCGGTGAGGGATGACGTGAGCGAGAACGCTAACAACGGTGTAGTACTGCGGTACGGCGACGACGAATACACCTACCCGGTGATCGAGTCGACCGTCGGCGACAAGGGCTTCGACATCGGGAAGCTCCGCGCCCAGACCGGTCTGGTGACCCTGGACAGCGGCTACGGCAACACCGCCGCCTATAAATCCGCCATCACCTATCTCGACGGTGAACAGGGCATCCTCCGGTACCGCGGCTACCCGATCGAGCAGCTGGCCGAGCGCTCCACCTTCACCGAGGTGGCGTACCTCCTGATCAACGGCGAACTGCCGAAGGTCGACGAGCTGGCCACCTTCAAGAACGAGATCACGCAGCACACCCTGCTGCACGAGGACGTCAAGCGGTTCTACGACGGCTTCCCGCGCGACGCCCACCCGATGGCGATGCTGTCGTCCGTGGTCAGCGCGCTGTCGACGTTCTACCAGGACAGCCACAACCCCTTCGACGAGAAGCAGCGCCACCTCTCGACGATCCGCCTGCTCGCCAAGCTCCCGACGATCGCGGCCTACGCGTACAAGAAGTCGCAGGGCCACCCGGTCGTCTACCCGCGCAACGACCTCGGCTACGTCGAGAACTTCCTGCGCATGACCTTCTCGGTGCCCGCCGCCGAGTACGAGCTGGACCCGGTCGTGGTCAACGCGCTCGACAAGCTCCTGATCCTGCACGCGGACCACGAGCAGAACTGTTCGACGTCCACCGTGCGTCTGGTCGGCTCCTCGCAGGCGAACATGTTCGCCTCGATCTCCGCCGGCATCTCGGCCCTGTGGGGCCCGCTGCACGGCGGCGCCAACCAGTCGGTCCTGGAGATGCTGGAAGGCATCCAGGCCTCCGGCGGCGACGTCGACACCTTCATCCGCAAGGTGAAGAACAAGGAAGACGGCGTGAAGCTCATGGGCTTCGGGCACCGCGTCTACAAGAACTTCGACCCCCGGGCGAAGATCATCAAGGCGGCGGCGCACGACGTCCTCTCGGCGCTCGGCAAGTCCGACGAACTGCTCGACATCGCGCTGAAGCTGGAGGAGCACGCGCTGGCCGACGACTACTTCGTCGAGCGCAAGCTCTACCCGAACGTGGACTTCTACACGGGCCTCATCTACCGCGCGATGGGCTTCCCGACCGAGATGTTCACGGTCCTGTTCGCCCTCGGCCGCCTGCCGGGCTGGATCGCCCAGTGGCACGAGATGATCAAGGAGCCGGGTTCCCGCATCGGCCGCCCGCGCCAGATCTACACGGGCGAGGTCCTGCGCGACTTCGTGCCGGTCGAGGGTCGCTGACCCCGGGCGAACAAGCGGAAAGCGCCCCGCCGCCGATCCCCCCACGGGTCGACGGTCGGGGCGCTTCCCTTTTTCCCGGTGCGGATTCCCCCCACGGGATCCGGCCGGGCGTCTGTGGCTGCCCTGCGGTCTGCCGGGACGCGTACGTACGGGAGGGCCGCTCAAAGCTCCCCGGTGCACGTGCCCCGGCAACGCAATATCCAGGAACATCCCCCAAGATGTCCCCTGATGTCAGAAGACGTCCCCCAAGACATCTTCCTGCATCGCCCCATTAGACTCTCGTCCCCCCTCAATGGTTACGTTCGGATCACTGTGATCTGCGTCTCTTGCATATGTCCCGTACATGCGCAAGAACCCAGATATGGGGATTTCGGGACTGGCGTGAGGATGCTGAAACGACCTTGTGAAGGGGTTATGTGAACGTCCTCAGACGGAGACTGTTGGTGACCACGAAGACCGAGGAGAACGCCATCGCGGCGCCCGCGATCATCGGGTTCAGCAGACCGGCCGCCGCGAGCGGCAGCGCGGCCACGTTGTAGCCGAAGGCCCAGAAGAGGTTGCCCTTGATGGTGGCGAGGGTTTTTCGGGAGAGCCTGATGGCGTCGGCCGCGACCCGCAAGTCCCCGCGCACCAATGTCAGGTCGCTCGCCTCGATGGCCGCGTCCGTGCCGGTGCCCATCGCGAGCCCCAGATCGGCGGTGGCGAGCGCGGCCGCGTCGTTCACGCCGTCCCCGACCATCGCCACGACCTTGCCCTCACCCTGTAGCCGTCGTACGACATCGACCTTCTCCCGCGGCAGGACCTCCGCGTGGACGTCGTCCGGCGCGATGCCCACCGCGCGGGCGACCGTGTCGGCGACGGCCTTGTTGTCGCCGGTCAGCAGCACCGGCCTCAGACCGAGCGCGCGCAGCTCGCGGACCGCTTCCGGGCTGGTCTCCTTCAGGGCGTCCGCGACCGCGAGGACCCCGCGCGCCATCCCGTCCCAGGCGACCAGGACCGCCGTGCGCCCGGCGGCCTCCGCGTCGTCCCGCAGCTTGGCCACCGCCTCCAGGCCCGTCACGCCCGCGTCCGCGAGGAGCCGCTCCCGCCCGACGAGCACCTCGTGCCCGTCCACCGTGCCGCGCACCCCGGACCCGGCGACGTTCTCGAACCGCTCCGGCGCCGGCAGCTCCCCGGCCGCGACCCCCAGGCGGTCGGCGGCGCCCGCCGCGACGGCACGGGCCACCGGGTGCTCCGAGGCGTGCTCCAAAGCCCCCGCGAGCCGGAGCAGCAGCTGCTCCTGGGTGTCCCCGGCGAGGTGCACGTCGGTCAGCTCCATGCGGCCCGTCGTCACCGTGCCGGTCTTGTCGAGGACCACGGTGTCGACGCGGCGGGTGGACTCCAGGACCTCGGGGCCCTTGATGAGGATGCCGAGCTGGGCGCCGCGCCCGGTGCCGACCATCAGGGCCGTCGGCGTGGCGAGGCCGAGCGCGCAGGGGCAGGCGATGATCAGGACGGCGACGGCGGCGGTGAACGCGGCGGTCACGTCGCCGGTGGCGCCGAGCCAGCCGCCGAGCGTGCCGATCGCGATGAGCAGCACCGCCGGCACGAAGATCCCGGCGATCCGGTCGGCGAGCCGCTGCACCCGGGCCTTGCCGGTCTGCGCGTCCTCGACGAGCCGCGCCATCCGCGCGAGCGAGGTGTCCGAGCCGACGCGCGTCGCCCGCACCACGAGGCGCCCGGAGACGTTCACGGTGCCCCCGGTCACGGCGGCGCCCGCGCCCACGTCCACCGGCACCGACTCGCCGGTGAGCAGGGAGGCGTCGATCGCGGACGCGCCCTCGACGACGGTGCCGTCGGAGGCGACGGTCTCCCCGGGGCGTACGACGAAGTGGTCACCGACGGCCAGGCGCCCGACCGGCACCCGCTCCTCCGTGCCGTCCCGAAGGACCGCCACGTCCTTGGCGCCCAGCTCCAGCAGGGCCCGCAGCGCCGAGCCGGCCTTCCGCTTGGAGCGGGCCTCCAGCCAGCGGCCGAGCAGGATGAACGTGACGACCCCGGCGGCGACTTCGAGGTAGATCGTGGAGGCGCCGTCACCGGGCGAGGCGGTGAAGTCGAAGCCGTGCCGCATCCCTGGCATCCCGGCGTCCCCGACGAACAGCGCCCACAGCGACCAGCCGAAGGCGGCGAGCGTGCCGACGGAGACGAGGGTGTCCATGGTCGCGGCCGCGTGCCGCAGGTTGGTGAACGCCGCCCGGTGGAAGGGCAGGCCGCCCCAGACGACGACGGGCGCCGCCAGTGTCAGCGAGAGCCACTGCCAGTGGTCGAACTGGAGGGCGGGCACCATCGCGAGCAGGACGACGGGCAGGGACAGGACGGCGGAGACGATCAGCCGCTGCCGCAGAGTGTCGGGCTCGGTGATGTCGGCGGTGGTGGGGGCCGGGGCACCGTCACCGGTGGGCGGGACGGGCTCCGGCGGGGGCGGCACGATCTCCTCGGCCGTGTAGCCCAGCTTCTCGACCAGGGCGATCAGCTGGTCGACCGCGACCCCTTCGCCCTCGTCGTACGAGACCTTCGCCTTCTCCGTGGCGAGGTTGACCGTGGCGGTCACGCCCTCCATGCGGTTCAGCTTCTTCTCGATGCGCGAGGAGCAGGAGGCGCAGGTCATCCCGCCGACGGCGAGTTCGACTTCGGTCATGACTCTTTCGTACAGCTTCCGGGTGGGGGTACGGCTGCGGGCCCTGTGGTGTCGGTGCCGACACCACAGGGCCCGGGGTACCCGGCGCGGGGCCGGGCAGACGTCGCGGGCGGGCCGCTCAGGCCTCGGTGGAGACGAGCTCGTAACCCGCCTCGTCGACGGCGGCGCGCACGGCGGCCTCGTCGAGCGGTGCTTCGGAGACCACGGTGACCCGGCCCGTGGCGGCGACGGCCTTGACGGAGGTGACGCCCGGGATCGCCGAGATCTCCTCGGACACCGCGCCCTCGCAGTGCCCGCAGGTCATCCCCGTCACCTGGTACTCGGTGGTGACGGCGCCCCGCGGCGCCTCGGCGGCGTCGGAGTGGCAGGAACCGCTGGGGGAGCAGCAGGACCCGGTCGTCTCGGACCCGGCCTGCGGCAGCTCGGTCTGGGCGCTCATGTCGTTCTCCTCGGGGAGGGATGTGTACGAATGCGGCGTAGCGTGCTGGAGGCGGTCCCGGGAGCCCCGGTGACCTCCTCCCTCCACACTCCGAGACTATACCCCTAGGGGGTATGAAATCAACGAGGGGGGCCGCGCCGGACGGACGCGGCCCCGGGGGGATCGGTCGGGGGATCAGTCTCTGCGGCCGCGGTTGCCGGGCCGGGCGGCCACCCAGGCCCGGACGGTGTCCGCGTACCAGTAGGGCTTGCCGCCCTCGACGTGGTCGGGGTCCGGCAGCAGTCCGTGCTTGCGGTAGGAGCGGACGGTGTCGGGTTGCACACGAATGTGCGCGGCGATCTCCTTGTACGACCAGAGCCTGCGGTCGGTCATCGGTGGCACCTCCCTGCGCGCGCCCAGGGCGACCGGAGAGGCCGACGGGGGAACTGGGTGCGACGCTTGGCGATCACTCAGCCTGTGCCCGGTGCAACGACGCAGGGTGACCGTCGGGGGTTGACTGTCGACCGCCTGTGACGCAAGCCCCGCGTACGCGAGACATGTGTGACAGGACGGGAGTGTTTGTGACAGAAGAGACGCAATGCGGCTGCTGCTACGCGCCGCACGACCGCAGGTAGGAGCGGGTGCGGCGGGCGACCGGCAGCGGCCTGTCCGGGTCGCACGGGTACATGTCCTGCTCCACGATGGCGAACAGCTCCACGCCCAGCTTCCCGGCGGCGTCGAGGACGGGCCCGAGTGCGGGCACCCCGGCGGGCGGCTCGCACATCACGCCGCGCGCCACCGCGGGCCCGAACGGCACCTCCTGGGCCCGCACCTCCGCGAGGATCTCCGGGTCGACCTGCTTGAGGTGCAGATAGCCGATGCGTTCGCCGTACGTCTCGATGAGTTTGACGCTGTCGCCGCCGCAGTAGGCGTAGTGCCCGGTGTCCAGGCAGAGCGAGACGAGGTCCGGGTCGGTGGCGTCGAGGAAACGGGTGACGTTCTCCTCGCTGTCGATGTGGGTGTCGGCGTGCGGGTGGACCACGACGCGCAGGCCGTACCGCTCGCGGACCTCGTGGGCCAGGCGCTCGGTCTGGGTGGTCAGTTCGCGCCATTGTGCGGGCGTGAGGACGCGGTCCTCCAGGACCTCGCCGGTCTTGTCGTCGCGCCAGAAGGACGGGATGACGACGAGGTGCTCGGCGCCCATGGCCTGCGCGAGCGCGGCGTTGTCCGCGACGTGGGCCCAGGTCTTCTCCCAGACGGCGGGCCCGTGGTGCAGCCCCGTGAAGACCGTGCCCGCGGACACCTTGAGGCCGCGGCGGGCCGTCTCGGCGGTCAGGACGGCCGGGTCGGTGGGCAGATAGCCGTACGGACCGAGCTCGATCCACTCGTACCCGGACTCCGCGACCTCGTCGAGGAAGCGCCGCCAGGGGACCTGCCGGGGGTCCTCGGGAAACCAGACGCCCCACGAGTCGGGCGCCGAACCGATCCGGATGCGGGACAGCGTCGTCATGCCGGTCAGACTCCAGGCCGTCCCGGAAGGGTGTCAAGCAGTGGTCCGAATGTAAGGACAAAATGTTGACAGGGTTCCCGGGGCGGGATTAGACCTGGGGGCACACGATCGTCGGGTCCGTCGAAGGGACGCACAGGGTGAGTGATCCGTACGACGTCATCACGATGGGCCGGATCGGGGTGGACCTGTATCCCCTCCAGAGCGGGGTGCCCCTCGCCGAGGTGACCGCGTTCGGGAAGTTCCTCGGCGGCTCGGCGAGCAACGTCGCGGTGGCCGCGGCCCGCCTCGGCCGCCGCACCGCCGTCATCACCCGCACCGGTGAGGACCCCTTCGGCGACTATCTGCACGGCGCGCTGCGGGAGTTCGGCGTCGACGACCGCTGGGTGACCCCGGTCGCGGACCTGCCGACGCCGGTGACGTTCTGCGAGATCTTCCCGCCGGACGACTTCCCGCTGTACTTCTACCGGCTGCCGAAGGCGCCCGACCTGGAGATCCACGAGGCCGAGCTCGACCTCGACGCGATCGCCGCGGCGCGGATCTTCTGGATGACGGGGACGGGACTGTGCGCGCAGCCGAGCCGGTCGGCGACGCTTGCGGCGCTCGCCCACCGGGCGCGCGCGGGGATCACCGTGTTCGACCTCGACTGGCGGCCCATGTTCTGGAGCGACCCGGCCGAAGCGCGGCCGCACTACGCCGCCGCCCTCGCCCACGCCACCGTCGCCGTCGGCAACCTCGACGAGGTGGAGATCGCCACGGGGGAGCGCGAACCGCTCGCCGCCGCCGGGGCGTTGCTCGACGCCGGCGTCCAACTGGCCGTCGTCAAACAGGGCCCCGCCGGAGTGCTCGCGATGAACCGCGCGGGCGAGGCGGCGCAGGTGCCACCGCTCCCGGTGAAGGTCCTCAACGGACTCGGCGCGGGGGACGCGTTCGGCGGGGCGCTGTGCCACGGGCTGCTCGCGGGCTGGGACCTCGAACGGATCATGCGGTACGCCAATGCGGCGGGGGCGATCGTCGCCTCCCGCCTTGAGTGTTCGTCCGCCATGCCGTTTGCCGGCGAGGTCGCCTCGGCGGTGGATGCGGGGGCCGTCACATGAGTCCGGGCGCCGCCCGGGGTGGCCGCGCACGGGGCTCCGCCCCGGACCCCGCTCCTCAAACGCCGGAGGGGCTGAAACCCATCTCCGTAGACGTCGGCGAACTCGTCCGCACCCGCGCCCGGCACCCCGAAGCCGTCGCCGAAGCCGCCTCACGGCGGGTGCGGCGGGAGTTGGTCGGGGAGAGTGGGCGGCTCATGATCGTCGCCGCTGATCACCCTGCCCGGGGGTCCCTCGGCGTGGGGCGGGACCCGCTCGCCATGGCCAACCGGGCCGACCTCCTCGAACGGCTCTGTCTCGCCCTGTCGCGGCCCGGCGTCGACGGCGTGCTCGCCAGCGCCGACGTCCTCGACGACCTGCTGCTCCTCGGCGCCCTCGACGGCAAGGTCGTCATGGGGTCGATGAACCGCGGCGGGCTCGCGGGTGCCGCCTTCGAGCTGGACGACCGGTTCACCGGGTACCGGCCCGAGGACATCGATCGGCTCGGCTTCGACGCGGGCAAGCTGCTGCTGCGCGTCGACCACGACGACCCGGGGTCGCTGCGGACCCTGCACTCCGCCGCCCGTGCCGTCGACGCCATGGCCGAGCGCCGGCTGCCCGTCTTCGTCGAGCCGTTCCTCACCGGGCGCGACGGCACCGGCCCGCCCCGCAACGACCTGAGCGCCGAGGCCGTCACGCGGTCCATCGCCATCGCCTCCGGCCTCGGCGGCACCTCCGCGTACACCTGGCTGAAGGTGCCCGTCACCGAGAACCCCGACGACATGGCCCGCGTCATGGAGACCTCGACGCTCCCCGCCGTCCTGCTGGGCGGCGACACCGGAGGCGATCAGGAGGCGGCGTACGAGAAGTGGCGCGGCGCCCTGCAACTGCCCACCGTGCAGGGGCTCGTCGTCGGCAGGGCGCTGCTCTATCCGCCCGACGGCGACGTGGCGCAGGCGGTCGACACCGCTGTAGGACTGCTGTAGCAGGGCGGACAGGTCGAGGAGGCCCATATGACGTACGTACCGAAAGGCAGTACGGCCGACGGCCCGTACACCTTGGACATCGATCCGAAAAGAGCCGGTTGGACCTACTCCCACCTGCGCGTCGTCGAGCTCGGACCGGGCGGACTGCACTCCTTCGCCACCGGCGAGAGTGAATGGATCGTGCTCCCGCTGACCGGCGGCTGTACGGTGCAGACAGCAGACGGGATCATCGAACTGCTGGGCCGCGACAGCGTGTTCAGCGGAGTCTCCGACTTCGCTTACGTGCCGCGCGACGCCCGGATCACGATCGCCTCCGGCGCGGGAGGCCGCTTCGCCCTGGCAGGAGCGAAGTGCGAGCGTCGACTCCCCGCCCGCTACGGCTCCGCGCCGGAGGTACCCGTCGAGCAGCGGGGAAGTGGCGGCTGCGCCCGCGAGGTCCGCAACTTCGCCTCGGCGGACGCCTTCGACTGCGACCGGCTCATCGCCGTCGAGGTGATCACGCCCGGCGGCAACTGGTCCTCGTACCCGCCGCACAAGCACGACGAGCACCGCCCCGGCGTCGAGGCGGAGCTGGAGGAGATCTACTACTTCGAGATCGAGGCGCACGACGGCCGCGAGGGCTTCGGCTACCAGCGCGTCTTCCCGTCCAGACAGGGCGGCACCGACGTCCTCGCCGAGGTCCGCACCGGGGACGCCGTGCTGGTGCCGGACGGCTGGCACGGCCCGTCCGTCGCCCAGCCGGGGCACGCGATGTACTACCTGAACGTGATGGCGGGACCCGGCCAGGAGCGGGAGTGGCGGATCTGCTTCCACCCCGACCACACGGAGGGATACCGATGATCCGGCTCACCACGGCCCAGGCCCTGGTCCGTTTCCTGTCCCGGCAGTACACCGAGCGGGACGGCGCGCGGCAGCGGCTCATCGGAGCGACCTGGGGCATCTTCGGACACGGCAATGTCGCCGGGGTCGGGCAGGCACTCGTGGAGTACGCCGACGAGATGCCCTTCCACCAGGGACGCAACGAACAGGCCATGGTGCACGCCGCCGTCGGTTACGCCCGGCAGTGCGGCCGCCTCGCCACCCACGCCGTCACCACCTCCATCGGCCCCGGCGCCACCAACCTCGTCACCGGCGCCGCCCTCGCCACCGTCAACCGGCTGCCCGTCCTCCTGCTGCCCGGCGACACCTTCGCGGCCCGGCCCGCCGACCCCGTCCTCCAGCAGCTCGAAGTCCCGTACGCCGGAGACGTGTCGGTCAACGACTGCCTGCGCCCGGTGTCCAGGTACTTCGACCGCGTCACCCGCCCCGAGGCGCTGATCCCCGCCGCGCTCGCCGCGATGCGGGTGCTCACCGACCCCGCGGAGACCGGCGCCGTCACGCTCGCCCTGCCGCAGGACGTGCAGGCCGAGGCGTACGACTGGCCGGACGAGTTCTTCACCGAGCGGATCTGGGCCGTCCGGCGGCCGGCCCCCGATCCGCGCGAACTGGCCACCGCCGCCGCGCTGGTGCGCACGGCCCGCCGCCCCCTGGTCGTCGCGGGCGGCGGCGTCCACCACAGCGCCGCCGAGGACGCCCTGCGGGAGTTCGCCGACGCCACCGGGATTCCCGTCGCCTCCACCCAGGCGGGCAAGGGCTCCCTGCGCCACGACCATCCGGCGGACGTCGGCGGCATCGGGCACACCGGCACGGCCACCGCCGACGGACTGGCCCGCACCGCCGACCTCGTGATCGGCGTCGGCACCCGCTACAGCGACTTCACCACCGCGTCCGGCACGCTCTTCGAGGCGCCCGACGTGCGCTTCCTCAACCTCAACATCGCACCCTTCGACGGCCACAAGATGGCCGGCGACACCCTGATCGCCGACGCCCGCGCCGGGCTCGAAGCGCTCACCGGGGCGCTGCACGGCCACCGCGTCGAGCCCGCGTACGCCGCCGAGTACACGGACGGCAAGGAGCGCTGGGAGCGGCGCGTCGACGCCGCGTTCCGGGCGGACGAGCCGGACGTGCGTCCGACCCAGGCCCAGGTCGTCGGGTTGCTCGACGCCCTGGTGACGGACGAGGACGTGGTCATCAACGCCGCCGGATCGCTCCCCGGCGACCTGCACAAGCTGTGGCGGGCCCGCTCGCCGCGGCAGTACCACGTCGAGTACGGCTACTCCTGCATGGGATACGAGATCCCGGCGGCCATCGGTGTCGCGCTCGCCGCGCCGGAGCGGCCCGTGTGGGCGCTGGTCGGCGACGGCACGTACCTGATGAACCCGACCGAGATCGTCACGGCCGTCCAGGAGAACCTGCCGATCAAGGTCGTCATCCTCCAGAACCACGGCTACGCCTCCATCGGCGGGCTCTCGGAGTCCGTGGGCGGCGAGCGGTTCGGCACCGCCTACCGCTTCCGGGCGCCGGACGGCTCGTACACCGAGGGCCCGCTGCCCGTCGATCTGGCGGCCAACGCGGCCTCGCTCGGCATGCGGGTCCTGCGCGCCGGGACCGTCGGTGACCTGCGCGAGGCGCTGCGCGAGGCGCGCCGGGCAGACCGTCCCACATGTGTCTATGTGGAGACGGAAACGGCAGACACAGTGTCGGGGCCGCCCCCGGCACAGGCGTGGTGGGATGTGCCCGTGGCCGAGACGGCGACCCGGGTGTCCGCGGTCAAGGCCAGGGAAGAGTACGACCGGCACGTCACTGCCCGACGCCGCCACCTGTGAGAAGAGGGATGCTTGTCATGACGAAGACCGTGAACCACTGGATCGGTGGGAAGGCCGTCGAGGGCGCGTCCGGTACGTACGGCCCGGTCACCGACCCGGCGACCGGCGCCGTCACGACGCAGGTCGCGTTCGCGGACGTGGACGAGGTGGACGCGGCCGTCGCCGCCGCCCGCGAGGCCTTCGCGACCTGGGGCACCTCCTCGCTCGCCAAGCGCACCGCGATCCTCTTCAAGTTCCGCGCGCTGCTCGACGCCAACCGCGACGCGATCGCCGAGCTGATCGTCGCCGAGCACGGCAAGGTGCACTCGGACGCGCTCGGCGAGGTCGCCCGCGGCCTGGAGATCGTCGACCTGGCCTGCGGCATCACGGTGCAGCTGAAGGGCGAGCTGTCGACGGAGGTGGCGTCCCGCGTGGACGTCTCGTCGATCCGCCAGCCGCTGGGCGTCGTCGCGGGCATCACGCCCTTCAACTTCCCCGCCATGGTCCCGATGTGGATGTTCCCGCTGGCCATCGCGTGCGGCAACACCTTCGTGCTCAAGCCGAGCGAGAAGGACCCGTCCGCGTCGATGAAGATCGCGGAGCTGCTGAGCGAGGCCGGTCTGCCGGACGGCGTCTTCAACGTCGTGCACGGCGACAAGGTTGCCGTGGACCGTCTCCTGGAGCACCCGGACGTCGCGGCCGTCTCCTTCGTCGGCTCCACGCCGATCGCCCGCCACATCCACACCGCCGCCTCCGCCAACGGCAAGCGCGTGCAGGCCCTCGGCGGCGCCAAGAACCACATGCTGGTCCTGCCGGACGCCGACCTCGACGCGGCCGCCGACGCCGCCGTCTCCGCGGCCTACGGCTCGGCCGGCGAGCGCTGCATGGCCATCTCGGCGGTCGTCGCGGTCGGTTCGATCGCCGACGAGCTGGTCGGCAAGATCAAGGAGCGCGCCGAGAAGATCAAGATCGGTCCGGGCAACGACCCGACCTCGGAGATGGGCCCGCTCATCACGGCCGCCCACCGCGACAAGGTCGCCTCGTACGTCACGGGCGCGGCGGCCGAGGGCTGCGAGGTCGTTCTCGACGGCACCGGCTACACGGTCGAGGGCCACGAGAACGGGCACTGGATCGGGCTCTCGCTGCTCGACCGCGTGCCGACGACCGCCAAGGCCTACCAGGACGAGATCTTCGGCCCGGTCCTGTGCGTGCTGCGCGTCGACACGTACGAGGAGGGCGTGGCCCTCATGAACGCCTCGCCGTTCGGCAACGGCACCGCGATCTTCACCCGGGACGGCGGCGCGGCCCGCCGCTTCCAGCTGGAGATCGAGGCGGGCATGGTCGGCGTCAACGTGCCGATCCCGGTGCCGGTGGGCTACCACTCCTTCGGCGGCTGGAAGGACTCGCTCTTCGGCGACCACCACATCTACGGCAACGACGGCACGCACTTCTACACGCGCGGCAAGGTCGTCACCACGCGCTGGCCGGACCCGTCGGACGCGCCGGCCGGGGTGGACCTGGGCTTCCCGCGCAACCACTGAGCCGTCCCGCCGAGCCGCCCCCGGCTCCCGAAGCCCCCGGCCCACTCCCCCTGGCCGGGGGCTTCGCCATTGGTTCACCGTTCTACGATGTGTGCGCACTACATGAAAGGCCGTGAGCCATGCCGCACATCGACATCGACTACGCCGACACCCTGTCCGGCGTCCTGGATCTGCCGTCCCTGGTGGCGGAGCTGCATCCCCTGGTCGTGGAGCGGGTGGACTCGGTCGGGGTCGGCAAGACGTTCTGCCGCTCCTCGGCGGCCTTCGTGGACGGCAGGCCCGAGGCGCCCTTCGTGCACGTCACCGTGGGCCTGCTGCCGGGGCGCGGGCCCGCCGTGAAGGCGGGGCTCTCCGACGACGTCCTCGCGCTGCTCGGCAAGCATCTGTCGGGGGTGGCGGGCGCGACGTACTCGGCGGAGGTCCGTGACCTCGACCCGTCCTACCGGCTCCACCCGACGCACTGACCGGAGCCGCTCGGTGACCGAGTGTGGAGCAGGGTCGTCCGGATTCCGGACGGCCCTGATTCTTTTTTGACGCTCCCCTTGCGGTTCCCGTGCACAGGGTGCAATTCGGGCAGCTAAAGCCCTCGTGTTCATACACCTGCAATATGAAGGTCATCTTCGGTGGCGGCATGTTCATTGAGGCCCGCCTCGGCAAACTCTTGGGAATGCGAGGCGACTTGGGAGGCGGCCGTGCTGCGGATTCCGTAGGTAAGTGACCGTTGACGTTCCGGTTGTCGCCGGGGTTCGATGACGCGCCGGGAGCCACAGAAACACGCAGCTCAACAGCCTTCGGAGGCGATAGCGCTCCCGCCGCACCCCACGCATCTCCTGCCGTACGAGTCGATCGGAACCGCGCTCCATGACCGATACGCTTCGCCCGCCCCAGTCCGCCACCACCGAAGCCCCTCCGGTGCCGGTGGCCGTCCCGGGCGATCCCCAGAAGCTCAAGCGTTCCATCGGCGTCGTCGGCGGCACCCTCCTCACGCTGTCGTGCGTGACGCCCGCCTCCACGCTCTTCGTCGTCGTCCCCGACCTCTTCTCCTCGCTCGGCACCGCCACCGCGCTCACCATCGCGATCGGCTCACTGCTCTGCGTGGGCGTCGCGTTCTGCTACTCCGAGCTGGGCACCCTCATCCCCAGCGCGGGCGGCGAGTACGCGATGGTCTCCACGATGGCGGGCCGCCTCGCCGGCTGGCTGGTCTTCGTCCTCTCCCTGCTGGTCGTGATGATCGTGCCGCCCGTCATCGCCATGGGCACGGCCGACTACCTGGCGCCGGTCGTCCACCTCGACCCGTCCTACGCGGGCGCGGGCGTCATGATCTGCGCGACCCTCGCCGGCCTGCTCGACCTGCGCGCCAACGCGTGGATCACCGGCATCTTCCTCGTCCTCGAAGTCGTCGCGGCGGGCGTCGTCGCCGTCCTCGGCTTCGCGCACGCCGAGCGCGGCCCCGGCAGCCTGGTCGACCTGACCGTGGCCTCCGGCTCGGGCGGCTCCGGCGGCGTCGACACCGTCACGGCCATGCTCATCGTCTCCGGGCTCGCCATCGCCCTCTTCGTCACGCAGGGCTTCTCCACCGCCGTCTACCTCTCCGAGGAGATGGAGAACCCCCGCCGCAACGTCGCGCGCACCGTCCTCGCCACCCTCGCCATCTCCGCCGTGATCATCCTGGTGCCGGTCATCGCCATCACCATGGGCGCGGAGAGCCTCACCGCGCTGACCGAGGGCGACATCAGCGCCATGGTGGCCGCCTGGTCCAACTCGGCCGTCGGCACGTTCGTCAGCCTCTGCGTGGCCCTCGCGATCATCAACGCGGGCATCGTCATGGTCATCCAGAACTCCCGCGTCCTGTTCGCGTCGGCCCGGGACAAGGCGTGGCCCTCGCCGGTCAACAAGGCCCTGTCCAAGCTCGGCGCGTCCGGCGCGCCCTGGATCGCCACGCTGCTCGTGGGCGTCCCCGGCGCGCTCCTCTGCTTCGTCAACCTGGACACGCTGTACGGCGTGACCGGCGTCTCCGTGACCGGCATGTACCTCCTGGTGGCCGTCGCCGCGCTGCTGGCCCGCCGCGGCTCGCACGGCCACGCGGCGGCCTGGCGGATGCCGCTGTGGCCCGCGGTGCCGGTGGTGCTGATCGCGGTGCTCGCGTACGTGCTGAGCCAGCAGGAGATGGCGTACCTCGCCTGGACCGGCGGGATCGTGGTGGCCGCCACCCTGTACTGGGCGCTGTACCTGCGGCCGCGCCGGGACACGCGGTGGCTGGTGAGCGTGCCGGAGGACGGGCAGGGCTGACGCGCCCGCGGACGTGGTGAGCGGGCCGGGGGACGGGCGGGGCTCACGCCGACGTGGCGAGCGCGCCGGAGGACGGGCGGGGCTGACGCGCCCGCGGTGAGCTCACCCGCTCACCCTCCCACCCGCCGCTCCACCTCCGCCCAGTCCTCCGGGTCCAGCTCGACGGAGCCCGTACCGCCGAGCAGGTCACGGTCCTTGAACCCGCTGGACGTGGAGACGCACACCACGGGCCCCTCCACCGCGGCGGCGCCCAGCTGCCGGTACCCCGCGAGCCCCGCCGCGGCGGACAGCTCCGGCCACAGCCCGCCCCGCGCCAGCTCGTCCCGCGCGGCCACCATCTCCGCGTCCGTGACGAGCAGCGCCGCGCCCCCGCTCTCCCGCACGGCGACGACCCCGCGGTACCCGCCCACCGACGAGCCGATCGCGTACGCGGCCGTCTCGCCGACCGGCACCTGCGTCGCGTCCACCCCGTCCCGCAGCGCCGCGGCGAGCGGCCCCCCGGCCGCGGGCTCGCACGAGTACAGGCGCGGCACCCGGTCGGTCACGCCGAGCCGCACCAGCTCCGCGAAGCCCTTCCAGACGCCGAAGAGGAGCTCGCCGTACCCGGTGGGCAGGAAGACGGCGCCCGGCACGCCGACTTCGGCGTGGATCTCGTACGCGAGGGTCTTGTAACCCTCGGGCCCGAACGCGTGCCCGGTGTGCGTCGGCGTCACATTGCTGACGGGGTGGTAGCCGAACCGCTCCACGATCCGCCGCAGCAGCGGCCACCGCGCGTCCACGGGCACGGGCAGCACCACGGCGCCGTACGCCCGCAGGAACGCGTCGACCGCGGGCGGCGTGTCCGCCGACGTGAGCACGGCGCAGCGCAGCCCGGCCCGCGCCGCGTACGCCGCCGCCGAGGCCCCGTGGTTGCCGGACGAGGCGACGACGACGCCCTCCGCGCCCGCGCCGACCGCCGCGCTGACGGTGACGCGGTTGATGCGGTCCTTGTGGCTCCAGGTCGGATTGCGGGACTCGTCCTTGATCCAGAGGCCGTCGTCGAAGGGCACGAGGGGCGTGCCGCCCTCGCCGAGCCCGGGGGCGTGCAGCGGCGGCAGGAGGGGGGCCCACCGGTCGTGGCCGTGCTCGTGGCCCCGCGGGTGGCCGGGCGCGGTGGTGAAGAGGCCGGCGGGCACCTTGTCGTAGGCGTAGTCGACCTCGACCGGGTACGACACGGTGTCCGTACTGGTGACCGGACAACCGGCCGTGAGCGGCGGCCACAGCGGGAAGCGGACGGACGGATCGCCCAGCGAACGCTGGCCGGTGGCGAGGGAACCGAGAGGCGTCATGGGGGGAGACTCTATTGACCGGCGCCGACCGGCGCTGAGCGGTACTGACCGGCCTGACCGGTACCGAGTCGTCGCCCGTGCCTACCACCACCGCGGTATGCGGGGCGCGGAGTCTACTCCCCGGGGAGGCCGCGGGGTTCAGACCGGTGGCTGCCGCCGTTGTCGGTGGGCGCCCGTACCTTTGACGGCATGGATCTACGACTGCCCAGGCCCAGGTTCCCCGTGCCGCGCGGTCCGCGCAGGCTGCTCGCCGCCGCGGCCGCCGTCGCGGTCCTCGCAGGCGTGGGCACATGGTCGGCGGTCGCCTCGGACGACGGCCCCGCCGTGCGCAGGGCGGACCGCGTGGTCGACACCGGCGGCGCCCGGATCGACACCTCGTACTTCACGGCGGGCGACCCGGACGAGAAGCGCCCCGCCGTCCTCATCGGCCACGGCTTCGGCGGCAGCAAGAGCGACGTGCGCGAGCAGGCGGAAGACCTCGCCAAGGACGGTTACGCGGTCCTGACGTGGTCCGCCCGCGGCTTCGGCCGGTCCACCGGCAAGATCGGGCTCAATGACCCCAAGGGCGAGGTCGCCGACGTCTCGAAGCTGATCGACTGGCTCGCGACCCGCCCCGAGGTGCGGCTCGACAAGGACGGCGACCCGCGCGTGGGCGTCACCGGCTCGTCGTACGGAGGGGCGGTGTCCCTGCTCGCCGCAGGACACGACAAGCGGGTGGACGCGATCGCCCCCCAGATCACGTACTGGAACCTCGCGGACGCCCTGTTCCCCGACGGCGTCCTCAAGAAGCTCTGGGCCGGCATGTTCGTCAACACCGGCGGCGGCTGCGAGAAGTTCGAGAAGCGGCTGTGCGCGATGTACGAGAGGGTCGCCGTGGCCGGCAAGCCCGACGCGGCGGCGCGCGAGCTGCTCGCCGAGCGCAGCCCGGCCGCCGTCGGCGACCGCATCAAGGTGCCCACGTTCCTCGCCCAGGGACAGACCGACTCCCTCTTCCCCCTCGGCCAGGGCGACGCCATCGCCAAGGCCGTCCGCGCCAACCACGCGCCCGTGACCGTCGACTGGATCGCCGGCGGCCACGACGGCGGCGAGCGCGACCGCGAGCGCGACCGCGTCGAGCAGCGCGTCGGCACGTGGTTCGACCGCTATCTCAAGGGCGACAAGGGCGTGGACACGGGCCCGGCGTTCCGCGTCACCCGCACCGGAGGGATGGATTCCACCGACGGTGCCGCGCGGCAGCGGGGCGCGAGCGACGACCGCTATCCAGGTCTCCGCAGCGGGCCGCGCGCGGTCCCGCTCGGCGGGCGCGAGCAGACCTTCGACAACCCCGCGGGCGCGAGCCCGCCCGCGATCTCCGGACTCCCCGGGGCCGGCGGCGGCTCGCTCTCCCGGCTCTCCTCCCTGGGCGTCGGCGTCTCCCTGGACTTCCCCGGCCAGTTCGCCAAGTTCGACTCGAAGCCCCTCGGCCACGACCTCCGCATCACCGGGTCCCCGACGGTCCGCGCCCACGTGCGGTCCTCCAGCGGCGACGCGGTGCTGTTCGGGAAGGTGTACGACGTGGGGCCCGACGGCAAGCAGCAGGTCCTGCCCTCCCAGCTCGTCGCTCCCATCCGGGTGACGGGCGCGAAGGACGGCAAGGACGTCGAGCTGACCCTGCCCGCCGTCGACCACGAGGTGCAGAAGGGCCACCGCCTCCGCCTCGCCCTCTCCTCGACCGACCTCGGCTACGCGTCACCCGTCGAGCCCGCCAAGTACACCGTCTCCCTCAAGGGCGACCTGAAGGTGCCGACCGCGCCCGGCGTGGAGACCGCCGCCGCGCCGCTGCCCTCCTGGGTGTGGTGGCTCCCCGCCGCCGCGGCCGTCCTCGCCCTCGGCCTGCTCGTCACCGCGCGCAGGCGCGCCACGGCCCCCGCCCCCGACCCGGAGCTCGCCGAAGTGCCCCTCCGGATCACCGACTTGAGCAAGCGGTACGCGAAGTCCACCGACCGGTACGCGGTCCGCGACGTCTCCTTCACCGTGGAGAAAGGCCAGGTCCTCGGCCTCCTGGGGCCGAACGGCGCGGGCAAGACCACCACCCTGCGCATGCTCATGGGCCTCATCCAGCCCGACGCGGGCGAGATCCGCGTCTTCGGCCACGCCATCAGGCCGGGGGCGCCCGTCCTCTCCCGCGTCGGCGCGTTCGTCGAGGGCGCCGGATTCCTGCCCCACCTCTCCGGCCGGGAGAACCTGGAGCTGTACTGGAAGGCCACCGGCCGCCCCGCCGAGGACGCCCACCTCACCGAGGCGCTGGAGATCGCCGGCCTCGGCGACGCGCTCGCCCGCGCCGTGCGGACGTACTCCCAGGGCATGCGGCAGCGCCTCGCCATCGCGCAGGCCATGCTCGGCCTCCCGGACCTGCTGATCCTCGACGAACCGACCAACGGCCTCGACCCGCCGCAGATCCGCGAGATGCGCGAGGTCATGATCCGGTACGCA
The DNA here is from genome assembly GCF_055572995.1 of Streptomyces sp. NPDC030245. Classification (NCBI taxonomy): domain Bacteria; kingdom Bacillati; phylum Actinomycetota; class Actinomycetes; order Kitasatosporales; family Streptomycetaceae; genus Streptomyces; species Streptomyces sp. NPDC030245. The sequence continues at coordinate 686,657 of NZ_JBVICF010000001.1, read as the reverse complement.
CGCGGCGGCCGCACCGTCATCGTCTCCAGCCACCTCCTCGCCGAGGTCGAGCAGTCCTGCACGCACCTCGTCGTCATGGACCGCGGCCGCCTCGTCCAGGCGGGCCCGGTCGCCGACATCGTGGGCTCCGAAGACACGCTCCTCGTCGGCCTCGCGACGGACATCCCCGACCCGCTCGTCGAGAAGGTCGCCGCGCTGCCCGGCGTCGCCTCGGCGGTCCGTGCCGACGACGGCATCCTGCTGCGCCTCGACGGCACGGAGCACGCCAGCGCCGTCCGGCTCCTGCCCGAACTGGTGCGCCTGGACGTGCCCGTGGAGTCCATGGGCCCGCACCGCCGCCTCGAAGACGCGTTCCTGACCCTGATCGGAGGCACCGCATGAGCGCCCCCACCGCGGAGCGCCCGACCGCGCCCGGCTACCGCGCGGGCCGCACCCTGCCCCTGCGGGTCGAGGCGGTCCGCCAGCTGAAGCGCCGCCGCACGCTCGTGATGGGCGGCATCATGGCGCTCCTCCCCGTCGTGCTGGTCATCGCGTTCGCCGTCGCGGGCGGCTCACCGGGCTCCCGCAGCGGCGAGGTGACACTGATGGACACGGCGACGGCGTCCGCCACGAACTTCGCCGCGACATGCCTGTTCGTGTCGGCGGGCTTCCTGCTCGTCATCCCCGTCGCGCTGTTCTGCGGCGACACGGTCGCCTCCGAGGCGAGCTGGTCCTCCCTGCGCTATCTGCTCGCCGCGCCCGTGCCGCGCGCCCGCCTCCTCTGGTCCAAGATGGCCGTCGCCCTCGGCATGAGCGCCGCCGCGATGGTGCTGCTGCCCCTCGTCGCCCTGGCGGTCGGCGCGGTGGCGTACGGCTGGGGCCCCCTGGAGATCCCCACGGGCGGCACACTCCCCGCCGGCACGGCGATCCGACGCCTCGTCATCGTCGTCGCGTACGTCTTCGTCTCCCAACTGGTCACCGCCGCCCTCGCCTTCTGGCTGTCGACGAAGACCGACGCCCCGCTCGGCGCGGTGGGCGGCGCGGTCGGCCTGACGATCGTGGGCAACGTCCTGGACGCGGTCACCGCCCTCGGCGACTGGCGCGACTTCCTCCCCGCCCACTGGCAGTTCGCCTGGGCCGACGCGATCCAGCCCCGCCTGGAGTGGGGCGGCATGATCCAGGGCTCGGCGATCTCGGTGTCGTACGCGCTGGTGCTGTTCGCGTTGGCGTTCAGGGGGTTCGCGCGGAAGGACGTGGTGAGCTGAGCTGAGGTGGGGCGGCCGGGCGGCCGCCGGGCTGTCCTGGGGCTCCGTGGCCGCATCGCAACCCTTCCGCAACATCCCGGGGCGATCGTTCGACGCTCCCTCCGCGTCACAGGCGGGAAAGCCGACGACGACCCGAGGAGGAGCGATGCTGGGAGAGAAGCGGGGAGCGACACGGGCCCGGAAGAGGCGAGAGGGGCTGCTCGCCGCGGCCGTCGTGGGCGGGCTGCTGCTCACCGGCTGCACTGGCTGTACCGGCGGCAGCAGCGGCAATCGCGCCACCGCGGAGGGCAGGGCCAGGGGCGACGGCCCCGGGTCGTTCCCCGCGCCCGCGCCCGCCGCGCCCGCCGCGCCCGGCGGGGAGGACGAGGGCAGCCACCGGGACGCCGCGCCCCCGCCCGACCACCTCTCCACGTTCGCCCTGGACGTCGACACCGCCTCGTACGGCTACGCGCGACGCACTCTCGCCGAGGGGCGGCTGCCCGATCCGGCGACCGTCCGGCCCGAGGAGTTCGTCAACAGTTTCCGGCAGGAGTATCCGCGGCCCGACGGCGACGGCTTCTCGGTGAGCGTGGACGGGGCCCGCACGGGTGACGGCGACTGGTCGCTGGTGCGGGTCGGTCTCGCCACCCGTGGCGAGCCGGACGGGAGCGAACGGCCGCCCGCCGCCCTCACCTTCGTCATCGACGTGTCGGGCTCCATGGCGGAGCCGGGCCGCCTCGACCTCGCCAAGAAGTCCCTCGGCATCATGACCGACCGGCTGCGCCCCGACGACTCGATCGCGCTCGTCACCTTCAGCGACACGGCGGAGACCGTCCTGCCGATGACGCGCCTCGGCGGCACCGGCACCGGCACCGGCGATGGCGGCGGTGACGGCCGCGACCGCGTGCACGACGCCATCGACGGTCTGGAGCCCACCGAGTCCACCAACCTCGAAGCGGGCGTCACCACCGGCTACGACACCGCCGTGCGCGGCAGGCGGGCAGGCGCCACCAACCGTGTCGTGCTGCTCTCCGACGCCCTCGCCAACACGGGCGACACCAGCGCCGACGGCATCCTGGAGCGGATCTCCGAGGCCCGCCGCGAGCACGGCATCACCCTCTTCGGCGTCGGTGTCGGCAGCGACTACGGCGACGCCCTCATGGAGCGGCTCGCCGACAAGGGCGACGGCCACACCTCGTACGTCTCGGACGAGGAGGACGCCCGCGAGGTCTTCTGCGAGCAGCTGCCCGCCCACGTCGAACTGCGGGCCCGCGAGGCGAAGGCGCAGGTCGCGTTCGATCCGGAGACCGTCGAGCAGTTCCGGCTCATCGGGTACGAGAACCGTGAGGTCGCCGACGAGGACTTCCGCGACGACTCCGTGGACGGCGGCGAGATCGGGCCGGGCCACACGGTGACGGCGCTGTACGCGGTGCGGGCCAAGCCGGGCGCGGACGGGCAGCTCGCCACGGCGAGCGTGCGCTGGCTCGACCCGGACAGCCGGGCGCCGCACGAGGAGTCGGGCCGCATCGAGGCCGCCGACCTCGACGGCTCACTGCGCGAGGCGGACGAAGGGCTCCAGGTCGCCGCCACCGCCGCCTACTTCGCGGACGCCCTGCGCGCCGCGTCCCCGGCCGGCGGTGTCGGCGGTCACTCCGGTCCGCGGCGCGGGGCGGCCCTCCCCGCCGCCCCTTCCCTGCGTGAACTCTCCGAGTGGGCCCACGCGCTGCCCTCCCGCGGCCGCGACAAGCAGGTGCGTGACCTGACGGAGGCCATCGACCGGGCGGCGCGCCTCAGCGGCGGGGACGGAACGGCCGGGGACGGCGACGGAACGGCCGGGGACGGGGACGCCACCACGGGCGAACTCCGCCCCGGTTAGCCGGTCAGGACCGCCTCACCGCTCCCGGCCGCCGCACAGCTCCCGCTCGGCCCGTACCGGGTCGTTCGGGAAGCGGAAGGAGGTGAGCTCGGCGGCGCCCGTCAGGTTCCGCCAGAACCGGCCCACCGTCAGCGGCGCGCGCGTGGCCGCGCGCAGCTCCGCGAAAGGAGCGCAGCGCAGGGCGCGCCGTGCGGCGTCGACGCGGGCGGGGTCGAGCCCCGCGGGCAGGTCGCCACGGACGCCGCGCTCGGCGACGATCCACTCGTCGGGGAGCCGCTTGTCGTGGCCGACGCGGCCGACGAAGCCCTCGGAGTGGGCGGCCAGCGGGTAGGCGAGCCCGATCGGGTCGAGGGCGGCGCCGGACAGCGGGATGACGGAACCACTGAAGCCGAGCGTGTTGTAGAGGCCGGTCACACCGGGCCGCCGGGCGGTGACCGGAGTCTGGGCGAGGAGCAGCGTGGGCGCGCCGGCCCGCGCCCGGTCCCGTACGAGTTCGCCGTACGACTTGTTGCCCGGGTGCCCCGCGAAGTCGTGGTGCAGGGGGTGCGGCGCGGCGTTCTGCCGTACGTACACCCCGCGCTCGTCCGCGATACCGCTCCGCCCGATGTATCCCTCGTAGGGCACCCGCAGGCCGCCCGCGCACACGGCGGCCCACACGCCGACCACCACCGCGACGACGCTCCACGCGCGCGTGACGGGCACGAGGAAGACGGGCAGCAGCATGAGCAGCAGTCCCGGCAGGAACATCCGCCCGTGCATGAAGTCGCCGCCCACCCTGATGACGTACGCCCAGCAGAGGGCCCCGGCGACGAGAGGCGCGGCGAGAACGACAGTGCCCGGAGGAACGACAGCGCCCGGAGGAACGACAGTGCCCGGAGGAACGACAGTGCCCGGAGGGAGGAGTGTCTTGCCGCGCCGTCCGGCGAGCACGGCGGCGTACACGGCGCCCCCGCCGATGGCCACCAGCGGCACCCACAGCACGTACGGCCCGGCGAAGTCCGAGAGGTAGTCGAAACCCCGCCCCCACAGACTCCGCGAGGCCTCCTTGGTGACGCCGGGCAGCGGCATCAGATGTCCGTAGTAGCCCATGCGGAAGATCTCGTACGCGACGGGCAGCGCCCCCGCGGCCCCGGCCCCCGCGAGCACCCCGCGCCACGTGGGCCGCGCGGTCAGCCACTGGGCGGCGAGGAAGACGGCCGACACCAGTGCGAGATCGGGGCGTACGAGGGGGCCGAGACCCAGGACCGCACAGGTCACCAGCGAGCGCGGGCGCGCGCAGAGGGCGAGCCAGGAGCCCGCGATCCAGCAGGTGGCGAGGCCGGTCTCCAGGCCGGAGGTGGCGAAGTCCCAGACGGGCGGCAGCGCGAGCAGTACGAGGGCGCCGCAAGGCAGCAGGAAGCCGTTCCCGCTGCCGAGGGGCAGGGCCCCGCGGAGCCGGAGGACCGCGAGCGAGGCCAGCGCGAACCCGGCGACGGTGAGCAGCAGCCCCCCGTACATCGCCACGGTCGCGATGTCGGCCCCCGTCGCCCCACCGGCGACGAGCAGCCACTGCCACAGGGTGCCGGTGGACGATTCGGCGCGCTCCCCGGGGTTGAAGACGGGCCCGTTGCCCGCGAGCACCTGCCGGACCGTACGGACGTAGATGTGCCCGTCGTCGGACATCCACCGCCGCTGGAACCCGGCGACGCCGATGGCGAGGGCCGGCAGCAGACAGACGGCGAGCCGTACGCGGCCCCGCCACCGCTCGGGGGCCGCCCCGGGAGCCGCTCCGGGCGACGGCCCGGCCACGGTTTCGGACCCACGGACGGACGAATACGCAGAGGTCGTCATGCCCGCTACATCGGCGCAGGTCAGCGAGGGCTTGAGCCACGCACCCCCGTCCGCTGAAGCGGAACGCGTCCACCCCGTTGAATTTTTCTTACGTGTCAGTAAGTTGACCGCTGAGTAAGTCCTTAGTTGACCGATGAGTAAGCCCTTGGAACCGGAAGCCGGGGAGCCGTCATGGGCGTACGCAAGGACCTGAGAAGGGCACAGCGCCGCAGCGACCTGGCGGACCGTGCCGAAGTCGAACTCGTCAGGGACGAACACGGCACCGTGCGGGAGGCCCGCACCGCCCCGCTCGTGGCGCCCGCCACCACGGGCAGCACCGCCGACATCCCCTTCACCAACGCCGTCGAGGCCCCCGACGCCGTCGTCCTGCGCCGCAAGGAGGGCGGCCAGTGGCGCCCCGTGACGGCGGCGGCCTTCGCGCGCGAAGTCACCGACGCGGCCAAGGGGTTGATCGCGGACGGCCTCGAACCGGGCGGCCGCGTGGCGCTGATGTCCCGCACCCGTTACGAGTGGGCGGTGCTCGACTTCGCGATCTGGGCGGCGGGAGGCCAGAGCGTTCCCATCTACGCCACGTCCTCCACGGAACAGATCGAGTGGATCATGCGGGACTCGGGCGCCCGCTTCCTCATCGCCGAGACGGCGGAGAACGCGGCGACGGCCGAGCAAGCACTGGCCGCCGACGCCACCGACGCCGCCGACCCGCCACGCATCCGCCACCTCGACGGCGGCGCGATGGCCGAACTGACAGCCCTGGGCAGGGAATTACCTGACGAAGAAGTGGCCAAGCGCAGGTCGGCGCTGACTCCGGACTCCATAGCGACGCTCGTCTACACCTCGGGCACCACGGGCCGCCCCAAGGGCTGCGTCCTCACGCACGGCAACCTGCACGCGGAGGCGGCGAACACCGTCGACCTCCTCCACCCCGTCTTCAAGGAGATCACGGGGCAGGTCGCCGCCACGCTCCTCTTCCTGCCGCTCGCGCACATCCTCGGCCGCAGCATCCAGATCGCCTGCATGCTCGCCCGCATCGAGCTCGGCCACTGCCCCAGCATCAAGCCGGACGAACTCCGCCCGGAGCTGCGGGCGTTCAGGCCGACCTTCATCGTCGGCGTCCCGTACCTCTTCGAGAAGATCCACGAGACCGGCCGGGCCACCGCGGAGAAGATGGGCCGCGCCTCGTCCTTCGACCGCGCGGAGCGGGTCGCGGTGCGCTTCGGAGAGGCATACCTGAACAAGTTCCTGTCCCTGGACAAGAAGGGCCAGGGCCCGTCCCCGGCCCTCTACGCCGCCTGGGCGCTGTACGAACTCCTCGTCTACCGGCGCATCCGCAAAGAGGTCGGCGGCCGGCTGCGCTACGCGATCAGCGGCGGCTCACCCCTGGACCGCGACCTCAACCTCTTCTTCTACGCCGCCGGAATCATCATCTACGAGGGGTACGGCCTGACGGAGACCACGGCCGCCGCCACCATCACCCCACCGCTCAGGCCCCGCCCCGGCACGGTCGGACTGCCCGTCCCCGGCACGGCGGTGCGCATCGCGGACGACGGGGAGGTGCTGATCAAGGGCGGCATCGTCTTCGGCGCGTACTGGAACAACCCGGCCGCGACGGACGCCGTCCTCGCGGACGAGTGGCTCGCCACCGGAGACCTCGGCGCGCTGGACGACCACGGCTACCTCACGATCACCGGCCGCAAGAAGGACATCATCGTCACCTCCGGCGGCAAGAACGTCTCACCCGCCGTCCTGGAGGACCGCCTGCGCAGCCGTTCCCCGGTCGGCCAGTGCATCGTCGTCGGCGACAACCGCTCGTACGTCGCCGCACTCGTCACCCTCGACCCCGAGGCGGTGCGACACTGGCTCACCGTCCGCAAACGCCCGACGGGCACACCGCTCACGGAGCTCGCCCACGACCCGCAGATGCTCGCGGAGATCCAGAAGGCGGTGGACCACGCGAACGCGGCGGTCTCCCGCGCCGAATCAATCCGCAGGTTCGCGATCGTGGAGGGCGATTTCACGGAGGAAAACGGCCTGCTCACCCCATCCCTGAAGATCAAACGCCACGCGGTGACGGCGGCGTACGCGGCAGAGATCGAGGCGCTTTACGGGCGCTGAGACACACGGCGAGGCGCTCTACGGCCGCTGAGACACACGGCGAGTTGGTGAGGCCGGCGGCGCCGCCGGCCTCACAGGGGCAACGCCCGGCCGGTCGACCGGAGTTCCCGCACGGGAGGCGCCTGTACGCCCTGAAGGCGCTCCTCCGCACTCGGCGGCCTGAGCGCGCGGCCCTCCCTCAGCGTCGGCGACCGCCCCCGCGGCCGGACCATCCGCTCCCCACACCGGCCGAGTGCACGGCGAGGAGCGCGAGCCCGACCAGCATGAGACTCGTCGGGCTGAAAACCGCCTCCGTCGATGTCTCGGCCGCGTGGATGACGAAGGCGATGACGAACAGCACGGCCGCCGCGAGAGCCAGCATCTGTCTCCTCCTGCCGATGAACGGCGAGCCACGGGCCACCCCCGCGGCCGCACCGGTGGCTGCCGCGTACCCCGCCGCACGGCGATCAGGCATCGCCATGCACGAGCCTCGAACAGCAAGAACGCCCTCCCTGAGGAAGGGCGGAACACCGCAAGGACAGAAGCGCCCCCGGCAGGACTCGAACCTGCGGCCAAGCGCTTAGAAGGCGCCTGCTCTATCCACTGAGCTACGGGGGCCGGGTGTGGCCGGGTGGCAGGGGGCTCGGATGTGGGGGTGATCCGTGACCTTGCCGGGGACAAGGATAGGGCTCCCGGCGCCCTGTCCCTGGTGCTTCGCCTCCGCGCCGTGATGTGGAGGTTCGGTGAAGCGATCCTGATAATCGCAGGCAGGTGCGAATCGCGCATCGCTTTTGGCGTCTCGCGCCCCGGGTGTTGTGCACTCGTTATGCCTGCGCCCCAGTCGCCCCTTCCATCCCCTGTGTCCGATCGGCGCGCAGGGACGGTCATATGCTTCAGAAAGCCGCCAAAATTGGGCATTCTTCGCATGTGGTGACCTTGGACGTACGGCCTCAATTGCTTGACGCACTCTCCGCCCTGCGCGAGCGTGTAGCCGCCGCACGCTTTCCGCTCCCCCTGCCAGGGGCGCCACGCGCGCGTGCCAACCGGGACGAGTTGCTGGCACAGCTCGACGACTATCTGGTGCCCCGGCTCAGGGCACCCGAAGCGCCCCTGCTCGCCGTCATCGGCGGATCCACCGGCGCCGGCAAGTCCACCCTCGTGAACTCCCTGGTGGGACGGCAGGTCAGCGAGGCGGGTGTGCTGCGGCCCACCACGCGTACGCCGGTGCTCGTCTGCCACCCGGACGATCACCACTGGTTCTCGGGGATGAGAATCCTGCCCGACCTCACGCGCGTGTGGGTGCCCCGGCAGGACCCCGCAGAGGGGGGCGAGGCGGATGACGAGGGCGACGGCGAAGAGGACGTACAGGCCCTCGTCGGCGAGGACGAGCGGGCCCTGCGGATCGAGACCGCGCGCAGCCTGCCGTGCGGACTCGCCCTCCTCGACGCCCCCGACATCGACGCGCTCGCCGCCGACCACCGCCTCCTGGCCGCCGAACTGATCTCCGCGGCCGACGTGTGGGTCATGGTCACCACCGCCTCGCGGTACGCCGACGCCGTGCCCTGGCATCTGCTGCGCACCGCCAAGGAGCACGACGCCACCCTCGTCACGGTCCTCGACCGCGTGCCGCACCAAGTGGTGACCGAGGTGTCACGGCAGTACGGGGCGCTGCTCACCAAGGCGGGCCTCGGTGACGTGCCGCGCTTCACCGTGCCCGAGCTGCCCGAGTCGGCGGGCGGTGGCGGGCTGCTCCCCGCCACCGCCGTCGCGCCCCTGCGCGCCTGGCTCACCCACCGCGTTCAGGAGCCCGCGGTCCGCGCCCAGGCCGTCGCACGCACCGCGCGGGGCGTCCTGCGGTCCCTCGACTCCCGGCTGCCGGAGCTGGCGAGCGCCGTCGCCGCCCAGCACGCCGCCGCGCTGCGGCTCACCTCCGCCGTCGACGACGCGTACGAGAACGAGCACGCGCGCGTGCACCGACGTTTGCAGGCGGGCGGTGTACTCGCGGGCGGCGCCCTGAAGCGGTGGCGCAGCTACCCGCTCGACTGCGGGGCCGGGGAACTGCTCGACGCCATCGCCGAGAGCCTGGAGGCGCTGCTGCTGTGCGCCGTCACCGCCGCCGACGAGCGCATCGACGAGGCCTGGCGCCGCGAACCCGCCGCGGGCGCCCCGGGCCTCGCCGACCGCGACCCGGGGGCGGAGAGCGCCGAGCACCGCATCGGGATGGCCGTCCGCAGATGGCGGCGCGTCCTGGAGGAGTACGCCGAGGACGAGGTGCGCGGCGTGGAAAGGGTCGACAAGACCCCCCTTCCCGACCCCGAGGTCGTCGCCGCGCTGCTCGCCACGGCGCTGCTCGGCGGGCGCCGGGCGCGTTCGGCCGGCGAGGTGCTCGCCGAGCGGATCGGTGCCCAGGGCGCGGTCCGCCTCCTCGACCGGGGCGGGCGCCTGCTGACCGAGTACCTGGAGAACGTCCTCGCCGCCGAACGGGAGCGGCGTCTCGCCCCTCTCGACGCCCTCGAAGTGCACCCCGAACCCCAGGCCGAGCTCATTGCCGCCCTGTCCGTACTCCAGAAGGAGAGGTGACCGCGGTGACCGCCGTCACTGATCACGCCGATCGCGCCGATCACCCCGACCGTCCCGACGGCAGCGACCGGACCGACCACGAAAGGCGCGAGGAGCCCCCGGGCAGGAGCAGCGGGGGCGAGGGGGCCTGGGACGACGGGCTGATCGCACGGCGCGTCGCGGGTGGCCCACGGGGTTCGCGTGCGGGCACGGGCGCGGGTACGAAGGCGGGGGCGAGTACGGGCGTCGGTGCCGGTACCAGCACCGGCACCCGCACCGGCACCAGCACCAGCACCGGCTCTCGCGCCGACACGGGAATCCGCTCGTACGCCCCCTCCGGCAGCCCCACTTCTTACGAAGGGCCCCTGCGCGCCCGCCTCGACGCGCTCCGCGAACTCGTCGGGCTCTCCCGCACCCGCCTCGACAGCGGCACGCTCGCCGAGGCCGGCCGGATCCTGGACGAGGCGGCCGCCCGGCGCAGGCTCTCCGACCGGCACACAGTCGTCGCCATCGCGGGCGCCACCGGAAGCGGCAAGTCCACGCTCTTCAACTCACTCGCCGGTGTGATGATCTCCGACACCGGCGTGCGCAGGCCCACCACGGCCGCACCCATCGGGTGCAGCTGGACGGACGGTGCGGCAGGCCTCCTCGACCGGCTCGGGATCCCCGGACGGCTGCGCCGCAGGCCGCTCCAGGGGCCCGGCGCCGACGAGCTCCAGGGCCTCGTCCTCATCGACCTGCCCGACCACGACTCGGCGGTCGGCGAGCACCGCGAGCAGGTCGACCGCATCCTGGCCCTCGTCGACGCCGTCATCTGGGTCGTCGACCCCGAGAAGTACGCCGACGCGATGCTCCACGAGCGCTATCTGCGGCCCATGGCCGGGCACGCCGAAGTCACCTTCGTGGTGCTCAACCAGATCGACCGGCTCCCCGGGGACGCCGCCGACCAGGTCCTCGACGACCTGCGGCGGCTCCTCGACGAGGACGGTGTCGCGCTCGGCGAGCACGGCGAACCGGGCGCGACGGTGCTCGCGGTCTCCGCGTTGACCGGCGCGGGCATGGGTGAACTGCGCGAGATGCTCGGCCAGTTCACGCAGGAGCGCGGCGCGGCGGCCCGCCGCATCGCCGCGGACCTGGACGCCGCCGCGGAACGGCTGCGTCCGGTGTACGTCTCGGAGGCGCGGGGCGGCCGCAACCGCGGGCGGATCGGGCTCAGCGAGGAGGCGCGCGAGGAGTTCACCGACCAGCTCGCGGAAGCGGTCGGCGCGACCGTCGCCGGGGACGCGGCGGAGCGCGCCTGGCGCAGGCACGCGGGCAAGGCGTGCGGCGACCCCTGGCTGCGGCTGTGGCGCCTCTACGAGGCCCGGCGCTCCCCGCAGGGCGCCCCGACGCCGACCGCTTACGTGCCCACCGACGAGGAGGCGACGGCGCGGCAGCGCGTGGAGCAGGCCGTGCGCACGGTCGCCGATCAGGCGGCGACGGGGCTGCCCGCGCCCTGGGGTCAGGCGGTGCGGGAGGCGGCGGTGCGCGGTGCCGTGGGGCTGCCGGAGGCGCTCGACGAGCTGGCGGTGACGGCGGGTGTGCCGACCGGGCGGCCGCCGCGGCCCGGCTGGTGGCCGGTCGCGGTCCTCGCCCAGGTGGCCATGACGCTGCTTCAGATCGTGGGCGGGCTCTGGCTGGTGGGTCAGATCATCGGGATCGCCGAGCCGAACCTTGGTGTGCCGGTGCTGCTGATGCTGGCGGGGATCGTGGGCGGCCCGTGCGTGGAGTGGCTGAGCCGGATGGCGGCGCGGGGGCCCGCGCGCCGGTACGGCTACGAGGCGGAACGGCGGCTGCGGGACGCGGCCGCCGGGTGCGGGCGGGCGAAGGTCCTCGACCCGGTGGCGGCGGAGCTGCTGCGGTACCGCGAGGTCAGGGAGCAGTACGTGCGGGTGACGGGGGCGCGTGCCGCGATGGGGTGATGGGGACGTGTTCCGCGACGGGGTGATGGGGGTGCGTCACCCCATCGACTGACGGAGTTTTCCACAACCTGGTGGTCACCCACAGGGCTCAGCGGGATCGGCGCGACCGGTGCAGTCTGAGATCGCGGCCGTGAGAGCGCGGCGGCGGACACGGACGAGCGGGGGAGAGGTTCGACGATGAACGAGACCTTGGTGACGGTAGTGGGCAATGTGGCGACGACTCCGGTGTACCGGGAGCTGCCGTCGGGACCGGTGGCGCGGTTCCGGCTCGCGGTGACGTCGCGGTACTTCGACGCCGCGAAGAACACGTGGAACGACGGACACACCAATTTCTTCACGGTCTGGGCCTGGCGAGCCCTCGGGACGAACGTGCAGGGTTCGGTGTCCGTGGGCGAACCGGTCATCGTGCAGGGCCGGTTGAAGGTCCGCGACGAGGAGCGGGGCGGGCAGCACTGGACGTCGGCGGACATCGAGGCGGTGGCCGTCGGACACGATCTGTCGCGCGGCACCGCCGCGTTCCGCCGGGTGGGCAGGGCCAACCCGACGCTGACGGAGCCGGCGACCGGGCGGGAGGAAAGCGCCGTCGGGTCAACCGCCGGGGGGAGGGAGAAAGAGCCGGCGCATGCGGGGTGACGGCCCGTCAGCCGAACCGAGCGGGAATGAGCGCGGGCCGTGGACCGGAGTGCGGCACATCAGCGGATCAAAGCCGTTGATTTGTCGATAAGCCCAGCTCGCAGCGGCTGTTGGGGATAACGATTCCGAGTCGGATCCGCTGTCCGATGGGATGCGTGGGGCTCGTGATCCACAGCTTCCTTAGGATGCCGGACGTAGCTCACGGGGCAGTCGGCAGGAGATGCCACGCAGGTGGCAGGCGTTCCTGCCCCTTTCAGTCTGCTGGCGGGACCACCCCCCACGTTGTGAACGGGTCCCGCCCGGAGGGGAATTCAGTGTTTTCTGCGTTGTCCATACGTAGCCGACGCGTGGCTCGGTTCGCCGCGGTGACCGTGTCGGCGGGCCTGGCCGTGGCGGGCGGAGTCGCCCTCGCGGCCCCGGCCGCGGCCGAAGAGGTGCCGCAGCACCGGGGCGGCGCGATCGCGACGCTGGGCGGACTACAGACGTACGACCAGGCGGTCGTCCGTGACAACGGCAGCTCGCAGCAGGTGCCCGCCGGACTCTTCGAGATGTCCGTGGAGGGCGGCGGCACCCTCCAGACGTACTGCGTCGACGTCCTGAATCCCACGCAGAAGGATGCCAAGTACCAGGAGACCCCCTGGAGCGGCACCTCGCTGAGCGGCAACCGTGACGCGGGCAAGATCCGCTGGATCCTCCAGCACTCCTACCCGCAGGTGAACGACCTCGCGGCGCTGGCCCGCAAGGCGGGCGTGAGCTCCCTTACCGAGCAGACCGCCGCGGCCGGCACCCAGGTGGCGATCTGGCGGTACTCCGACGGCGCCGACGTCGACGCCCTCGATCCGAAGGCCGAGAAACTCGCCGACTACCTGTACAAGAGCGCGCGCGGCAGTGCGGAGCCCAAGGCGTCGCTGACGCTGGAGCCGCCCGCCGTGTCGGGCCGCGCGGGAGAGCGGCTCGGCCCGGTCACCGTGCGGACCGACGCCGAGTCGGTGACGGTGACGCAGCCCGCGGACTCCGCGGCGAGCGGCGTGAAGGTCGTCGCGGAGAACGGCAAGGCCGTGCAGTCCGCCCGTAATGGCAGCCGGCTCTACTTCGACGTGCCGAAGGACGCGCCGGACGGTTCGGCCGCGCTCTCCGTGCAGGCGTCGACCACCGTCCCTGTCGGCCGGGCCTTCGCCTCCGAGACCAGGAGCCAGACGCAGATACTCGCGGGCTCCAGCGAGTCGACCGTGTCCGCGACGGCGACCGCGGACTGGGCCGCCGAGGGGGCGCTGCCCGCACTCTCGGCGGAGAAGAACTGCGCCGAGAGCGGCATCGACATCACCGCGGTCAACAAGGGCGACAAGCCCTTCACCTTCCGCCTGATGGGCTTCAAGCACACGATCAAGGCGAAATCCTCACAGACCGTGACGATTCCGCTCCAGGAGGACCAGCCTTACGACTTCACGATCAAGGGGCCGAACGGCGTCGAGAGCCGCTTCAAGGGCGTGCTCGACTGCCGGACGGCCGGCGACACGACAGGCAGCAAGGCCCAGCCCGTCTCCGAGCCGAGCCCCGCGACGGCGGGAGGCACCTTTGGCGGCGGCGACCTGGCCGAGACCGGCACCTCCAGCAACACCCCGGTGATCCTCGGCATCGCCGTGACGCTCGTCGTGGTCGGCGGCTCCGCGGTCTTCTTCCTGCGCAGGAAGGACGACCCGGCCCAGACGACGGACGCCGCCACCTCGCCGGAGGAGTGAGGCGCCGACAGCCCCCCCATGAGCCCGACGGCCCCCTCCGCGGCCCCGGCGGACAACCATCCGGTTTCCGCCGGGGGGTAGCCGTCAGGCAAGATGGGGTGTATCTCCCGGCCCCAAGGTGCAAAATGACCCCTGACCCGCGGCGGAACCGTCAGGCAGGGGCCATTTAGGGGCCGTGGGCCGGTTGTGGGCCGGTAGCGGATCTGTCAGGCCGCCGCTGCGACCTCCACCGGGTGGATGCGCTGGAACACCGACGAGACTGCGGCCCGCGCCTTTTCCTCGCTGCTCGGCAGGAGGTGGGTGTAGATCTTCAGCGTGAACCCGGGGTCGGAGTGCCCCAGGTAGGTGCTCAGAGCCTTGATGCTACCCCCGGCTTCCAGGACCACCGAGGCGTAGAAGTGCCGCAGCGCATGCATCCCGTCGTCCGGGGCGGCCGCGTAGCGCTTCTGTCCTCGTTCCCGGGGCGGAATGACGCCCGCATGCGCAAGTGCGGGCTTCCATACGTGGTCGTCGAAGTAGCTTCGCCAGATGGCCTTGCCCGCGCCGCTGGTGAAGATCAGTTCCAGCGTCACCAACGGGCCGTCCGGTGTTTTCCACGGCAACGTCACCTTGGTCGGCGGGACAAGTTCCATGTGCTCGCGCAGGCCTGCCGCCACCACAGGGCTGAGCGGTGCATCCCGGAGCTTGCCGCGCTTGGGCGGGGCGAAGACGAGTGTGCCGTGCACGCGCTTGATCTGCTGGCGGACGTGCACCCAGCCCGTGTCGAAGTCCAAGTTGGGTACGGCGAGGCCGAACACTTCGCCTTGGCGGAGCCCGCAGCCCCCGCCGGCGTCGACGGTGGCGGCGTACCGGGCGGGCATCCCCGAGCGCACGGCCAGCACGCGCTCTTCGGACCATGGCACGATCAACCGGTCCTCGGGAACTGGTGCCTTGACCGACTGGGCATGGCAGGGGTTCGACCTGATGACCTTGTCGTCCACTGCGGCGTTGAAGAGCGACGACACCGAGTCGTAGATGGCCCGGCGATACGTCCCGTTGGGCACCGCCAACTGAAGCTTGTTCAGCCAGGCACGCACGTGCTCGGCTTGGAACGATCCCATCGGACGCGTCCGCAGGTAGGGGACTGCGTGCAGACGAATGCGCCTTTTCACGACCTCTTGGCTCACCAGGTCCCCTGTCAGGCCCCCGAGATACTTGTCGGCGTAGGCCCCGAACGTGATCTCCCCGGCTTTCGGGTCGATGTAGTTGCCCGTGTCCATGTCGCCCTCGATGCGGGTCAACCACTTGTCGGCCCGGCCTTTCTGTCGGTCCGGGAAGCTCTGGGACTTCTCGGAGCCGTCGGGCCCGAAGTACCGGGCCCGATAGCGCATACCGACGCCGTACCGCTCGGTCCTGACGCGGACCGTCTTGCCGTCCGGGGTCTGCTCTTCCTTGTACCAACGGTCTTGGACGTAACCAGCCATGAGGTGGTGGTGGTCCCTTCTCGGCATGAAGGAGGGAGGGCTGCATCGCAGCCCTCCCTGGGAATGGCATGGTGCTCTGTGATTGCGGATTGCTGTCAGGCGGCACCGACGTCAGCAAGCTGGCGTTCGGCGACGTAGGCCATTACGGCGGCGGGGTCGTAGCGGACGTACTTGCCGATGCGGAAGCCGGGTGGGCCGGTGCGCTTCTTGCGCCACTGGTAGACGGTCTCTTTGGGTACCTCGAAGATTTCGGCGATGTCGTCGGGGGTGAGGTAGCGGTCGGGCAGGCCGCCACGGAGAGCGTCGCGGGGGTCGGGTCGAGCGGATCTGGTTCGGCTCATGGGGTCCTCGGGAGTTGAGTCACGTCGCTGTGGGTCTCGGGAAGCCGTGTCTGTCCGAGGTGCGGATTTCTGCGTCATTGCGTCATCAGCGTCATCCGCGGTGTCTGACCTGCGGTTTTGTGTGACGCAGTGGTGCGGGCGTGCGTCATCGGCGCGTCATGGGCTGCGTCATCCATGACGCGGCCCATGACGCAGATGACGCAGGATGACGCAGGCGCGGCCGTCTGCGTCATGGCCGTAACCGCAGCTCAGGGGCCGTTTTTCCGTCCGTATGACGCAGATGACGCAGCGTCTTCCCTCTTAGGACAAAGAGAGGGGGTGCTGTTTGTGGTGCGGTGCCGCTTCAAGCGTGAAGAAGGAGCCGCATAGCGGCACGACCTTTCAGCGGCGGCAAGCCGCCGAACAGCAAGAAGAGCACCCCCTCGGGGGCCGGGTGCTCTTCTTGCTTGTCCAGGCGAGCCGCGGTGGCGGGTCAGAACGCCCGCTTCTGCTCGTGCGGCTGTGGGGCGGCCGCGCGGGTCATTTCGAGGTAGCGGCCTTCGCTGGTGCGCCCGGAGTCGATGAGGACGCCACGGGCTGCCAGCGTCGGCTGGAGGCGCTTGAGGCGGTCGGAGAGCACCTTGCCGGTGGTCGGCCACCCTTTGGGCAGGGGACGGAACTCCTCGCCGCTGTAGAGGCTACTGAGGCAGTGCAGCCACTCCGTGGACGTCATGCGCTGCGCCGCCCCCGGCTCGAGGCTGTCGGCATGCTTCAGGACGGTCTGCGCGAGCAAGTCACCCTCGATGACGTCGTCATTCAGGTCGTCCAGGCTGGCCCGGTAGGCAGGAAGCGCCCCCAGACCGGTCGCCGCATCGAGCTGCGCGCACAGGTGCGCGAAGTCCGCCATCCGCAGATCCGTCGGCGTCTCCGCCTCGGCCGCGCGGACCTTGACTGTCAGGTCGAGGAGCGAGCCGAGGACGACGGGCAGCACTTCGGCGTACTCCGCCCACAGTTCCGCCTCGGTGCGCCGCACCCTGGGCCGCTCCAGCCGCAGGGGCAGGAGCCGTTCAGCAAGGTCGGGCCGGATGACGCCGACGTCGATACCGGTGAGGAGCAGGGGGCGGCGGTAGCCAACGCGGAAGACGTCCCCGTCGGTGAACAGGGCCCGTTTGACGTTCTCGGCGCCGGTGACGATGCAGCACATCGCGTCGGACAGGTCCGGGGTCATGTGGGAGAGGTTGTCCAGGGCGGTGACCCATCCGGCCGCCACCGCCGCGATCAGGTTCTCCTCATCCTTCGGAGCGCGGCGCAGGTCACCGCTCATGCCCTCGACGATCCGCACGAGCATGCGGCCCCCGGTGGACTTGCCCGCGCCCTGCGGGCCGGTGAGGAACGGTGCGGGCACGGGCACGTGGGGGCCCAGGCAGCCGATCAGCCAGGCGATGGCCAGGCATTCGGTTTCGGCGGTGGCGAAGTTGCACAGCCGCATCAACAGGTCGATGCCTTTGCCGTTGGTGTCTTTGGCCGGCAGGGGCAGTTCCCCGGTGAGCTGGGTGCGCCGCCAGCACACTTCCCGCGGGTCGGGCACCGTGATGTCCCAGCCGGTGGGGTGGATGCGCACGGACTGCCCGTCATCGCGGCCCAGGTCCAGCCACGTCGCCCCGTCATATCCGGGCGCGACGCGGATATGCACGGGCTGCACGTCCTCGGTGAGCGCGAGGGCTTCGATCAAGTCCAACGCCTCCTTCAGCGCGGTCCCGTTGAACACGCCCCGCCCGTCGCGGTAGAGGCCGACCATGAGTTCTTGGCGGTGGCTTCCGGTGGTGCCCTGGGAGCGGATCGGGCGGGCCACGGGGTGGCCGTTCTTCTGCGCGTAGACGGTGCCGTCGGTGGTGCGGAAGTACCGGAAGTGCGATTGCGCGTAGTCGGTGATGACTTCGCGGGCGGGGTTCTTGTCGTCGTCGGACATGGTCACAGCCCCAACCGGGTACGGGCGTTGGCCCACGCGTCGGTGCAGTGCCGGGCGGTTTCGCCCTTGGCCTGCGCGGCGGCGAAGAGCTGTCCGACGTGGGTGTCGGTGAGGCAGCCGCAGCGGCCGTGGGTGGAGAGCACGGCCAGGAACGTTTGGTAGACGGTGGCGTGCACGCCGCTGGTGGCCTTGGCGATGCGCTGCTCAGCCATGGCCAGGCCGCGGGCCAGATAGGCGGGCGTGCGGTGCGGGCACGCCCCGCCCTCGACCGGAGCGGGCACGGCGAGGGCTTGCGGTACGGGGCGGGCCGGGGCGGGTTCCTTCACGGCCAGCGTCCGCACGGCGTCCGGTAGCGCGGCCATGGTGCCGGTGCCGGGTCCGAGCCAACGGGCGTAGGCCATGGTCGACTTGATGTCGACGCCGGGGCGCACCGCGTTGGCCGACGGCATCGCCCCCAGGTAGAGCCAGTGCTCACCACGGTTGGTGGGCACGGTCTGCGTGGTCGGCAGGTTCTTACGGGCCCACGTGATCGCGTCGGCGTCATCCAGGTCCACGACCGTCAGGCCTGCCCCGCCGGGGTGGTAGGCGACCGCACTCGCCCGCAGCCACGCACGCCGCCAGATGCCGGAGTTGATGATGTCAGGGTCGGTGGTGGCGGCGGCCCAGCCGTGGCAGGGCGCGGGGCAGGTGCAGGGGCCGGGGGTCTTCATGTTCGGTCGTCCGCCGCAGGCGTTGTTGGTGCAGCGGCGGCAGTTGCCGAAGGGGACTTTCCCGGCGCGCAACGGCAGCACCGGCACATCAGAGCGTGCGAGGGAGAGAGCGGTGTGCAGGTGCTCTGTCCGAATGTCAGTCAGTTGGGTCATGCTGGGTGTCTCCAGTTCTGTGATGAGTGCTGGTGACAAGGGCGGCCCCAGGCTTTGGCGAGACGGGGGCCGCCCTTGGCCTAGCTAGAACGGGGGTTCGTCGGTGGCCCACGGGTCGCGGACGGTGTCGGGGTGGCGCGGCCACAGGCGGCGGCGCGGCAGGGGCATCAAGGGCCAGCGGCGGGACTCGTTCCAGCAAGTGCACGGGTACCAGTGGGTGCCCGCGTACTCGCCGGTCTCGTGGTCGCCGTAGTCCTCCTCGATGCCGCCGTCCCCGCCACACTGCGGGCAGTCGGGGCGAGGCGTGTCGGTCAGGATCAGGGCCGGTCGCGGCCAGGTGGCGCGCTGAATGCGCAGGCGGAGCATGGCTGGTGGGTCTCCTTCCAGGTCACGGCTGGTTGTGGGTCTTGGCCCACACGCCGTTCGTGCGGCTGTGGACGGTGCGCTGATCCTGGTGAACGGTGCCCTCGTAGTGGTGGTGGATCTCGGGGTCGGGCTTCGCCCGTCGGACGAGTCGGGCGAGGGCGAGCAGGAGGGCGGTGGGGGCGCCGAAGACGAGGCCGCAGACGAGCGGGTCGGCGAACTGCGAGACGTACATGAGCACGCCCGCCGTACCGCCGACCATGACGGTGGTGGCGCCACCGGTGAGCATGAGCACGCTGGCGTCGGTGGCGCCCTGACTCATCGGGGGCCGTCCGGGTTGCGCGACGGGGGTGGTGTCGCGGTAGGCGTCAGCGATGATCCGCCGCGCCTCCGTTTCGGCCTGCGCCTCGCTCAGTCCAGCGCCCGTGGCGGCGGTCTGGTGGGTGGTGTCGGGGTGCATGCGGAATCCCTTCACGACGGTGGTGGGGGAGCCAGGGGCACCCCCTGTCGGGGCGCTGTAGAGGGGGTTTCAGGGGCGCTGACCTGCGCGCCTCCCCGCCTCCCCCAAGTGGTGTTTTCGCTGATCAGAGCGGGGGAGGCGGTCCGGGGAGGCGCTTGGGGAGTTCTCCCCGCCTCCCCGGACCGGAGAGTGTTCGCTCCCCGCTATCCGGCGGTGGAAGCGGAACCGTTGCTGTCGCGGTTGGCGAGGGCCCGCAGGACGTGATCGCGGTGGACGACCATGACCCCGTGGGACTTCTTCGGCTCCTCGCCGTGCTCCTCCAGCTCCTGCTTCAGCCGGTCGTTAGTCCACTGCTCGCCGTAGACCTGCGGGTCCAGCGCGTGCAGCCGCTTCAGCACCTCATTGGTGCGCATCCGCGCCGCGTCACCGACCACTGAGGCGATGTCGGCGAGCGCATCGCGCTGCTCGCCCCGGTCGATGGCGTGCAGGGTGGCGATGGCCCCGTTGCGCAGGGCTTTGGCACGGTCGGTGATGGCCTTGGCCGCGTCGTCGTCGATGAAGTGCGTGCGCACGGTGATGGACGACTGGCCCTTGGGGATGTCGATGCCGTCGGAGGCGACGACCAGAGTTCCCTTGTCCAGGCCCTGGCGCAGCAGGTGAGGGGCGGCCCCGCCGTTGACAGCCTTCTCACCGAGAGCCATGACGGCTTGCGCCTCGGTGCCCAGCGCGAGCGCGGCACGGGTGTGCGCACCCTCCCGCACGAGCTTGGGAAGGTTCTGGTCGGTGGGGTCCTGCGTCCCCTCGTACATGAGCACGTCGACCACACGGCCCTGGTTGTGGACCTTGCGCACGGCCATGAAGTAGCGGCTGGTGGCCTTCGAGCCACCGTAGGGCCGCTTGTCGTCGCCGATGGCCGGGCACATGAACGCCACCTGCGCTTCGTCCACGATGCCGATCAGCGGGTCGAACACCACCGTGGGGTCAGCCTGACGCTCCGCGATACGGCGGTTCATCTCCTCGACCAGACCCTCAACCATCTCGGTCGCCTCGATGACGTGCTCATCGGTCGGCCCCTGGATCAGCACCGTGGCCAGACCATCGAACATGGCCCAGTCACCGGCGCCCTTGAGGTCGGCGATCCGGAACTCAACCCGCCTGTCCAGCGACGCCCACAGCGCCAGCGAGCGCAGCGCGGCGGTCTTGCCCTGGTTGGACAGGCCGGTGATGAGGAGGTGGCGCTGGTAGAGGCTCAGGGCGGCCGCGTCGCCGCGCAAGTCCTGCCCCCAGGGGGCGCGGCCCTTCGCGTAGTCGGCGGTCATGCTGTCGTCGGTGACCAGCGGGGACGGGCCGATCGGCTCATCCAGCGCGCCGGAGTCGGCGATCCACAGCCGCACCGTGCGGGCGGCTTCGGGGATGGTGATGAAGACTTCGTGCTCGTGCCGGGTCAGGTTCTCGGCAAGCTTGCGCCGCTTGGCCTGCACTTCGTTCGTCGACACCCCAGAGGGCAGGATCACATCGACTTCCACCCCGCATCCGGCGATCCGGATCGGGCCCAGCATCGCGGCCCCCGCGTCGCCCATCTCCTTGATGGCGTTGCGCAGGGCGGGCACCCCGAGGTCGCGCAGGGCCTTGACCACGATCGAGGGTGTGATGGGCTCGCCCTCGCCGGAACGCACGGTGGCGGGCAGGGCCCAGTTGGGTGCGGCTTGCTGCTTGCGGCCAACCGACCACAGCGCGAGAAGGGCCAGAAACGGGCCGACCGTGAGCGCGGGACCCCACACGACTTGCACGATGCGGATGAGCAGGGCGATGAAGTCGACCGTGGCGGCGAGCGGGGTGATGACGTCTTTGACGTCGCTGTTGCTGACGGCCATCACGATGCCGAGCGCGACCAGAGCGCCGATGCCCATACCGGTGCCCACCAAGGCGCCCTTGGCGGCATCCACGGGGGAGTGCAGGAGGTCCATGCGGCGGCGGTGGCGCGCCTCGCGGAAGCGCTGCAACCGCTCCTCCCACTCCTGGGCCACCTCGTAGTTGCCGGCCGCTTCGGCGGCGCGGAGCATGCGCTCGTAGCGGGAGCCGGTGCGCCCGTCCCAGGTGCGGCGGGCCACGATGCGCGTCCCGCCGACCACGTACATGCTGTGACGGACCGCCACCCTGCCCGCCTCACGGGTGCACTCGTCGGTGGCGATCCGGCGCACTGCGCGCCCGGAGCGCACCCACAGCGGCACGGCCGGTGCGGCGGGGGGTTCGGGGACGACGGTGAGGTTCGGGCCGGGGTCGGCGGTGGTGGGCGGGTCGGGGTTCTTGTGCAGGGGAACGACGTTGCCGCTCATGAGAAAGGGCTCCTGACTGCCCCACACAGGGGCGGGAAGACAAGGGGCGCCCCCGGGGGGGCCGGTCGGTGAGCACGGCCACCCCAGGGCAGCGAGAGGTACGAGTGCGCGTCAGGCGGTGGGAAGGGCGCGGGCGGGCGTGGTCACCACCAGCGGGACGGCTTCTTGGGTGTGCGGGTGGGGCAGCCGCTGACCATGTGGGACACGCACTGCGGGCAGTCCTCGCCGGGCTTGAGGCGGCGGTGGATGCTCTTGTCGTAGGCGTGCTGCCAGCACTGCGGGCACTCGCCGGGGCCTACCGGTTTGGAGGCCATGGTCACCACCATCCCGAGGACTTCTTGGCCCGCTTGGCGGCCTTGTCGGCGGCGGCCTGGTTCACGACGTTCTGCCGTTCCGTCTTGAGGGCGGCGAGTTCCGCGGTGAGCCGGGTCTCGGCCGCCTGCCAGGCGGTGTCTGCCTTGTTGTCGGCGCGGGTGGTGCTCTTGTGCCGCACCACCTTGACCGAACCGCTCGTGGCGGCGGCGAGGATGGCGCGTCGCTCGCGTCCGTTCGTCGGCCACAACTGCCGTTGCTGAACGGCTTCGAGTGCGCGGGTCGTCTTTTGAATGTCGCGGTCGAGCTGGCGTGTGTCGGGCTTGCCCATGTCAGGCACTCCTCACGACGGGAGAGGGTTCGGGGTAGGCGCAGAGCAGGCACATGCCGAGTGAGGTCGGCAGGCAGTAGCTGTAGATCACGCCGCAGACGGGGCAGGTGCGCCGGGCGAGCATCGCCAGCGCGAGCGCCCCACACCGCCGCGACGTCATCGGCCGTACCGGAAGCGCGCGGTCGACGCGGTACAGGTAGGCGATCGCGGCGCCGGACTTGCGGCGTCGCGAGCGGCGCATGAGCTGGGCGGCGATGGGCTGGCCGCCCGGACGTAGCCCCTGCGCCCGGAGCTGTCGGCGCGTGGCCAAACCATCGGGGGCGAACTTCCACGGGTAGGTGGGCAGGCCGTAGCGGGCGCCGGTCGGGTCGTAGCACTTGGCGTACGCGGTGGGCATCACGCCACCGCCTTCGCGCGCTCCGCACGCAGCGTGTCCCGCAGCGAGCGGGCGTTGGCCGGTGAGGTGTGGATGGCACGGCGGATGCCCTCCCCGGTCACCTTCGCGTCCGGCCAATCGGCCGTCACCGTGCGCGCCTCATCGAGCAGCTGCTCGAAGGTGCGCTTGGGACGCGGCGATCGGGCGACATCCGGAACGCGCCCGGTCGCCCGACGCGGACGGACCGACTCAGCAGCCACCGCACGCTGCTCGATCGGCACGACCGGAGTCGGGGCGATCGAGCGGATCGGCTTGGCAGCAAGGGTCGACTTCAGGAAGCCGACCGGCACCGGACGCGGCAACCTCACCGGGTTCACGGCCACCGCTGCGGGAACCGATTCGGGCAGGTCAGCCGTAGACCGATTCCTGGTGGTCTCGGTAGATTCCTCCGCATTCGCGGTTGGCGGCTCGATCGGGGCGGGGCGGTGGTGCAGGACCTTGGCGACCAGATCGGACCCGAAGTAGATCGAGCCGACCGGAAGCGACGTGGCCAGCAGCGCGGGGTCCCAGTCGGCCAGTCGACCCCAGTCGACCGTGCGGCCGTGCAGCTCCGGGACCAGGCCGTGCACGTAGTTCAGGACCAGCGAGGCGCCGGTGTAGGTGCCCAGCACCCGCAGCGCGAACGTCCGATCCCGCCCGGCGAGGACGAGGGTGGCGACCAGCGCGAGCGCCATCAGGCCGTCGACTACGAACGGGTACAGCGTCGCCGCCGTACTGTCGGCGCCGACCGCGTTCGCGATGTCCCGCAGCGCATTCCACGAGACCCGAAACGCCATACCGACCACCGCCACGAGGGCGAGGATCAGCAGAGTTTTGCCGGTGCGGTTCATACCAGCGCACCCCCCGCCTGAAGGAGCACGGCGAGCACGAGCAGGGCGCCGCCCGCGCGGGTCAGGTCGACCGCCCGCTTCAGGCCGGTGAACTTCTTGACCGCGATCTGGGAGAGTCCGGCGATGTCCCGCGCCCGCTGGTCTTGGGCGAGTTCTGCGGTGATCTCCTCGGCGCTCAGCGTCGCCCACAGCGGGAAGCCGTGCCGGCCGCCAAGGCTCGGACGCACCGAGGACAGCAGCAGGGCCGCCGCAGCCAGCAGCAGCGCCATCCCCAGAGCGCCGGCCACGCCGGCGGGCACCGACAAGGACGCGTCCTTGGCGACCGCCCACGTACCGGCCAGCAGCGCACCGACGAACGCCAGCAGCAGAATGGTCTTGGTGTCGGTGCGCGCGATCTCCGCCTTCACCTCAGCGTGCGCGGCCGTCAGGTTCGAGTCGGCGGCACTCACGCGCCCACCCCCGAAACGACCGTGTTGGTCAGCGTGCGCCGTGCGGCGAGCACCTTTCGGCGGGCCCTGCGGATGCGCCGCTCGTCGACCTCGTTGGGGGTGCGGTCAAGGGTGATGATCTGCGCGTCGAGCAGGTCGACGTCCGCGAGGATCGCGGGCATCTCCTGCTCGATCGCGTCCAGCTCCCCGTTCGTCGGGTCCATGAAGTCGGCGAACGCGGTAACAGCGTCCTGAACAGTAACGATGTGTTCCATTGGGTCTTGTTCCTCTCGTACAGGAACGGCCCGAACAGCGGCCCCGGTGTTCCAGCACCGGGGCCGCGCGCCGTTGAAGTCGGAAGTTCCGGCTCCCCTCGGCGCTGCTCGTGCGAGACGAACAGCGGAGGCAACCGGCCGCAGCAACGATGCGGCGGTGAGGTGGTGCTTCTGTCTCCTTTGGCAGCGCAAGGCGCCGCCGTCGTAGGCGTATGGAGACGTGATCTCTCGATCTATAAGCCCTCCGGTTAATGACAAGGCGCCGGGTCGCCTCCCCCCGTCCGATGCGGGGCTCCTGGTTGGCACCAGTGGCGGACGCGAGTCCGTCATCTGGTGCGCACCAGAAGCATGCAACTGGTGCACACCAGAGTCAAGGGGCTTCACCGATTCGAGTGGTGCGCGCCCCTTGCGGTGCACTTACAGAAGACCTGCGGAAGGAGTGCGTCCGGTAGTCAACAGGCCTTAACTCCCGTCGTGTTAACCCCTGTTGACCTGCGCCGATGTAAGGCATGCTGGTGGAGTCGGCGAGTGGATCTAGCGGACGGTGACCTGTGAGTACGGGATTGTGAAATGCGCGAGCAGCGCGGGGCTGGTCTCAAGAACGACTGGTTCGGGAGATCGAGCAGTACGCCCGACACCACGTAACCGATGTCGCCTCGACTGCGAGCCTGCGTGTGTACGTATCCGAGTGGGAGAACGGCAAGCGCACCATCTCGGACCGCTACGCGGCGATCCTGCGGCAACTCCTCGGGGTCGTAGACCGGGAATTGCGAGGCGGCCCGGCAGCGCTCGCTCCACCTGTGACCGATGGGTACGACGATCTGCTGAGCCGGATCGACTCGGCTCACAGCGTTGGCGAATCCATGGTGCAGACGTTCAACGACCAGACCGAGCTACTGCGGACCATGGATCGTCAGATGGGCGCTGCTGGCCTCGTGGACCAGATGACAGGGCACCTCGCCGCTCTTGAGGATGCGCTGAACTTTGCAGTGCTCCCGAGTGCTCGCCGACCGGTGGCGCTTGCGCTTGTCGGGGCATCGACGCTTGCCGCCTGGCAGGCGATCGACTCGGGGGCTATCGAACGGGCCTGGAAGCACTACGAGCTCGCCAAGCGGGCAGCGCACGACGCAGAGGCTCCGATGTACCTCGCTCACGCGATGGGAGAGCAGGCGTACGTACTCTGCGAGGCTGGCCGACCTGCCCTGGGTCTGGAGCTGGTCCGGGACGCTCAACGCACCCTGGGGCAAGCAGGATCGCCCCGCCTATGGGCGTGGCTGTACGCCGCTGAGGCAGAGCTGTGCGCCCACGCCGGCATGCCCGATGACTGCCGACGCGCACTTGACGCGGCGATGGCGAGCATCCCGCCCGGTGCTGAGGATCGCGACCCGGACATGGTGAGCATCTTTCTGAACGGCGGCCATTTGGCCCGGTGGAGAGGCAACGTTCTGGGCCTGTTGGGGGACGCCGACGCTGTGAGCAGTCTGTACGGGGCTTTAGAGGTGGTGGACCCGACCTTTGTCCGTGCACAAGCCGGGCTTCACGCTGACCTCGCCCAAGCTCATCTGGCGCGGGCCGAGTACGACGACGCGAACACGCATCTGCGGAAGGCGCGGCTACTGGCGAGCCGCACCGGTTCGGTGCGGCAGCGCCGCCGCGTTGACCGCCTCAGTGAGCGGCTGTGATCCCCTGCTTGCCACGACTCGCAAGGATGTGAAGCAGAGCCACAAGGGTTCCGGAGCCCATCAGTTCACCGCGGGCCATGAGGCCCGGAACGTCGGCCAGGGGCACCCACTCGATGTGGCCAGCCTCTTCGAGGTCCGTCGGATCGCCAACCTTCTCGGCTCCGTGCCCGACGAAAATCTCGTGGGGCGAGTCGACCATCCCGACCATGGGCTGATAGGTGACGACATGTTCCACGGACTTCGGGCGCCAACCCGTTTCTTCCACGACTTCCCGTAGCGCCGTGGCCGCAGGGTCCTCCCCCTCGTCCACGATGCCGCCCGGGAGCTCCCATCCCCACTGCTGTGGGACGAAGCGGTAGCGCCACATCATGAGGACGCGGTCCTGATCGTCCAAGACTGCGGTGACGGCCACGTGGTGAAGCTTCACCACGTGGTGCTCGAAGCGCTCCACGCCGGGCGGCTCCACATCCCAGAGCTGAAGCTTCACCCAGCGGTTGTCGTAGAGATCCCGCTCACCGTGGATGATCCACGGTTCCAGGCCCTCGGGCTTATCGACGCTCACCGCTCCGGGGACTCGGTACGAGCTTCTGCCTCGGACTTCCAAAGCGCCCTCTGCCAGGAGCCGGGCGAGGACTTGCCGCAGGGCCGTCCTGCCGATGCTGAGCTCCTCCGAGAGCGTTCGCTCTGAGGGCATCTTCTCGCCGGGGGCGTACTCGCCTGATGCGAGTCGAGCGCGAATTGTCTCGTAGACCTTGGCCGTCTTCGGTCCCATCCGTGGAGCACTCTCCATTCTGAAGTGGTGCGTACCAGCGTAGCGAGCCGGGGCTCCTTGCGAGCCAAGCCCGTGCAGACCGCCCTCACGCGCCCGGTGCCAACGTCTCCCTGTGGAGTCGGCACGGTCTTCTGGCGAGAGCACTAGCTGTTCGCCAGAACCTGGACACTTCTGGGACGGATTGGCCTTGCGTAGGGCTGTGACATGCGGCGATGTGGGACGGTGCGCCAGTACTCGCTCCAGATAATCCGCATCCGTCCCGGACGAATGATCAAGCCCGGTGGACACGAACCATCGTGCCGGGTCACCCTTCTCGCATTCAAGCAAGCCCTTCTGCGGGAGCACGAAGGTCGATGCTCTTATTCAGATGCTGGGCTGCAATATCGGCGCTAGGGGAGGGGTAATGCGAGGCATGGATCGGCGTATTTCACCTGCCAGATTTGGAAGGCTGCAAAGGTGGCTGCGTGACGAGAAAAGGCGCAGCGGTGTCAGTTATAGCGAGCTTGCAGGGCGCACCTTTATGTCGAAATCGGTGCTCCATCGTGCTACGCAGGGATCGGCTTTACCTAGGCGGGAAGTGTTCGACGCCTTCGTGGCTGGGTGCAATTCAGATCCGGAGGAAGCGAAGGAGCAATGGGGTTGGGCTGAGCTGGTCGCCGGGATTAGACCCGGCAGGGACCTGGGGAGGAAAGGCCCTGAAACGGTTACTACTCATGGAGAGCTTCGTGAGGCGCTGGTGCTGCTCACAGACAAGAGTGGCTACTCTCTACGGCAGCTTGAGGGGCGGGCAAGAAAGCGGGGTGGCAGCTTACGCAGGAGCACTCTCAGCAACGCCTTGCGCGGACACCACAAGTTTGGTCGACGGACAGTGGCCGAGCTTGCCCGAGCGTGCGGAGAGTCGGAGGACGAGGTCGCTTCGTGGGACGAGGCATGGCAACGCGCTGAGAGGGAGCGGCGCGGACGTACAGGACATCTTGGCGCGGTGCGGAGGTTGCCTTCAGAGGCGCGCGACACAATCGATCTCGGGATTGCGGAAATGTTTCGCATCGGAGATAGTCACGGGGTTCCGGCTACGGAGATCGAGGTTTACATCCGTCAATGCGCCGCGAGTGAACGCCGATGGCCGTATCGCACCTACTGGGCGGAGCCGCCTGAGACTTGGGTGCGTGCGATGAATGGAGTTGTCGCACAGTTTCCGAAACGGCTGGATGAAGTGCTGTCTTCATTCTTGGCTGCGGAGCGCAACCGTCCTATAGATGAGGATGTATTGTCCCGCATCGTGCAGGCCGTGGTAGATGCCGTGATCAGCTCTGATTTAGAAGCGGCAGGGAACGAGGCGGGGGATCCGCCTGTTTCGCCCAGGCGTGAAACGATCTAGGTGTAACCGGGTGGGCGCTTGGTGGAGGCGCCCCAGTGGGAAGTAGATCTAATTCTCGAACGCAAGGTGGCGCAGCCGCGAATAGGGCGGCCCCCGCTGGTACGGGAGCCGCCTTGACCCAACCTCAGTCAAAGAAAGGTCAAAAATGACAGTACCTGAAAAGCGGACGACCGCAACCACGCGCTATGCCGAGAACGTGGATCATCGCCCTGATGGCACGTCCGGCCGCTGCAGCAGGCGACGGGTTGTGGTGCTCGGAGGCCTGCTCGGAGTGGCTTTCGCTGTCGCCGCCCTGGTGTACGCCTTCCCTGAGGCTGCGGTGCCGCTCGGCACTGCTCTCGCTTTCATGGCGGTGATCCCACCTCTAGTGCAGTGGCTCGACAAGCGCTAGAGGGCATCCGCCCTGGTCAGCGGAAGGGTGCGGGGCAGCCTCGGGGCCGGTTGTGGGCCGGTAGAGGATGACCGGCGACGGCCATAGATGACCAATGACGACGGATACCGGTCGCGGGCCCAACCGCTCCGCCGCAGGTCAGAGCCCCCGACCATACTGGTTTCCCCCGGGGGGTGGCCGTCAGGCAAGATGGGGTGTATCTGCCCACTCACTGATTGCCGGACGGTTTCTCTTGGCTGAGTACATCTACACCATGCGCAAGACGCGCAAGGCGCACGGCGACAAGGTGATCCTCGACGATGTCACCTTGAGCTTCCTTCCTGGCGCGAAGATCGGTGTCGTGGGCCCCAACGGCGCCGGCAAGTCCACGGTGCTCAAGATCATGGCGGGCATCGAGCAGCCGTCGAACGGCGATGCCTTCCTGTCGCCCGGTTACACCGTCGGCATGCTCCTCCAGGAGCCGCCCCTAGACGAGTCCAAGACCGTCCTGGAGAACGTGCAGGACGGGGCGAAGGAGGTCATGGGCAAGCTCAAGCGCTTCAACGAGGTCGCCGAGCTGATGGCCACCGACTACTCCGACGCGCTGATGGAGGAGATGGGCAAGCTCCAGGAGGACCTGGACCACGCCAACGCGTGGGACCTGGACGCCCAGCTCGAACAGGCCATGGACGCCCTCGGCTGCCCGCCCGGCGACTGGCCCGTGACCAACCTCTCCGGTGGTGAGAAGCGCCGCGTCGCGCTCTGCAAGCTGCTCCTCGAAGCCCCCGACCTGCTGCTCCTCGACGAGCCCACCAACCACCTGGACGCCGAGTCCGTGCAGTGGCTGGAGCAGCACCTCGCGAAGTACCCCGGCACCGTCGTCGCCGTCACCCACGACCGTTACTTCCTCGACAACGTCGCGGGCTGGATCCTGGAGCTCGACCGCGGCCGCGCCATCGGCTACGAGGGCAACTACTCCACGTACCTGGAGACCAAGCAGACCCGTCTCAAGGTCGAGGGCCAGAAGGACGCCAAGCGCGCCAAGCGGCTCAAGGAAGAGCTCGAGTGGGTGCGGTCGAACGCCAAGGGGCGGCAGGCCAAGTCCAAGGCGCGTCTCGCCCGTTACGAGGAGATGGCCGCCGAGGCGGACAAGATGCGGAAGCTGGACTTCGAGGAGATCCAGATCCCGCCGGGCCCGCGCCTGGGCAACATCGTCGTCGAGGTCAACAACCTCTCGAAGGCCTTCGGCGAGAAGGTCCTCATCGACGACCTGTCGTTCACGCTGCCGCGCAACGGCATCGTCGGTGTCATCGGCCCGAACGGCGCGGGCAAGACCACGCTGTTCAAGATGATCCAGGGCCTGGAGGAGCCGGACTCCGGTTCCATCAAGGTCGGCGACACGGTCAAGATCTCCTACGTCGACCAGAGCCGCGCCAACATCGACCCGAAGAAGACGCTCTGGGCGGTCGTCTCGGACGAGCTGGACTACATCAACGTCGGCCAGGTCGAGATGCCGAGCCGCGCGTACGTGTCGGCCTTCGGCTTCAAGGGCCCGGACCAGCAGAAGCCCGCGGGTGTGCTCTCCGGCGGTGAGCGCAACCGTCTGAACCTCGCGCTCACCCTCAAGCAGGGCGGCAACCTGCTCCTCCTCGACGAGCCGACGAACGACCTCGACGTCGAGACCCTGTCCTCCCTGGAGAACGCGCTCCTGGAGTTCCCGGGCGCGGCCGTGGTCGTCTCCCACGACCGCTGGTTCCTCGACCGGGTCGCCACGCACATCCTGGCGTACGAGGGCGACTCGAAGTGGTTCTGGTTCGAGGGCAACTTCGAGGCGTACGAGAAGAACAAGATCGAGCGTCTCGGCCCGGACGCGGCCCGTCCGCACCGCGCCACCTACAAGAAGCTCACGCGAGGCTGAGGCGGCTGTGGCTCGACACATATACCAATGCCCGCTGCGCTGGTCGGACATGGACGCCTTCGGGCACGTCAACAACGTCGTCTTCCTGCGGTACCTGGAGGAGGCGCGCATCGACTTCATGTTCCGGCTTGCGCCCGGTGACGGCTCGCCGTCGTTCTCCGGCGGTTCGGTCGTGGCACGGCACGAGATCGACTACGTACGGCCGCTGGTGCACCGGCACGAGCCGGTCACCGTCGAGTCGTGGGTGACGAAGATCGGTGCCGCGTCGCTGACCATCGCGTACGAGATCAAGGACGCGGACCAGGTGTATGTGCGCGCCTCGACCGTGGTCGTGCCCTTCGACCTGGAGGCGCAGCGGCCGCGGCGGATCACCGCCGAGGAGAGGTCGTTCCTCCAGGTGTACGTCGACGACAGCGCCGACAGCGGCTCGGGGGCGCTTGCCGCATGACCGCGCGGCTCCACTTCGCCGATGCCGGGGAGGCGGCGGACCTCGCCGCCTTCCTGGCCAGGCTGATCCACTACGACAAGGCAGCCGCCGTGCGGTTGCAGGCCGCCGGGGACACGCTCGCCGTGTTCGGGCGGCCGCCGTCGTTCGAGGTGCTCGTCGTCCGGACGGCGCGGCTCGCCAAGCCGCACGAACACGGGATCGACACCGCGCTGGACGTCACCGTCTCGGCCGGCGAGTTCCTCGAGCGCGTCGGTGAGGCGGCGGAGTCCGTGGCGACGGCGGGGGTCGCCGATGTCCCGGAGGCCGTCACCGGGCCGCCGTGGGCGGGCGTGCTGCCGCCGCGCGGCGGCTGGCGGCCGGAGCCGGGGCTGCCGGCTCCGGCCGCGGTGCGGTCCCTGGTCAAGCAGGCCGTGGCCGAATTCCGGTCCCGCGTCGAGGAGTTGCCCGCCGAGCGGCGGGTGCGGACCGAGCTCGACCGGGTCGGGCGGGAGATCTGGTCCCGGCCCGTCGGCGACACGGAACTGCCCGTACGGGCCGCGCACGCGGCGCAGACCCTGGGCTTCCTGCGGGGGGACGCGCTGACGCTGCTGTCGTCCGGGGCGTGGCTGCGGCTGCGTACGGCTTACGGATCCGTCGCCGTGCGCCGGGCGGGTGGGTCGGGGCTCTCCGTCACACCCGCCTAGCCGTGGCGTCGAAGCTGCGGCTTCGGCTTCGGAAAGGTGGTCAGCCCTCGGAGTTGACCATGGACGCCGCCGCGTACGTCAGGTAGTTCCAGAGGGTGCGCTCGTGCTCCTCGGAGAGGCCGAGCTGGTCCACGGCCGCGCGCATGTGCTTCAGCCAGGCGTCGTGCGCGGCCCTGTCGACCGTGAACGGCGCGTGCCGCATGCGCAGCCGGGGGTGGCCGCGGTTGTCGCTGTACGTGCGGGGGCCGCCCCAGTACTGCATCAGGAAGAGCGCCAGGCGCTCCTCGGCCGGGCCCAGGTCCTCCTCCGGGTACATCGGTCGCAGCAGCGGGTCCTCCGCGACCCCCTGGTAGAAGAGGTGCACCAGGCGTCGGAAGGTCTCCTCGCCGCCTACCTGTTCGTAGTAGGTCTGCTCCTGAAGCGTGCCGCGCGGGATCTCGTTCACGCGTTCCATGGTCTCAGACGGGACGGCCGAGTACGGAAGGCTTAGGACCATCGCCTCGGACCATCGCCTCGCATCGGCGGCGACGGCGCAGCACAGTGGACCCATGGAACCCGATCCTGTGCTGCTCGCCGAGGTCCGGACCGCCCTCGTCCGCGAGATAGAGGCGAGCGGGGCCTGGCGGGACGACCCCGGCTGGCGGGAGGCGTTCAGGGCCGTGCCGCGGCACCTATTCGTGCCCTACTACTACCTGGGCGTGGTCGGCGGCTACGAGCGGCTGTGGGGCGAGGACCCCGACGACCGGCGCCGCACCCGCTGGCTGCGCGGCGCCTACGCCGACGCCCCGCTCGCCACCCGGGTGCGCGACGGGGAACTCGTCTCGTCCAGCAGCCAGCCGTCCCTGATGGCGAAGATGCTCGTCGAACTGGACGTACGCGAGGACGACCGCGTCCTGGAGATCGGCGCGGGCACCGGCTACAACGCCGCGCTGCTCGCCCACCGGCTCGGCGACGACCACGTCACGACCGTCGACCTCGACCCGGAGATCACGGAGTCCGCGCGGCGGCACCTGACGGCCGCCGGGTACCACCCCGCCGTGGTGACCGGTGACGGAGCGGCCGGCTGCCCCGAGCGGGCGCCCTACGACCGGATCATCGCCACCTGCACCATGAGCTCGGTGCCCAGGGAGTGGCTCGCCCAGTGCCGCCCCGGCGCCCGCATCCTCGCCCCGCTGGCCACCGGCCTGATCGCGCTGACCGTGCGCGACGCGGAGCACGCCGAGGGGCGCTTCCTGCACACCCCCGCCTACTTCGTGCCGCTGCGCGGCGGCGGCGCGAGGGCTCCGCAGGAGCAGCACATCGGCGGACTGCCGCGCAAGGCGCTACAGAACGAGCTGTTCCGCTTCCTTCTTGAGCTGACCGCGGGCAGCCTCGATCCGCACGAAGCGCTCGCGCTGTGGCAGCGCGAGGGGCGGCCGGTGCGCGAGCGCTTCGGGGTCACGGTCAGTGGGTCGTACGAGTGGGCCTGGCTGGACGACCCCGAAGGGCCGTACGCCTGGCCTCTCTGACGGGGACGGACGTCTCCGGCGGCTCGCCCCGGCCCCGTCTCAGTCCCGGCGGATCGTGATCGTCGTCCAGGCGCCCACGTGCACCTGGTCGCCGTCCTGGAGCGGGACGGGCACGAACGGCTGGATGGGGTCCTCGCCGCCGTTGACCGTGGTGCCGTTCGTCGAGTTCTGGTCGACGACCGCCCAGCTGCCGTCGGGCTGCTGAACCAGGACCGCGTGCTGGTGCGAGACGCCCGGGTCCTCCGGCGGCACCGACAGGTCGATGTCCGGGGTGTCGCCCGTGGAGTGCCGGCGGCGGCCGATGCTGATCTGGTTGCCGGAGAGCGGGCGCTGCTGCTCGGGCGAGTACGCGGGCAGGTTGAGCCCCGAGGCCTCGGGGCCGCTGCGCTGCATCATCGCCATGAAGTACTCGCGGTCGGGACCGATCGTCACCGTCCAGGTGCCGGGCCCCTGCTGGGTCTGCGGAGCCTGCGGCTGCGCGGTGCCCTGCTGGAACGGCTCCTGCTGGGACGGGGCCGGGGACGAGGTGGGTGGCGACAGCACCCAGTCGTCGTCTCCGCCGCCGAACGAGGGGCCGCCGGTGCCGCCCGGGCCCGGCGGGGGGCCCTGCGGGTTGCCCGTCTCCTGCGGGAACGCGGGGGGTGCGGGCGGGCCGGGCTGCTGGAACGCCTGGGGGGCGCCGGGCGCGCCGGGTGCACCGGTGGGTGCCTGACCGGGCTGCCCCGGCTGACCGTGGCCCTGCGGGCCGGGGCCCTGCGGTCCCGGACCGGGCTGGCCCGGGATCGGCTGGCCGTGGCCGCGAGGGCCCGGGCCCTGCTGACCGGGCCCCTGGGGGCCAGGCCCGTGCGGACCGGAATTCCCCGGACCGGGACCCTGCGGACCCGGACCCTGCGGACCGGGCCCGTGCGGGCCGGAATTCTGCGGGCCGGGACCCTGGGGACCCGGGCCCTGGTGACCAGGACCCTGCTGCCCGCCGCCGGGACCGGGACCGGGGCCACCGGGACCACCGGACCCAGGGCCACCAGGGCCCCCGGGACCACCCGGCCCGCTCCCATTGCCGAACGGCGGAATCGGCTCCGCGGGCCGGTTCACCTGCGAGGGACGCGAGCCCTGGTACTCGTACCCGGGCGGCGGCTGCTGCTGGAACCGCTGCGGCGGGTTCGGACCCGGCGGCATGCCGGGGCCGGGGCCCGCGCCCGGACCGCGCCCGGGACCGGCGCCGGGGCCACCGTGCGTGGCCGGCAGCGGCGGGTTCGGCGCGGCGGGCGTGTACGACGTCGCCGTGTTGGTGAGGAAGTTCCAGCGGCACTCCTCGCAGAACGGCGCGTTCGCCTCGCGGGGCGTGCGGCACTGCGGGCAGAGCTGCCCCTCCGGAGCCGGATCGGGCACGGCGGCCAGATGCGGGCGGCCCGGCGCGGGCTGCGGGAAGCCGGGGTCCTGGCCGGGCGGCGGCGGGGGATAGCCGTACCCGGCCGGGGGCGGCGGCGGGGGAGGCGGCGGTACGGCACCGGCCATGCGGTGACCGCAGACCTCGCACCAGTCGTCGGAACCCGACTGGTGTCCGTTCGGGCAGGTCGGCATGTCGGCGCTTCCCCCTCTCCTTCTCCGGCCCGAGGGCCGTACGCACTTACTGCTTCGTCAGGCTTGCTGCGTCCGCACGCTTACTGCGTTCGCAGGGTTACTGCTTCTTCACGCGAACAGTCTTCGTGGACCGTGTCTCGAGTGTCATCTCGTCGGCCTCGGCGACCTTCGCCTTCAATCGAACAGTACCTGCCGCGGCATCCACGACGTCCACCACCTTCGAAAGCAGTTTCGCCGTATCGGCGTTGCCCGAGGCGCTGGCGAGCTGGACGGCGCGGCCCAGTTTCGCCGTCGCCCCGTCGACATCTCCCGATTTGCGGGCGTCCAGTCCCTGCTGGATGACTTGCGCCAGTTCGGCCTGGCCGGTGTAGTGCGCGACCTGCGGGTTCATCGAGGTGGAGGCCGCCATGTCGTCCGTCCACACCGCCCGTACGAGACCCTGCGACAGCGTCTGCGCGCTGCCGTCCCCCTGCGGCACGACCAGCGAGACGCGGGCCGCCAGCATCTCCTGGCCCAGCGCGGCGGCCGGCACCTGCACACAGATGTGGTAGTCGCGGGACTCGTCGCCCCAGGACCCCGTCGGATAGTCCCCGGCGCGCGGTCCCGCCTCCGTGCGACGGTCCGTCAGCTCCTCGACGCGGGGCGCCACTTGCTTGACGAACTTGATCTCCACGCCCATCGGCGTCCACAGCCGCAGGCTGACGTCGGCGACCTCCTTGCCCATCGCCATCTCCATCATCCGCGTGAAGTCGGCGGCGAGCCCGGCCGGGTCGGCGACGATGTCGGCGGTGCCGAGCAGCGCGGAGGCTATCCCTGTGACCTCCTTCACCTCCCAGTCCGTGCCGACGCCGCGCGCGTCGCAGGTGAAGCGGCCCGCGCAGGAGTCGAGCGCGGCCTTGAGGTCGTCCGGCGACTCGTGTTCGTTGCGCCCGTCGGTGAGCAGGATGCCGTGCCGCACCGCGGTCGGGGCGATGTCGGCGGAGGCCAGCAGGCGGTCGGCCAGGCGCAGCCAGGTGCCGATCGCCGTGCCGCCGCCCGCGCTCAGCCTGCGCAGCGCCTGCTTGGCCTGCTCACGGGTCTGCGGCCCCGCCACCGCGAGGCGGCCGCCGCCCGGATAGACCTCCTTGGCGATGTGCGTGCCGCCGATCACCGCGAAGTGCACGCCGTCGCGGAGCGCGTCGATGGCGGCGGCCGTCGCGTCCCGCGCGCCCCGCATCTTCGTCGGCGGGTAGTCCATCGACCCGGAGCAGTCGACCATGATCGCCACGGCGGCGTCCGGGCTCTGCCCCACCGAGTACAGGTGCGGTGCGCGCACCGCCGATCCGATGGTCCCGCCACCGGTCGAGGTGACCGTGGCGATGGCGTTGACCTCCCGGCCGCCCTCCGGCAGGTACTCGTTCTGGTAGACCTCCACCGAGAACTGCGGCACGTTCGGTTTCGAGAAATTGGCCATGGAACTGCTCCCCCTCAGATCCGGAAAACCTCACGCCCTCACGAGCCGGTACGGCCCCCCGCTCGGCTCCGGGTCGCTCCTGCCCTCTGTCTAGGCCGATCCTGCCCCTTGCGGCACGTACGGGAACGGGACGACGGCCACTGTTACGTTGTCGTGGCCACCGCCGTCCAGCGCGTGACCGACCAGCACCTGGGCGCTGTGCAGCGGCCGGTCCGCGGCGTCGGCGGGCACCGCGTCGGCCATTTCCTCGACGGCTTCCGCGTAGTTCCACAGCCCGTCCGTGCACACCACCACTACACCCGCACGGTCCGGCTTGAAGGAAGCGGTGTGCGGCTCCAGTTCGTACGCGTCGGCGCCGAGCCAGCCCGTGATGGCGTGCGCGCGCTCGTCGGCGTACGCCTCGGCCTCGTTCATCAGCCCCGCGGCCACCATCTGCGCGGCCCACGAGTCGTCCTCGGTCAGGCGGACGGTGGGGCCGCTGCGGTCGTCCGGCACCCAGTAGGCGCGGCTGTCGCCGACCCAGCCGACGACGAGCAGGCCGCCGGCGACGACCGCGCCGACCAGCGTGCAGGCCGGCGCGTTCTGGTGGGGGCTGTGCTCGCGGGCCGTGGCGGGCTCGGCGGCGAGCGCGTTGACGGCGTCGGCCGCGGCGAGGATCGCCTCGTGCATCGCCTGCTGCGGATGGGTGCCGCGCGGCAGCGCCGTCAGCAGCGACTCGTTGGCGGCGCGGGACGCGGCGAGCGAGGCGTCGTCCGGGCGGGTCGCCGAGGAGACGCCGTCGCAGACGATCGCGACGACGGCGGGGGAGCCGTCGGCCAGCGCGGCGGCGGAGATCGCGAAGGCGTCCTCGTTGCGGTGGTGGCGCAGGCCGCGGTCGCTGACCGCGGCGACCGCTTCGAGCTCCTGCTCCATGTGGTCGCGCTCGCGCGGCTGGGCGTGCCCGCAGTTCTCGCAGTAGCCGTCCGGGTCGACCCGCCCCGAGCGGCAGGCCACGCAGAGCTTGGTGCCGGCGGCGGGCGTGGGGTCGGGCGTGTCCGTACGAGGGTCGGTGGCGGCCGCGGTGTCTGCGGCGGCGGGGCCGGGGGCGGGCAGCGGGTACTCGTCCGGCTCGCTCACTGCCTCGGGGTGCTCCGGGGCCGCGGCCCCGGCGGCGGTGGGCAGTTCGCCGCCCGCCGAGTCCGTGCCGCGCAGCTCCGTCGCGAGGTGGGTCGGCACCGGCGTGTCCGAGCTGTCGACCTCCGGCGCGACGGGCCACTCCGACGGGTCCCCGGCCGGGACGGAGGTCCCGAGCCGCGCGGATCCGTTGGGGGAGACGTCCGGCCGCGGTGGCACCGCCGACAGGTCGAACCCGCACGCACCGCAATACAGGTCACCCGACTCCAGCGGCTCCTCACAGCTGGGGCAGGCAGACAGCTGGGGCATCTGCGACATACTCACACCCACGTCCGGGGGCGGAAACGGTTGGCCCGTTCCACCAGTTCGATCCTCTCATCGCCACCCTGTGCGAGCCGGGCCAGCGTCCGGTACGAACGCTCCAGACCGAACCGGAGTCCGCGCTCGTCCAGGTCGCTGCCGAGCAGTACGGCCCGCGCCCCGGCGGTGGCCGGCGGTGCGGAGACGTGACCAGAGTGCCTACCGGAGAGTACCCAGTCGAGCGCCGTCCCCAGAACCTCGGTCGAGAGCCGCTCCCTGCGCACCGCGTCGAGACCGAACCCGGCGAGCGCCTCGATCTGGCCCGCGGCCGCCGTCAGGTCGTCCAGGAGGGCGACGTACGAGGTGGCCGCCGCCGGGTCCGGCGCCACCCGCTGCCGCAGCCGCGCCCGCACCGCCGCGACCCGGGCCGCGGTGTAGTGGATCGACGACTCCGGCACCGACTCCAGGGTGCGCACGGCACCGGTCCTGTCGTCGGCGGCGAGCTGCACCCGGGCCAGGCCGAACGCGGCGCTGACATAGCTGGGGTCGGTCGTCCACACCAGGCGGTAGTACTCCGCGGCGTTGTCCAGCTGGCCGAGGACCTCCGCGCAGACGCCGAGCGCCAGCTTCGGCGCGGGCTCGCCGGGGAACGCGTCGTAGACCGCGTCGAAGGAGAGCGCCGCGCTCTCGAAGTCGCCGGTCGCCAGGGCCGCGACGCCCCGGTACCAGACCACCCGCCAGTCGTCCGGGTGCTGGAGCTCCAGCTCGGCGAGTGCCTGGGCGGCGGGCGCCAGTTCACCCATCGCGAGCCGGGCGCGCAGCCCGCGCAGCCGCAGCTCCAGGGAGTCGGCGGGCGCCGCGCCGAGCGCGGTGATCAGCTCGGCGGGCGCGGACGCGATGAGGCCGGCGAGGAAG
This sequence comes from Streptomyces sp. NPDC030245, assembly GCF_055572995.1. Lineage (NCBI taxonomy): Bacteria > Bacillati > Actinomycetota > Actinomycetes > Kitasatosporales > Streptomycetaceae > Streptomyces > Streptomyces sp. NPDC030245. The sequence continues at coordinate 648,238 of NZ_JBVICF010000001.1, read as the reverse complement.
CCGGCGTTCGGGTCGTTCGGGTCGACGAGGGGGACCGGCAGCGCGAGGGCCGTCGCGGCGGCGTCGATGGCCCGCACGATCTGCGTGGCACCGGCGCCCTCCGGCAGGGCCTTGCCGCTGTCCGGGCCGCTGGATTCGGCGCGGGCCCCCAGCCGGGACACCTCCCCGCTCAGCTCCGCGAACAGCTCCGTGTCAGGGACCTTCACCTCGGGGCCGAACAGCGTGGAGAGCGCGGGGCGCGGCAGCCCCGTCTGAAGTGCCACGACCTCCCGCAGGACGCCCGTCAGCTGCTCGGCCATCTCCTGCGCGGAGGCGAAGCGACGGGCCGGATCCGGGTCGGTGGCGCGGACCAGGAGGCGGTAGAAGGACTCGTACTTCCGGAAGACCTCGATGTGGTCGGGGTCGGGCAGGGAGTCCACGAATACGTTCGTATAGCCCTGGAAGTCGAAGGTCAGGACCGCGAGCGTACGCGCGACCGTGTAGAGGTCGGAGGCGACCGAGGGCCCCACCTCGGCGACTTCGGGCGCCTGGTAGCCGACCGTGCCGTAGATCGCGGACTCGTCGTCGTCCATCCTGCGGACCGCGCCCATGTCGATGACCTTGAGCTGGCCCTCGGTCTGGATGGCGTTGTCGACCTTGAAGTCGCAGTACAGGAGGTTGCGGCTGTGCAGGTGGCCGAGGGCTTCGAGGGCCTCGATGCCGTACGCGCAGGCCTGCTCGACCGGCAGCGGGTCGCGCCTGCCGTCCGGGGTGCGGCGGCCGTTGGCGATCTCCTTGAGGGACTTGCCGCCGACGTACTCCATGACGATGTAGCCGTCCATGGAGCCGGTGCGCTGGTCGAGGTGCTCGACGAAGTTGTAGATGCGGACGATGTTGGAGTGCTCGATCTCGGCGAGGAAGCGGCGCTCGGAGATCGCCGCGGCCATCGCGTCCTGGTCGCCCGTGTCGAGGAGGCCCTTGAGGACCACCCAGCGGTCGGACACCGCGCGGTCGACGGCGAGATAGACCCAGCCGAGGCCGCCGTGCGCCAGGCAGCCGACGACCTCGTACTGGCCGTGCACGATGTCGCCGGTGTTCAGCTTCGGCACGAACGAGTAGGGGTGGCCGCACTTGGTGCAGAAACCCTCCGTGCGGCCGGGCCGCTCGCCGCGCGCGCGACCCACCGGCGCCCCGCAGTCGGAGCGGGAGCAGAATCGCTTCCGCTCGGGCACCTCGGGATTCTTCTGCACCGCCTCGCGCGGGTCGGGACGCGGCACGTCGGGCACGGTGACCAGGCCGACGCCGAGCCGCCCGCGGGCCGAGGACGAGGCCGCCGAGCCGGAGCTGCGCACCGACACCGAACGGGACGTCGAACCGCCCGACAGGGAACGCGAGAGCCGCCCCGACACCGATCTGCGCGAGGACTGCGAGCGGGACGAGCGCGAGGACGACCTGGAGGACGACCGCGAGGACGAGCGGGCGCTGGAACTTCCGCTGCCCCGCGACCCCTTGCCGCCCGCCGTGATGCCCGTCGGCGTCGATCCGACCATGCCGTTCGGCGCGACGACCGGGGCGAGCCCGCAGGTGTCGCAGTACAGCTCACCGCCGCCGAAGTCGTCGTAGCTGCCGGTGCATGTGGGGCGCTGACACTGACGCTGGCTCACGATTCCCCCGTCCGGTCGGTGGGCCCGCCCTGCTGCGGGACCCTCGGCGCGAGCACTTCGGCGGCGGCCTGCTGATAGCGGAGGACCGCCTGCTCCGCCACGCGCAGGTCGCAGGGCGCGCTCCACAGCATCCGGCGCGCCGCGTCGTACCGCTCGATGAGCAGCGGGTCCTCGGCGTGGCCGTGCCGGGCGACCTTCGCCTTGTACGCGTCGAGCCGGCCGCGCAGCTCGGCGCGGACCGCGAGCGGCGCCGTGACGGCGCCCAGCGACTCGCGGGCCCGCAGCAGCTCGTCCTCGGCCTTCTGCTCCAGGGACTCCAGGAGCGGGGAGAGGCGGTGCCACTGGCCGTGCCTGCGATACTCGGCGGCGGTGGCCAGCTGCTCCTGAAGGGCGGTCGGCGGGCCGCTGACGGCGGGCACCTCGGAGGCGGCGATCTTCGCGAGGACCTCCCCGCGCGCGGAGCGTGCCTCGGCGAGGGTGCGGTCCGCGCGGGAGAGCACGTCGCGCAGCTTGCCGAGGCGGGCCTCCGCGTCCTGGCGGACGGTGAGCACCGCGTCGATCTCGCGGCGCACCTCCTCCAGCGCGCGTGCCTCGCGGTCGTAGCGGTCGGTGGCGGGGCGGCCGCCGCCGGGTGCCGAACTGCCCTGCGCGGGCTGCCAGAAGGCGAGCGGGTCGGAGACCACCTGCTCGCGCAGCGCGGTCAGGGTCCGCGTGATCCGCTCCAGGTCGTCGCCCGAGGGGTGCTCCCCGGGCCGTACTCCGACGGAGTGGGCGAGCTGGCGGGTGCGGGACAGCTCGGCGGCCAGCAGGTCGATGCGGGCGGGCAGCGCGGACCACACGGCGTCGGCGGCGACGACCATGTCGAGGGAGTGCGCGTACAGGTCGTTCATCCGGGTCACGAGCTCTTCGAGCGTGAAGCGCTCGGTGAGCCTGGCGGGGCCGGTGAGCGACGAGGACGCGCCCGACGAGGTGCCGCCCGCGACGGTCACGGACTCGCCGCGCAGCAGTTCGGTCAGCTCGGCGAGGTCGTCCCTGCTGGGCCAGCGTCTGCGCTCACGCACCTCGTGTGCCGTGCGCAGGGCGCCCGCGTACGCGTCGAAGTAGGCCCAGAGCAGTGTGATCCGGGTCTCCGTGGCCGCCCAGCGCTCCTCGGTGACGCCGGTGAGCCGGGCGCCTTCGAGGAGGCGGCGGCCCGCGTGGTCCTGGAGGGCGAGCAGCGAGGTCTCGATCGCCTCGTGCTCGGCGTCGAGCCGCGCCAGCGCACGGTCCACCTCGTCCCGGTCCATCACCGGACCGGGGGGTCCCGTGACGCTCATCGATCACCTCTCCGCTGTGCGGTGCCGTGACTCTTGAGTCGTGGACGCTTCAGTCGTGGACTCTTCAGTCGTGAACTCTTCAGTGGTACCAGGTCGGTTGTCGGCTCCGGGTCAGTCCCGGTACTCGGGGTCCGGCGGGCCCGGCGACTTGCCGAGGCCGCCCTTGAGCCACTTGTCGTAGGACTGCTCCCAACCGTGCTCCGTGTCCTTGCGGTAGTCGTCGAGGACCTTGTTGACCCGGCGGACCAGGTCGTCCGAGCCCTTCTTCATCGCCACGCCGTAGTGCTCGGTGGTGAACGGCTCCTCGCCCTTGAGTTCGACCGTCGGGTCCTGCGCGGCCTGGCCCGCGGCGAGCGCGCTGTCGGTCACCACCGCGTCCACCTCGCCCAGTTGGAGCCGGACCAGGCAGTCGAGCTGATTCGGCACCGTGGTGGAGATGTCGGCACCGAAGCTCTTCTTCTTGAGCTCCTCCTCGGCGATGGAGCCGGAGGCGGTGCAGATCTTCTTGCCGGCGAGCGAGGAGTTGTAGCCGGTGATGTCCTTGCGCTTCCTCGGGGCGAGGACCTGCTGGCCCGTCTCGAAGTACCCGGTGGAGAAGTCGACGTCCTCGAGGCGCTCGCAGTTGACGGTCATCGTGCGGACGACCATGTCGACCTGGCCGCTCTGGATCGCCTCGATGCGCTGGTTGGTCGGTATGGCCCGGAAGACGATGGCGTCGCGGTCGCCGAAGATCTCCTCGGCGATCTCCCGCGCGAGGTCGATGTCGAAGCCTTCGAGTGTGCCGCCCGGCGCGTTCGGGTCGCGGTAGCCCCAGCGGTAGCTGTTCTGGTCGACGCCGACGACGAGCTTCTTGATCTCGCGGTTCTTGATCCTGTCGATCGTCGGGCCGTCCTTGGCCGAGGGGCGCAGGCTGCGGTCGTTGCAGTCGTCGGCGTCCGCCCGCGCGGGCGCGGCCACGGTGGTGCCGGGGCCTTCGCGGTCCGCGCCGCCGGTGCCGCGGTCCGGTAGGGCCAGGACGAGCGACCCCGCCAGGGCGCAGGCGAGGCCCATCGCGCCCACGCCGCCCCAGCCGCGCAGCCTGGCCGTGCCGCGCGGCCGCACCGTGTCCGGTCGTGTCCGCATCGTCTGCGCGCCCCCTTCCACCTCTGGCTCCATCACCGGTACTCCGAAAGCCTGCGGCCGATGCCGAGCACGGCGCCCGTCGCGGCGAGGACCGCGAGGACGGCGGCGCCGACCGCGAGGCCGCTCATGGCGCCCCTGCCGTCCTGTGCCGCCCGCTGGAACTCGCGCTGCTCGTGCGCCAGGGCCCGGTCGAGGGCCGCGTCCACGTTGTCGAAGCACTCGCCGGTCGGTTCGTCGGACTTGGCGCCGATGACCTTGTCGAGGGCTCCCTGGTAGTCGCCGGAGTCGTCGCTGGAGCGGGCCACCTTGTGGCGGTCCTTCCAGACGCCCACGTTCTTCGCGGCCTCGGCGACCGGGTTCCCGCCCTCCGAGTCGTCGGCGAGCTCGGCCGCCCTGCCGAGCAGCCCGCTGTCGGCGCCGCCCAGCTGCTTCATCTGCGCGCGGTAGGCGACGTCGAACTTGTCCTCCGCCTCGCCGCGCACCTCGGTCGTCTCGGCGCCCCGGCTGACCAGGGTGAGGTTCTCGTTGCCCCGGGCCTTCAGGGAGCTGATGCGGGCGTCGTTGAGCACGTTCAGGGAGCGGACTCCGTCGTCGTACGACTCGTTGAGCCCGGAGCGTGCGACGGTGTGGCCGACGACGAGCCAGAGCAGCACCACGGTGGCGGCCGCCGTCGCGGCGAGCAGGCCGTGGTTGAACACGCGGTTCGTCCGCCGGTAGTTGCGGTGCTGGGCCCAGCCGAGCGCGGCGAGCGCGAGGACGCCGAGGGCGATGGCGAACCAGGGGTACGGCTTGGCGTTGCCGTAGTCGGAGCTGAGGCGTGCGTTCTCCGCCTTGTAGAGCTTCTCGGCGGCCGGGAGCATCTGCGTCTGCATCTTGTCGTTCGCGTACCGCAGATAGGCGCCGCCGAGCGGGAGGCCCTGGCGGTTGTTGGCGCGGGCGCGCTCGATCAGGCCCGTGTACTCCGGCAGGAGCTTGTTCAGCTTGCCCACGGAGGCCGCGGACGACGAGTCCGAGCCCGCGTTCGACGCGGCGGTCGCGAGCTTCTCGGAGGCGCGCTTGATGTCGCGCTCGTACCGCGCCCGGACGGCGGCGGGCTCCTGGCCGCCGGCGAGGAAGCCGCTGGACGCCGCGGTGTTGGCGTCCGCCAGCGAGCGGTAGATGGCGGCGGCGTCGGCGCTCAGCGGCTGGCTGCGGTGCAGCACGTCGTCCGCGGCGGCCGAGCGCTCCGTCATCTGCCAGGTGGTGACCGCCCCGAACGCGACGACGAGCAGGGCCAGCACGGCACCGATGATGCGCAGCTTGCCGGGCTCCGTGGTCGCGGCGGCGCGCAGCCGGTCGACGCCCTCGGACCAGGCCGTGCGGCGCGGCGGGGCGGGCGGCGCGGCCGGGGAGCCCGGGGTCTGGGGCGGCACGGCGGGCATCGTCGGCGCGGGTTGCACCGGAGCCTGCGCGGGCACGGCCGGCGCCTGTCCGGGCGGACCCGGCGGCAGCGCGCCGCCGGTCGGCGGATGTGTCACCTTGCCTCGACCTCCCCCTCGGTCATCGGACGCTGGTCTCCGCCCGGCACGCGCGGAGCGGGAAGAAGTGCACGGCCGCAAGTATCGCCGCAGGGACCGACATCCGCACAGGCCTTGACTGGATCTTGTGCGTATCCCTGCTTCTGAACACGAGATCGGGGGGTGTTCGGTTCCCGCCCGCGCGCACGGCGCGGGCGGGAAGCACGTCAGGCGACGCGCGCGCCGTCCTCGTAATGGCCCCGCACGCGCGCGTACACCTCGCCCGGCGCCGCGACGTGGTCGAGGCCGAGGAGCGCCGCGCCGAGCACGGGCCGTGCGACGACCACCTGTGGCACCGCCTTGGGCGCCCGTTCGGCGAGCAACGCCCGCACCCCGTCGTCCAGTTGAGGGTGGCGCGCGGCGAGAACGCTGCCGCCGAGCAGTACCGGCGCCTCCTCGTCGAGCAGCCCGAGCCGTTCCAGGGCCACGGTCGCCATGGCCACGACCTCGTCGGCCATCCGGTCCACCAGCGACCGCGCCACGGCGTCGCCCGCAGCCGCGGTGGCGAACAGGACCGGCGTCAGCTCGTGCCGGCGCACCGGCGTGACGCGGCCCAGGTGCAGCGCCTCGATCAGCGCGTACATGGAGGCCAGGCCGAAGTGCGCGGGCAGCGTCTCGCGCAGCGCGGTCGCCGGGCCGCGGCCGTCCTCGGCGCGCGCGGCGTGCCACAGCGCCTCCTCGGCGAGGCCGCCGCCCCCGCCCCAGTCGCCGGAGATGCGGCCGATGGCGGGGAAGCGGGCGGTGCGCCCGTCCGGCAGCATGCCGACGCAGTTGATGCCCGCGCCGCACACCACGGCGACACCGCGCGGCTCGGCGTCCTCCAGGAGCCCGGCGCGCAGCACGGCGAAGGTGTCGTTGCGCACGTCGACCGAAGGACCCCACGCGCGCCGCCGCAGCGCGTCCGCCAACTCCCGCTCCTCGACGGGCAGATCGGCGTTGGCGAGACACGCGGACACATGCCCCACCGAGTCGACGCCGGCCTCGGCGAACGCCCGCGCCACCGCCTCCGCGAGCACGTCCACGGCGGTCTCGACGCCGACGCGCGGCGGCTGGAACCCGCCGCCGCGGGCCGCGCCGACGATGCGCCCGTCGGCCGCGACCACCGCGACGTCGGTCTTGCTGTTGCCCGCGTCGATCGCGAGCACGCTCGCGCCTACGCCCACGCCAGGTGCTCCCGGTTGTGCGCGATCAGGCTGTCGGTGAGCTGCTCGGCGTACGCGTACTGGCCGACGAGCGGATGGGCGAGCAGCGCCTTGAAGACGCGCTCGCGGCCGCCGTGCAGCGCGGCGCGCAGCGCGAGGTCCTCGTACGCGGTGACGTGCGCGACGAGCCCCGCGTACAGCGGGTCGAGCTCCGGCACGGGGAGCGGCTTGGCGCCCGTGCCGTCCACCGCGGCCTGCACCTCGATGACCGCGTCGTCCGGCAGGAACGGCAGCGTGCCGTTGTTGACGGTGTTGACCACCTGGTAGGGGCTGCCGCCGTTGCCGAGCAGCGAGGCCGCGAGGTCCACGGCGGCCTCCGAGTAGAAGGCCCCGCCCCGCTTGGCGAGCAGCTCCGGCTTCTCGTCGAGCGCCGGGTCGCCGTACATGTCCAGCAACTGCTTCTCCATGGCGGCCACTTCGGCGGCGCGCGACGGCTTGGTCCGCAGCTCGTCGACGACGGTGTCGTGCTGGTAGTAGTAGCGCAGGTAGTACGAGGGGACGACGCCCAGCCGGTCGACGATCGCGCGCGGCATGCGCAGGTCCTCGGCGACCGCGTCCCCGTGCTCGGCGAGCAGCTTGGGCAGGACGTCCTCGCCGCCGGGACCCCCGAGACGTACACCCGTCTCCCACGTCAGGTGGTTGAGGCCCACATGGTCGAGGTGCACCTCGCCGGGCGCGACGTCGAGCAGCCTGGCGAACTTGCGCTGGAAGCCGATCGCCACGTTGCACAGACCGACGGCCTTGTGCCCGGCCTGGAGCAGCGCCCGCGTCACGATGCCCACGGGGTTGGTGAAGTCGATGATCCAGGCGTCCGGGTTGGTGCGCCGTACGCGCTCGGCGATGTCCAGGACGACCGGGACGGTGCGCAGGGCCTTCGCCAGGCCGCCCGCGCCGGTCGTCTCCTGGCCGACGCAGCCGCACTCCAGCGGCCAGGTCTCGTCCTGCTGACGGGCCGCCTGCCCGCCGACGCGCAGCTGGAGCAGGACCGCGTCGGCGTCCGCGACGCCCGCGTCCACGTCGGACGTGGTGACGATGCGGCCGGGGTGCCCCTGCTTGGCGAAGATGCGCCGCGCGAGGCCGCCCACCAGCTCCAGGCGGTCGGCCGCCGGGTCCACGAGGACGAGCTCCTCGATCGGCAGGGTGTCCCTCAACCGCGCGAATCCGTCGATGAGTTCGGGTGTGTAGGTCGACCCTCCGCCGACCACTGCGAGCTTCATATCGGTTCTCAGCCCTTTACTCCGGTGAGGGTGACGCCTTCGACGAAGGCCTTTTGTGCGAAGAAGAAGATGAGGATGACGGGCGCCATGACGAGCAGCGTCGCCGCCATCGTCATGTTCCAGTTGACGCTGTGGGCGCTCTTGAACGACTCCAGGCCGTAGCTCAGCGTCCACGCGCCGGGGTTCTGCGCCGCGTAGATCTGCGGGCCGAAGTAGTCGTTCCAGCAGTAGAAGAACTGGAAGAGGGCGATGGCGGCGATGCCGGGCTTGGCCATCGGCACGACGATCTTCACCATGGTGCGGAACTCCCCGCACCCGTCGACCTTCGCCGACTCGATGTACTCCTTCGGGATGGTGAGGAGGAACTGCCGAAGCAGGAAGATCGAGTACGCGTCACCGAACGCCATCGGAATGATCAGCGGCCACAAGGTGCCCGACAGATGGAACTGCTGCGCCCACACCAAGTACATCGGAATCACGATGACCTGCGGCGGGAGCATCATCGTCGAGATGACGAGCAGCATCGCGGTGCGCCGGCCGCGGAAGCGGAACTTGGCGAGCGCGTACGCCACGGGGATGGCCGAGCAGACCGTGAAGAGGGTGCCGAGACCCGCGTACATGAGCGAGTTGCGCCACCAGTCGAGGAAGCCCGGCGTCTCGAACACGGCCTTGTAGTTCGACCAGTGCCAGGAGTCGGGCCACAGCTCGCCGCTCATCGCCTGCGCGTCGCTCATCACCGACGTCAGGAAGACGAACACGAACGGCAGGATGAACAGCAGCGCGACGGCTATGGCGACGCTGTGCACGGCGATCCAGTGCAGGATGCGCTTGCGGCGGGCGCGGGCGGCGGCGGGTCCCCGGTGCGGAGCACTCCGTTCGGGCGTCGACGCCGACGCGGGCGCGCTGAGAGTCGTGGAAGTCATCGAAAGTCCTCAGTCCTCCGCCGCGAGCAGCCCGGAGCGCTTGCGCATCAGGAGCATGGTCACGGCCATGGCGATGGCGAAGAGCACGAGCGAGAGCACGCACGCGGCACCGGTGTTGAAGTTCTGGAAGCCCATTTGGTAGACGAGCTGGGGCACCGTGAGGGTCGAGTGGTCGGGGTATCCCGGCTGGATGACCGACCCGGGCCCGATGTTGACGCCGGAGGCGACCTTCCCCGCGACCAGGGCCTGCGTGTAGTACTGCATGGTCTGGACGACGCCCGTGACCACGGCGAACATCACGATCGGCGTGATGGCGGGCCAGGTGACGTAGCGGAATGTGGCGAACGCGCCCGCGCCGTCCAGCTCGGCCGCCTCGTACTGCTCCTTCGGTACGTCGAGCAGCGCGGCCATGAAGATCACCATCAGGTCGCCGATGCCCCACAGGGAGAGCAGGACCAGTGAGGGTTTGGCGGTGTCCGGGTCGTTGAACCAGTTGGGCCCGGAGATGCCCATGGAGCCGAGGATCTCGTTGACCGGCCCCGAGCCCGGGTTGAGCAGGAAGACGAAGGCGACGGTGGCGGCCACCGGCGGCGCGAGGTACGGGATGTAGAAGGCGGTGCGGAAGAACCCCGCCCCCGTCTTGATCTTCGTGACCAGCAGCCCGAGCGAGAGCCCGAAGACCACCCGCACCGCCACCATGACCACGACGAGCCAGAGGGTGTTCCACAGGGCCGGGCCGAACAGCGGCATCTGCTGGAACACGTACGTCCAGTTCTTGAGGCCCACGAAGGTGGGCTCCTTGATCTGGTTGTAGTGCATGAACGAGAAGTAGACGGTGGCGATCAGCGGATACGCGAAGAAGACGCTGAAGCCGACCAGCCAGGGGGAGAGGAACCCGAGCGTGCGCAGTCGGCGGCGCGCGGGGTTGGACAGGGTCATGGCCATGGGTCGGAGTCCTCAGCTCTTCGACTGGAGGGTGTCGGCGTCGATCTGCTCGTCGAGCTTCTTCAGCCCCTTGCGCAGGTCACCGACGCGCCCGGCCTCCACGGAGTACGAGAAGTCCCCCAGGGAGACGACGTAGGCGCCGCCGTTGACGGAGGGCGGCAGGGCCTTGCTGTGCTTGTTCGACAGGATGTCGAAGAAGGCCCGGAAGGTCGGGTCGGCGTCCAGGTCGGGCGACTTGAGCGCCGCGTACGTGGAGGGCACGTTGTGGATGGCGTTCGCGAAGCTCACGACCTGCTTCGTGTCGGCGGTCAGGAACCGCACCAGCTCCCATGCGGCGTTCTGGTACTTGCTGCTGTGCGCGATGCCGGCGACGGTGCCGGTGATGAAGCCCCGCCCGTACGTGTCGGCCTGGTCGTCGGGGACGGGCAGCGGCGCCACGCCCCAGTTGAACTTCGCCTTCGCCTCGTTCAGCATCAGGCCGCGCCACTCGCCGTCCAGGAGCATGGCGACCTTCCCGGTGAGGAAGGCGTTCTGACTGGACATCTCGTCACCGAATGTGAGCCGGAACTTCTCCAGGTTCTTGAACCCGCCCTGAGCCTCGGCGAGCTGCCGCGCGGTCTTGAAGAAGTCGTACGCCGCGGGCTCGTCGGCGAGGCGTGACTTGCCCGCCGCGTCGAAGTACCGCGGCCCCCACTGCGCGAAGAGCCGGTCGGGGCTGTTCTGGTAGAAGCGGAAGCTGGGCATGAACCCGACGCGCTTGTACGAGTCCTTGCCGCCGCGGACGGTCAGCTTCTCGGCGACCTTCTTGAACTCGGACATGGTGCGGGGCGGCCGCTCGATGCCGGCTTCGGCGTAGGCGTCCTTGTTGTAGTACATCCCGAAGGCGTCCGCGAGCAGCGGCAGGGCGCACTGGTTGCCGCGGTAGCTGGTGTAGTCGAGCAGCGTCTTGGGGAACGTCTTGTGCTTGTCGAGCCCGGTCTTCCTCATGAACGGGTCGAGGTTCACCCACATCCCGGAGTCGCAGTACTGGCCCACGTTGTTGGTGGTGAACGAGGACACGACGTCCGGGGCCTTGTCGCCGCCCGCGCGCAGGGCCTGGTTGACGGTCTCGTCGGAGACGTTCCCGGTGGCCTTCACGTCGATGTTCGGGTGCAGCTTCTCGAACCGGTCGATGCTGTCGTTGATGGCCTTGACCTCGCCGGGCGTGGCCCAGCCGTGCCAGAACTTCAGGGTGACCGGCTTGGTCGGGTCGTCGTTCGCGCTGCCGACGCTCGGGTTGGCGCAGCCGGAGAGCAACAGGCCGGCTGCGGCGAGCGCCGCGGACGCGCAGGTGGGCATGCGCCATCGCGGCATGGCGGACTTCCTTTGCGGGGGAGGGGAGGTGGGCGGTTCGGGGCTTGCCCTGGGCGGGGAGGGTCTCAGGCCGTGTCGAACACCTGGTCACGGGCTTGGGTGAGGGCCGAGCGCAGGGCGCCGGTGAGGATCGGGTCGCCGTCGAGTTCGCTGATGCGGATCTGCGGGCGGGGCAGCGCGAGCCCGGTCAGCTCCTCCTCGACCCTGGCGCGCAGCTTGTCGCCGCCGGCCTGGGAGACGGAGCCGGAGAGCACGACGAGTTCGGGGTCCACGACGGCGACGACGGCGGCGATGCCGGTGGCGATGCGGCGGGCGACCTCGGCGAGTGCGGCGTCGTCGGCCATGACCTCCGCGAGGGTGGCGCCGCCGCCGGTGAGCTCGCGCACGACGTACGCGGAGACCAGGCTCTCGAACCCTCCGTCCCCACCTCCGTCGTCCTGCGCGCTTCTCCGCACCAGCGGGGCACCCGGCAGTGGCATGTACCCGATCTCGCCCGCGCCGCCGGTCGCGCCGCGCAGCAAGGTGCCGCCGAGCACGATGGCGGCGCCGACGCCCTCGTCGAGCCAGGTCAGCACGTAGTTGTCGTAGTCCTGGGCGGCGCCCTCGTACTGCTCGGCGACGGCGGCGAGGTTCACGTCGTTCTCGATGTCGACGGGCGTGCCGAGGACGGCCGCGAGGTCGTCGCGCAGCGTCCGCGAGTGCCAGCCCGGCAGGTGCGGGGCGTAGCGCAGCTGGCCGGTCTGCGGGTCGATGGCACCCGGGGTGCCGATGACGGCGGCCCGCAGGTCCTCGTGGCCGAGCCCCGCCTGCCGCAGGGCGCCGTCGACGGCCTCGGTGACGAGCTGGGCGGTGCGGTGGCGCACGTCCACGGCGACGGCTTCGGCCTCCACGCGCTCCCTGCCGAGCACGGTGCCGGTGATGTCGGCGACGAGGGCGGTGATGCCGTTCGGGTCGGCGGAGAGCGCGGCGACGTGGCCGGCGCGGGGGTCGATCTCGTACAGCAGGGCGTTGGGGCCGGGGCGTCCACTGAGGCTGCCGGTGGTGTGCACGAGGCCGGCGGCTTCGAGCCGGCCCAGGAGCTGGGAGGTGGTGGGCTTCGAGAGCCCGGTCAGCTCGCCGATGCGGGTACGGGTGAGGGGGCCGTGCGCGACGAGGAGGTCGAGGACGGCGCGGTCGTTCATGGCGCGCAGGACGCGTGGGGTACCCGGGGTGCCCGGGGTGCCCGGAGTACCCGGTGAGCCCGGGGTGCTGCCGGCTGCCATGACGCCCACCTGCCTCTCGCCGCTAACTGTTAGGAAACTTTCCAATTCGTGAGGACCGTACGGCTGGCGTGAATGGGGCGTCAATAGAGGGCACGGCCGCGGCAACCAAGTCGTTACCTGGCGACTCCGGTGGACCTGCGCCTTCGATCGTCACCGGGGCCGCCCGGTTTTTGCGGAGTGTGGCGCCTCCGGGCCGGCAGTAAAGGGCGCTCCCTGCGGTCGCGTCGGCTCCGCCGATTCCGCTCCGCTCCACCCTTGACTGCCGTCCCTCCACCGCACGTTGACTTTGCTCCGGACGGCCAGGGGTGGGGCGACGGGACTCGCGGGCTGGGCCATCCCCTTTCATCGCCGGGTGCGGCCCGGCCCAACGTAAGCCGACGCCACCGTCGTGGTGGCCGCCCCCGGCTACGCCGCTCGGGCCATCCGCTTGCGCTGCCGGGTGCGGACCGGCCCAACGTGAGCTGCCCGGTGTGGTTGTCGCGTCGTCGGGCATGCGGGGACCGCCCCCCTCCTCCTCCCCCCGGCACCTACTTCGGCAAAGTTGTGAATGGAGAGTCCGCGCGCCCCCTTGCCACGCCCCGCGCGCCGTCCCGCATGCCTCTCCGTCGCAGGTTTCTGGGGCAAGGGGCTCACACGCTGGGGGCGCATTAGCCGTGTGGTGGGGGGCGTGCGGCAAACGCATTCGCAACTTAGCGAAAGTAGGTCCCGGGACCCTTCCGGCCGGGCGGCGCATTGCGCGGGAAGGGGGCGCGCGGCCTTGCCATTCGCAACTTTTCAAAAGTAGGTGCCGGGAGGCGGGGGCGGCCCCGGGCTTGCCAGCACATCGACCACCCCTCCCCGCGCGAGCCGAGAACGCGAGCGGCGAGGCCCGACCGGGCGGCTGAGCCGGGGCCGGGACGCGCGCCGCGATGGCTGATCGGCACCCGGCGATGAAGGCCGGTGACCCGGCCACCGGGCCGCGCTGGTGGCCGCGCCCCAAGCGTGACGTCGACACACGATGGGCCGGGCCGCACCCGGCAGCGCAAGGTGATGACCCGAGCGGCGAAACCGTATGGGCGGCTGGCTGCGCCCCGACCGTGGCCCGCGCACACGATGGGCCGGTCGGCAGCCGGCGACGAGAGGTGATGGCCCGAGCGGCGTAGCCGGGGGTGCCGTCTCGACGGTGGCGTCGGCTTACGTTGGGCCGGTCCGCACCCGGCGATGAAAGGGAATGGACCATCCCCCAGTCCCCGTAGACCCCACCCCTGGCCGTCCGGGGCAAAGTCAACGTGCGGTGGAGGGACGGCAGTCAAGGGTGGAGCGAAGCGGAATCGGCGGAGCCGACGCGACCGCAGGGAGCGCCCTTTACTGCCGGCCCGGAGGCGCCACACTCCGCAAAAACCGGGCGGCCCCGGTGACGATCGAAGGCGCAGGCCCACCGAAGTCGCCGCCGTCCCTACTTCGACAGGTTCGGAGGGGGCGGGGGTATGGGGGACGCCGCCAGGGACTGGGGGGAGGTGGTTGAGGCGTAGGCGGAGGGGGGTGCCATCGTGGCGGAGGGGTCGGGGGCCGTGTCCTCCTCGGGGGGCAGGGGAAGGCCGCCGACTATGCGGATACCCGCCTCGTCGAACGCCCGCTTGATCCGCCACCGCAGCTCCCGCTCGACCCCCAGCGACTGCCCCGGCATCGTCTTCGCGGAGACGCGGATCACCATCGAGTCGAGGAGGACGCTGTCGAGGCCGAGGATCTCCACGGGGCCCCACAGCTTCTCGTTCCACGGCTCGTCCTTGGCCATGGTCTCGCCGACCTCCGCCAGCGTCGCCTTCACCTTGTCCAGGTCCTCGTCCGGGCGGACCGTCACGTCGACGCCCGCCGTGGACCAGCCCTGGGAGAGGTTGCCGATGCGCTTGACCTCGCCGTTGCGGACGTACCAGATCTCGCCGTTGTCGCCGCGCAGCTTCGTGACGCGCAGGCCGACCTCGATGACCTCGCCGGAGGCGACGCCCGCGTCGATCGAGTCGCCCACGCCGTACTGGTCCTCGAGGATCATGAAGACGCCGGAGAGGAAGTCCGTCACGAGGTTGCGCGCGCCGAAGCCGATCGCGACGCCCGCCACACCCGCGGACGCGAGGAGCGGCGCCAGGTTGATCTCGAAGGTGCCGAGGACCATCAGCCCGGCCGTGCCGAGGATCAGGAACGAGGCGACCGAGCGCAGGACCGAGCCGATCGCCTGCGAGCGCTGGCGGCGGCGCTCCACGTTCACCAGGAGGCCACCGAGCGCCGTGCCGTCCACCGCCTGCGCCGTGCGGTTCATGCGGTCTATCAGCTTGGTGATGGCGCGGCGCACCAGGACGCGCAGGACGACGGCGATCGTGACGATCAGCACGATGCGCAGGCCGATACCGAGCCACGTGGACCAGTTCTGCTCGACCCAGCTGGCCGCGTTCGTGGCGCTCTCCTGGGCGTCCTCAAGCGTGGGCGGCTTGGTCTGTGGCGTGTCGTCCGGGTCCGTTCCGGCTGCCGACAGGACGGACAAGAACACGGCAGGTACCTCCAGGTATCGCGGCCTGCCCGGCGCACGGAGAACCGCCATCGAAGCGGAACCGGCGGAGTGGGGGGAGCCGGGCAGACTCACCACACTAACGGGGCATCGTGTGTGGATCGTTGTCATGTTCGAGGGAGAGACGGTGCTCACTCGGGAAGAACCAGGGAGGAGAAGAGGCAGACGGCAGGCGCGCGCACGCTGTGGTCGAAAACACTTCAAGGCCGTTACGGGCACATGCTGGCGCGACGACCAGGCATGAGGGGAGACTGGCTTGCAGATCGTCCCGGCGCGAGCCACGCGCCGCCGGCGTACAAGGAGGCATCCGTGCCGCATGTCCTGGTCCTCAACGCGTCGTACGAGCCCCTCGGCGTCGTACCGCTCCGCCGCGCGCTCGTCCTCGTCCTGGAGAACAAGGCTCTCTGCCTCGAGGAATCCGGCGCCTTCATGCACAGCGCGACGCGCACCGTCCCCGCACCCAGCGTGGTCCGCCTCAAGCGGTTCGTGCGGGTCCCCTACCGGGGGCCCGTTCCGCTGACCAGGCGGGCGCTCTTCGCCCGCGACGGCGGCCGGTGCATGTACTGCGGTGGCGTCGCAACCAGCGTCGACCACGTCATCCCCAAGAGCCGAGGCGGCCAGCACGCCTGGGACAACGTGGTGGCTTCCTGCCGCCGCTGCAACCACGTCAAGGCCGACCGGCACCTCATGGAGCTCGGCTGGCGGCTGCGGCACAAACCCGCGCCGCCGTCGGGTCTCGCTTGGCGCATCATCGGGACCGGACATAGGGATCCGCGCTGGCTGCCGTACTTGCAGCCGTTCGGCGCGGACGACGCGATGGCCCGGATCGACGGCATTTCCGCCTAGCAATCGATCCGGGCCTTTGTTGTACGTACGCACGTGTGTACGGGCGTGTCTTCGGAGGTGTACGCGGTCGCCGTCAGTCCTCGGCGGCCTCGGCGACCGCGTATGCCTCCACCGACCACAGCGAGTAGCCGAAGCGCGTGGCCCGCTCGTCACCCTGCACCCGGATGTAACGCGTGTCACGCGCGTCCATGCGGACCGCCTCGCGGCCGCCCCTGCCGTCCCGCACGGTGGCCGCCGTCCGCCAGGTCCGGCCGTCGGCGGAGGTCTGCACGCGGTAGCCCGCCGCGTACGCGTCCTGCCAGCGCAGCACCACCTGCCCGAGCCTGACCGGCTCCGCGAGCTCCACCTGCCACCACGCGCCGTCCTCCGCCGGTGACGACCAGCGGGTCTCCGGATCGCCGTCGACGGCGCCCGACGCGGGGAAGTCCTTCGTCTCGTCGCCCGACGACGACGCCTTCGCGCCGCGCGCCAGGTCGGGCCCCGCGGTGCGGGGGTAGGCGCGGACCGAGACCGTGCGGGTCTCGCCGCCGAAGGTGAGCGGAATCTCGTACGTCCCCGCGCGCGTGCCCGCCGGGACCGTGATGTCGACCGGCACGCCGACCTCCGTGCCGCGCGGCAGGGTGGAGCTATCGGGGACCCGCACCTCGATGCCCTTCGGGGCCTTCGCCCGGAGCCGTCCGCTGACGTCACCGGGGCGCAGCGGGAGCAGTTGCGCGGTGACCCGCAGCGGGCCGCCGCCGATCTCCGCGTCGGCCTCGGTGCGGGAGAGCGAGAGGCGGGCGGCGGGGGTGTCGGCGAACCAGGGGACGAGGTGGCGGACGGTGCCGTCGGCGACCACGGCCCGCACCGCGTCGGCGCGCACCGTCTCCCCCTTTGTGAGGCCGAGCTCGGTGAAGCCCTTCTCCGACAGGGCGCCGAGCCGCCGCCAGCCCTTGCCCGGGACGTGCGCCTCGACGGTGCCCTCCGTGCCGGGGTCGGTCAGCGCGGTCACCGCGGCGAGTGCCCGGACGCGGCCGAAGCGGGCCGTCCCGCCGTCCGAGGCCCGCTTCCCGTCGGTCCCCGCCCACGCCGCGTACGCCTTCTGCGCGCGTGCGAGGAACGGGTCGAGGACGCCGTCGCCGACGGTGACGCCGCTGCGCCCGAGCTCCTTCCGGAGCTTCGCCAGGGCGCGCGAGGCGTGCCAGGCCGCCGCGCCGTCGCCGGCGGCCTGGGCGGTCAGCAGGTCGACCGCGGTCCCGCCCGCCTCGCCGTACCGCGCCAACTGGTCGATCCAGGGGCGCACCTCGTCGTCGAGCGCGCTGTCGGCGAGCCGCTCGGGCGCCTCCCGCATCACGGTGAAGGCGGCGCGCAGGCGCTCGGCGGCACGGTCGGTCCGCGCCCGGTCCGTCGTCGCGCGGGCGCGCCACAACTCGCTCATCAGCGGCCGCAGGTACGCCGACTCGTCGGCGCCGAGCACGGACGAGGCGTCGTTGCCCGCGAGGGCCCGCAGCGCGCCCCGCGCCTTCGCGTCGCCGCCCGCGAGGTCGTCGATGGCGGCGAGCCAGGACTCGTGGGGGCGGTAGGCGCGCGGGTTCCAGGCGTAGTCGGCGGCGGTGAAGAGGGGGATGCGGGAGGCGGCGGGCTGCTCCATGGCGTTGCCGAGGAGGGCGGCCGAGCCGGTGGCGACCGCGGGCTGGCGGCCGGTGTAGGGGCCGAGGAAGATGCGGTCCTGCGCGAAGTCGTTGACGGGGTAGTTGTCCATGGTGACCAGCGGGTGCGCGCCGAACGCCTCGCGGGCGCCCGCCAGTTCGCGCCCGGTGATGGTCCTCGGCACCACGCCGACACCGGTCCAGGCCACCTCGACGCGGTGGTCGAGGGCGCGGGACAGGGCCGCGCGGTACTCGGTCGTCCCCTTCTGGAAGTACTCGGTCGGCATCAGGGAGAGCGGGTGCGCGCCCGGGTGGCGGGCGGCCAGGTGCGCGGCGACCGCGTTGGCGACCCGTGCCTGTGCCTTCGCGGCGGCCTCCGGCCCGGATCCGAAGGTCTCGGCGTCCCGCTCGCAGTGCCACTCGCTGTAGCTGACGTTCTGGAACTGCAATTGGAAGGCGCGCACCCCGAGCGCCCACATGGCGTCGATCTTGCGGGTGAGGTCCTTGACGTCCCGCTCGGACGACAGGCACATGGCCTGGCCGGGCGAGACGGCCCAGGCGAGCGTGACGTGGTTGGCACGGGCGCGCTCCGCCAGGGCGCGGAAGTCGGCCCGCTGGTCCGCCGGGTAGGGCTCGCGCCAGCGCGCCTGGCGGTAGAGGTCGTCGCCGGGGGCGTAGAGGTACCGGTTCTGCTTGGTGCGCCCCATGAAGTCGAGCTGGGCGAGCCGCTGCTCGCGCGTCCAGGGGGTGCCGTAGAACCCCTCGGTCATGCCGCGCACGGCGGTGCCGGGCCAGTCCCTGATCCGTACGCCGGGGACGAGGCGGGTGCCGTGCCCGCCGCCGACGAGCTGCCGCAAGGTCTGTACGCCGTGGAAGAGGCCGTCCGCACCGGCTCCCGCGAGGGCGACGGTGTCGCGTCCGTCGACGCGGCCGACGGCCAGACGGTAGCCGCCCGCGGGCAGGTCGCCGCGCTCGCGGACACCGAGGGAGCGCAGCGCCCGGTCGGCGCCGGTCCCGCCGACGCGGACGACGAGGGTGCCTCCCGCGGGCAGCGGGTCGCCGTCGCGCGCCTCGGTGATCCGGCGGGCGCCCGCGTCGCGCAGGACGGCGCGGAGGGCTTCCAGGGCGTACGGATCGGATGCGGAGCCGGAGCCGGAGTCGGAGTCGGCGCCGTCCGCCGTGACGAGCACGACGTCGTCGCCGACGGTCACGGCGCCGCCCACCGCCTCCATCGACTGGGGGCGCGGCCAGACGGACGGCAGAGCGGACGCGGCGGCCTTGCGGCCGTCCTTGCCGCCGTTGTCGGGGGAAGTAGCGGGGACACCGGGCCGGCCGGGCGCACCCGGGGCCGCGAGCGCGCCGTGTGCGCCGCCGAGCGTGCCCGCGATCACGGCGACCGCGATGGCGGCCGCGCCCTTCCTGCGCCGCACCTGCACGGCCCTCGCCCCTGTTCTCGTCCCTCGGGTCCTTGCGGTCCCTTGCGTCACATGTGGCAGTGAGCCCACCACTGAGGCGCCGGAGGTGTCAACGGGATGCGGTACCGGGCGGGGGATTCTTCGCGGAACCTGCCCGAATTTCCGGAAGGGGGTACTAGGGAGCGGCGACGGTGGACATCTTCCCGGAAGCGGAGGGGCCGGAGCCCGTTCTTCCGGGGCGGGACGGGCCGCGGGGGACAACTTCCGTACGACGGAGTGGATGTGACCAGGGTCACGTTGTGGCAACGTATACGTCTGCGAGTCCGCGCACTGGGTAGGGCTGCCGAGACCTGCCCCCTGAAAAGGAGCTCCCACGTGGCCGCTTCCGCCAACCTTCTGCTGTCCGCGCTCTCCAAACAGGTCTCCCACCCCGACTCGGGCCTCGACGGCTCCTTCTCCTGCGGCTGCGGCGAGCCGCCCCTCACCAGCGAGCCCCCGCTCGCCGACGCCGCGCCGCTGACCAGCGAGCCGCCGCTCGCCGACGCCGCGCCGCTCACCAGCGAACCCACCTCCACCGGTATGGCCTCGGGCCTGGACACCATGGCGGTCTGATGACCCTTTCCCGGCTGGCCGCTTCGTACGGCGTGGCCACCTCCTACTCCCCGTCCCCGGGGCGCACCGTCCCGGCCTCCGACGCCGCCGTGATCGCCGCCCTGGCCGCCCTGGGCGTGGACGCGAGCACTCCGCAAGCCGCAGGGGCCGCGCTGGCCGCCCGTGAGACGGAACTGTCCGAACGCCTGCTCCCGCCGACCGTGGTGCTCTGGACGGACGCCCCCCTGCCCCCGTCCCTCGCGGAACTGCCCGCGGGGTCACGGGTGCGGGTGGACCTGGAGGAGGGCGGGACGGCCGAGTGGACCGTGCCGGGAGAGCCAGGCGGACCGGGCGGACCGGGCGGTGAGGCGCGGCTTCCCGGGCCGTTGCCGCCCGGGGTCCACCGGCTCCATGTGCGGTGTCCCGGCCGCGACGACGCCGAGGCGCACCTCATCGCCGCGCCCCGCCGGATCAGGACCCCGGAGCGGCGCGCGCACGGGCTGCTGGTCCAGCTCTACTCCCTGCTGTCCCGGCACTCCTGGGGCATGGGGGACCTGAGCGACCTCGCCGATCTCGCCGCGTGGTCCGGCCGCGTCCTGGGCGCGGGCTTCGTCCAGGTCAACCCGCTGCACGCGGCCGTGCCCGGCTCTCCGGAGGGGCCGGGGAGCGACCCCTCCCCGTACCGGCCCTCCTCGCGCCGCTTCCCCGACCCCGTGCACCTGCGCGTCGAGGCGGTCCCGGAGTTCGCGTATCTGCGGGGCGCGGCGCGCGAGCGGGCCGAGGAGCTGTGCCGCCGGGCGGCGCGTCTGCGCGAGGGGGTTCTGGGCGAGGGCGAGTTGATCGACCGTGACGCGGTCTGGGCGCTCAAGCGCGAAGCGCTCGAACTGCTCCACGAGGTCCCCCTCGGCCCCGGCCGCCGCGCCGAGTACAACGCCTTCCTCGCCGAACAGGGCCCCGCCCTGGAGGACCACGCCACCTGGTCGGCCCTCGCCGAGATCCACGGCCCCGACTGGCACTCCTGGCCCGCCGCCCTGCGCGACCCGGACGCGCCCGGCACGGTCCGCGCCCGCCGCGAGGCGATGGACCGCGTCGACTTCCACAGCCGTCTCGCCTGGCTCACCGAAACCCAGCTGGCCGCCGCCCAGCGCGCCGCCCGCGAGGCGGGCATGGACATCGGCCTGGTGCACGACCTCGCGGTCGGCGTGCATCCGGGCGGCGCCGACGCCTGGGCGCAGCAGCGGCACTTCGCCCCGCGCATGTCGGTCGGCGCCCCGCCGGACGCCTTCAACGCGCGCGGCCAGGACTGGGGCCTGCCGCCCTGGCGCCCCGACCGCCTCGCCGAGTCCGGTTACGCCCCGTACCGCGCCCTCCTGCGCGGCCTGCTCCGCAACGCGGGCGCCCTCCGCATCGACCACGTCATGGGCCTGTTCCGTCTCTGGTGGGTCCCCGAGGGCCACGACCCCACCGAGGGCACGTACGTCCACTACGACGCCGAGGCGATGCTCGCCGTCCTCGCCCTGGAGGCGCACCGCGCGGACGCCCTCGTCATCGGCGAGGACCTCGGCACGGTCGAGCCGGGCGTCCGCGAGAGGCTGCGCGAGCACGGCGTGCTCGGCACCTCGGTGCTCTGGTTCGAGCGGGACTGGCAGGGCACGGGCCGCCCGCTGCCCGCCGACGCCTGGCGCGCCGACTGCGTGGCCACCGCCACCACGCACGACCTGCCCCCGACCGCGGCCCGCCTCACCGGCGAGCACGTCCGCCTCCGCCACGACCTGGGCCTGCTGACCCGGCCGCTGGCGCAGGAGCGGGCCGAGGCCGCCGCGGACGTGCGCGAATGGCTCGGGCTGCTCTGCCGGCTCGGCATGCTGCCCGGCGGGATCGGCTGCGAGGAGGACGAGATCCGCGCCGTGCACCGCTTCCTCCTCGCCACCCCGGCCCGCATGATCGGCGTCTGGCTCCCGGACGCGGTCGGCGACCGCAGGCCGCAGAACCTCCCCGGCACCTGGGACCAGTACCCCAACTGGCGCCTCCCCGTGGCCGACGCCACCGGACGCCCCGTCACCCTGGAGGTACTCGCCGCCTCACCCCGGCTGCACGCCCTCATGGCGGTGTTCCGCGAGGGGGAGCGCCAAGGGGGCGGGAGGGGCGCGGGCGCCCGTACGGCACCCCCGGGCGCGCACCCCGATTAGGAGTTCGCTACGTTGGCACCGTGGACAAGAAGAACGCACTGCGCGCCGGCGCCCTGGCCTCCGGCACGACGCTGATGATGCTGCTCATGTCGTCCCCCGCCCTCGCGGCCGTGCGCGACGACGGTGACGACCCGGGCCCCGGCCTGAGCGTCATCGACACGCTCGGCCTGTATGTCGCCGCGCCCATCGTGCTGTTCCTGGTGATCGCGGGCCTCGTGATGGTCGGCGACAAGTCCCGCAAGCAGCAGAAGCAGGGCTGACCCGCAGCTTCCGGGCAGCCTCCGGACCTTTCACGCCGAGGGCGCCCCTCGACGACGTACACCCGTACAGCGTACGGACGTCGTCGGAGGGCGCCCTCGGCGTGCTCACGGCCGTTCGGCCGTCAGATAGCGCTGGAGCGTCGGCGCCAGCCAGTCCGTGATCTCCTCCCGCGTCAGCGCCGCCGACGGCGGGAACCGCAGCACGTACCGCGTCAGGGCGAGCCCCAGCACCTGCGCGGCACAGAGCGCCGCCCGCGTCGGCGCCTCGGCCGGGTCGGGGCAGACCTCGCGCGCGACCGGCAGCAGCTGCTCCGCGAAGACCGCCCGCATGCGCTCCGCGCCCGCCTCATTGGTGATGCCCACCCGGAGCAGCGCGGTGAGCACCTCGTCGCCCTCCCAGACGGAGAGGAAGTGCGTCACGAGGACCCGCCCGACGTCCGCCACGGGCACCTCGGCGAAGTCCGGCAGCCGCAGGTCGACCGAGGTCGCGGCGGCGAAGAGCCCCTCCTTGTTGCCGTAGTAGCGCATCACCATCGAGGGGTCGATGCGGGCGTCCCTGGCGATGGCGCGGATCGTCGCACGCTCGTACCCGTCCGCGGCGAAGCGCTCGCGGGCCGCGGCGAGGATGCCGGCACGGGTGGTGTCGGAGCGGCGGGCGGGGTTCGTTTCCATCATGCCAACAAACGTAGGCCAACAAGCGTTGACAGTCCATGGGCGCGGCCGTACGTTGGCCAACAAGCGTTGACCAACAGGCGTTGACCCATCCGTGTTGGCACCAGGAGGCGGCCATGAACGGCACGACCGGCGACACGAAGAAGACGAATCCCGCCCACGGCTCCGGCGGCCCCGACAGCGGCGGTGGCGCCGTCGTGGTGGTCGGCGCCGGCCCCACCGGGCTGCTGCTCGCCGGGGACCTCGCCGCCGCGGGCGTCCCCGTCACCCTCGTGGAGAAGCGGACGCCCGGCATCAGCAACCTCTCCCGCGCGATGGTCCTGCACGCCCGCACCCTGGAGCAGATGGACGCGCGGGGCCTCGCCGACGAGCTGGAGGCCGAGGGGGAGCCGCTCGACAGGCTCCGCCTCTTCGACCGCCTCTCGCTGGACCTCTCCCGGCTGCCGTCCCGCTTCCGGCATCTCCTCGTCCTCCCGCAGTATGCGGTCGAGCGCGTCCTGGAGCGGCGCGCGGTCGATGCCGGGGTGCGCTTCGCGTACGAGACCGAGGTGGCCGGAGTCGCCCAGGACGCCGACGGTGTGACGCTCCGGGTCCGCGGCCCCGGCGGCGAGCCGGGCACACTGCGCGCCGCCTACGCCGTCGGAGCCGACGGCCTGCACAGCGCCGTGCGCGAGGCGGTCGGGCTGCCCTTCCCCGGCAGGTCCGTCATCCGCTCGCTCGTCCTGGCCGACGTCAGGCTCGCGGAGCGCCCGCAGGCGCTCGTCACCGTCAACGCCGTCGGCGACGCCTTCGCCTTCATCGCGCCCTTCGCCGACGGCTACCACCGCGTCATCGGCTGGGACCGCTCGCGCGACGTCCCCGACAGCGCACCGCTCGGCCTCGACGAGGTCAAGGACATCGTCCGGCGGGCGCTCGGCAGCGACTTCGGGATGCACGACGCCCGCTGGATGTCCCGTTTCCACAGCGACGAGCGGCAGGCACCCGCCTATCGCGTGGGCCGCGTCTTCCTCGCCGGGGACGCCGCGCACGTGCACTCACCGGCGGGCGGCCAGGGCATGAACACCGGACTCCAGGACGCCGCGAACCTCGGCTGGAAGCTGGCCGCCGCGGTCCACGGCCGCGCCCCGCACGGCCTCCTGGACACCTACGAGTCCGAGCGGCACCCGGTCGGCAGGACGGTGCTCCGCAGCAGCGGCGGGCTCGTCCGGCTCGCGATGGCCAAGCGTCCGTGGACGCGCGCGGCCCGCGCCGCGCTCGCCGGGTTCGTCAACAGCGTGCCCGCGGTGCGCGCCAAGGCGGCGGGCCAGATCACCGGCGTCGGGATCGCGTACCGGGCCCCGCGGGGCGCCCACCGGCTCGTCGGACGGCGCATCCCGGACGTCGCGCTCAAGGAGGGGCGGCTCTACGAGGCCCTGCGCGCGGGCGAGTTCGTGCTCATCATGCCGGAGAGCGAGAAGTGCGGGACGGGGCGTGCCGTGCCCGCCCACTGGTCGAGCGGCCGCCGCACGACGGTCCTGGTGCGCCCCGACGGATACGTGGCGTGGGCGGCGGACGACGCGGGGCCGGGGGAGGTGGCGGTGGCGCTGGAGGAGTGGGGCGCGATGTAGGCCGCGCCTTCATTATTCAGATCTCCTTCAAAGAATCGGCGAAAAGATTCGATGGACCTGATGGGTGTGGGGGTGTCACGGTGGTCCCGCGCCTCACCGAGATACGAGGCGCGCGACACCCCGCACACCCCGCCACCGCGGGGAGAGAGGCAAGGGATACCCCGTGGCAGTCCTGGACCGGACCCCCGCTCACACCGCATCGGCCGCCGCGAAGGCGGCCGCGCGCCCCATCGGCGTCGGCCTCGCCCTCGCGGCCCTCGCCACGGTCGTCTGGTCGGGCAGCTTCGTCACCTCCCGGGCCCTGCACGACACCGTGCCGCCCGTGCAGCACGCGTTCTGGCGCTGGATCATCGCCATCGCGGCGGTCGCGCCGTTCGCGGCGCGCCGGACCTGGCAGCAGCGGAAGGTGCTCCGCGCGCACCTCAAGTTCCTGCTGCTCGCCTCGCTGTTGGGCGTCACCGTCTACAACACCCTGGTGAACCAGGCGGGCATGACGACCACCGCGGGCAACATGGGCATGATCATGGCGGCGTCGCCCGTCCTGATGGCCCTCTACGAACGCCTCGGCGGCACCCGGCTCGGCGCGCGCCGCGTCACCGGCATGCTCGTCGCCTGCGCCGGTGTCCTGCTCCTGGTCAGCAAGGGCTCGCTCGCCATGGAGTTCGCGGTCGGCGACCTGTGGATCATCGCGGCCGCGCTCTCCTTCGGCTCGTACAGCGCGCTGCTCAAGCGCAAGCCGGCCGAGATCGGCGGACTCCCCTTCCTCTTCTCGACGTTCGTGCTCGGCGCGCTGATGCTGCTGCCGGTCTTCCTGGCCGGCTACGCGGTCCAGGGCGGCTTCCGGCCCACCGTCGGCACGGTCTCCCCGCTCCTCTACGTCGGCGTGGTGTCGTCGGCGGTCGCCTTCTTCGCCTGGAACAAGGCGATCTCGATCATCGGCGCCGCCCGCGCCGGGGTCGTCTACTACCTCCAGCCCGTCTGCGTCGCCCTGCTCTCCTTCGCGGTTCTCGGCGAGGCGATGGGGTGGCTCCAGGTGCTGTGCATGGGGCTGATCCTCGGCGGGGTCGTGCTCGGCGCGGCCCGCACGAAGTGAGGCAGGGGGCCCGGCCGGTGGGTTCCCTGCTCCTGACCAGTCGGTACGTTGGGCTCATGAGCGAGTGGGACATCAAGAAGCTGCAGATCCTGCGCACGCTGAGTGAGCGGGGCACCGTCACGGCGACGGCGCGGACGTTGCAGATGACGCCGTCGGCCGTCTCGCAGCAACTGTCCAACCTCGCCAAGCAGCTCGGCGTACCGCTCCTGGAGGCGCACGGGCGGCGGGTCCGCCTCACCGACGCCGCGCACCTCGTGCTGCGGCACGCGGAGGCGGTCTTCGCGCAACTGGAGAAGGCGGACGCGGAGTTGACCGCCTACGCCCAGGGGGAGGCGGGGGAGGTGCGGGTCGGCGCGTTCTCGACGGCCGTGCCCGCGCTGGTCGTGCCCGCGGTGCGGGCGCTGCGGGAGGCGGCGCCCGGGATCTCCATACGGGTACGGGAGACGGAGGCGGCCCAGGCGTACGAACTCCTCGCGGCCGGCGAGGTCGACATCGCCCTCTCCCTGGCCGTCCAGGCGCCCGCCGAGACCGACGCGGACACGCGGTTCACGCGGGAGTCACTGCTCGCCGACCCGCTGGACGTGGCGCTGCCCGGCGACCACCGGCTGGCCGCGGCGGAGGGGCTGCGGCTGGCCGACCTGGCCGCCGAACCGTGGATCTTCGGCGGCAGTGGGCCCTGGTCCGAGATCACCCGGGCGGCGTGCGAGGGGGCGGGGTTCACTCCGGAGCAGGCGCACTCGGCGTCCGGGTGGACGGCGATCCTGGCGATGGTGGAGGCGGGGATGGGGGTGGCTCTCGTGCCGCGCATGGCTGCGACGAGTCGCGCCGGGGTGGCCATGCGCGAGCTCTCTTTTGACCATCCGCGGCGGCATGTGGTGGCTGCGGTGCGGAGGGGGGCGGCGGGTGGGGCAGCGGTGGCCCGAGTCCTCGCCGCCCTCCGGGCGGCAGTCCCCACCCGCCACTGACCCGGTGCCCGGAGCCTGCCGTCTCTCGGCTGCGGGCCGTGCGTGGCCGCTCGCGCAGTTCCCCGCGCCCCTGGGGGTGGTCCCTGCCGTTTTTCGGGTGCGGGTTGTGTGTGGTTGCTCGCGCAGTTCCCCGCGCCCCTTGGGGGTGTCTCCGACGTCTTTCGGCTGCGGGCCCTGCGTGGCCGCTCGCGCAGTTCCCCGCGCCCCTGACGGGGCCTGCCGGCCCCTGGCTGCCGGTAGGCAGTCCAGGGGCGCGGGGAACTGCGCGACCAGCCAGGGGCGGCCCGCACCCGGAAGGCACCGGAAGACAGCAGAGGCACCCCCCCCGGGAAGGGATCAGGCGTCGGCTGCGCGGGCGTGCAGGGCGCGTTCCACCCCCGCGCGGGACTCCGTGATCAGGCGGCGCAGCGCCGCCGACGGCTCCGCGGAGGACAACCACGCGTCCGTCGCGTCCAAGGTGTCACGAGAGACCTGGAGCGACGGGTAGAGCCCGGTGGCGATCTGCTGCGCCATCTCGTGGGAACGAGAGTCCCACGCGTCCTTCACCGTGGCGAAGAACTTCTCCGTGTAGGGAGCGAGCAGCTCCCGCTGGTCGGTCTGGACGAAGCCGCTGATCACCGCCTCCTGGATGGCGTTGGGGAGGGAGTCGGACTCGACGACCGAGGCCCACGCCGCCGCCTTCGCCTCCGCGGTCGGCAGCGCCGCACGCGCGGAGGCGGCGTGCCGCTCGCCCGCCGCCGTCCTGTCCCGCTCCAGCTCCGCCGCGATGCCCGCCTCGTCGAGCCGCCCGGTCGCCGCGAGCCGCGCCACGAACGCCCAGCGCAGCTCGGTGTCGACGGCCAGTCCTTCGATCGACTCCGAGCCGTCGAGCAGGCGCTCCAGGAGCGCGAGGTCCGCGTCCGTGCGGGCCGTCGAGGCGAAGGCGCGGGCCCACGCGAGCTGGTGGTCGCTGCCGGGCTCGGCGGCCCGCAGGTGCTCCAGCGTCGCCTCGGTCCAGCGGTCGAGCGCCGCGTCCCGGCGGGCCGGGGCCGCGTACAGGTCGAGGGCCAGCTTCACCTGGCGGTGCAGCGACTGCACGACGCCGATGTCGGACTCCTTGCCGATGCCGGAGAGGACCAGGGAGAGGTAGTCGCGCGTGGGGAGCTCCGCGTCGCGCGTCATGTCCCACGCCGACGCCCAGCACAGCGCCCGCGGCAGCGACGCCTCGAAGTCGCCGATGTGGTCGGTGACGAAGGCGAGGGAGTCGCTGTCCAGGCGGACCTTCGCGTACGACAGGTCGTCGTCGTTGAGGAGGATGACCGCCGGGCGCGCCTTGCCCACCAGCGCGTCCACGGCCGTGAGTTCGCCGTCCACGTCCAGCTCCACGCGGTCCGTGCGGACCAGCTTGCCGGACGCGTCGTCGAGGTCGTAGAAGCCGATGGCGATGCGGTGCGGACGGAGCGTCGGCTCGCCCTTCGCGCCCTCGGGGAGCGCCGGGGCCTCCTGCTTGACGGCGAAGGACGTGATGACGCCCCGCGTGTCGACGTCCACGACCGGGCGCAGGACGTTGATGCCCGCCGTCTCCAGCCACTTCTTCGACCACGTCTTCAGGTCGCGGCCGCTGGTCTCCTCAAGGGCACCGAGCAGGTCGGACAGGCGCGTGTTGCCGAACGCGTGCCGCTTGAAGTACGCCTGCACGCCCCGGAAGAACTCGTCCTCGCCCACGTAGGCGACGAGCTGCTTCAGGACGCTCGCGCCCTTCGCGTACGTGATGCCGTCGAAGTTGACCAGGACGTCGTCCAGGTCACGGATGTCGGCCATGATCGGGTGCGTGGACGGCAGCTGGTCCTGGCGGTACGCCCACGTCTTCATGGAGTTGGCGAACGTCGTCCAGGAGTGCGGCCACTTCGACTCCGGCGCGTACGCCTGGCAGGCGGCCTCGGCGTACGTGGCGAACGACTCGTTCAGCCACAGGTCGTTCCACCACTCCATGGTGACCAGGTCGCCGAACCACATGTGGGCGAGCTCGTGCAGGATCGTCGCGGCCCGCACCTCGTACGCCGCGTCCGTCACCTTCGAACGGAACACGTACTGGTCGCGGATGGTCACCGCGCCCGCGTTCTCCATCGCGCCCGCGTTGAACTCCGGCACGAAGAGCTGGTCGTACTTGGCGAAGGGGTACGCGTAGTCGAACTTCTCCTGGAACCAGTCGAAGCCCTGCCGCGTCACCTCGAAGATCGCGTCCGAGTCGAGGAACTCGGCGAGCGAGGGACGGCAGTAGATGCCGAGCGGCACGGACTGGCCGCCGGGACCCTCGTACGACGAGTGGACCGAGTGGTACGGGCCGACGATCAGCGCCGTGACGTACGTCGACATGCGGGGCGTCGGCTCGAAGTGCCAGACGTCGTCCTTCGGTTCGGGCGTCGGCGAGTTGGAGATCACCGTCCAGCCGCTCGGCGCCTTCACCGTGAACCGGAACGTCGCCTTGAGGTCCGGCTGCTCGAAGGACGCGAAGACACGGCGGGCGTCGGGCACCTCGAACTGCGTGTACAGGTAGGCCTGTTGGTCGACCGGGTCGACGAAACGGTGCAGTCCCTCACCGGTGTTGGTGTACTCGCAGTCGGCGACGACCCGCAGCTCGTTCGGACCGGCGTGCAGGTGCCGCAGCGCGATGCGCGAGTCGCGGAACACCGCGGCCACCTCCAGCGCGTGGCCGTTCAGGACGACCTCGTGGACCGCGGGGGCCACCAGGTCGATGAAGGTCTCGGCCCCCGCCTCCGCGGAGTCGAAGCGCACCGTGGTGACGGACCGGTAGGTCCCGCCCTCCTGCGCGCCGGAGAGGTCGAGATCGACCTCGTACGAGTCAACGGTGAGCAGCTTCGCCCGCTGCTGCGCCTCTTCGCGGGTCAGATTGGTGCCGGGCACGCGGTCATCTCCTCGTACGACGTGTCGCGTCTTCGTGGGTGCGACTTGTGGTGTTTCCGGCCATCCTTCCATGCCGCTCCGGATGGCCGCCCGGGCCATTGTTCTCCCGCTGCGGTACGGCTACGCTCGCGCGTCCGCACCGGTCCCGGCAGGCCGCAGACCACGGCCACAAGGGCGGTCAGGAACCACAGGGGGACACGGAGATGCTGGGGACCGAGAGACCGGCCGCCGCCGGCCGCGCCGCCCGACGGCCATGACCGACGTACTCGTGGCGGGCGCGGGCATCGGCGGGCTCACCGCCGCGCTCAGCCTGCACGCGGCGGGCATCGACGTCCGCGTGGTGGACGCCGCCGACCAGCTGCGCCCCGTCGGCGTGGGCATCAACCTCCTGCCGCACGCCGTGCGGGAGCTGACCGAGCTCGGGCTCGGCGACCAGCTCGCGGCGACCGCCGTCGCACCCGACGTGATGGTCCACTTCGATCGGCACGGCAACCGCATCTGGGCCGAACCGCGCGGCCTCGCCCTCGGCTACCGCTGGCCCCAGTACTCCATCCACCGCGGCGCCCTCCAGCTGCTCCTCCTCGACGCGGTCCGCGACCGGCTCGGCGACCACGCGGTCCGCACCGGCACCGCCTTCGTCCGGCTCGCCGAGCAGGAGGGCGGCGCGCTGCGGGTGATCCTGCGGGACATGGCGCGCGCCAGGGAGTACGGCGTGCGGGTCCGCGCCCTGGTCGGGGCCGACGGGCTGCACTCGGCGGTACGGGCCGTGCTGCACCCCGGCGAGGGGCCGCCGCTGTGGAACGGCATCCGGATGTGGCGGGGCATCGTCGAGTGGCACCCGGTGCTCGGCGGGCGGACCGTCGCGGTGGCGGGCAGCAACGCCACCGCGAAGCTCGTCGTCTACCCGATCTCCCGGCGCGCCCTGGAGCGCGGCAGGACGCTGCTCAACTGGGTGGCGGAGGTGCGGTTCCCGCCCACGCACCACCACGGGATGGCGGGACCCGCCGACTGGAACCGCTCAGGGCGGCTCTCCGACGTCCTGCCGCACTACACGGGCTGGCGCATCGGTGACCTGGACGTGCCCGCGCTGCTCGCCGCCACGCGGCACATCCTGGAGTACCCGATGGTCGACCGCGACCCGCTGGCCCGGTGGGGCCGGGGCCCGGTCACCCTGCTCGGCGACGCGGCGCACCCGATGTACCCCGTGGGGTCGAACGGCGGCTCCCAGGCGATCCTCGACGCCCGCGTCCTCGCGCGCTGCCTCGCCCACACGGCGCCCGATCGGGAGGCGGGGCTGCGGGCGTACGAGGAGGTGCGGCGCGAGACCGTCAACGCGATCGTCCTCGCCAACCGCGACATGCCGGCCGACCGCATCCTCCAGACCGTCGCGGAACGCGCCCCGGAGGGCTTCCACCGCGTGACGGACGTCCTGACCCCGGAGGAGTTGGCCGAACTGGACGCGGCCTACCGCAGAACGACGGGTGTGGACGTGGCGGAGCTGAACGGGCGGGGGTCGTGGGGGGTGGAGTGGAGCGGTCCGTGAACGGGGCGCGGCGGGCGTAGCGCTGCGTCTTGAGTGGTCCGTGAACGGGGCGCGTCAGGCGTAGCGCTGCGTCTGTAGCGCCACGTCCGGAAACCGCCAGCCCTCCGCCCCGTCACGCGCGAGGCTCGCCCCATGACCACCCCGCACACGGGCACCGCAGCCCCCATGACCACCCCGCACTCGGGCACCACAGCCCCCGCGTCCACCGCCCACACCCCGCTGCCCATCGCCCCCGAAGTCCTCGTCCGGCTCCGTGACACCGACGACGCGGGGCGGCCCTGCGTCCCGTACGCCGACGCGGAGGGTGGCAGTCCGCTCCGTTGCTGTCTGCGGCCCGTCGCGCCCGGCGAGCGCATCGCCCTCGTCTCGTACGCCCCGCTGCGCCGCTGGGCCGCCGAGACCGGCGCCACCCCCGGCGCCTACGACGAGCAGGGCCCCGTCTTCATCCACGCCGAACCCTGCGAGGGGGCGGCGCGGGAGCGTGCGGGATACCCGTTCTCGCGGGCCGGGGCGCTGCGGACGGTCCGCCGCTACAGCGCCGAGGGGCACATCCTCGGGGGCCGCCTCCTGGAGATCCCCGAGGACGAGGAGCGGGGCTTCGACGCCGCGTTCGACGAGGCCTTCGCCGACCCGCGGACCGCCCTCGTACACGTTCGCGCCGTGGAGTACGGCTGCTTCCACTTCGAGGTGCGCCGCACGCCCCCGCGCCGCACGCCCTGACGGGCTCTCAGGCCTCGCCCGCCTCCACCGCCCGCGCGAACTCCCGTACCCGCTCGGTCTCCGCGTCCCGGTGCCACACCACCCCGAGCACCGAGTCCGGCAGCCCGTCCACCGGCACGAAGACGACGTCCTTGCGGCCGTGGTACTCCGCCGTCGGGCGGCACAGCAGCATCGCCCCCCGGTCCGCCGCGACCAGCGTCAGCCCCTCCTGGAGCGTGCGGACCGCCGGACCCGGCGCGGTGGAAGGGGCGTGTGCCTCGCGCCAGTACGCGGGCGCCGGCGCCGCCGCCGCGATCAGCGGCGTCCCCGCGAGCTCCGGCGCCGCGAGCGACTCCCGCCCGGCGAAGGCGTGCCGCACCGACACCGCCACCGTCTGCCGCTCGCTGGAGAAGACGGGGCCGAGCACCAGATCGGGCTCGGCGACCGGCAGCAGCACGATCGCCACGTCCACGGCCTTCTCCCGCACCGCACCGAACGGGTCGCAGAAGGGGATCTCCACGATCTCCGTGACACAGGCCGGGTGCCGCTCCTGGAAGGCCGCGACGGCCCGCATCAGCGCGTCGTCCGCGGTCCCCTGGAAGCCGATCCGCAGCGTGCCCCCGTCGCCCCGCGCCGCCGCCCTGGCCCGCCCGACCACCGATGCCAACTCGTCGTACGACGGGCGGAGTTCGGCAAGGAAACGTTCCCCTAGGGTGGTGAGTGCGACCCGGCGGCTCGTACGCTCCAGCAGGCGTCCGCCGATCCGCCGCTCCAAGGCGGCGAGCAGTTGGCTGACGCGGCTCTGCGAGACGTACAACCGCTCGCCGGCCCGTCCGAAGTGCAGCTCTTCGGCAAGCACCAGGAAACACTCCAGTTCCCGGATCTCCAGCCCGTTCCCGCTCATGGCGCGCGGCCCCTTTTCCTTGATCGTCCCGGCCTCGATCATCGCCGATCGATGAACCCGGCTCATACCAGGATGAGATCTTCCGCGTTGTTCCCCGGCGGGCACCCCCACAGGGTGGATGCCATGTCTCAGACCACACAACTCCCCACACCACCTGCCGTGTCGGAGCGCCGGCGCGGCGGACCCGCCGTCCTCACCGTCGCCGCCGCGACCTTCTCCGTCGTCACCACGGAGATGCTCCCCGTCGGACTCCTCACCTCCATCGGCTCGGGCCTGCACGTCTCGGACGGCACCGCCGGCCTCGCCGTCACCCTGCCCGGCCTCGTCGCGGCGCTCGCCGCCCTGCTGCTGCCCGTCGCCGTGCGCCGCGCGGACCGGCGCACGGTCCTCGCCGTCCTGATGGCGCTGCTCGCCGCCGCCAACGTGGCCTCCGCGCTCGCGCCCGCCTTCGGCGTCCTGCTCGCCGCCCGCGTCCTGGTGGGCGTCTGCATCGGCGGCGTGTGGGCCATCGCCGCCGGGCTCGGCGTGCGGCTCGTCCACGAGGAGGGCGCGGGCCGGGCCACCGCGGTCATCTTCAGCGGGATCGCGGTGGCGTCCGTGCTCGGCGTCCCCGCGGGCACGCTCCTGGGCGAACTGGCGGGCTGGCGCTGGGGGTTCGCGGCTCTCGCCGTGCTCGCCCTCGCCGTCGCGGCGCTGCTCGCCACGGTCCTGCCCCGGCTCCCCGCGGACCAGGTCATCGGCCTCGGCGTCTTCCCCGGCCTGCTGCGCATCGGCAGGCTGCGGGCCGGACTGCTCGCCGTCACCCTCCTGGTCACCGGCCACTTCGCCGCGTACACCTACGTCCGGCCCGTCCTGGAGCGGGTGCCCGGCATCGGCGCGGGCCTGGTCAGCGGGCTGCTCCTCGCCTACGGCACGGCGGGCGTCGTCGGCAACTTCGCGGGCGGTGCCGTCGCGGCCCGCGACCCGCGCAGGGCGCTGCTCGCGATCAGCGCCACGCTCGGCGCCGTGGTGCTGCTCATGGTGCCCGCGGGCGGCTCGCTCACCGCTTCGGTGGCGCTGCTCGTGGCCTGGGGCCTGGCCTACGGCGGGGTCTCGGTCTCCGCCCAGAACTGGGTGATGGCCGCCGCCCCGCACGCCCGCGAGGCCGCGTCGGCGCTCTTCGCGGGCATCTTCAACGTGGCGATCGCGCTCGGCGCCTTCACGGGCGGCCGGGTCGCGGACAGCAGCGGGGCCGGTGGCGTGCTGTGGCTCGGCTGCACACTCGCCGGGCTCGCGTTGGTCGCGGTGGCGTGCGCGAAAGGGACGGCGAAGGGGGCGGCCACCGGGAAAAGGTGACCGCCCCCTACGGGACATGCGTGCGGTCAGCCCTTGAGCTCCGCGGCGACCAGCTCCGCGATCTGCACGGCGTTCAACGCCGCGCCCTTGCGGAGGTTGTCGTCGGAGATGAAGAACGCCAAGCCGTTCTCGACCGTCTCGTCCTTGCGGATGCGGCCCACGAAGGAG
Source organism: Streptomyces sp. NPDC030245 (assembly GCF_055572995.1). Taxonomy (NCBI): domain Bacteria; kingdom Bacillati; phylum Actinomycetota; class Actinomycetes; order Kitasatosporales; family Streptomycetaceae; genus Streptomyces; species Streptomyces sp. NPDC030245. The sequence goes on along the minus strand of NZ_JBVICF010000001.1, from coordinate 614,341 downwards.
TCGTCCTTGCCCGCGGCGACCAGCGGCGTCGGCACCTCGGTGACGACGACGCCCTCGGCCCCCTCCAGGATCTCGGTGGCGCGCTCAGGGCTCAGCGGACGCGCGAAGCGGGCGTTGACCTGGAGGGAGTGGCCGGTGAAGACCGGCACGCGCACGCAGGTGCCCGACACCTTCAGCTCGGGGATCTCCAGGATCTTGCGGGACTCGTGGCGGAGCTTCTGCTCCTCGTCCGTCTCGTTCAGGCCGTCGTCGACGACCGAGCCCGCCATCGGCAGGACGTTGTACGCGATCGGCGCGACGTACTTGTCCGGCTCGGGGAACTCCACCGCGGAGCCGTCGTGGGTGAGCTTCGGCGCGTCCTCGCCGACCTTCTTGACCTGCTCGAAGAGCTCGTCCACCCCGGCGAGGCCGGAGCCGGAGACCGCCTGGTAGGTGGCGACGACCAGCGCTTCGAGGCCCGCCTCGGCGTGCAGCGGCTTGAGGACCGGCATCGCGGCCATCGTCGTGCAGTTCGGGTTGGCGATGATGCCCTTGGGGCGGTCCTTGATCGCGTGCGGGTTCACCTCGGAGACGACGAGGGGGACCTCGGGGTGCCGGCGCCAGGCCGAGGAGTTGTCGATCACGACGGCGCCCTGCGAGGCGACCTTCTCGGCGAGGGCCTTGGAGGTGGCGCCGCCCGCGGAGAACAGCACGATGTCCAGGCCCGTGTAGTCGGCGGTGGAGGCGTCCTCGACGGTCACGCCGTCGATGACCTTCCCCGCGCTGCGGGCCGAGGCGAAGAGGCGCAGCTCGTCGGCCGGGAACTTCCGCTCGGCGAGGATCTTGCGCATGACCTTGCCGACCTGACCGGTGGCTCCGACGATTCCGACCTTCACGGGGATGTCCTCCATTTGTGCGTGCGGCCTCGTGACCTCGGCCGGTCTGTGGGGGGTGGCTCCATGATGCGTCTGTCCAGGGCCGCCTTGTCCAATCCATTGTCCGAGGTGCGGGACGCCACATTCGCGGTGTGCCGCCGTGAACGTTTCGCGGGCCCGGGGCGTCCTAGGGGAAACGCGGGGAGGGGAGGGGCACGTTGCTGCGCAGAAAATCACGCCGCGCGCGGGCGGGGGCCGGGGGAGCGGCCGGGGGAGCGGACCCGCTGGACGCGGCCCAGGAGGACCGGGTGCGGGCCGTGCTCGCGCTCGGCGGGGTGCCGCACGCCGATCTGCCGGACGGGGTGCAGCAGGTGCGGCTGAAGCTCCTGGAGCGGGCCGCGGACGGGCGCGAGGCGCCGCGTGACGTGTCCGCGTGGGCCGCCGTCGTGGCGTCCAACCTGGCCATGGACTGGCACCGGGCCCGGCGCAGGCAGGAGCGGCTCGGTGAGCGGCTCGCCGTGCTGTGGCGGGAGGCCACCGACGAGGACGGCGCGGAGGCGCGGGCCACCTCGCTGGCCGTCGCGCAGGGCCTCGGCGAGCTGCCGGACGCCCAGCGGCAGGTCCTCGTCCTGCGTTTCTACGCCGACCTTCCGGTCCGGGCCATCGCCGAGGAGCTCGGCATCCCGGAGGGCACGGTCAAGAGCAGACTGCACACGGCGGTACGGCTCCTGCGGGCGCGGCTGCACGAAGGGGAGGTGGTGTGACGGTGCGGGAGAACGACTTCGACGCGCTGATGCTCGCGATCACGGACGACCCCGTGCCCGGGGAGGCGCTGCGCGACCCCGACTTCGCGGCCGCCCACGCGGCGGCCGTCGCGGACGTCGCGCTGCTGAGGGAGCGGCTCGGGGCCGTGGGCGACGCGCTCGCGGCTTCCGCCAAGCCTGTGGAGCCGGTCGTTCCGCTGAGGCCGCGCGCGGGCCGCCGGCGTGTCACCGTCGCGCTCGGCGCGGTGGCCGCCACGGTGACCGCCGCCCTGGCCGGTGGGCTCGCCTGGCTCTCGGTGGGGGCCGGCCCCGGCGCCGCCGACAACGACACGGCGGCGGGCAGCGCGCAGGACGCGGCACCGGAGGGGAAGCTCAGCTCCGAGGGCTTCGTCGCGTGCTCGCGGCTCATCGTGGAGGGCACGGTCACGGCGGTCGAGCCGGTGCCGGGCGACTCGCGGGACCGCGTCACGGTCGCGGTGTCGCGGTATCTGAAGCCGACGTCCGGGGACGGCACGGTCGTCTTCCCGATGGACCGTGACGTGGATCCGCGCCTGAAGGCGGGCGACCGCGTCCTGATCACCGTCCCCAAGGGCTCGGGGGAGCCGGACAACTGGGCCGTGGGCGAGGACCGCGCCGCTCTGCGCGCGATGATCCTCAAGGCCCTGCCGGCCTCGAAGGAGATCCGCTGCGACGGATGAGACAAGCGCCGGACGGGCTCGACCGAGCCCGTCCGGCGCCTGTTCAGAAGAACACCGCCGCGAAGACCGCTACGGCGTGACCTTCTCGACCTTCACGCTGCCGCTGCCCGCGACCGTGCCGCCCGCGTTGAGCAGGGACACCTCGCCGAACAGCTCACGGCCCGCGGCGGCCGGGGCCTTCGCCTCGACCTTGGCGTCGACCTGCGCCGACGCGCCGTTGCCGAGCTTGACCGGCTTCGACTCGTCGACGGTGACCTGGCCGAGCGCGTCCGAGAAGAAGACGTCCCGGTAGTCGTACGCGGTCGAACCGGACGGCACCGAGTAGCCCGTCACCTCGATCGTGTACGTACCGGCGGCCGGCTTCTTCAGGCTCACGCTCTCCTCCGAGTCGCCCTCCGCCGACGAACCGACGACCTGGCCGTCCTTCTTCACGGCGAGGTCCAGGTCGGCGGCGACGTCCGCGGGGGAGCCGATGGCGACGTCGAGACGCTCCGCGCCCGCGGGCACGACGACCTCGGTGGTCTGCGTCTCGTTCTGCTTGATGGTGGGCCGCGCCGACTTCGCGGAGCCGAGCGAGCCGCCCTTCAGCTTGCCGTCGACGGCCGCGAAGTTGTTCGTGGCCTTCCAGGAGACGGGCGCCGGCGTGCCGACCTTCGCCTCCGGGAGTGTCTGCACGGCCGGGTCGAAGTCGACGCCGAGCGCGGCGACGTTCAGCTTGTACGGGTTGTCGAGCAGCGGCGACGTACGGCGCGACTCGACCTCGATCTCCCAGACACCGGCCTGCGGCTCCGCGTACGCACGCAGGTCCGGGCGGCAGGTGTTGGCCGGGTTCTCGTAGTTCGGGTAGCAGACGATCGACGAGGTGGAGTCGACCGGGACGCCGTACGGGTGGATCGCTATGAAGCGGGTCTGGCTCTTGTCCTTCAGGCCGCCGAGGGAGACCTCCAGGGACTTGGCGCCCTTGGGGACCGTCACGAAGTAGGACTGCGGGGCGCTGCGCTGCACCGAGCCCTCGGCGGAGAAGGTGAACGACGGCTTGGCGAGCGGCTGCGAGACGACGACCGTCGACATGATCTGCTGGTCGATGCCCTCGGAGCGCTCGTCGTCGACGGTGAGGATCGCGCTGTGCAGCCCGGCGGACTTGGCCTTCGCCTGGACCTTGACGGTGACCGGCTTGTTCAGCGGCAGCGTGACGTCACCGTCGCCGAGCAGGCGGAAGGTCTTCTCGTGGTTGTTGACGAGGTCCAGCTCGTGGCGGACGCCGCGGTCCGGGCCCGAGGTGCGGGTGATCGTGACGTCGTACGTCCGCTTCTGGCCGGTCCGCAGGCCGCCCTCGCGGTCGTAGATGCCGGTGCCGGGCTTCTTCAGCTCCTGCTCCAGGGCGGTGTCGACGGGGGCCTTCACCGTGTACGTGTGGGCCTTCGCGTCGTCCTCGATCGCGTTCCAGGCGTCGACCACGTTGATGAGGCCGGTGCCCTGGGCGTACGCCTGCTCACCGCGGATGCGGTCCGCGGTCGAGGTGAGGGCGGTGCGCAGCTTCGCCGGGGTGAGGTCGACCTTCTCCCGCTTGGCGGCGGAGAGCAGCAGCGCCGAGGCGCCCGCGGCCTGCGGGGACGCCATCGAGGTGCCCTGGAGCATGGAGTAGCCGGCCGGGAGCTTGTAGCCCGCCTCGGCGACCGGGGAGCCCGGCAGCCAGGTCTGGGTGGTGTTGATGGCCGAGCCGGGCGCCGAGATGACCGGCGCGAAGCCGCCGTCCTCACGCGGGCCGCGCGAGGAGAACGGCATCATCGCGTACGGACGCTCCACCTGGGAGCCGTAGTTGGCGGCCCAGGTCTCCTTGGAGATGGCGGCGCCGACCGAGATGACCTTGTCGGCCAGGCTGGGGTCGCCGATGGTGTTGGCGCCGGGGCCGGAGTTGCCCGCGGAGATCACCAGCTGCACGCCGTAGGTGTCGATGAGGCGCGTGTAGAGCTCGGCGCGCGCGTTGTTGCCGTCGTTGAGGGCCGGGAGGCCGCCGATCGACATGTTGACGATGTCGACGCCGCGCTTGGTGACGAGGTCGATCATGCCCTCGGTGAGCGCGACGTTGGTGCAGCCGCCGGTCCAGGTGCAGGCGCGCGAGGAGACCAGCTTGGCGCCGGGCGCCGCGCCGTTCATCCTGCCGCCGAACAGGCCGTTGGCCGCGGTGATGCCCGCGACGTGCGTGCCGTGCTCGGACTCGATGACGCCGATGTTGACGAAGTCGGCCTTCTTGCCGACCCAGTCGCCGCCGTACGGGTCGGTAGGGACGTCCTTGCGGATCTCGACGACGAACGGGACGCGCTCGACGACGTCGGTCGCCGGGTCGTCCTTGCCGAAGTAGGCCACCTGGTGGCCGTCCTTGTACGGCTTCATCACCTCGTCGTCGGTGAAGTCCTTGTTGTTGTTCAGGTCGACGCGGACCGTGCCGGCGGCCGGGTCGTAGAGCATGCCCCAGCTGTCGGTGGTGTCGCCGTCGCGGTTGATGTCGCCCTTGGCGTCGCCGCCGGTGGTGGCCGACTCGCGGAAGCGGTTGACCTGGAAGGAGCCCGCCGGGGCCTGCCAGGTCTCGCCGTCCCAGGTGAAGGTGGGGCCGCTGACCGGGTTGGTCATACGGCGCCAGGTGCCGTCCGCGTCCACGATCGGGTCGGTCGCGGTCACCCAGTCGGTGATCTTGCGCTCGCCGGTGGTGGTCTTCTTCAGCGCGGGGTGGCCGAGGTCGACGCCGGAGTCGAGGATGCCGATGGTGACGCCGCGGCCGTCCGCCTTCGGGTTCTTCTTCACGAAGTCGACGGCGCCCGTCTCGGCGGACGGGTTGTACGGGTTCTTCGCCGGGGTGTTCCTGTCCGGCCCCGGGTAGGTGCCGCGCGCGGCGGTCCGCGCGCCCTTGGCGCGGTCGGCGGCCGGGGTCGGGTCGTCCAGCTCGATCTCGTGGCGCAGATCGATGGCGTGCACCGACGACAGCTCGGCGGCCGACTTGATCGCCGCGTCGGCCTTGCCGGTCGGCACGGTCGCGCGGACGTAGCCGAGCTTGTCGTAGGTCCGGCCGACCGAGCCGCCCTTGACGGCGTCGAGCCGGCCGGCGACCTGCTCGGTGGCGCCGGGCGCGGTGGCCACCATCATCGTGACGGTCTTCTCGCCCTCCGCCTTGGCGTCGGCGAGCAGGTCGGCGTCGGCCGGACCGAGCTTGCCGCCCGCGGACTTGGGCGCGGGCACGGGGGTCTCGTCCGCCGCGAAGGCGAGGGGCACGGCCCCGGTCGCGCAGAGCGCGGCGGTGAGACCGACGGCTATCGCGAGGCGGGGCGCGCGTCTGGCGCTGGAACTGGATCTGGGCATCGGCATCCCTGTGCGTGAAGGTCGGGAAGGAGGGTCGACCCGGCCCCGGAACTCCGAGGAGTTCCGGAATGCGGGGCCGGATGACCGCTCAGCTTTACGCAAGTGACAGCTGTTTGGGGAGAGTTGTCCGAGCTGTGATCAGGGCGTGACGCAATTCCGCCATGCGCCAGCGCGGACATGGGCGGCTATAGGGGGACATGGGGAGCGGTCGTGCCTTTGGAAGGGGCGCGGGGAACTGCGCGACAAGCCACGGCAAACTCGCAGATGAACGACGGGCAACAGGAGAACCGCCTAGCGTCGACCTCGTGCAGAAAGAACTCCGGGTGGCGGCCTACGCCGTATGCGTACGCGACGAGCAGGTGCTGCTGGCCCGCTGGGTGGCGGGCGACGGCAGCAAACGCTGGACGCTGCCCGGCGGCGGCATGGACCACGGAGAGGACCCCTACGACACCGTGATCCGCGAGGCCGACGAGGAGACCGGCTATGTCGTCCAGCCCGTCGCGCTCCTCGGCATCGACTCGCTGCGCCGCCGCTACCCGCGCAGGCTCGGCGCCGTCGCCGACTTCCACGGACTGCGGATCGTGTACGAGGGGCGCGTCACGGGCGGCGAACTCCGCCATGAGACCGGCGGGTCCACGGACCTCGCGGCCTGGCACCCCCTCGCCGCCGTGCCGGACCTCGACCGCGTCGGACTCGTCGACATCGGTCTCGAACTGTGGCGCAACCGCCCGGCCGACGGACACGGCCGCGCCGCGGGCCCGGTGCGCTGACCTCTCTCCGGGGGCTTCCCTTCCGGGCTTCCCTTCCCCGCGAGGTGAACGCGGAGTGACCGCTTCCTCTCCGGTCGGGGAGGGGCGGATGACCGCGCAGGGTGCCGAGTGATCCACGTACGGTGATCGGTGCTGCCCGTTGCCGTCTCGTTCACGCACAGGCCATTCCCGATGCCAACGATCCAGTACGAGCGGGAGTCCGCAGGCCACAGTCCGGCCGGGACGCCCGCGACCACTGCCGACGCGTTCGCACTCGGGGAGACCGCGCATGCCGCGCATACGCTCTGTCGCCACCGCACCAGCCGCCGCCACCGCCCGACTCGACCGCCGCGCGTTCCTCGCCGCCACCGGGGCGGTCACCCTCTCCGCAGGCGTCGGCTACGCCCTCGGCCCCGGCGCCGGTGCCGGCAACGCCTCACCTGCGGGCCACGCCACCGTCCCGCGCTCCCGCCCCGCGCCCGCCGCACCCCTCATGCCGTACAAGAACGGCACCACCCTGCTCACCGTCGCCGCCTCGCACGGCACCACCGGCTACCGGCGGCTCGGCGACGGGCCCGCCTGGCCGCGCGTCGTCCGCGGCGACCTCGCGGCGGCCAAGGACGGCCGGGAGGGGCGGCGGACCCCGCTCGCCGCCTTCGTGCAATTCACCGACCTGCACCTCGTCGACGTGCAACACCCGCTGCGGTACGAGTACTTGCGCGCGCAGACCGCCAGCGCCTGGCGACCCCACGAGTCCCTGTCCGTGGCGGGCGCCGTCGCCCTCGTCGAACGCGTCAACGCGCTGCGCGGAGCGCCCGCCACCGGCGCCCCCCTGCACTGCGTCGTGACGACCGGCGACAACACCGACAACAACTCCCGCGCCGAACTCGACTGGTTCCTCAAGGTCATGAACGGCGGCCGCATCACCCCCAACACGGGCGACCCGCGCCGCTACGAAGGCGTGCAGGCCAGCGGCGTCGAGCTGTACTGGCACCCGGACGACGCCCTGCGCGACGCCGACAAGCGGCTCGGCTTCCCGCACCTGCACGGCTTCCTCGACGCCGCGATCCGCGAGGTCAACAGCCCCGGCCTCGGCCTGCCCTGGTACTCCACGGTCGGCAACCACGACGCGCTGCCCGGCGGCTGCTGGGCGCCCAAGGACTCGTACTTCACCGAGTTCGCCGTCGGGGGCAAGAAGCTGATGTCCCTGGACGAGTCGCGCGGAGCCGCCCTCTGGAAGGCGGTCAAGAAGGGCCGCGACCCCAAGGGCACACAGTTCAAGGAGCTCCTGCGGAGCGAGAAGCGGCGGATGCGGTCCGTCACGCCGGACCCCTCCCGGGCGCCCTTCACCCCCGTCGAGTACCTCCAGGCGCACCTCGACCCCGCCCACACCGGCCCCGGCCCCCACGGCCACGGCTACACCCAGCAGAACCTCGCCGCCGCCACCCAGTACTACTCCTTCCGCATCAGCGACGACGTGCTCGGCATCAGCCTGGACACCACCGACCCCGGCGGCCACTACGAAGGCTCCCTCGGCACCGCCCAACTCCGCTGGCTGGAGCGCGAGCTGACGGCCAACGAGCGGCGCGCCGGCGGCCCGTCGTACGTCGTCGTCCTCAGCCACCACACCAGCAGGACCATGCGCAACCTCCGCCACGACCCGGCACGCCCCGGCGAGGCCCGGCACGGCGGCGACGAGGTCGTCTCGCTGCTCGGCCGGTACCGCTCCGTCCTCGCCTGGGTCAACGGCCACAGCCACCGGAACAGGATCACCCCGCACCGCACCCCGCACGGCGCCTTCTGGGAGGTCTCCACCGCCTCGCACATCGACTTCCCGCAGCTCGCGCGGGTGGTGGAGATCAGCGACAACCACGACGGCACGGTCTCCGTCCACACCACGCTCATCGAGTCCGCCGCCCCGCACCGCACCGACTTCGCCGACCTCTCACAGACCGGCCTGGCCGCGCTCTACCGCGAACTGTCCTTCAACGCCCCCGGCGCGAAGCCCGCCCTGGGCGGCGAGGCGGGCGACCGCAACACCGAACTGGTGCTGCGGAAGGGCTGAAACCCGCCCAACCCCCGGGCGCCGCTCAACCCGGCGCCACGGGCCACGGGTCCCACCGGCCGAGGGCGGCGAAGCCCTGCTGCGGCGACCGGAGGGACGGTACGGACATGGCGGTACTCAAGAGACGGCGGGCCGGCGTGGCGGCGGCGCTGGCCGCGGCGGCGTTGGCGGGCACGCTCGCGGCGTCCGCGGCGGTCGCGGCCCCCGGGAACGGGGACCGGCACCGGGAGACCCTGCGCGCGATGGAGGCGGCCCTGAACGAGGACGCTCCCGGGGTGACGGCCCAGGTCACGGACCGGCGCGGCCCCTGGAACGCCGCCGCGGGGATCGGCGACCTGGACCGGGGCACGCCGCGCGGGGCCCACGACCACTACCGCGTCGGCAGCATCACCAAGACCTTCGTCGCGACGGTCCTCCTCCAGCTGGAGGCGGAGGGCGCACTGTCCCTGGACGACACGGTCGGGCAGTGGCTGCCCGGCGTCGTCGAGGGCAACGGACACGACGGCGACCGCATCACCGTGCGCCAACTCCTCAACCACACCAGCGGCATCTTCAACATCACGGAGGACCCGGAGTTCCGGCGGAAGGTGTTCACCGAGGACTTCCTCCGCCACCGCTACGACACCTGGACCGCCCGCCAGCAGGTCGCGACGGCCATGCGCCACAAGCCGGACTTCGCGCCCGGCACCGGCTGGAAGTACTCCAACACCAACTACGTCGTCGCCGGCCTGATCATCGAGAAGGTCACCGGCGCGCCCTACGCGCAGGCGGTCCGCCAGCGCATCGTCGAACCGCTCGGCCTGCACGACACCACCGTCCCGGGCACCGACCCGACCGTGCCGCGGCCGAGCTCCCGCGCCTACACCAGGCTCTCCGAAGCCCCCGGCGCCAAGAACCACGACGTGACGGAGATGAACCCGTCCGTGGCCGGCGCGGCCGGGGAGATGATCTCCGACTCGGCCGACCTGAACCGCTTCTACAGCGCCCTGCTGCGCGGCAAGCTCCTGCCGAAGCGGCAGCTCGCCGCGATGAAGACCACCGTGCCGAAGGGCGACGACCGGCCCGGCCAGCGGTACGGGCTCGGCCTGGAACCCTTCAGGACCCACTGCGGCACGGTCGTCTGGGGCCACGGCGGCGACATACACGGCTCGTCGTCCGCGGCCGGAGCCACGGCGGACGGCCGCCACGCGCTGGCCCTCAACTTCAACGGTCCCAGCGACGGAGCGGCGGCGGTCCTCAACGCGGAGTTCTGCGGCAAGGGCTGAGAAACGGCTCGGGCGCCGCTCCTACCTGGGCAGCACCACCACATACGCCGCCGGTTCCCGGTCCGTCGCCGCCATGAGCGCCGTCCGCACCACCGTGGCCTGCTGCTCCAGCGCGTCCCTGAGCTTCCTCGGGGTGATGTGGACGACGGTGATGCCGAGCCGTTCCAGGTGCTCGCGCTTGCGCACGCACTCGGACCACAGCGCGTCGTCGTCCTGCCGCAGGCCCTGGCGGGGCGCGCGCGTGTCCAGTTCCACCGCCACGGCCTGGTCGGGCCAGTAGGCGTCGACACCGCCGAGCGGCGGGCCGCCGGGCAGGCGCAGGTCGACGTTCCACAGCGGGGCGGGCAGCCCGTGCTCGTCGACCATCCGGTACAGCCGGTCCTCGGCGATGGCCCGCCCCTCGGCGAGCAGCGAGTCGACGGCGTCCACCACATGCGGCCGGGTCAGCAGCCGGGCGAGGGTCAACTCCCGCACGACAGCGGCCGGTTCGCAGTGCCCGCCGCGCACCGCCTCGGTGAGCAGCCGGCGCACCGCACCCGCCTCGGAGAGCCGCGCCACGGCGTCGGCGACGGCCCGCGGCACGGGAGCGACCGGAACCCCCGTGACCTGCTGCGGAGTCGGCATCGTCGAGGTGCGCACGAGCCGGGCGAAGCCCACCGAACGCAGCCGCCGGGTGCGGGGCACCAGCACGTCGATGCGGTCCAGGGAGAGCAGCGGGGGAGCGGACGAGAAGCGGTGCAGGGCGAGCGCGGCGAGGCCCGTGATCATCGCGTCCGCGTACGGCGCGTGCGGCTCGCCCGCGCGGGGCTGGGCGGGCACGGCCCCCGCCTGCCTGGCCGGTGGCCGCCCCGCGTACAGCAGTGCGCCGTGCAGCCGCTCCTCGCTGGTCGGCGGGCCGAGGTGCAGCAGGCAGACGCCCGGCAGCAGCTGCTGCCAGGGGCCGCCGGGCCGGCAGTGGGCGCCGGCGTCCGCCGCGGAGACGCCGTGCTCGCCGAGCTGGGCGGTGCTCATGACGCGGGGCCGGGCGTCGGCGAGGTGCCTGAGCGGGAGGGGGAGGGAGAGGGGGGAGAGCGGGGTGTTGTGGTTCATGCCCCGGTCGTTCCCTCGGCCGGTCGCCCCGCTAACCGCTGTTACAAGCCCGTCGACAAACCCGGACAAGCTCGCCCTAAAGCACGGACGTTCGACAGCCGATGAGTGCCCGCGCCGACCGACCCCCTGACCTGCGCCCGCGGGCGCACCACCGTGCCCGTGGAACACGGTGACACGCCCGCACCACCTGGGGCCGGCTAGGCCGCGGCCCCCGCGTCGCACGCCTGTGCCCGCAGTGAGCGGGCCAGGTCGTCGCGCGCCTCCAGGACCAGACGGCGCAGGGCCGGCGCGGCCGCCTCGTGGGTGGCGAGCCACTGGTCGGCCGCCGCGAGCGTCACCGCGTCCCCCTGCAAGTGCGGGAAGAGGCCCTTCACCACGTCCATGCCGATCTGGATGGACCGCTCCGCCCAGACCCGCTCGATGGCGGCGAAGTACTTCGGCGCGTACGGCGCGACGAGCTCGCGCTGCGAGGACTGGGTGAAGCCCGAGATGGTCGCCTCGACCAGCGCGTTCGACAGGGCGTCGGACTCGACCACGGCGGCCCACGCCTGCGCCTTGACCGCCGCAGAGGGCCGCGCGGCCAGGCACCGCACCTGGTGCCGCTTGCCGGAAGCCGTGTCGTCCCTGGCCAGCTCGGCGGCGAGGACCTCCTCGTCGGCGACGCCGTGCGCGGCCAGCGGGTTCAGGAAGGCCCAGCGCAGCTCCTGGTCGACGTCCAGGCCGTCGATCTTCGCGCTGCCCGCCAACAGCCCCTGCAACAGCTGGAGGTCGGCGGCCGACGACGCCACCGCGGCGAAGAACCGCGCCCATGTCAGCTGGTGCTGGCTGCCCGGCGCCGCGATCCGCAGCTCCCGCAGCGCGCCCTCGGCGAGCGCCCGGCCGCCCTCCTCGCGCCACTCGGGCGCGGCATAGTGCGTGAGGGCGGACCGCATCCACGCGTGGAGCATCTGAAGCACGCCGATGTCGCTCTCCTGCCCGGCGAAGCGCAGCACCAGCCCGATGAAGTCGCGCGCGGGCATCAGGCCGTCCCGCGTGAGGTTCCACAGCGCCGACCAGCACAGGGCGCGGGCCAGCGGGTCGGTGATGTCGCCGAGGTGGTCCCGGAGCGTGGCGAGGGAGTTCTCGTCGAAGCGGATCTTGCAGTACGTCAGGTCGTCGTCGTTGACCAGGACGAGCTCGGGCGCGGCCTCCCCGGCCAGCTCGGCCACGACGGTGCGCGGCCCGTCGACGTCGATCTCCGCGCGTGCGTACCGCTCCAGGTCGCCGCCCGGCGTCCTGCGGTAGAGGCCGACGGCGACGCGGTGCGGGCGGAGCTCTGGGTGGGACTCGGCGGCCTCCTGGAGGACGGAGAGCTCGGTGATCCGGCCCTCCGCGTTCAGGATGACCTGCGGCGTCAGGGCGTTGACGCCGGCCGTCTGGAGCCAGGACCGCGCCCAGGAACCCATGTCGCGCCCGGACGTCTCCTCCAGGACGGAGAGGAGGTCGTCGAGGACCGTGTTCCCGTACGCGTGCCGCTTGAAGTAGCGGCGGGCGCCCTCCAGGAAGGCGTCACGGCCCGCGTACGCCACGAGCTGCTTGAGGACCGAGGCGCCCTTCGCGTACGTGATGCCGTCGAAGTTGAGCTTGGCGTCCTCCAGGTCGCGGATGTCGGCCGTGACCGGGTGGGTGGAGGGCAGCTGGTCGGCGCGGTAGGCCCAGGCCTTGCGGTTGTTGGCGAAGGTGATCCAGCCATTGGTGAAGCGGGTTGCCTCCACCATCGAGAAGGACCCCATGAAGTCGGCGAAGGACTCCTTGAGCCACAGGTCGTCCCACCAGCGCATGGTGACGAGGTCGCCGAACCACATGTGGGCCATCTCGTGGAGGATGACGTTGGCCCGGCGCTCGTACGACGCCTGGGTCACCTTGCCGCGGAAGATGAACTCCTCGCGGAAGGTCACCATGCCCGGGTTCTCCATCGCGCCGAGGTTGTACTCCGGCACGAACGCCTGGTCGTACTTCCCGAAGGGGTACGGATAGTCGAAGTGGTCGTGGAAGAAGTCCAGGCCCTGCTTGGTGACCAGGAAGATGTCGTCGGCGTCGAAGTGCGGGGCGAGGCCCTTGCGGCACATCGCGCCGAGCGGGATCTCCAGGCGCGTGCCGTCGGGCAGGACGCGGGAGTACGAATCCGTGACGTAGTGGTAGGGACCCGCGACGACCGCCGTGATGTACGTCGAGATCGGCTTCGTCTCGGCGAACCTCCACACGCCGTCGGAGAGTTCGCCCACGCCGTTGGACCACGCGGTCCAGCCCTCGGGGGCCTGCACCGAGAAGCGGTAGGGCGCCTTCAGGTCGGGCTGCTCGAAGTTGGCGAAGACGCGGCGGGAGTCCGCGGGCTCGTACTGCGTGTAGAGATAGACCTCACCGTCCTCCGGGTCGACGAAGCGGTGCATGCCCTCACCGGTGCGGCTGTAGGCGCACTGGGCGTCCACCACCAGTTCGTTCTCCTCGGCGAGGTCCTCCAGGGTGATCCTGGTGCCGTCGAAGACCTCGGAGGGGTCCAGGTCCTTGCCGTTGAGCGAGAGTGCCGTGACGCTGGGCGCGATCAGGTCCGCGAAGGTCGCGGCGCCCGGCTCGGCGCTGCGGAACCGGATCGTGGTGACCGAGCGGAATGTGCGCGGCTCCTGACCGCTCTCGCCGACCGCCGAGCGCAGGTCGAGAAAGATCTCGTAGCCTTCGACGGAGAGCAGCGCGGCCCTCTCGCGGGCCTCGTCGCGGGACAGATTCTCACCGGGCACGGGCGGCACTCCCTTGTGACTCGCATGACTGTGATGCGCACGATCGGCACGACTCGTACGACTCGCGTGACCCGTACGAATGTCTACGATCCTCGCATGTGCCGTCTGCGGCCGACATCCGGGAATGCCCCGGTGCGCCACTGACGTTTCCCCGGCCAGATGCGAACGGATTCCCTAGGGAGAGACATGTCCGAGAACGGCAGCAAGACCCCCGTCGACTTCTGGTTCGACCCGCTGTGCCCCTGGGCCTGGATGACGTCCCGCTGGATGCTGGAGGTCGAGAAGGTCCGGGACGTGGAGGTCCGCTGGCACGTCATGAGCCTCGCCGTCCTGAACGAGGACAAGCTCGACGAGCTCCCCGAGGAGTACCGCGAGATGCTGGCGACCCAGGCGTGGGGCCCCGTCCGCGTCGTCATCGCCGCCCAGCAGAAGCACGGCGACGAGATCCTCGGCAAGCTCTACACCGCGCTCGGCACCCGCTTCCACAACCGCGGCGAGGGCCCGACCCGCGAGGCGGTCGTCGGAGCACTGGAGGACGCAGGCCTGCCCGCCGACCTCGTCGACTACATGGACTCGGACGCGTACGACACGGAGCTGCGCGCCTCCCACAAGGAGGGCATCGACAAGGTCGGCCAGGAGGTCGGCACGCCGGTCATCGCCGTCCCCGGCGCCGACGGCTCGCAGGTCGCCTTCTTCGGCCCGGTCGTGACCCCCGCCCCCAAGGGCGAGGCCGCCGCGAAGCTCTGGGACGGCACGCTGCTCGTGGCGTCGACGCCGGGCTTCTACGAGATCAAGCGGACCCGCACCCAGGGCCCGATCTTCGACTGAGCCGCACCCGGAACCGCACCCGTACCGCGCCCCGGCATGCCGAAAGGCCCCCGTGAGTCACGTCCTCACGGGGGCCTTTCTCCATTCACCTGCCCCGGTGAAGGTTGAGAAGATGATCACGAGGCAGGACCTTCACGGGCTGTCACCGGGGGAGCGGACGACAGCCCTGGTTCAGGGGGCCAGCAGCAGGCTGTTGACCCGCTCCTTCGCGGCGGCGTAACGCTTCGCCACGTCCTGCCAGTTGACGACCTGCCACATGGCCTCGATGAAGTCGACCTTCTGGTTCTTGTACTGAAGGTAGAAGGCGTGCTCCCAGGCGTCGAAGACCAGGATCGGCGTGGAGCCCTGGCCGACGTTGCCCTGGTGGTCGTAGACCTGCTCGACGATGAGGCGGCCGCTGAGCGGCTCGTAGGCGAGCACGCCCCAGCCGGAGCCCTGCGTCGTCGCCGAGGCCTTGGTCAGCTGGGCCTTGAACTTGGCGAAGGAGCCGAAGGACTCGGTGATCGCGTCCGCGAGGTCGCCGACACCGTCGGCGGCCAGCGGCTCGCCGCCACCGCCGTCCTTCGGGCTGTTCATGTTGTGCCAGTAAATGCTGTGCAGGATGTGACCGGAGAGGTGGAAGGCCAGGTTCTTCTCCAGGCCGTTGATGGCGCCCCACGTCTCCTTGTCGCGAGCCTCCTCCAGCTGCTCAAGGGTGTCGTTCGCGCCCTTCACGTACGCCGCGTGGTGCTTGTCGTGGTGCAGCTCGATGATCTGCGGGTTGATGACGGGTTCGAGCGCCGCGTAGTCGTACGGAAGTTCAGGAAGCGTGTAAATGGCCATGAGTCCGAGCCCTCCGACTGCTGCTCTGCTGTGGTGCGCTTTTGTGTTGCCCAAGTTATTGCAACTATCTCGCAAGTGCAGGCTAGCAGCAGGAAACCCGAGAAGTTGATCAGCCCTTCGTCCTAGGTCCGCGGGTCGGCGGCCGGGACGCGGAAAGGCCCCGGACCACAAGGTCCGGGGCCTTCTCGTACGTCTCGGGCTGAGACGTCCTAGACGACTGCCGCCCGCTTCTCCGCCATCTTCTGCCGCACGAACCCGATCACGGCGAGCCCCAGCGTCAGCGCGCCCGTGGCGAGCAACTGCTTGCGCGTGTCCGGCTGGTCGGTCATCAGGTAGAAGACGTACGCCATGGCGGCCAGCGCCACCCACGTCAGGAACGGGAAGCCCCACATCTTCACGACCAGCTTCTCCGGGGCCTCGCGCTCCGTCCTGCGGCGCAGGATCAGCTGCGAGACGGCGATGAAGATCCAGACGACCAGGATCATCGCGCCGATCATGTTGAGCAGCCAGGGGAAGACGTCGTCGGGGCGCCAGTAGCTGAGCAGGACGCAGACGAAGCCGAAGACCGAGGAGGCGAGGACGGCGAGGCGCGGCACGCCGCTGTACACGCGGCCGAGCACCTTCGGGCCCTGGCCGCGCTCGATCAGGGAGTACGACATGCGCGAGGCGCCGTAGATGTTGGCGTTCATCGCGGAGAGCAGGGCGACCAGGACGATGACGTTCATGATCTCGCCGGCGGCGGGGATGCCCAGGTGGTCGAGTGTGGCGACGTACGGACCCTTGGCGACGACTTCCTTGTTGTCCCACGGCAGCAGCGTGACGACGACGAGCATCGAGCCGACGTAGAAGACGGCGATGCGCCACATCGCCGTGCGCACGGCCTTGGCGACGCTCTTGACCGGGTTCTCGGACTCGGCGGCGGCGATCGTGACGGTCTCCAGGCCGCCGTACGCGAAGACGGAGGCGAGGAGGCCGATGATCAGGCCGTCCGTGCCGTTCGGCATGAACCCGCCCTCGCCGCTGAGGTTCTCCAGGCCGGGGGCCGGGGCGTCCGAGCCGGGCAGGATGCCGAGGATCGCGAGGGCGCCGATGCCGAGGAACAGCGTGATGGCGCCGACCTTGAGGGCGGCGAACCAGAACTCGAACTCGCCGAAGTTCTTCACGGCCGTCAGGTTCGCGCCGCAGAACACCAGCATGAAGAGGGCGACCCACGCCCACTCCGGGCTGTCGGGGAACCAGCCCACCATGATCTTGGCGGCGCCGATGCCCTCCAGGCCGACGGCGACACAGAGCAGGAACCAGAAGCCCCAGCCCGCGGTGAAGCCCGCCCACGGACCGATGGCCCGCTCGGCGTGGACCGAGAAGGAGCCCGACGCCGGGTTGGCGGCCGACATCTCGCCCAGCATGCGCATCACCAGCATGACGAGCGCGCCGGACAGCGCGTAGGCGAGGACGATCGAGGGACCGGCCGCGGCGATGCCCGCCCCGGACCCCACGAAGAGACCGGCCCCGATCACGCCACCGAGAGCGATCATGGAAAGATGCCGCTGCTTGAGGCCGTGCACGAGCGGCGAGTCGGCCTTGGGGGCCTCTTCGGGTGCTGCGTCCTGCTGGGTGGACGTCCGAGACATGGGCGTGCCCTGTTCAGTAGCCGAGACGGGGGAGCGAGCGGCCCACAGTCTGAGCTCCGGTACCGCTGACAGGGAACACTTGACCGCTATACGGACACGACGCTCACACGTTGTGAAGAAATGTGCACAACAAGTTCATCTGCCCTTCACGCGCGCCGCGTGCCACTCCCGCAGCCCCGCGATCACCAGGACGAGCCCCGTCGCCCCGGCCGACCACAGCAGCTGCGGCCGCGCCCCCTCGTCCGTCAGCATCAGCCCCAGCACGGCGGCCATCGCGGCCAGCGCCGCCCACGTCAGATACGGGAACGCCCACATCCGCAGCACCAGCCGCTCCGGCGCCTCCCGCTCGACGCGCCGGCGCAGCCGCAGCTGCGAGACCGCGATCAGCGCCCAGACGAAGAGGAGCACCGCGCCGACGGAGTTGAGCATGTAGAGGAAGACGGAGTCCGGCCACTTCAGATTGAGGACGACGGAGACGAAGCCGAAGGCGACGGAGGCGAGGACCGCGCGGCGCGGCACGCCGCCGCCGGAGACCGTCAGGAGGGCCTTCGGCGCCTCGCCGCGCTCGGCCAGCGAGAAGACCATCCGGGACGAGCCGTAGAGGTTGGCGTTGAGCGCGGAGAGCAGCGCCACGAACACCACGATGTTCATGATGGTCCCGGCGGACGGCACCCCGATCGCGTCGAGGACCGTCACGTACGGGCTGGCCCCGGCCCGCTGCGCCGTCCAGGGCAGCACGGTCACGATGACGAGCATCGACCCGACGTAGAAGAAGAGGATGCGGTAGACCGCGCTGCGCACCGCGCGGGCCACCGAGCGCACCGGGTCGTCGGACTCGGCGGCCGCGATGGTCACGACCTCCAGGCCGCCGAACGCGAAGACGACGGCGAGGACGCCCGAGACGACGCCCTCCCAGCCGTTCGGCAGGAACCCGCCCTGCCCGGTGAGGTTGGTGAGGCCCACCGGGTCCGTGTCGGGCAGCACGCCGAAGACCGCGAGCAGCCCGAGGACCAGGAACGCGACGATCGCGAAGACCTTCAGGGCCGCGAACCAGAACTCGAACTCGCCGAAGTTCTTCACCGAGGCGAGGTTGGCCGCGGTGAAGACCAGCATGAAGATCAGGACCCAGGCCCACTGCGGCACCGCGGGCGCCCAGCCGTTGGCGATCTGCGCGGCGCCGGTCGCCTCCACGGCGAGCACGACCACCAGCAGGAACCAGTAGAGCCAGCCGACGCTGAACCCGGCCCACCGGCCGAGCGCGCGCTCCGCGTGCACGGAGAAGGAGCCCGACGCGGGCATCGCGGCCGACATCTCGCCGAGCATCCGCATCACGCACATCGCGAGCGCGCCCGCGATCAGATACGACACGACGATGCCGGGGCCCGCGACCGAGATCCCCGCCCCCGACCCCACGAACAGCCCGGCGCCGATGACGCCGCCGAGCCCGAGCATGGTCAGGTGCCGCTGCTTGAGACCGCCTCCCAGAGGCTCGGGGCGGCTTGCTGTTGTGGGCAGGCGTCCCGCACGGCGAGTGGGGCCTCCCCTGCCCGAGCGAAGCCGAGAGCTCGGGGAAGGGTGGGCACAACCCCCGGCGCCGGGTGCCGTCTTGTCGGGCGGCAATTGGTCGTGCATGGCGTTCAGCTTGCTCTCAGGGTGCTCAGTGGTTTAGCGGGACCCTACAGTCTCCCCGGGCGGCAGCCCCTCGCGCAAAACGGGGCACCCACCCGCCGACCTCCGTGACGAGCGTCACGCCTCCCGAGGTGTACGAACGCCCCTTTGTACGGAGCCCACCAAGGCCCCGCCCCCGGGTTGTCGGCCGATGACCGTGTTGCCGCGCCGCCGCCTGGGATAGCGTCGACGCGTTCCCCACCTGCCCACGTCCTCGCGGAGTCCCCGATGAGCATCGCCGCTGCCACCACCCGTCCCGGCCAGGTCCTCGCGGACCTGCTGCCCGCGTCCCGCGTGAAGGACGCGGCGCTCGTGCTCGGCGGCGCCGCGCTCACCGGGATCGCCGCCCAGATCGCGGTGCCCGTGCCGGGCTCCCCGGTGCCGGTGACCGGTCAGACCTTCGCCGCGCTGCTCGTCGGCACGTCGCTGGGCGCCCGCCGCGGCTTCCTCTCGCTCGCGCTGTACGCCCTCGTGGGCATGGCGGGCATGCCCTGGTTCGCCCAGGCGGGTTCCGGCGTCGCGGCGCCGTCCCTCGGCTACGTCCTCGGCATGCTGCTCGCCGCCACGGTGGTGGGCGCGCTGGCCCGCCGCGGCGGCGACCGTTCGGTGCTGCGCACGGCGGGCACGATGGTCCTCGGCTCGGCGATCATCTACGCGGTCGGTGTCCCCTACCTGGCCGCCGCCACCGGCATGTCGCTGACCCAGGCCGTCGCCGCCGGGCTCACGCCCTTCCTGATCGGCGACGCCCTGAAGGCCGCGCTCGCGATGGGCGCGCTGCCCACGGCGTGGAAGCTCCTCGACCGCTGACCGGTCGCTCCGGCCGCCGGCCGGGCTATCCGATGTTGTAGTTGCGCCTGAAGAGGTTCGCCGGGTCGTACGTGGCCTTCAACGCGGCGAGCCTCTTCAGCGTTTCCGGGTCGTACAGGCCCTCCGGCCGGTCGTTGCCGCCGAAGACGAAGTTGAGGGAGCGCCCGAGGACCTGCGGCGCGAGCAGCCGGAACGCCTCCGCGTGCACCTTCCGCTGGGTCTCGACGTCCGTCCCGTCCAGCGGCGACAGGAGCCGCAGGAGCCAGTTCGCCTCGCGGTGGGGCACCGCGTTTTGCGCGGGCCGCGCCAGCGCCCCGCCCAGGTGGTTGAGTTGCAGGACGTGCATGGTGGCCGCGCCGGGCCCGGCGAGCGCGAGGACGTCGGCGGCCGCGTCGACGTCGAGCCCGCTCAGGAGCACGTTGTCGCCGTAGAAGGCGTGCGGGAAGTCCGGGTCGCCGTGGATGGAGGGGCTCTCGGCGTACGGCAGCTCGCGCAGCGTGTCCGAGACGGTGGGCCCGATCTCCCGCAGGGGAGCCACGAGCCGCTCGCCCTCGGCCGCCGGGACGGTGGAGGCGACCCGGATCAGGAGGAGGTAGCGGCCCTTCAGGTGCGGCGGGAGCTGCGGCAGGTCCGGGTAGACGAGCGCGGCGAGCGAGGAGGTCACCTCGTCGGGCAGGGTCCGCGTCCATTGCTCGTAGCCGCGCAGCACGGCGGCCGGGTCGACCGCGCCGCCGTCGAACGCGAGGGCGCCGCCGTACACCCTGGCCACCGGCAGCAGGCCGATCTCCAGGCCGGTGACGACCCCGAGGTTCGCGCCGCCGCCGAGCAGCCCCCAGCAGAGCTCCGGGTCGCTGTCCGCCGTGACGTGGCGCAGGACGCCGTCCGCGGTGACGACGTCGAGCGAGCGGACGTGGTCGGCCGCGTAGCCGAACTCGCGGCCGAGGATGCCGAGTCCGCCGCCGAGGGTGTACGAGACGGCGCCCACGCTCGGCGCCGTGCCGTTCAGCGGGGCGAGGCCGTGCGCCACCGCGGCCTCGACGACCTGGCCCCAGCGGGCGCCCGCGCCGACGGTGACGGAGCGCGCTTCGGGGTCGACGCGCACGGAGTCCATCCGCCGCGTGCTGATCAGGACGCCGCCCTCGGAGGCTCCCGGCACGCCGTGCCCGGTGGCCTGGACGCCGACGGGCAGGCCGGCTTCGGCGGCGTACGACACCGCGGCGACGACGTCGTCGGCGTTCCGCGCGCCGAAGACGACGGCGGGCCGCGTCGCGAAGCCGGTCTGCATTCCGGCGAGTTCCGCTTCGTATCCGGCGTCGTCCGGCCGGAACACGAGTCGCTGGGCGGTGTGGTCCACGGGTGCCTCCGTTGTCTCGTCTGACACGGAGAGCATCGCGCACCGGTGGACCGCCCCGGCCTCAGCTCTTCTGCGACTCCACCGGAATTCCGTCGGAACCCCGGGGCCGCACCTTCTCGCGCACGAGCGAGAAGACGACGACGAAGGCGGCGGCGAGGAGCGAGAGCAGCACCTGCTTGCGGCCGGCCTCGTCGGTCAGCATGTAGACGAGCACGAACGAGATCATCCCGATCGTCACCCACGTCAGGTACGGGAAGAGCCACATCTTCACGACGAGCTTCTCCGGCTCCTCGCGCAGGATGATGCCGCGCATCCGCAGCTGCGTGAAGCTGATGATCAGCCACACGAAGAGGGCCACCGCGCCCGAGGAGTTGAGCAGGAAGTCGAAGACGGTGTCCTTCCACTGGTAGTTGAACCAGACGGCGACGAAACCGAAGACGACGGAGCCGAGGATCGCGGCCATCGGCACGCCCCGCGCGTTGGTGCGCGCGAAGGACTTGGGCGCGTCACCGCGCTGGCCGAGCGAGAAGGCCATGCGGGAGGCGGTGTAGAGGCCGGAGTTGAGGCAGGAGAGCACGGCGGTGAGGACGATGACGTTCATGACCTGGCCGGCGTGCGGGATGCCGATCGAGTTCAGCGCGGCGACGTAACTGCCGTGCTCGGTGATCGACTTGTCGTTCCACGGCAGGAGCGTGATGACGACGAAGATCGAGCCCAGGTAGAAGACGCCGATGCGCCAGATGACGCTGTTCGTCGCCTTGGTGACGGCGCGCTGCGGGTCCTCGGACTCGCCGGCGGCCAGCGTGACGATCTCGCTGCCCATGAAGGAGAAGACGACCATCAGCACACCGGTGAGGATGGCGCCCGCGCCCTTGGGCATGAAGCCGCCCGCGTCGGTGAGGTGCGCGAACCCGGCGCCGGGATTGTCGGAGCCGGGCAGCAGGCCGAAGACGGCGAGCAGACCGATGACGACGAAGCCGCCGATGGCGACGACCTTGATCCCGGCGAACCAGAACTCGAACTCGCCGTACGAGCCCACCGAGACGAGGTTCGTCGCGGTGAGGACGACCATCACGATCAGCGCCCAGCCCCACTGCGGGACGGCGGGTATCCAGCCGTTGAGGATGACGGCCCCCGCGGTGGCCTCCACGGCGAGCACGACGACCCAGAAGAACCAGTACAGCCAGCCGATGGAGAAGCCGGCCCAGCGGCCGAGGGCCTGGTCCGCGTAGGTGGAGAAGGAGCCGGAGGCGGGCCGGGCGGCGGCCATCTCGCCGAGCATCCGCATCACGAGGACGACCATCGTGCCGACGAGGGCGTACGAGATGAGGATCGCGGGCCCGGCGGCGGCGATGCCGGAGCTGGAGCCGACGAAGAGACCGGCGCCGATCACGCCGCCGATGGCGATCATCGAGAGGTGGCGGTTCTTCAGACCCGCCTTGAGGCCGTCGCCGGTGTCACCACTCTGGCCGGACTGCGGATCCCCAGGGGATGTGGGGCTGCTGTCTGCCTTCGCAAGGGAGGGTTGCGAGGTCATGGACGAATCCTTAAGTTCTCGGGTCACGAGCCCCCGCATTCAAACTCAGGGGTGAACGGGACGGAAGTCCTGAATCCGGATCGTTGTATTCCGGCCAATGGCCTGGACCAACGTCCCGTCCATGGTGATCCCGGCGAGCTCCCGACAAGACCAAGGTCCTGCCCGGTCGCGGCTACCCGCCCCGCGACATGCCACACTCGGTCCCATGCGCGTGTACCTCGGCTCGGATCATGCCGGCTACGAACTCAAGAACCACCTGGTCGAATGGCTCAAGAGCCACGGCCACGAGCCCGTCGACTGCGGGCCCCACATCTATGACGCCCAGGACGACTACCCGCCGTTCTGCCTGCGCGCCGCGGAAAAGACCGCCGCGGACCCGGAGGCCCTCGGCATCGTCATCGGCGGCTCGGGCAACGGCGAGCAGATCGCCGCGAACAAGGTGAAGGGCGTGCGGGCGGCCCTGGCCTGGAGCGAGCAGACCGCGGCGCTCGGCCGCGAGCACAACGACGCCAACGTCATCTCGATCGGCGGCCGCATGCACACCCAGGAAGAGGCGACGAAGTTCGTCGAGATCTTCCTGGCCACGCCGTACTCGGGTGAGGAGCGTCACACGCGCCGCATCGAGATGCTGTCGCGGTACGAGGAGACGGGCGAGCTGCCCGAAATCCCGGCGCACCACCCTCAGCCGTAGTTGAACCTTCGCCGGGCGGCGCTGGAGTTTTTCAGCCCGTCCGGCGTTTGAGGACGAGCCCTCAAGGCGATTCATTCACCGCACCACCCCCGGAGGGACCCGTGCCGGAGGGGCACACGATTCACCGGCTGGCGGCCGACCACCGGGAGCGCTTCCAGGGCCGCCCGGTCCTGGCCACCAGCCCGCAGGGCAAGTTCTCCGACAGCGCCGCCCTGCTCACCGGCCAGGTGATGGACACCGCGGAGGCCCACGGCAAGCACCTCTTCCTGGGCTTCGCCGGGACCGGCTGGGTCCACATCCACCTCGGGCTCTTCGGCAAGTACGCCCTCGGCGAGTGCCCCGCCCCGCCCCCCACGGACACCGTCCGGCTCCGCCTGCGGAACGAGTCGTACTACTCCGACCTGCGCGGCCCCACCACCTGCGCCCTCATCACGGACGAGGAGAAGCGGGCGATACACGACCGCCTCGGCCCCGACCCCCTGCGCGACGGCGACGACCCGGCCAAGGCCTACCACCGCATCTCCCGCAGCCGCACCACCGTCGCCGCCCTCCTCATGGACCAGAAGGTCATCGCGGGCGTCGGCAACGTCTACCGCGCGGAGGTCCTCTTCCGGCACGGCATCGACCCGTACACGCCGGGCAAGGAGCTCACCGAGGCGCGGTGGAACGCGATCTGGGCGGACCTCGTGGAGCTGATGCGCGAGGGAGTGCGGCTGAACCGCATCGACACCGTCAGGCCCGAGCACACCCCGGAGGCGATGGGTCGCCCGCCGCGCGTCGACGACCACGGCGGCGAGGTCTACGTCTACCGCAGGGCGAACCAGCCCTGCCACCTCTGCGGCACCGACATCCGCACCGCCGACCTGGCCGCCCGCAACCTCTTCTGGTGCCCCACCTGCCAGCGCCCGAGCTGAGCCGGGCCTCCCGCCCCCTTAAGATCCACTGACCGCTTTCACCAGCTCAACGGGGGTTCTCGCATGTTCGGCACCACATGGATCGACGGGCCGGTCGCCATCGTGATCGGCGTGCTCTTCCTCGCCTTCTATCTGCTGCCGTCGCTCATCGCCTTCAACCGGGGCGCCGAGCACCGCTGGCTGGTCCTCGTCATCAACCTCGTCTTCGGCGCCTCGGTCATCGGCTGGCTGATCGCCCTCTACCTCGCCACCCGCCGGCCGAAGGTGGCCTCCGTGCCCCGGACCGCCTAGAAACCGTGCGGCAGCCACGGCGCCACGTCGGAGCCGAAGGCCACCGAGGCCTCGGTCAGGGCGCCCTGGCGCAGCTCCCGCACCCGGCCGGCGCCCGCCAGTGACGTCAGGGAGGTGCCGCCGAGGTAGGCGGCGCCCAACTCCCGTACGGACAGGGCGAGATCGGCCGCGTCGTCCGTGCGCTCGCACGAGGCGCCCTTCGTGTCGCCGGTGAGCCGCCAACGCCCCTCGTTCCAGGGGCAGAAGGCGTCCTCGACCTCGAACACCACGTCGAGGGGCGTCTGGTAGGTACGCGCCTCAAGTGCGGCGCCCACCTCGACGAGCCGCACGTACAGCGAGTCGCCCACCCGCAGGTCGCACCGGCGGACGTCCGAGACGAGCTGGAGCAGCGGGTCGTCCACCGGTCGGTTCCGGGAGATCACCGACGACGTCAGGTCGATGTCGAAGAGGAACCGCCACAACGCCGCGTACGCCGCCGGGTCCAGCCCCTCGATGTCGCGCACCCGCACCACGCCCTTGGGGCCCTGCGTGTCCCACTCCGGCTTGATGGCGTACCGCACATACCCGACGAGCTCCCCCGCGCGCTCGGCGACCACGCATTGCAGCGGTGACGCGCCGTCCCTGTCGTCCTTCGGGTCGAGCAGCCCGAGCCGCTCCCACCCCGGCTGCCGGGCCAGCATCCCCGGCCGCCCGGTGACCCGGCGCGCGTACAGCGCCTCGCACGCGTCGTGGACGTCGGCGGCCACCGCGTACCTCAGGGATACGTCATCCGTACCCGCCGGGACGGACAGCCGCACCCGGGTCGTGTCGATGTCGGCCCGCATCTGCTGGGTGGCCGCGCCGTACCCGAAGCGGCCGTAGATGGCCGGCTCGGAGGCGGTGAGCACGGCCAGCGCCTCGCCCCGCGCGCGCACGTCGTCGAGCTGGCGCCGCATCATCGACGTCAGGATCCCGCGCCGCCGGTGCGTCGCCGCGACGCCCACCATCGTCACGCCCGCCGCGTCCACCAGCGCGCCGCCCGGCACACAGAGCCGGAAGGAGAACGCCCCCGCCGCACCGACACAGGCGTCCCCGTCCCACACGCCCATCGACCGGTCGAACTCGACGAGCTCGCGCCACAGCTCCTGCTCCTCCGCGGACTCCGGCACGCCGCCGAACGCGACATCCAATGTCCTGTACCAGGTGTCCCATTCGGTCTTCGCGAGCACGCGCAAGTCTGTCGTCATATGCCATGCCTACCAGGGCGATACCGCCCGGTGCGACAGGATTTCCACGCCCGCGGCCCGCCCTCCGACGGGGGACAACCGGGACCTCCCGTGCGAAGTACGCGCCCCGCTGGATAAGGTCCACGAGCAATGGTGGTACGAGGAGAAGGACGCGCACGCCGCGAACGGCGGGCGGCGGCCGAGACGTTCACGGCCCGGATGAAGAAGAGGGTGCACCGGGTCCGGATCGTGCTGCGCAAATCCGGGGTCGACTACTTCCGCGGCGACGGCTCCGACTGGGTGGCGCTGGCCGGCCTGCTCCTCACCGTGCCGGTGATCACCTGCTGCACCATCGTCAACAACGTCTGGTTCTCACCGGCCGCGCTCGTCCTGCCCATCGTCGCGGGCGGCCTGCTGCTGCGCCCCGCCAGCCTGCTCGGTCTCTACGCGGCGTCGGCGGTGGCCCTCATCGTGGAGTCCGTCCGGCTCGGCCCGTACACGGAAGGCGCCTCCCGCGTCACGCCCGGCGTCGTCCTGGTGGTCGCCGCCTGCGGCTTCTTCGGGCTCCTCATCGCCCAGTTCCGCAGCCGGGTCGGCGTCCCCTGGCGCGGCGGCGGCACCATGCTCTTCGACCTGCGCGAACGCATCCGCGTCCAGAGCAAGCTGCCGAAGCTGCCGCGCGGCTGGCACCGCGAGATGGCGCTGCGCCCGGCCGGCGGCCAGTCCTTCTCCGGCGACTTCGTGGTCGCCGCCCGCACGAACGGCGGCCGCACCCTGGAGGCCGTCCTCACCGACGTCTCCGGCAAGGGCATGGACGCGGGTTCGCGCGCGCTGCTCCTGTCCGGAGCCTTCGGCGGCCTGCTCGGCTCCCTGCCCCCGCACGCCTTCCTGCCCGCCGCCAACGGCTATCTGCTCCGCCAGGACTGGGACGAGGGCTTCGCGACCTCCATCCACCTCGTCCTCGACCTGGAGACCGGCGACTACGAACTGTTCTCCGCGGGCCACCCGCCCGGCCTCCAGCTCAGCGCGGGCAGCGGCCGCTGGGAGGAGAAGGCGGGGCAGGGCCCGCTCCTCGGCGTCTACGACGGGGCGCAGTTCGACCCCGTCAAGGGCGTCCTGCGCCCCGGCGACGTCCTGATGCTCTTCACGGACGGTCTCGTCGAGACGTCCGACCGCGACATCGCCGAGGGCATGGACCGCCTGACGGGCGAGGCCGACCGGTACGTGGCGGGGGGCTTCCACGGCGCGGCCTGGCATCTGATCGAGGCGGTCGCGAAGGACGTGAACGACGACAGGGCGCTGCTGCTCATCTGCCGGGAGGCGTGAACCGCCCCCCGGCACAGCCCTAGGCCCTGTCGTCACATTCCCGCCTGCCCGGCGGGCGGACGACGGGAATGTGACGACAGGACCTAGGGCACGGCCGACCTCGGCTCCGCCGCCACGTGGTCCCGGCCGCCGGGCAGGACCCGCGCCAGCCACTGCGACCGGCCCGCGGCCAGCGGTCCGAGGACCGCGAGCAGGAGCACGTACCCCGCGATGAAGGGGGAGAGCCGCTCGTCGAGGCCCGCGCCCGCCGCCATCGTGGCGAGGATGAGGGCGAACTCGCCGCGGGCGAGCAGCGTCGTGGAGATGTTCGCCGCGGGGCCCGCCCCGAAGCCGTACACCCGCGCCGCCCCGAGTCCCGCGAGGACGTTCATCAGGAGGGTCACCGCGACCGCCGCGAGGACCGGCCAGAGCACCACCGGCAGGTCGCCGGGGTCGATGGAGAGCCCGAACGCGAAGAAGAAGATCGCCCCGAACGCGTCGCGCAGCGGATGCACCAGCTTGCGGATGCGTTCGCCGGACGCCGTGCTGCCCAGCATCAGACCGACCATGAACGCGCCGATCGCGTCGGCCACCCCGAACCACTCGGAGACCCCGGCGACGAAGACGGCGACGCCGAGGAAGGAGATGACGAGCAGTTCGTCGTCGCGGGTGTCCATGAGCCGGCCGACGAGCCGCGTGCCGAAGCGGGCCGCGAGCGCGAGCAGGAGCAGGAAGCCGAAGGCCTTGCCGCCGTCGAGGACGGCCGCCGAGAGGCTGTTGGCGCCGGACAGGATCGGTTGCAGCGCCGCGAGGTAGAGGGCCAGGAAGATGTCCTCGACGACGATGATGCCGAGGATCGGCCTGGTCTCCGGATTGCCGAGGCGGCCGGTGTCGACCAGGACCTTCGTGACGATCGCGGAGGACGAGATGCCGAGCACTCCGGCGAGGACCAGCGCTTCGGAGGTGCCCCAGCCGAGCGCGAATCCGAAGCCCAGGCCGGCGCCGACGTTCAGGGCGAGGTAGGTGCCTCCGGCGACGGCCATCCTGCGGCCACCGGTCCTGAGGTCGTCCATGTGGAACTCGAGGCCCAGGTAGAAGAGCAGCAGGACCAGGCCGAGCGCCGAGAGCATCGCCAGGTCGTGGGGGTCGGAGACCAGGACGACGCCGGGGGTGTGGGGGCCGAGGAGGATCCCGGCCAGGATGAACAGGGGGATGGTGGGGAGTCCGATGCGGCCGCCGAGGCGGGCGAGGACGGCGGCGGCCAGAAAGGCACCGCCCATGGCTATCAGGGTGTCCGCGTGTCCGATGGGCCCGCTCCTTCGCGTAGGTCTGTTGGTCAAGGGTTCGTAAAGAACGCGTCAATAGTTAGCTTACCAAAGGGTTTCCCTGGGGTGAGGGTGACCAGAGGGGTGGGGTTTCCCCTACCTGGCATCGGCCAGCAGCCGTCATGGTCCACACCACCCCCCTCTCCGTAGGTTCGATACATCGCATTCGCACGGAGAAATGGACAGGAACATGGGGCTGCGGCGGAAGAAGAACCAGGTCGTCGAGGACGTACGCGTCATCGGCGCGCCGGCACACGGCGACTGGGCCGTCGAACTCCGGGGCGTCCGCCGCCAGTACGGCCGCGGCTCCGGCGCCGTCCACGCCCTCGCCGGCATCGACCTCGCCCTGCCGCGCGGCAGCTTCACCGCCGTCATGGGGCCCTCCGGTTCCGGCAAGTCGACGTTCCTTCAGTGCGCCGCGGGCCTCGACCGCCCCACCAGCGGCACCGTCCACCTCGGCGGCACCGAGATCACCGGCATGAGCGAGAACAAGCTCACCGCCCTGCGCCGCACCCGCCTCGGCTTCGTCTTCCAGGCCTTCAACCTGCTGCCGTCGCTGACCGTCGAACAGAACGTCGTCCTGCCGATGCGCCTCGCAGGCCACCGCCCCGACCACCGCAAGGCCGCCGAGATGCTCACCCGCGTCGGCCTCGGCGACAAGGGCGGCCGCCGCCCCGGCCAGCTCTCCGGCGGCCAGCAGCAGCGCGTCGCCATCGCCCGCGCCCTGGTCACGCAGCCCGACGTGATCTTCGCCGACGAGCCGACCGGCGCCCTCGACACCACCACCGCCACCGAGATCCTCGACCTCCTGCGCTCCGCCGTCGACCGCATGGGCGCCACCGTCGTCATGGTCACCCACGACCCGGCCGCCGCGGCCTACGCCGACCGCGTCCTCTTCCTCGCCGGCGGCTCCATCGTCGACTGCCTGGAGCGCGCCTCCGCCCAGCAGATCGCCGCCCGCATGACGACCCTGACCGCGCCCTCCTACGCGGGGGTGGCCGCGTAATGGCATACGTACCCAACGGCCTCGCCCGCGCGGCCGTCCGCTTCAAGCCCGCCGCCTTCGTCGGCACCTTCGTCGCCCTCATGATGGCCTCGCTGATCGTGGCCGCCTGCGGCATCCTCCTGGAGACGGGACTGCGCGCCTCCGTGCCGCCCGAGCGTTACGCGGGCGCACCCGTGGTCGCCGCCGCCGACCAGTCCGTCCACTTCGTCAGCGGCAGCGGCGAGGAGAGGACCGAGTCGGACATCCCGCTGCCCGACCAGGCGCGGCTCGACGACTCCCTGGTCGCCAAGGCCGGTGCGGTGCCCGGCGCCCGCGCCGCCGTCCCCGACGTCACCTTCCCCGTGCACTCCGGCGGCAAGGACGTCACCGCGCACGGCTGGGGCTCCACCGCCTTCACCGGCGAGAAGCTGACCGCCGGCCGCGCCCCGCACCCCGGCGAGGTCGTCCTCGCCGCACCCGGCGCCTCCGTCGGCGACCGCACCACGCTCACCACCGCTGACGGACCGCGCGACTTCCGCGTCTCCGGCACGGTCGAGCCCCGCCAGGGCGCGCTCACCGCCTGGTTCGACGACGCCGAGGCCGTCCGCGTCTCCGGACACCCCGGCCGCGTCGACGCCATCGCCGTACTGCCCAAGGCGGGCGTCTCCGCCGACACCCTCAAGGACCAGGTGGCGCACGCCGTCGGCGAGAAGGCCGACGTCCACACCGGCGACGACCGCAGCGCGGCCGAGGGCCCCCAGCTCGCCTACGCCAAGAACCTGCTCACCGCGCTCGGCGGCTCCTTCGGCGGCATCGCCGCGCTCACCGCCGTCTTCACCTCCGCCGGCACCGTCGCCCTCTCGGTCGGCCAGCGCGCCCGCGAATACGCGCTGCTGCGCGCCATCGGCACCACCCCGCGCCAGATCCGCCGCACCATCGCCACCGAGACCCTGCTCGTCGCACCCGTCGCCGGAGCGGTCGGCGTGCTGCCCGGCATCGCCCTCGCCACCTGGTGGTTCGGGCAGCTGAAGGAGAAGGGCGCGGTCCCCGAGGCCGTCGACCTGTCCGTCTCCTTCCTCCCGCTCGCCGCCGCCGTCGGCGTCGCCGTCCTCACCGCACTCGGCGCCGGATACATGGCCGCCCGCCGCCCCTCCCGCATCAAGCCGGGCCAGGCGCTCAGCGAGGCCGCCGTGGAGCGCGTGCAACTCGGCTGGATCCGTACGCCGCTGGGCATCGCCGCCGCCGTCGGCGGCGCGGTCTTCGCCGGGTTCGCCGCGAGCAACACCGGCGACGACGCGGCGAACGCGGCCCTCGGCGTCGTCATGCTCTTCATGCTCGCCGTCGCCCTGCTCGGCCCGCTCGTGGCCCGCGGCTGCGCCGCCCTGTTCGGCCTCCCGCTGCGCGGCGCCGGAGCGTCCGCCTCGCTCGCGGCCGCCAACTCCCGTTCCAACGCCCGCCGTCTCGCCTCCGCGATCACCCCGATCGTCCTCGCCATGGCCTTCTCCTCCGTCCTCGTCTTCATGCACACCAGCCAGGACCGGGTCGCCGCCGACCAGCAGCGCGAGGGCATCACCGCCGACCACATCGTCACCTCCGACGCGGGCCTCGCCCCGGGCGCGGTGACGAAGGCCGCCGGCACCGAAGGGGTCACCTCCGCCGTCGGCCTGCTCAAGACCTCCGTGCTCGTCCCCGTGGGCTCCGGCGCCGACCGCTGGCTGGAGTCGGCGTCGACCCAGGGCGTCACCGGCTCCGCCGCCGACCTCGCGAAGGTCCAGGACCTGAAGGTCGAGACCGGCACCCTGAAGCTCGGCAAGGGGGAGATCGCCATCGACGCCAACCTCGCCCGGTCCGCGCACGTGGAGACCGGCGACCGCCTTCACCTCCGCCTGCCCGACGGCACCAAGGCCGCGCCGAAGGTCGTGGCGACGTACGGCAGGGGCCTCGGCCTCGCCCAGGCCACCATGTCCGCGGCCGACCTCAAGCCGCACGTCACCTCGTCCTTCGCCACCGAGATCTGGACGAAGGGCGGCTCGGAGCAGGCACTCGCCGCCCTCGGCACCCTCCAGGACCGCGACGGCTACGCCACCGCCCAGTCCCTCGACCGTGAGCTCAACGCCTGGGCCAACACCACCATGGCGGCCGTGCTCGGCGGCTTCGCGGCCATCGCCGCGATCAACACCTTGGTCATGACGGTCCTCGACCGCCGCCGCGAACTCGGCACGCTGCGCCTGATCGGCTCCACGCGCCGCCAGGTGATGCGCATGATCAGCTGGGAGGCGCTGCTCGTCGCCTGCGCGGGCATCGTCATCGGCTCGGCGATCGCCCTCGCCACGCTCGTCCCGATGATGAAGGGCCTGACCGGCGAGGCCCCGTACATCCCGCCGCTGCTGTACGGCTCCTTCGTGGGCGGGGTCCTGGTCCTCGGCCTGGCCTCGGCGACGATCCCGGCGAGGGCGGCACTAAAGTCGGCCGCATGACGCACGCCGAGCAGGGCCCGCAGCTCCTGACCCTTCCCGAGGTGGAAGCGATCGCCCGCGAGGCCCACGCCGGCCAGACCGACAAGGCGGGCCGCCCCTACGCCGAGCACCTGATGGCCGTGGCCGACGGGGTGCGGGCGAGGGGCGGCGACGCCGAGCAGATCGCCGCGGCCTGGCTGCACGACTCCGTCGAGGACGACGCCCTCTCGGAGCGGTGGCTGCGCGAGGCCCCCCTCGCCCCGCGCACGAAGGACATCGTCCTGGCGCTCACCAAGCGCGCGGGGGAGTCCCAGGAGGCGTACGCGGAACGCGTTCTCGCCACCCCCGGCGCCCGCCTCGTGAAGGAGGCGGACCTGGCCCACAACGCGGACCCGGCCCGCCTCGCGGTGCTCGACGCGACGACAAGGGCGCGCCTGACGGCGAAGTACGCCACCATGCGCGCCCTGTTGGGGATCGGCTGAGGGACCGCTAGCCGGACCTGCCCCGCTCCCTGGCGAGTTGCGCCGCGTCCCGCTTGAAGGCCCACTCCATTCTGGGCTCCATCGCGAAGCGGAACACGCGCTGCACCGGCGGGGTGCACAGCAGGGTCACCACGCTTGCGGCGACCACCGTCACGAAGATCTCGCCGAGCGGCTTGTGCAGCCACTCGTACTCCTCGAACCAGCCCCAGAAACGGGAGCCCTTGGCGAGGAAGCCGTGCAGCAGATAGCCGTACAGCGTGCCGGCGCCGAGGAGCGTGAACCACATCTTGCGGCGCGGCACCCACGCGAAGAAGCACGCGGTGAGGACGACGGAGCAGCCGAAGAGCGCCAGCGTCATCACGATGCCGACCCACCACGGCACGCCGAGCTCCTGCGCGCTGTCGCGGCGGTAGAACCACACGGAGGTCATCCGGGGCGCTGCCCAGTAGGCGAGGAGCACCGCGGCGGCGAAGACCGGCACGGACAGGATCCGCACCTCACGGCGGCGCACCAGCTGGAAGTACTCGGGCTTCATGAAGAGGCCGAGTACGAAGAACGGCAGGAACTGGAGTACGCGCTGGAGGTCGAGGTCGTCGCCGATGTCGGGTGAGATCACGGCGAGCATGGCGATGGCCAGCGCGAGCGGCACCGGCCAGCGCACGATCTTCCACAGCGGCACGGTGAGCCGCCACACGAAGAGCGCGACCAGGAACCAGGTGAGGTACCAGGGGTCGAGCAGGCTGATCGGATGCCCGGGGTCGTCGTCGGCCCAGCGCTTGAAGAGGCTGTATGCGACCTCGAAGATGACGTACGGCACGGCGACGCCGTTCACGAGCCGCTTCAGGCGGTCGGGGCGCATGTCGAAACTGCGCGAGAAGTAGCCGGAGATCACGATGAACGCCGGCATGTGGAAGGTGTAGACGGTCATGTACAGCGCCTCGGCGGCGCGGCTGTGATCCGTCAGCGGTTCCCATGCGTGGGCCATCGCCACGAGGACGATCGCCAGGTACTTGGCGTTGTCGAAGAACGCGTCCCGCTGCTTGGCGGGCTTCGACGCGCTCGGGGCGGCGCTGCGGCCGGCCGGGGTGGGGGGAGCTGTGGGGGCGGCCTGCGGGGGCGGATAGTGGGCGCGGGGGAGGGAGACTCCGGTCGCCGGCACCTGGGCCGGGGGGAGCGGCGCCCGGTGGCGTTCGTGCGGGTGCACCGAGTTGGTCACAGGCCCTCCCACCAGGAGCTCGGTGAGACGATCCGGGACCGCACTGCGCCTGCGGGGGTGGTGGCAGCGTGGAACATCTGAGGCACCCTAGCGTCGCTGCGGTGTATTCGTAAAACCCCCGTCACTTTCGTCGACCCAATCCCCGGACAATCCCCGGGAATCGGTTGAGGCGCCAAAGGGAGTCGACAAAGAGATGCGGCGGTATGCGCGGTTGTCACGTCCGGTACGTCACAACTCATCCGGTTTAAATGGTGCATAACGCCCCCAGGCGACTCCGGTGAAATGTCCGGTTGGCCGAATGGGAATTTCTTGCGAACGTCGTGTGTGGCGACGGCAACGATCACGTCGAATTTCCGGTGTCCGCACATCGTCGAATTGCTGTACGACCGTGCGCCGCACGGGCCCCCGCGGGGCGCCCCCGTGCGCCGGGGTCGCAAAGCCTTGGCCGACGATGTGTCACCGGCCGCATGGAGGCCGCCCGTTGGTGGCACGATGGGTTCTGGCGGGGGTGTGCGGGGCCGTACCCCCCGGGCCGGGAGAGCGACCGACCTAGGGTGTGATCAGTGTGGCCATTTCGCTGTCAGTGGTGCTGCTGTTGGCGATCATCCTTGTGGTGCTGATCCGCGGGGGATCGCTCAAGGCGGGCCCCGCGATCGTCGCGGTGCTCTTCGGCTTCTTCCTCGCCTCCACCGGCATGGCTCCGTCCATAAACCGCTTTCTCAACGAAGTGGCGGAGACCATCAACTCGATCAGCTTCTGATCGGTCGGCTTCTGATCGATCGGCTTCCGGAACGGCGAAACCCCAGACCGTCACCGGCCTGGGGTTTCATCGGCAGAGCGGGCGACGGGAATCGAACCCGCGTAGCTAGTTTGGAAGACTAGGGCTCTACCATTGAGCTACGCCCGCACAGTTCGCGCCACGGGCACAAGCCGCGGCACGACAGGCATCGTAGCGGGTCCCCGGGGCCCGGCGCACGTGCCCCCTCACATCCGGCCCCGTTCAACCGGGAGCCGCACTGCCTGCGGGCATGTACCCTACGTGTCGCACCGACGGGGTGTGGCGCAGCTTGGTAGCGCGTCCGCTTTGGGAGCGGAAGGCCGTGGGTTCAAATCCCGCCACCCCGACCAACGAATCCTCCCTCGCAAGATCGCATTGTGGCTCGGCTCCCGCTTGCCGTTACTATGCAAGTTGTGTGCCCGTGTGTCTCTGAGCCGGGCAGAATCCCAAGAAGTCAGCCCCAAGGAGACCGAACCGTGAAGAGCGCCGTGGAGACCCTGAACCCGACTCGGGTTCGGCTCACTGTTGAGGTGCCCTTCGAGGAGCTCAAGGACAGCCTCGACGCGGCCTACAAGAAGATCAACCAGCAGGTCACGGTGAAGGGCTTCCGCAAGGGCAAGATCCCGGCCCGGGTCATCGACCAGCGGTTCGGTCGTGGCGCCGTCCTCGAAGAGGCCGTCAACGACGCGCTCCCGAAGTTCTACACCGAGGCCGTCAACGAGGCCGAGCTCAACGTCCTGGGCCAGCCCGAGGTCGACATCACCGAGCTCAAGGACAACGAGACCCTCAACTTCACCGCTGAGGTCGACGTCCGCCCCACCATCGAGATCCCGGACTACTCCGGCATCGAGGTCGAGGTCGACGCGATCGAGGTCAGCGACGAGGACGTCGACAAGGCCGTCGAGGAGCTGCGCGAGCGCTTCGCCTCCACGTCCCCGGTCGAGCGCGCCGCCGAGGACGGCGACGTCGTGACGATCGACCTCCAGGCCAAGGTCGACGGCGAGGTCCTGGAGGACGGCGTCGCCTCCGGCGTCTCCTACACGATCGGCTCCGGCGAGCTGCTGGAAGGCATCGACGACGCGGTGAAGGGCCTGGAGGCCGGTGGCGAGGCCACCTTCACCTCCGAGCTCAAGGGCGGCTCGGCCGCCGGCAAGGAGTCCGAGGTCACCGTCAAGGTCACCCAGGTCGCCAAGCGTGAACTGCCGGAGCTCGACGACGACTTCGCCCAGCTCGCCTCCGAGTTCGACACCCTCGACGAGCTCAAGGCCGACAGCCGCAAGCGCCTCGAGAACATGAAGCAGTACGACCAGGCCACGCAGGCTCAGGAGCGCGTCCTGGAGAAGCTGCTCGACCTGGTCGAGGTCCCCGTCCCCGAGAAGCTCCTCGCGGACGAGATCCAGACCCGCAAGCACAACCTGGTCAACCACCAGCTCGGCCAGATGGGCCTCGACCTCGCGAAGTACCTGGAGATCCAGGGCAAGACCGAGGAAGAGTTCGACGCCGAGACCAAGGAGCAGGCGGAGAAGGGCATCAAGACGCAGTTCGTCCTCGACGAGCTCGTCAACAAGGAGAAGCTGAACGTGAACCAGGAGGAGCTCACCGAGCACCTCATGCGTCGCGCGCAGTCCTCCGGCATGTCCCCCGACCAGTTCGCCCAGGCCGTCGTCGAGGGCGGTCAGGTCCCGATGCTCGTCGGCGAGGTCGCCCGCGGCAAGGCCCTCGCGGTCGTCGTCGAGGCCGCCACGGTCAAGGACACGAACGGTGAGGTCGTCGACCTCGAGGACGAGGAGGACGAGACGGCCGAGACCGTCGAGGCGACCTCGGACTCCGCCGAGGAGAAGGCCGACGAGAAGACCGAGGCCTGAGCCTCGCTCTGACGCTCGCACACCGGGCCCCCAGGACTTCTCGGTCCCGGGGGCCCGGTGCTTTTCAGGGGCGCGGGGAACTGCGCGAGCAACCACAAACAAGCCGCACCCGCCATAGACCCTGCCGCGGCAGACGCGCCCGCGGCCCGGCGGGGGCTGAGCGCGCAGTTCCCCGCGCCCCTTACGGGGCGCAACCTGCGCTCACAGCGAACAGTCAGGCCTCCGGGATTCCCCGAAGGGCCCCGCGCGTTAGGGTCCATGAATACGAGGGCAGGGGAGTCCCCGACGCCGCCCCGGAGCGGCGCCGCACGCGGGCCCCCGCGCCCCAGCTGAAGACGTGAGACGGCCCGGCGCCGTCGTAAGACGAGCAGGTGGATACGTGACGAATCTGATGCCCTCCGCCGCCGGCGACCCCTCCATCGGTGGTGGCCTCGGCGACCAGGTCTACAACCGGCTGCTCGGCGAGCGGATCATCTTCCTCGGCC
Source organism: Streptomyces sp. NPDC030245 (assembly GCF_055572995.1). Classification (NCBI taxonomy): domain Bacteria; kingdom Bacillati; phylum Actinomycetota; class Actinomycetes; order Kitasatosporales; family Streptomycetaceae; genus Streptomyces; species Streptomyces sp. NPDC030245. Next base: position 578,084 of record NZ_JBVICF010000001.1, on the reverse strand, counting down.
AGCCGGTCGACGACGACATTGCCAACAAGATCACCGCGCAGCTGCTGCTCCTTGCCTCCGACCCGGACAAGGACATCTACCTCTACATCAACAGCCCCGGCGGCTCGATCACGGCCGGCATGGCGATCTACGACACCATGCAGTACATCAAGAACGACGTGGTGACGATCGCGATGGGCATGGCGGCCTCCATGGGCCAGTTCCTGCTCAGCGCGGGCACGCCCGGCAAGCGCTTCGCCCTGCCGAACGCCGAGATCCTGATCCACCAGCCGTCCGCGGGCCTCGCCGGCTCCGCGTCGGACATCAAGATCCACGCCGAGCGCCTCCTTCTCACCAAGAAGAAGATGGCCGAGCTCACGGCGTTCCACACCGGCCAGACCGTCGAGCAGGTCACGCGCGACTCGGACCGCGACCGCTGGTTCGACCCGCAGGAGGCCAAGGAGTACGGCCTCATCGACGACATCATGTCCAGCGCCGCCGGCATGCCGGGCGGGGGCGGGACCGGAGCCTGAGCCCTGTGCTCAGCGCCCCGAAGCCGACACCCAAGCCCCTCCCTTCTCAGGAGATTCAGAGATGAACAACTTCCCCGGTCGCGGCCTCTACGGCCCTGCGCAGGCCGAGAGCGGCCAGGCCGAGTTCACCGGCACCGGCGCCGAGTCGCGTTACGTCATCCCGCGCTTCGTCGAGCGCACCTCGCAGGGCGTGCGTGAGTACGACCCGTACGCGAAGCTCTTCGAGGAGCGCGTGATCTTCCTCGGCGTGCAGATCGACGACGCGTCCGCCAACGACGTCATGGCGCAGCTCCTGTGCCTGGAGTCGATGGACCCGGACCGCGACATCTCGATCTACATCAACAGCCCGGGCGGCTCGTTCACGGCTCTCACGGCCATCTACGACACGATGCAGTTCGTGAAGCCCGACGTGCAGACCGTCTGCATGGGCCAGGCCGCGTCCGCCGCCGCCGTGCTCCTCGCGGCGGGCACGCCGGGCAAGCGCATGGCTCTGCCGAACGCGCGGATCCTGATCCACCAGCCGTACAGCGAGACCGGCCGCGGTCAGGTCTCCGACCTGGAGATCGCCGCCAACGAAATCCTCCGGATGCGTTCGCAGCTGGAGGAGATGCTGGCCAAGCACTCCACGACGCCGATCGAGAAGATCCGCGACGACATCGAGCGTGACAAGATCCTCACGGCCGAGGACGCGCTCTCGTACGGCCTGGTCGACCAGATCATCTCCACCCGGAAGATGAACAATTCCTCGGTGGCCTGAGGCAGCGCTGTAGCATCTGCCGCTCCTCGGCACGGTTCGCGGACGACTCGCGTCGAAGTGAACCGTGCCAAGGGGGGCCCGAACGGGGGGCCCGGCAAGGTACCGTCGGATAGAGGCACCAGGAGCCGCTGAACGTGGCGTCTCCCAGGCGAAGGGGAAGCACCTCGTGGCACGCATCGGTGACGGCGGCGATCTGCTCAAGTGCTCGTTCTGCGGAAAGAGTCAGAAGCAGGTCAAGAAGCTCATCGCAGGCCCCGGTGTGTACATCTGCGACGAGTGCATCGACCTCTGTAACGAGATCATCGAGGAAGAGCTCGCGGAGACGAGCGAGGTGCGCTGGGAGGAGCTTCCCAAGCCTCGCGAGATCTACGAATTCCTTGAGGGTTACGTCGTGGGCCAGGAGCCCGCGAAGAAGGCCCTCTCGGTAGCGGTGTACAACCACTACAAGCGGGTCCAGGCCGGAGAGAACGGCGGCGCGCAGGGCCGCGACGACGCGATCGAACTCGCGAAGTCCAACATCCTGCTGCTCGGCCCGACCGGCTCAGGCAAGACACTCCTCGCGCAGACGCTCGCCCGCATGCTGAACGTCCCGTTCGCCATCGCGGACGCGACGGCGCTGACGGAGGCGGGCTATGTCGGCGAGGACGTCGAGAACATCCTGCTCAAGCTGATCCAGGCCGCCGACTACGACGTCAAGAAGGCCGAGACCGGGATCATCTACATCGACGAGATCGACAAGGTGGCCCGCAAGAGCGAGAACCCGTCGATCACGCGCGACGTGAGCGGCGAGGGCGTGCAGCAGGCCCTGCTCAAGATCCTGGAGGGCACCACGGCCTCCGTGCCTCCGCAGGGCGGCCGCAAGCACCCGCACCAGGAGTTCATCCAGATCGACACGACGAACGTGCTCTTCATCGTGGGCGGCGCCTTCGCCGGCCTTGAGAAGATCATCGAGTCGCGGGCGGGCGCGAAGGGCATCGGGTTCGGCGCCACCATCCGCTCGAAGCGTGAGATGGAGGAGAAGGACCAGTTCGAGGACATCATGCCGGAGGACCTGGTGAAGTTCGGGATGATCCCCGAGTTCATCGGCCGCCTCCCCGTGATCACCTCGGTCCACAACCTCGACCGCGAGGCCCTGCTCCAGATCCTCGTCGAGCCGCGCAACGCGCTGGTGAAGCAGTATCAGCGGCTGTTCGAACTCGACGGTGTGGAGCTGGAGTTCGAGCGCGAGGCGCTTGAGGCCATCGCCGACCAGGCGATCCTGCGGCAGACCGGCGCCCGAGGGCTCCGCGCCATCATGGAGGAGGTCCTCCAGTCGGTGATGTACGAGGTGCCGTCCCGCAAGGACGTGGCCCGCGTCGTCATCACGGCGGACGTCGTCCGTTCGAACGTGAACCCGACGCTGGTGCCGCGCGAGGCGCGCGGTCCCGGGGCCGGGGAGCAGAAGTCCGCGTAGGCGGCACACGCGCGGAAGGGGCGCCCGGCGATCGAATCGCCGGGCGCCCCTTCCGCGTTGCCGCTGTCAGGCCTTGACGCGGACTTCCTTGCGGAACTTCAGCGCGGTGGCCGAGGCGTCCTTGAGCGAGATCTTGCCCGCCATGGCGTCGGTGACCTCGATGGGGACCACGACGCCGACGGTGCTGTGGTCGCCCCAGATGCACACCGGCATGTGGATCTCCTTGGGGGCCGAGGACGAGCCGCCGGCCGGACTGTCGTTCTTGATCACTGACTCCTGGCACTTGAGGACGGTGTCGTCCGTGCTGAAGTCCCGGGGGCTGCCGGTCAGCCTGCCCGTCTGCGCGCCGGGCTTCTGGGAGTCCTTCTTGACCTTGGCGAACATTCCGTCGACGACCTTGCCGGGGTCGTCGATCTTGCCGTGGACGCCCATGAACTGGATGAGCTTCTGCGACAGCGGATTGCTCTCGTCCCCCGCCTCGTAAGCGGCGTCGACGTCCTCGGGGTCCTGCACGCCCGCCTTCTCGGCGGCCTTCATGTCGCTGGAGTTGAAGCCGCCGGACGGGTTGTCGCTCTTCTCGTACTCGCTGAGGACCGTCTCGGGCGTCGTCAGCTTGTGCGGGCCGTCGTCCGCCACGGAGGAGCCGCCCCCGCCGTCGCTGTCGCTGCCGCCGAGGACGAAGTACGCGCCGACGCCGATGGCGGCGACCACGGCGACCGCACCGATGATCATTCCGGTCTTCTTGCCGCCGCCGCCCGCAGGCGGGGGCGGGGGCGGGGGCGGGACCTGCCCGTAAGGGGCCTGGGGCTGCTGGCCGTACGGGGCCTGCTGCGGGTAGCCGTAACCGGGCTGGGACTGGGGCGGCGGCGGGGGAGCCTGCTGAGGGGAGCCGTAGCCGGGCTGGGGGGCCTGGGGCGGCTGGCCGTAGGGGCCGGCCTGCTGCGGCGGCTGGCCGTACGGTCCTGGCTGCTGCGGCGGCTGCTGGCCGTACGGCCCGGGCTGCTGGGGCTGCCCGCCGTACGGGCCCGGCTGGTGGTAGCTCATGGGGTTCCCCTCCGAAACGCTTGGGTGCTGCCGACATCCTGACGCAACGGAGCCCGGTCGAATGACCGGGCCGTCGCGCGTGCACGGGCGTCAGATCTTGACGCGGACCTCTCCGCGGAACTTGGCCGTGGTGGCCGCGGCCTCGTCGAGGTCGGCGGCCTTGCCCGCCAGGGCGTCCGCCGCGTCGACGTTCACCAGGAAGCCGACGGTGCTGTGGTCGCCCCACACGCAGGTGCCCGCGGACATCTCGCTCGGGCCGGACGAGGAGCCGGCCGACGAGCCGGCCGTGCCCGCGCCGCCGCCCAGGTCGACCTTCATCTCCTGGCACTTGAGGACCGCGCCGTCCAGCCCGGCGGGCTTGTACTCCTTCGGCTCGCCGACGAGCGTCACGTCCTCGTCGCTGCCGCCCGAGCCCGCGTTCTTCTTCATCTCGCCGAACAGGGCGTCGACGACCTTCTCCGGGTCCTCGATGTCGCCGTAGACACCGCCGAAGTTGAGGGCCTTCACCGCCATCGGGTTGCTCTCGTCGCCCGACTGGTAGTTGGCGTTGACGTCCTTGGGGTTCTTCACGCCGAACTTCTCGGCGTCCTCGATGTCGCTCGACGACATGCCACCGCCGCCGCTGCCGCTGTCGTCGCCCTTCTTGAACTCACCGAGCACCGTCGCCGGCGTCGTCAGCTTGTGCGGTCCGTCGTCCTTGATGCCGCCCCCGTCACCGCCGCCCGCCACGCTCGACGAGCCGCCGTTCTTGCCGCCCTTGTCGTCGTCGCCCGTGAAGACGAAGTAGCCGCCGACGGCCGCGGCGGCGACCACGGCGACGGCGGCTATGACGAGGCCGGTCTTCTTGCCGCCGCCGCCCGAGGGCGGGGGCGGGGGTGGGACCTGCCCGTAGGGGGCCTGGGGCTGCTGGCCGTACGGGGCCTGCGGGGGGACCTGCCCGTAGGGGCCGGGCTGCTGGGGCTGGCTGTAGCCGCCCTGCGGCGGGGGCGCCTGCTGGGGGTACCCGTAGCCGGGCTGGGGAGCCTGTGGCGGCTGGCCGTAGGGACCAGGCTGCTGCGGCTGCTGGCCGTACGGCCCGGGCTGCTGGGGCTGCTGCCCGCCGTATGGGCCCGGCTGGTTGTAGCTCATTGCTGGGGTTCCCTCCCGATGCTTATGTGTTCCGAACATCCTGGCGGATGGGCGTACGGGGTTGGGGCCCAGGACCGGATCGATGCGGACTTGTTGAAGGGCTGTTCCAGAGAGCGGACGTACGAGGGCCCGGGGCGGACCATCCGCCCCGGGCCCCGCCTTCCGAGCTCCGCGGCCACCCCGCGTGCGCACGGTGTCCGCTCGGTCTCCGCCCCGCTACGCCTTCACGCGGGCGGCCTTGCGCAGGTCGGCCGCGAAGGAGGCGACGGTGTCGGTGGCCATGCCGCCGCTGCCCTTCATCATCGCCTCCACGTCGATGCCGAAGACGATGCCGTACGTGCTGTGATCAGCCCAGATGCAGATCGGCAGCTTCGTCTCCTTGCCGTCCTCCGCGATGCTCGCGGTCTGACACTTCATGATCGCGTTGTCGAGCCCGTCGGGCTCCACGGCCTCGGGGCTGCCGACGAGGTCGAACTCCTCGTCCGAGTCGCCGCCGCCCTCGGCCGACTCCTTCTTCGCGTTCTCGTCGGCCTTGGCGAAGCCGTCGTCGACGGCCTTCTCCGGGTCGTCGATCTCGCCGTACATGCCCTGGAAGCTCATCTGCTTCCCCTTGAGGGCTTCACCGAATTCGTACGCGGCCGCCACACTCTCCGGGTTCTTGATGCCGATGTCCTCGGCGTTCTTCTTGTCGCCGGAGCCGAGCGGGCCGTCGTCGGGGGAGTCGGCGTCGCTCCCCTTCTTGTACTCGCCCACCGAGGCCGGCGGCACCAGCTTGTGCGCGCCGTCGTCCTCGACCGAGGCCGAGCCGCTGTCCCCGCCGAGGACGAGGTACGCCCCGACGCCGAGCGCGGCGACCACGGCGACCGCGCCGATGACGAGGCCGGTCTTCTTCTTGCCGCCGCCGGAGGCCTGCGGCGGCTCCGGGTACGGGGTCTGCCCGTAGGGGCCGGCCTGCTGCGGCTGGCTGTAGCCGCCCGGCGGCGGCGCCTGCTGCGGGAAGCCGTAGCCGGGCTGGGGCGGCTGCTGAGGGGGCTGCCCGTAGGGATTCGGCTGACCCCCGTAAGGGCCCGGCTGCTGCGGAGGCTGACCCCCGTAGGGCCCCGGCTGCTGGGGCTGTTGGCCCCCGTACGGGCCCGGCTCGTTGTGGCTCATGGCGTGGGGTCCCCCTCCGAACGCTGATGTGTCCCGGTCATCCTGGAGGAAATCCCGGCCCCCCGGACCCCTCAGCGGCAAGCGATGTCGAAGATTCCGGTTTCGGGACCGCTCCACCACCCCTCTAAACTGGCCGCGTGACCGAGAACGCTCAGCAGCAGCCCCCAGCGACCACCCCCGAACTGCCGACCCAGTACGCGCCGGCCGAGGTAGAGGGGCCGCTGTACGAGCGCTGGGTAGAACGGGGTTACTTCTCCGCCGACGAGAAGAGCGAGAAGCCTCCGTACACCGTCGTCATCCCCCCGCCGAACGTCACGGGCGCGCTCCACCTGGGCCACGCCTTCGAGCACACGCTGATCGACGCCCTCACCCGCCGCAAGCGCATGCAGGGCTTCGAGACGCTGTGGCAGCCCGGCATGGACCACGCCGGCATCGCCACGCAGAACGTGGTGGAGCGCGAGCTCGCCAAGGAGGGCAAGTCCCGCCACGACCTCGGGCGCGAGGCGTTCATCGAGCGCGTCTGGAAGTGGAAGGGCGAGTCCGGCGGCCAGATCTCCGGCCAGATGCGCCGCCTCGGCGACGGCGTCGACTGGGACCGCGAGCGCTTCACCATGGACGAGGGCCTCTCGCAGGCCGTCCAGACGATCTTCAAGAAGCTCTACGACGACGAGCTGATCTACCGCGCCGAGCGCATCATCAACTGGTGCCCGCGCTGTCTGACGGCGATCTCGGACATCGAGGTCGAGTACCAGGACGACGACGGCGAGCTGGTCTCGATCAAGTACGGCGAGGGTGACGAGACGCTGGTCGTCGCCACCACCCGCGCCGAGACGATGCTCGGCGACACCGCCGTCGCGGTCCACCCCGACGACGAGCGGTACAAGCACCTCGTCGGCAAGCAGATCAAGCTGCCGCTGACCGACCGCACGATCCCCGTCGTCGCCGACGAGCACGTCGACCCCGAGTTCGGCACCGGCGCCGTCAAGGTGACCCCGGCCCACGACCCGAACGACTTCGAGATCGGCCAGCGCCACTCCCTGCCGAACATCGCGGTCATGGACGAGCACGCCGTCATCACCGCGCACGGCCCCTTCCAGGGCCTGGACCGCCTGGAGGCCCGCTCCGCCATCGTCGGCGCGCTGCGCGCCGAGGGCCGCATCGTCGCCGAGAAGCGTCCGTACACGCACTCGGTCGGCCACTGCTCGCGCTGCAAGACCACCATCGAGCCGCGCCTGTCGATGCAGTGGTGGGTCAAGGTCGGCCCGCTCGCGAAGGCCGCCGGTGACGCGGTCCGCGACGGCAAGGTCAAGATCCACCCGCAGGAGATGGAGAAGCGGTACTTCGACTGGGTCGACAACCTCCACGACTGGTGCATCTCGCGCCAGCTCTGGTGGGGCCACCGCATCCCCGTCTGGTACGGGCCGAACGGCGAGGTCGTCTGCGTCGGACCCGACGACGAGGCGCCCACCGGCGAGGGCTGGCACCAGGACAACGACGTGCTCGACACGTGGTTCTCCTCCGGCCTGTGGCCCTTCTCCACCCTGGGCTGGCCCGAGCAGACCGAGTCGCTCGCGAAGTTCTACCCGAACTCCGTCCTGGTCACCGGCTACGACATCCTCTTCTTCTGGGTCGCCCGGATGATGATGTTCGGCCTGTACGCGATGGACGGCACCCCGCCGTTCCACACGATCGTGCTGCACGGCATGGTCCGCGACCAGTTCGGCAAGAAGATGTCGAAGTCCTTCGGCAACGCGGTCAACCCGCTGGACTGGATGGACAAGTACGGCTCGGACGCCCTGCGCTTCACCCTCGCCCGCGGCGCCAACCCCGGCACCGACGTGCCGATCGGCGAGGACTGGGTCCAGGGCTCGCGCAACTTCGCCAACAAGATCTGGAACGCCACGCGCTTCGCGATGATGAACGGCGCCACGATCGAGGGCGACCTGCCCCCGGCCGAGCAGCTGTCCGCCACCGACCGCTGGGTGCTCTCCCGGCTGAACGCGACCGTCGCCGAAGTCGACGCGCTCTACGACGACTTCCAGTTCGCCAAGCTCTCCGATGCCCTCTTCCACTTCGCGTGGGACGAGGTCTTCGACTGGTACGTCGAGCTCTCCAAGACGACGTTCATGGCGGGCGGCGACGGCGCGAAGGTCTCGGCCCGCGTCCTCGGCGAGGTCCTCGACGTCACGCTGCGCCTGCTCCACCCGATCGTCCCGTTCGTGACGGAGACGCTCTGGACGGCGCTCACCGGCGGCGAGTCGCTCGTCGTCGCCGACTGGCCTTCCGACAGCGGCTTCCGCGACGCGGCCGCCGAGCGCGAGATCGAGACGCTCCAGCAGGTCATCACCGAAGTCCGCCGCTTCCGCGCCGACCAGGGCCTCCAGCCGGGCCAGAAGGTCCCGGCCCGCCTCACCCTGGACGGCACGGCGCTCGCCCCGCACGAGGCCGCCATCCGCCAGCTGCTGCGCCTCCAGCCGGAGGGCGACGCCTTCACGGCGACGGCGACGCTGCCGGTCTCGGGCGCCACGGTCGCGCTCGACCTGTCCGGCACGATCGACGTCGAGGCCGAGCGCAAGCGCCTGGCCAAGGACCTCGCCGCCGCCGAGAAGGAGAAGGCGCAGGCCGAGGCGAAGCTGGGCAACGAAGCGTTCCTGGCGAAGGCCCCCGACCAGGTCGTGGAGAAGATCCGCGGCCGCCTCACCAAGGCGGAGGCCGACATCGCCCGCCTCCAGGCGCAGTTGGAGGCGCTGCCGGCCGCGTAACGGCGTAACCGCGTACGCAGACGAGGGCCCCGGGACCGCCATCGGTCCCGGGGCCCTCGTGCGTCTCCTAGACCTCGCTGGCCACCGGGCCCGTCACCGTCTCGGTGGCCTGGGCCGGCAGCGGGTGGGCCAGGGTGCCGTAATCCGTCCGGGACGGTGCGAGGTCGAGGCCGAGCCGTTCCAGCTCCGCCGCGGCCAGCGCGTCCAGCGTCTCCGGATCGCCGTGCCGCCAGCCCCAGGCGAGGCTGCCGGGCGTCGCGTCCGGGATCTCCGACGCGGTGAGGGCCACCTCGTGGAGCGGCCGCAGCAGCGTACGCAGGGCGAGCAGTTCGCGGCCGTCGTCGGACGCGGCGAGGTCACGTGCGGCGCCCGCCTGCCGGATCCACCGCAGCCGGCGCGGCAGCCACGCGTTCAGGAGCAGGCCGACGGGGACCACGAAGAGGGCGACGGCCCCCACGGCCACGGCGGTCCTGACGAGGACCGGGTCCATGGCGTCGACGGCGCCTGCGACGCGCCGCAGCGCGGTGTCGACGCGGCCGCCGACCAGCGGCAGCGGCGCGCTGTGTTCCTGGAGGGCGCGGGGGAGGGCGAGCGCACAGGACAGCCGGTACGCGACGACGGCCGCGGCGGCCCACAGCGCGGTCCAGACGAGGACCCCGGCGTCACCGGCGAGCTGATGGGTCCTCTTGGCGGGATCTTGGGCATACCACATGGTCCGATTTGACCCCCGGCGCAAGCCGGGAGCGGGCAGCCGCGCCGGAAGTACACCCTCCCGGGGTGCGGCAAATCACCGAAACAGGGACGTAAGGCCGGTGAAACGGGTCGAAAGACCTTGGATGATGGAGGCATGCGCACCCTGCCCGCCGCCCAGGCGATCCGCCAGGCGGCGGCCACGGCCGGCCGCCTCTGCGGGCGCTGGTCGCAGGCGCCGCGCGCCCTCGACGTGCTCGCGGCACTGAGCGCCTTCGCGCTGATGAGCCTGGACATCCCGGGCCTCGCCGAGGCGGAGGACAACGGCCTCAACGGCCCGCTGGCCGCGCTGGCCCTGGTGGGCGGCGCGTCCTCGCTGCTGCTGCGCCGCAGGTGGCCCTGGCTGACCTACGCGGTCGCGCTGCTCTTCCTGGGCTGGCTGCACGAGCTGACGCTGGCCCAGTTCGCGCTCTACTCCCTCGGCCGCTACCGGGGGCGCGCGGCGGGGACGCTGGGCGTCATCGGCTACGTCTCGTTCGCGTACGTGATGTTCAACTTGCCGGGCTGGCCGGTGCACCGCGGGGACACGCTCGGCTCGTTCCTGAGCCTCGTCGTCCCGATCGGCGTGCTCGCGGCGGGCGTCGGCGTCGCCGCGAACCGGCAGGACCTGGTCCGTGCCCTGGAGGCCCAGCGCGCCGAGACGGCCACGCTGCACGCCGTCCAGCAGGAGCGCACCCGCATCGCGCGGGACGTGCACGACTTCGTCGGCCGCGAGCTGACGCTGCTGAGCGTGCGCTCCCAGGTCCTCGCGCGCAGGGCCGAAGGCGGCCCCTTCGAGGACGGCTTCGAGGAGCTCTCGGAGACGGCGCGCAGCGCGCACCGGATGCTGAACGAGATCATCGTGCAGCGCGGCACGGACGGCACGCCGACGCCCGGCCTCGACGCCCTGCCCGCACTCGCCGAGCGCAGCGTCCGGGCGGGCAGCCCCGTCGACCTCGTGATCGACGACGCGGCCCACCGCCTCTCGCCGCTCCGCCAGGCGGCGGTGCACCGGGTGGTCCAGGAGTGCCTGACGAACGCGGCGAAGCACGCGCCGGGGGAGCGGGTCACGGTCCACGTCTCCCTGCGCGGCCCCCGCCTGGAGATCACGGTCCGCAACCCGCTGCCCGCCAAGGCGCCGACTGCCGCCCCGGTCTCCTCCGGGACGGGTACGACGGGGATGGCGGAGCGGATCCGTGCGGTGGGCGGCACGTTTGCCGCGGGGCGGCGGGGGGCGGTCTACGAGGTGCGGGCCACTCTCTCGCCGGGCGAACTGGCCTAGGCTCGACGCGCCGTCGCCTGCTGCGGGCCGGTGGGGGCCGGTCGCGCAGTTCCCCGCGCCCCTTTGGCGGCACCTTCCGCATCCGGCGAGGGAGGACCACCCAGGGGCGCGGGGAACTGCGCGAGCAACCCCCACCGGCCCGCAGACAAAAAGGGCACCCCGCGCCGCAGGCTCACGCCGCCGTCATCACCCGCTCCAGCCCGTCGAAGTCCTCCACACACTTCCCGCAGCCCATCGCCACGCTGTCCAGCGGCTCGTCGGCGACGAAGACGGGAATCCCCGTCCCGGAGGCGATCCGCAGGTCGAGGCCCGGCAGCAGCGCGCCGCCGCCGGTCAGCACGATCCCGTGCTCCATGATGTCGCCGGACAGCTCCGGCGGGCACTCCTCCAGGGTCGCCTTCACCGCGGCGATGATCTGCTCGACGGGCTCGTCCAGCGCGGCCCGCACCTCGCGCGCCGTGAGGTCCACGGTCTTGGGCAGCCCGCCCACCTTCTCGCGCCCCCGGACGGTGAACGTCCGCATCTCCAGGGCGTCGTCGCCCGGCACGGGCCACGCCGAGCCGACGGCGACCTTGATGTCCTCGGCGGTGCGCTCACCGATGAGCAGGGCGTGCTCCTTGCGGACGAAGTCGGTGATGGCCGTGTCGAGCCGGTCGCCGCCCACCCGCAGGGACTGGGCGGTGACGATGCCGCCCAGCGAGATGACGGCGACCTCGGTCGTCCCGCCCCCGATGTCGACCACCATCGACCCGCGCGGCTCGGAGACCGGCAGCCCCGCCCCGATGGCCGCCGCCATCGGCTCCTCGATGAGGTGGACGGCCCGCGCGCCGGCCCGCTGCGACGCGTGCACGATCGCGCGCCGCTCGACGGGTGTGACCCCGCTCGGCACGCACACGACCATGCGCGTACGGGGCCGGCGCCCCGGCAGGGCCTTGCGCACGAAGTGCCGGATGAGCTCCTCGGCGGCTTCGTAGTCACTGATCACGCCGTCCCGCAGTGGACGGATGGCGGTGATGGACCCGGGCGTCCGCCCGATGGTCTCCTTGGCCTCCGCCCCCACGGCGAGCACCCCGCTCTTGCCGCCCCGGTCGGCCCGCACGGCGACCACGGACGGCTCGTTGAGCACGATCCCCTTGCCGCGCACGTACAGGAGGGTGTTGGCAGTGCCGAGGTCGATACCTATGTCCATGATCGCCAAGTTTGCCCGGCGGCCGCCCGAAGCGGAGGGACCAAAGTCCCGAATCGGACGGGCCGAAAGTCCCGACGAGGCGGAGTGAACGCCTCCGGCCGGTCCGGACGCCGAGTGTCGGTGCCGCTCCGTAGACTGGCGTGCGTGAGTGACCTCCCCCCGCACGACGAGCACGCAGACCGCCCCGCCGACGACGCCGACGACGCCTTCGAGACCATCGTGGGCGCCGAGACCGACAGGGACCCCGACCTCGCGGTGATCGAGGCGGGCAGCCGCACCCTGCGCACCCAGGGGGGCCCGCCGCAGGGCGACGTCCCCGCGCGCCCCTCCGACCCGGAGGTGGACCGGGCGCTGCGCGAGGTGGAGACGGAGCTCGCGACCCGCTGGGGCGAGACCAAGCTGGAGCCCTCCCTCAGCCGCATCGCCGCCCTGATGGACGTCCTGGGCGAGCCCCAGCGCGCGTACCCCTCGATCCACATCACGGGGACGAACGGCAAGACGTCCACGGCCCGCATGATCGAGGCGCTGTTCTCCGCCTTCGAGCTGCGCACCGGCCGGTACACCTCGCCCCACGTCCAGTCGATCACCGAGCGGATCAGCCTGGACGGCGCGCCCGTCGAGGCCGAGCGCTTCATCGAGACGTACCACGACATCAAGCCGTACGTGGAGATGGTCGACGCCCGGCAGGAGTACCGCCTCTCCTTCTTCGAGGTCCTCACCGGCATGGCGTACGCGGCCTTCGCCGACGCCCCGGTGGACGTGGCCGTCGTCGAGGTCGGCATGGGCGGCAGCTGGGACGCGACGAACGTGATCGACGGCTCGGTCGCCGTCGTCACCCCCATCGACCTGGACCACACGGACCGCCTGGGCTCCACGCCGGGCGAGATCGCCAAGGAGAAGGCCGGCATCATCAAGCCGGACGCGACGGTGATCATGGCCCAGCAGCCGGTGGACGCCGCGCAGGTGCTCCTGAAGAAGGCCGTCGAGGTCGACGCGACGGTGGCCCGCGAGGGCCTGGAGTTCGGCGTCGTCGCCCGCCGGGTCGCGGTCGGCGGCCAGCTCCTGACGCTCCGAGGCCTCGGCGGGGAGTACGAGGAGATCTTCCTGCCGCTCCACGGCGAGTACCAGGCGCACAACGCCGCCGTGGCGCTCGCCGCCGTCGAGGCGTTCTTCGGCATCGGCTCGCAGCACGCGCGCACGCTGGACATCGACACGATCCGCAAGGCCTTCGCCTCGGTCTCCTCGCCGGGCCGCCTGGAGGTGGTCCGCCGCTCGCCCACCGTCGTCCTGGACGCCGCGCACAATCCGGCGGGCGCCCGCGCCACCGCCGCCGCGGTCAGCGAGGTCTTCGACTTCAGCCGGCTGATCGGCGTGATCGGCGCGAGCGACGACAAGGACATGAAGGGCTTCCTCGAAGCCTTCGAGCCGATCTTCACCGAGGTCGTCGTCACGCAGAACTCCAGCCACCGCGCGATGGACGCCGACACGCTCGCCGGACTCGCCGTCGAGGTCTTCGGCGACGACCGCGTGCAGGTCGAGCCGCGCCTGGACGACGCCCTGGAGGCGGCGATCACCCTCGCCGAGGAAGAGGGGGAGTATGCCGGCGCCGGCGTCCTCATCACTGGTTCCGTCATCACGGTCGGCGAGGCCCGACTGCTCCTGGGGAGAGGCTGAATTCCTGTGCGTATGCTCTGCGCCTCGACGCTGATCGGCGAGTTCTTCGTCATCGGCTTCGCGGGTCTGGTCGCCATGAAGGACGACGACCTGTCCATGGGCACGGTCTGGACGGTCTGCGGCGTCGCGATGCTGCTGAGCCTCCTGCTCTGCGGCATGATCACCCGCCCCGGTGGCATCCAGCTCGGCTGGGCCCTCCAGATCGCGCTGATCGCCAGCGGTTTCGTGGTGCCGACGATGTTCTTCCTCGGCGCGGTGTTCGCCGCCCTGTGGTGGGCGTCGGTCCACTTCGGGGGCAAGATCGACGAGGCGAAGGCGCGCTTCGCGGCCATGGCGGAGGGGCAGGCGGAGGCCGGAGGTAACGCCGCGTAGCCGACCCCGGTATCGTGCGGCCCAATCCCCGTGATCGCAGAGATCGTACGAACACCTTCTTGGAGCCGCACATGAGCCAGCGCACCCTCGTCCTGCTGAAGCCCGACGCCGTCCGTCGCGGCCTGATCGGGGAGATCATCGGCCGCATCGAGCGCAAGGCGGGCTGGACGATCTCGGCGCTGGAACTGCGCTCGCTCGACCAGGAGACCCTGGAGCAGCACTACGGCGAGCACAAGGGCAAGCCCTTCTACGAGCCGCTGGTCGCCTTCATGTCGTCCGGCCCCGTCGTGGCGCTCGTCGTCGAGGGCGAGCGGGTCATCGAGGGCGTCCGCGCGCTCGCCGGGCCGACCGACCCGATCGCCGCGGCGCCCGGTTCGATCCGCGGCGACTTCGGCACGATCGTCCGGGAGAACCTGATCCACGCCTCGGACTCGGAGGAGTCCGCCGAGCGCGAGCTGAAGATCTTCTTCCCGGGTGTCGCCTAGTACTCCGACGGACGTCTGACTTCGCGTCAGCAGAGCGCCGCACGCGCCGGGACGGCCGAAGGAATTCGGCCGTCCTTTGGCATATGCGCCCCAATTGGGGGAACCCGTGCCTCCGATGGCACGTCTCCAAAGGCGGGGCAGCACATCATCTGCTGACAATGGCGAAGACCCTCGCGCCGTCTTCGCGCGGCCGAGACTACGATGGAAGCCTCCACTGCCACTCAGCACCCACCTCGCCTACCTAAAAAGCCATCACAAGCTCCAATAGGGAAGGCCAGACGCATCCTCATGGGGAACAACATGTCGTTCATCGGCCGTGACATGGCTGTCGACCTCGGGACCGCCAACACGCTGGTGTACGTCAGGGGTCGGGGGATCGTACTCAACGAGCCGTCCGTCGTCGCGATCAACACCAACACCGGCGGCATCCTCGCGGTCGGTGCGGAAGCCAAGAAGATGATCGGGCGCACCCCCGGCAACATCGTCGCGGTGCGTCCCCTGAAGGACGGCGTGATCGCCGACTTCGAGATCACCGAGCGGATGCTCCGCTACTTCATCCTGAAGATCCACAAGCGGCGCTATCTGGCCCGCCCGCGCGTGGTCGTCTGCGTGCCCTCCGGCATCACGGGCGTCGAGCGCCGCGCCGTCATCGAGGCCTCCTCGCAGGCCGGCGCGCGCCAGGTGCACATCATCGAGGAGCCGATGGCCGCCGCCATCGGCTCCGGCCTGCCGGTCCACGAGGCCACCGGCAACATGGTGGTCGACATCGGCGGCGGCACCACCGAGGTCGCCGTCATCTCGCTCGGCGGAATCGTCACGGCACAGTCGATCCGCGTCGCCGGCGACGAGCTGGACAACGCGATCATCCAGCACATCAAGAAGGAGTACTCCCTCCTCCTCGGCGAGCGCACCGCCGAACAGATCAAGATCACCATCGGTTCGGCGTACGACATGGACGCCGACGAGCACACCGAGATCCGTGGCCGCGACCTGGTCTCCGGGCTGCCCAAGACCGTCGTCATCTCCGCCGCCGAGGTCCGCAAGGCCATCGAGGAGCCGGTCAACGCGATCGTCGACGCGGTCAAGACCACCCTCGACAAGTGCCCGCCCGAGCTCTCGGGCGACGTCATGGACCGCGGCATCGTGCTGACGGGTGGCGGCGCCCTGCTGCGCGGCCTCGACGAGCGGCTGCGCCGCGAGACCGGTATGCCGATCCACATCGCCGAGGACCCGCTGGACAGCGTGGCGCTCGGCTCCGGGAAGTGTGTCGAGGAGTTCGAGGCGTTGCAGCAGGTGCTCGACGCCCAGCCGCGCAGATGATCTGACGCGAGAACATCCGCCGTACGAGTGCCTGCCACTTCGTGCGGCGGATCGTTGATATAGAGGCAAGACACGCAATTCCCGCAAGGCACGACAATTCCCCAGAACCTCGTGGAACCCGCAGTTTCCACGGAATCCGATTGAGGAAGGCACGCCGCCGCACGTGAGGGACACACGAGAGAGCCGGCTGCTTCTTGTGCTGCTGGTCGCCATCGCGTTCGCTTTGATCACGGTGGACATCCGCGGCGGTGAGGACTCGCCGGTCGACGGTGCCCGCCGGGCCGCCGCCACGGTCTTCGGGCCGGTCGAGGAGGGCATGTCCTCCGCCGTCGACCCGATCGGCAACGCGATCGGCGCGGTCCGCGACTCCGGTGAGCGCCACAGCCGCATCGCCGAACTGGAGCGGCAGAACGCCGCGTTGAAGGCCAAGCTCGGCAGCGACGACCGCAACCGCAGCCGCGTGCGCCAGCTCGACGGCATGCTCAAGAAGGCGGGCGCCGGACAGTACGGCATCAAGGGCGCCGAGGTCATCGGGATAGGAGCGGCCCAGGGCTTCTCCTGGACCGTCACCATCGACGCCGGCGCCAAGGACGGAATCAAGCGCGACATGACCGTCCTCAACAGCGACGGCCTGGTCGGCCGGGTCACCACGGTCGGCCCGGGCACCGCGACCGTCCTGCTCGCCAACGACCCCGACTTCACCGTCGGCACCCGCATGGAGAAGACCGACGAGCTCGGCTTCGCCACCGGACAGGGCGACCGTCCGCTCTCCGTCCAGCTGCTCAACGGCAAGGCCGAGGTCAAGAAGGGCGACCGGCTCGTCACCTTCGGCTCGCAGAAGGACCGGCCGTTCGTGCCGGGCGTCCCGGTCGGCGAGGTCGTCCGCGTCGACCCCTCGGGCGGCGACCTCACCCGCAACGTCTTCGTGAAGCCGTACGTCGGGTTCACCAAGCTCGACATCGTCGGTGTCGTCGTCGAGGCGCCCCGCGAGGACCCGCGCGACACGGTCCTGCCGAAGAAGCCCGAGAAGCCCAAGCCGACCCCGACGGTGACCGTGACGGCCACCCCCTCGGGACAGCCCCCGGCCGACGGCGCCGCCGACGACGAGCAGTAGGAGACCGGACCCATGCGCTTCAACCGAATCCTGCTGTCCACCACACTGGTCGTCGTCGCCCTGGTCATCCAGGTCAGCGTCCTGGCCCGGCTCCAGCTGCCGGGCGCCGTGCCCGACCTGGTGCTGCTCACCGTCCTCGGCCTCGCCCTCGTCTACGGCCACGTCGGCGGCGCCCTCGTCGGCTTCGGCGCGGGCCTCCTCGCCGACCTGGCCCCGCCCGCCGACCACGCCGCCGGGCGGTACGCCCTGGTGCTCTGCGTCATCGGCTACCTCGCGGGCCTCGCCAAGCCCGACGGCGGCAGACTCCGCTCCGCCACCGGCCCGCTCGTCGTGGTCGTCAGCGCCGCCATCGGATCGACACTCCTTTACGCGGGCGTCGGCTCCCTCGTCGGCGACACCGCCGCCCGCCATGTGGGCCTGGTCGGGCTCCTGTTCACCGCCGCGCTCTACGACCTGCTGCTCGCGCCCTTCACGGTGCCGCTGATCATCGCGCTCGCCCGGCGCGCCGACAACGACCCGCTCGGGGAGAACTCACCCGCCAACAAGGCGGCCGACGTCTCCTCCGGCTGGCTCTCGTCCGGCACCGGACTGCGCATCGGCGACCAGCGCGGCGGCGGCCTGCGGGCGAAGGCGGCCAAGGCCCGCGTCGCCCGCGCCGGACGCATCAAGGGGGTCAAGCGCCTGTGACCAACATCCCCGAGACGGGGCGCACGCCCCGCGTGCAGATCCGTCTCGTCATCATCCAGATCCTCGTCGTCTCCCTCCTCCTCACCCTCGGCGGCCGCCTCTGGTACCTCCAGGTGCGCAACGGCGACGAGTACGCGGAGGAGGCCTCCGGCAACCACGTCCAGCAGGTCGTCCAGCCCGCCGTGCGCGGCTCGATCCTGGACGCCCGCGGCGTGCCCATGGCGGACAACGAGACGCGGCTCGTCGTCTCCGCCTCCCGCACGGACCTGATGAAGATGAAAGACGACGGCAAGGCGGTCCTCGCCAAGCTCGCCGACGTCCTGGAGATGGAGCCCAAGGAGGTCTCCGACAAGGTCCGCCTCTGCGACTCCAAGACGCCGCAGCCCTGCTGGAACGGCTCGCCGTACCAGCCCATCCCGATCACCGACGAGGCCACGCCCAAGCAGGCCCTCCAGATCCGCGAGCGCTCCGAGGACTTCCCCGGCATCACCGCCGAACCCACCGCCGTGCGGCGCTACGCCGCGCCCGGCAAGTCCAACACCGCGCAGGTCCTCGGCTACCTCTCGCCCGTCACCGACGAAGAGATCAAGAAGGCCGAGAACACCGACTCGCCGTTCCTCCGCTCCGACCAGGTGGGCCGCTCCGGCCTGGAGCGGACGTACGACAAGCAGCTGCGCGGCAAGGCCGGCGTGACCCGCTACGAGGTCGACAACCTCGGCCGCGTCATCGGCAAGGCCGAGTCCGACGCGGCCCAGCCCGGCGCCAACGTCGTCACCAGCATCGACGCGCGCGTGCAGGCCGTCTCCGAGTACTGGCTGAACGACGCGATGAAGAAGGCGCGCCAGGAGTTCGACAAGAACACCGGTGAGAACTACAAGGCCGACGCGGGCGCCGTCGTCGTCATGGAGAACAAGACAGGCCGCATCGTCTCCATGGCCTCCAACCCGACGTACGACCCGAACGCCTGGGTCGGCGGCATCTCCGGCAAGGACTACGCGCGGCTCACCGGCAAGAAGTCCAACTACCCGCTGCTCAACCGCGCCATCCAGGGCCAGGCGGCCCCCGGCTCCATCTTCAAGGTCATCCCGACCACCGCCGCGGTCAACGCGGGCTACGACTTCAACGCTCGCTACCCCTGCCCGAGCTCGTACTCGATCGGCGGCCAGACCTTCAAGAACTTCGAGTCCAAGGGCCACGGCTCCATCACCCTCGGCCAGGCCCTGGAGGTCTCCTGCGACACCGTCTTCTACAAGCTGTCGCACGACCAGTGGGCCAAGGACGGCGGCAACAAGCCGAAGAAGGACGCCAAGGACTGGTTCTACAAGACCGCCCACCAGTTCGGCCTCGGCAAGGAGACCGGCATCGACCTGCCCAACGAGGTCACCGGACGCGTCCCCGACCGCCAGTGGAAGAAGGACTACTGGAAGGCCAACAAGGACGCCTGGTGCAAGCAGGGCAAGAAGAGCGGCGGCGACTACGCCGAGCGCATCGCGTACGAGAACTGCCTCGAAGGCATGAAGATGCGCGCCGGTGACTCCGTCAACTACTCCATCGGACAGGGCGACACCCTCGTCACGCCGATACAGATGGCGACGATCTACAGCGCCATCGCCAACGGCGGCACCATGTACGACCCCACCGTCGGCAAGGCGATCATCAGCGCCGACGGCAAGCGGATCGAGGAGATCAAGCCGAAGTCGCACGGCAGACTGCCGATGGACGCCAAGCTCCGCAAGGACATAGACGGTGCCCTCGCGGACGTCGCGACGCGCGGTACGGCCGCGTGGCGGTTCGGCGGCTGGCCGCAGGACAAGATTCCGATGCACGCCAAGACGGGTACCGCCGAGGTCTACGGCAAGCAGACCACCTCGTGGTTCGCGACGTACACCAAGGACTACTCGATCATCATGACGATCTCCCAGGGCGGTACGGGCTCCGGCGCCTCCGGACCCGCCGTCCGCAAGATCTACGACGCGATCTACGGCCTGGACGAGAACGGCAAGCAGGACCTGAAGAAGGCCCTCCTGCCCGAGCCGCAGAAGTCCCTGCCCAGGATCAAGGGTGACGGCTCCATCCACTCCCCGAAGATCAAGCCGTACAAGCCCGAGCCGCCCAAGGAGCCGACCGAGCAGCAGGAGCTGGCCGGTGCCCCGGCGAACTGGAGGCGGGACTGATGACCGGAAGTGGCTTCTCCGTCTCCGGATACGGACCCGAGCGCTCCGGCATGTCGCGGCTCCTCGCCCGCGACTCGGTGGTCCGCCGGCTCGACTGGGTGATACTGCTCTGCGCCCTCGCGCTCTCCGTGATCGGCTCCGCGCTCGTCTACTCGGCGACCCGCAACCGCACGGAACTCGTCGGCGACGACCCGTACGCCTTCCTGCTCAAGCACGTCATGAACATCGGCATCGGGCTCGCGCTGATGGCCGGCACGATCTGGCTCGGCCACCGCACCCTGCGCACGGCCGTGCCGATCCTCTACGGCATCTCCGTCTTCCTGGTGCTGCTCGTCCTCACCCCGCTCGGCGCCACCATCAACGGCGCCCACGCCTGGCTCGTGATCGGCGGCTTCTCGCTCCAGCCCTCCGAGTTCGTGAAGATCAC
The DNA here is from genome assembly GCF_055572995.1 of Streptomyces sp. NPDC030245. Classification (NCBI taxonomy): domain Bacteria; kingdom Bacillati; phylum Actinomycetota; class Actinomycetes; order Kitasatosporales; family Streptomycetaceae; genus Streptomyces; species Streptomyces sp. NPDC030245. The sequence goes on along the minus strand of NZ_JBVICF010000001.1, from coordinate 557,823 downwards.
GATCATCCTGGGCATGGCGATGCTGCTCGCGGCGCGCGTCGACGCGGGCGACCGCGAGCACCCCGACCACCGCACCGTGGTGCAGGCCCTCGGCCTCGCCGCCGTCCCGATAATGATCGTCCTGCTCATGCCCGACCTCGGCTCGGTCATGGTGATGGTGATGATCGTGCTCGGGGTGCTGCTCGCCTCGGGCGCCTCCAACCGCTGGGTGTTCGGACTGCTCGGCGCCGGCGTCGCCGGCGGCATCGCCATATGGCAGCTCGGCGTCCTCGACGACTACCAGATCGCCCGCTTCGCCGCCTTCGCCAACCCCGCCCTCGACCCGGCGGGCGTCGGCTACAACACCAACCAGGCGCGCATCGCGATCGGTTCGGGCGGCCTGACCGGCACGGGACTGACCAAGGGCTCCCAGACCACCGGCCAGTTCGTCCCCGAGCAGCAGACCGACTTCGTCTTCACCGTCGCGGGCGAGGAGCTCGGCTTCGTGGGCGCGGGCGCCATCCTGGTCCTGCTCGGCGTCGTCCTGTGGCGCGCCTGCCGCATCGCCCGCGAGACCACCGAGCTCTACGGCACGATCGTCGCCGCGGGCATCATCGCGTGGTTCGCCTTCCAGGCCTTCGAGAACATCGGGATGACCCTCGGCATCATGCCGGTCGCGGGCCTTCCGCTGCCCTTCGTGAGTTACGGAGGCTCGTCGATGTTCGCGGTCTGGGTGGCCGTCGGACTGCTCCAGTCGATCAAGGTGCAGCGGCCGATGTCCGCGTAGCCCTGCCGGAAGTCCCGTCGCGGGCATGTTTGGCCTCGCGTTTCGCGTCTAGATTCAATTCATGGCGGAGACGAAGCGCGAGATCGAGCGGAAGTACGACGTCGGGGCGGGCGCGACGCTGCCCGACCTGTCGGGCGTCGCCGGGGTCGAGGACGTCGTCGACAGGGGCGTCGTCGAGTTGGACGCCGTCTACTGGGACACCCCCGACCAGCGCCTCGCCGCGGGGTCGGTCACGCTGCGGCGGCGCACCGGCGGCGACGACGCGGGCTGGCACCTGAAGCTGCCGGTCTCCCTCGCGGAGGGCGTGCGCGACGAGGTCCACGCCCCGCTCTCGGACACGGTGCCGCGCGCCCTCGCCGGCCTCGTGCGCTCCCGGGTGCGCGAGGCCGAACTGGTCCCCGTCGTCAGGCTCCGGTCCGCCAGGAACCTGTGCCACCTCCTCGACGCCGAGGGCACTCTGCTCGCCGAGGTCAGCATCGACGAGGTGCGGGCCGAGCGGCTCGACGGCGGCACCGGCACCGCCGCATGGTCCGAGGCCGAGGTGGAGCTGGCGGACGGCGGCGACCCCGCGATCCTCGACAGGGTCGAGAAGAAGCTGAAGAAGGCGGGCGCGCGACGCTCCTCCGCGCCGTCGAAGCTGGCCAGGGCACTGGCGGAGACCGCGCCGCAGGAGACCGCGCCGCAGAAGAGCACGACGAAAAAGAGCGGGACGCAGAAGAGCGGGACGAAGAAGAGCGGCACGGAGAAGGCCGAGCCCGAGACCGCGACCCGCAGCGGCAAGAAGGCCGGCAAGGGCGAAGCCGTGGCCGAGGCGGTCGACGCGGCCGTCGGCAAGGGCACGGGCACCGCGGGCGACCACGTCCTCGCCTACCTCCGCGCCCAGCGCGACGCGATCGTCTCGCTCGACCCCGCCGTCCGCCGCGACCTGCCCGACTCCGTGCACCAGATGCGGGTCGCCACCCGCCGGATGCGCAGCGCACTCAAGTCGTACCGGAAGCTCCTCGACCGGACGGCCACCGACCCCGTCGGCGACGAGCTCAAGTGGCTCGCGGGCGAACTCGGCGTCGACCGCGACCAGGAAGTCCTCGCCGAGCGGCTCACCACCCGCATCGACGCGCTGCCGAGGACGCTCCTCCTCGGCCCGGTGCGCGGCCGCCTCCGCATCTGGAACGTCGCCCGCAGCGCGGGATCCCGGCGCAGGACGGTCGCCGTCCTCGACAGCAAGCGCTACCTCGCCCTCCTGGACAAGCTCGACGCCCTGCTCGCCGCGCCCCCGCTGCGTCCCGCCGCCTCCGCGCCCCCCGCGAAAGCGCTCCCCAAGGCGGCCCTCAAGGACTACGCCCGCCTCGCCGCCCGCGTCGAGCACGCCCTGCAACTGCCGCCGGGCAAGCAGCGCGACCTCGCCCTGCACGACGCCCGCAAGGCCGCCAAGCGCGCCAGGTACGCGGGCGAGTCGGCGGTGCCCGCGCTCGGCAAGCCCGCCAAGCGGTTCGCCAGGCGGATGAAGGCCGTGCAGACCGTGCTCGGCGACCACCAGGACAGCGTCGTCGCGCGCGAGGCCCTGCGCGCCCTGGCGATCCAGGCGCACCTCGCGGGGGAGTCCGCGTTCACCTGGGGGCTGCTGTACGGCCAGGAGGAGGCGGCGGGCGCCGACCGGGAGCGCGAGCTGCCGGGGGTGTGGGCCGAGGCGTCCGGGGAGAAGGTGCGGGCGGCACTGGGCGGCTGAGCGCCGGGGTACGCTTGATGGTCACCCCTGCCCGCTCATGAAGGTTCGCGATGTCTGCCGAGTCGGTCTTCCCACAGCTCGAAGCTCTGCTCCCGCATGTGCAGAAGCCCATCCAGTACGTCGGCGGTGAGCTGAACAGCACCGTCAAGCCGTGGGAATCCTGCGACGTCCGCTGGGCGCTCATGTACCCGGACGCGTACGAGGTGGGCCTGCCCAACCAGGGCGTCATGATCCTCTACGAGGTCCTGAACGAACGCGAGGGCGTGCTCGCCGAGCGCACCTACAGCGTCTGGCCCGACCTGGAGGCCCTGATGCGCGAGCACCGGGTCCCCCAGTTCACCGTCGACTCGCACCGCCCCGTCGGCGCCTTCGACGTCTTCGGGCTCAGCTTCTCCACGGAGCTGGGCTACACCAACATGCTGACGGCCCTGGACCTCGCGGGCATCCCGCTGGAGTCCAAGGACCGCACCGTCGACCACCCGATCGTGCTCGCCGGCGGCCACGCCGCGTTCAACCCCGAGCCGATCGCCGAGTTCATCGACGCCGCGATCATCGGCGACGGCGAGCAGGCCGTGCTCGACATGACCGAGATCATCCGCGCCTGGAAGGCGGAGGGTCGCCCCGGCGGCCGCGAGGAAGTCCTCTTCCGCCTGGCCAGGACGGGCTCGGTCTACGTCCCGGCGTTCTACGACGTCGAGTACCTCCCGGACGGCCGCATCGGCCGCGTCGTCCCGAACCGCAGCGGCGTGCCGTGGCGCGTGTCCAAGCACACCGTCATGGACCTCGACGAGTGGCCCTACCCCAAGCAGCCCCTCGTCCCGCTCGCCGAGACCGTCCACGAGCGCATGTCCGTGGAGATCTTCCGCGGCTGCACCCGCGGCTGCCGTTTCTGCCAGGCCGGCATGATCACGCGCCCCGTGCGGGAGCGAAGCATCACCGGCATCGGCGACATGGTAGACAAGGGTCTGAAGGCGACCGGCTTCGAAGAGGTCGGCCTGCTGTCGCTCTCCTCCGCGGACCACAGCGAGATCGCGGACGTCGCGAAGGGCCTCGCCGACCGGTACGAGGAGGACAAGATCGGCCTGTCCCTCCCCTCGACCCGCGTCGACGCCTTTAACGTGGACCTGGCGAACGAGCTCACCAGGAACGGCCGCAGGTCCGGCCTGACCTTCGCCCCCGAGGGCGGCTCCGAGCGCATGCGCAAGGTCATCAACAAGATGGTGTCCGAGGAAGACCTCATCCGCACCGTCTCGACCGCGTACGGCAACGGCTGGCGCCAGGTGAAGCTGTACTTCATGTGCGGCCTGCCCACCGAGACCGACGAGGACGTCCTCCAGATCGCCGACATGGCGACGAAGGTCATCCAGAAGGGCCGCGAGGTCTCCGGCTCGAACGACATCCGCTGCACGGTGTCGATCGGCGGCTTCGTGCCCAAGCCGCACACCCCCTTCCAGTGGGCCCCGCAGCTCTCCTCCGAGGAGACCGACGCCCGCCTGGAGAAGCTCCGCGACAAGATCCGCGGCGACAAGAAGTACGGCCGCTCGATCGGCTTCCGCTACCACGACGGCAAGCCCGGCATCGTCGAGGGCCTCCTCTCGCGCGGCGACCGCCGCGTCGGCGCCGTCATCCGCGCCGTCTACGAAGAGGGCGGCCGCTTCGACGGCTGGCGCGAGTACTTCAGTTACGAGCGCTGGATGCGGTGCGCCGAGAAGACGCTGCCCGAGATGGGCGTCGACGTCGACTGGTACACCACGCGTGAGCGTACGTACGAGGAGGTCCTGCCCTGGGACCACCTGGACTCCGGTCTCGACAAGGACTGGCTCTGGGAGGACTGGCAGGACTCGCTCGACGAGACCGAGGTCGAGGACTGCCGCTGGACGCCGTGCTTCGACTGCGGTGTCTGCCCGCAGATGGACACGCACATCCAGATCGGCCCCACCGGCAAGAAGCTCCTGCCGCTCACGGTCGTCAAGTAGCCGTACGTGCCGCGACTCGCCCCGCCCACCGGCCTGGTGCACCACTCCTTCATCGCTGCGATGGAGGAGTTCCGGGCCGAGGGGCAGGGCGGGCCCGACGACGACACGACGCTCGGCCGCGCCCTGCGCGACTACGGCGACAAGTGGCACGACCCCGCGGTCTTCGAGCGGTACGTGACCGAGGTGCGCGCCGCGGTCCACCCCGCCGAGCCGTACTCCGTGCCCGTCACCACCCTCTGGTACGTCGACGGCGCCGACTATCTCGGCCGGCTGGCCATCCGGCACACCGTCGCCACCCGCTTCCTGCGCGAGTACGGCGGCCACATCGGCTACGACGTCCGCCCCACCGCCCGCCGCCGCGGCCACGCCACCCGCATGCTGCTCGGCTGCCTCCCGTACGCCGCCCGGCTCGGCCTGGCATCCGTCCTGGTGACCTGCGACACCGACAACACCGGCTCGCGCAAGGTCATCGAGGCGGCGGGCGGCACGTTCGAGGACGAACGGGGCGGCAAGCTGCGGTACTGGATCCGAACCGGCGCCAAGAGCGTCTAGGACTACATGGACCTGGAAAAACGGCCTCACCACGAGGCTGTCCCGCAGCCCTCGCAGGGGCGGACCGACCGGCAGCCCCCGCAGGCCGAAGGGTGTCTCGCCGTCGCGATCCGCATCCCGGTGCGGATCGTCGTGCTCGTGCTCGTCGTCCCCGTGCGCCTGGTGTGGGACGCGCTCGCCGTGTGCGGCCGTTTCGTCCACCGCACCGTGCTGCGGCCCGTCGGACTCGCCATCGGCACGGTGCTGACCTGGCTGTTCAAGGCCGTCTTCGTCTGGCCGTGGGTGGGCCTGTGGCGGTACGTGCTCGTGCCGGTCGGCAAGGGTCTCGGCTGGCTCGGACGCATGCTGATCGTGGTCCCCGCGGTGTGGCTGTACGCGCGCGTGCTCACGCCCGTCGGCCGCGGCATCGCCTGGCTCGGACGGGTCCTGTTCGTGATCCCCGCCGAGTGGCTGTACGCGCGCGTGCTGACACCGATGGGCCACGGATTCGGCCGGCTGGCACGGTGGTTGGGCGCCGGGGCCGCCGCTGCCGGGCGCGGCATCGGCACCGTCCTGGTGTGGCTGTTCAAGGCGGTCTTCGTCTGGCCGTGGGTGGGCCTGTGGCGGTACGTGGTCGTGCCGGTCGGCGTCGCGCTCGCCTGGCTGGTGCGGACACTGGTCGTGGTGCCCGCCGTCTGGCTGTACCGGTCCGTGCTCACCCCGGTCGGGCACGGCATCGCGACGCTGTTCCGCTGGATCTTCGTCGTGCCCGCCGTCGCCGTGTGGCGGTGGGTGCTCGCCCCGGTCGGGCGGGCGATCGCCGTCGTCGCGCGCGAGGTCGGCGCCGCGTTCGGACACGCCTGGCGGATCGCCGGGCACATTTCCCTCGCCGTCGGCCGCTTCCTCGGCAAGCTCCTGCGGTGGATCTTCGTCGAGCCGGTGCGGTGGGCGTACCGCTCGATCCTCACGCCCGTCGGGCACGCGGTCCGCGACGCGATCTGGCGGCCCGCCGCCGCGGCCGCCCGGAGCGTCGGCCGCACCGCACGGCAGGCCCTCGCGTCCGCGCGCGACAGCGTGCGCCAGGCCAGGGCCGACGTCCGGCGGATGCTCTTCGGCGCCCCGAGGGAGCCGGTGCCCGTACCGGTGGCCCGGCGGGAACCTGACGCGCCCGAGACACGTACTCTAGGTAGCAGTACGACGGCACTCATGAAGGACTGACGACACTGGGCAAGCGACAGCCCGTAGGCCCGCCGCCCGCACCCGCGGTGCAGCGCATCCGACTGCGCTACACCAAGCGCGGCCGCCTCCGGTTCACCAGCCACCGTGATTTCCAGCGCGCCTTCGAGCGTGCGCTGCGCCGCGCCGAGGTGCCCATGGCGTACTCGGCGGGGTTCACCCCGCACCCGAAGGTGTCGTACGCCAATGCCGCACCCACCGGCACGGGCAGTGAGGCCGAGTACCTGGAGATCGCGCTCACCGCGCCGCGCGACCCCGACAAGCTCCGTGAGCTCCTCGACGAGTCGATGCCCGCCGGGCTCGACATCGTCGACGCCGTCGAGGCCCGCACCTCGGGCCTCGCCGACCGCCTCACGGCCTCCGTCTGGGAGCTGCGCCTCGTCGGTGTGGAGCCCGCGGATGCGGAGCGCGCCGCCGCCGCCTTCACGGCGGCGGAGCAGGTCGAGGTCCAGCGCCGCACGAAGAACGGCATGCGTACCTTCGACGCACGCGAGGCCGTCGTGAGCCTCGCACTCGCCGACGGCGAACCAGTCGCTCACGACGCTGATAGGCCGACCGACAAGCCCTGTGCGATACTGCGGCTGGTTGTTCGGCACGTGACACCTGCCGTACGACCCGACGACGTCCTGTCCGGTCTCCGAGCTGTGGCCGACCTGGCGCCGCCGGTCCCCGCAGCGGTGACCAGGCTGGCGCAGGGGCTTTTCGATGAAGAGACCGGCACGGTGACCGACCCGCTCGCGCCCGACCGCGAGGCAGACACGGCCGCCCCACCCACGGCCGCCGTACCTGCCGCCGCGAAGGCGCCGGCGCCGGAAGGCCCCCGTTAGGGACGTACGTCGACGCGCAGCCCTCGTACTCGGGAGCCACCTGGGTCGGGCAGCGCACTGACCGAGACTTTCGCCAGGCCGTCCGCACATGGGCGTACGGAACCGGCGAGACAAGACATAGAGCTCCCGTGCGGCGCCCACGCCCCCGGATGGCGGCCCCGCGCACAGCGCGAGCCGCGGACATCACCGGACCAGGCGCGGCGCCCGGGAGCGTGACGGGAGAACAGCCCGCATGCTTGAGCCGAACGACCCCACTGAGGGTTCGCAGAACAACACCCCGAGCGACACCCTGCCGCCGCGCCGCAGGCGCCGTGCCGCGTCGCGTCCGGCGGGCCCGCCGACGGGTGCCGCCGAAGCCGCGGCCCCGGCCATAACGGCCGCCCCCGCCGCCGAAGAGGCCCCCGAGGCCGCGGAGACCGAGGAGACGACCGAGGCCGTCGAGGCCCCGGCGCCGGTCGCCGAGCCCGCGGCCGAGGCCGCACCGGCCGCCCGCCCCCGCCGCCGCGCCACCCGCCGTGCCTCCGCGCCCGCCGGTGCCCCGCAGACCGCGGAGGCGGCCGAGCCCGTCGCCGAGACCCCCGCGCCCGCCGCGCCGGAGCAGGACACCGCCGAGGAGGCCGCCCCCGCCCCGCGCACGCGCCGCCGTGCGACCCGCCGCGCCTCCGCACCCGCCGGTGCGCCCCAGGCCGCCGACGAGACGGCTGCGGCTGTCGAGGAGGCCCCCGCGCAGGCCGAGCCGGTCGCTGAGCCGGTGGCCGAGGAGGACGCACCGAAGGGTCGTACGCGTCGCCGTGCCACGCGCAGCACCTCGGCTCCCGCCGCCGCGCCGCAGGCCGTCGAGGAGGCCCCCGCGCAGGCTGAGCCCGTTGCTGAGCCGGTGGCCGAGGAGGACGCGCCGAAGGGTCGTACGCGTCGCCGTGCCACCCGCAGCGCCTCGGCTCCCGCCGCTGCCACGAAGGCCGTCGAGGAGGCCCCCGCGCAGGCTGAGCCCGTTGCTGAGCCGGTGGCCGAGGAGGACGCGCCCAAGGGCCGTACGCGTCGCCGTGCCACGCGCAGCGTCTCGGCTCCTGCTGCCGTCGTCGAGGAGGCCCCCGCGCAGGCCGAGCCGGTCGCCGAGCCTGTCGCCGAAGAGGACGCGCCGAAGGGTCGTACGCGCCGCCGCGCCACCCGCAGCGCCTCGGCTCCCGCCGCCGCCCCGCAGGCCGCCGAGCGGGAGGTCGCCGCCAAGCTCGCCGAGCAGCCGGCCGGCGCCGAGAAGGCCCCGGCCGCCCCGGTCGAGGAAGCCGCCGACGTCGCCGACGACGAGCCCCGTGGCCGTCGCCGCCGCGCCACCCGTAAGGCCGCGGCCACCGGCTTCTCCGCGCCGTCCGGCCACAAGGCCCGCAGGGCCCAGCGCGCCGAGGAGTCCGGCGAGGACGGCGGACGCAAGCCCCGCCCGGCCGTCGCCGTCTTCCAGGCGCCGGTGTTCGCCGAGCCGATGTTCCAGACCCCGGAGCGCGCCGCCGCCGCGGCCGCCGCCGAGGCCGCTGAGGAGAGCGCCGAGCCCGCCGCCGCGGTGGAGGAGGAGACGACGCCGCGCAGGCGCCGTCGCCGCCGTGCCGCCGACGAGCAGCCCGCCGTCGAGGAGCGCGAGCCCGTCAAGGCCGCCGCCGAGCAGCCCGCCGACGAGCCCGAGGACGCCGCCGAGCAGGTCGACCAGGCCGACTCCGACGACGACACGGAGGAGTCCGGCGAGCGCCAGGGCCGCCGTCGCCGTCGCGGTGGCCGTCGCCGTCGCCGCGGTGACGCCACCGACCAGGACGCCGAGCAGCAGGACTCCGCGCGCCCCGCCCAGGATGCCGACGACTCCGACGTCGACGACACCGTCGCCGCCGAGCAGGCGGAGCAGGACGCAGAGGACACCGCGGAGCAGGACGCGGAGGACGCCGAGGAGTCGGAGTCCCACGGATCCGGCTCCAGCAGCAGCCGTCGCCGCCGTCGCCGCCGTCGCCGCGCCGGTGACTCGGCCGAGGGCGAGCCGGCCGACGGCGACCCCGAGCGCACCGTCGTGAAGGTCCGTGAGCCGCGGGAGCGGCGCGCGAAGGACACCGAGCGCGAGCCCGGCACCGGCGCCGACGAGGTCCAGTCCATCAAGGGCTCGACCCGTCTGGAGGCCAAGAAGCAGCGCCGCCGCGAGGGCCGCGAGCAGGGCCGCCGCCGCGTGCCGATCATCACCGAGGCAGAGTTCCTGGCGCGCCGCGAGGCCGTCGAGCGCGTGATGGTCGTCCGCCAGAACGGCGAGCGCACCCAGATCGGCGTCCTGGAAGACAACGTGCTCGTCGAGCACTACGTCAACAAGGAGCAGGCCACCTCGTACGTCGGCAACGTCTACCTGGGCAAGGTCCAGAACGTGCTGCCGTCCATGGAGGCCGCCTTCATCGACATCGGCAAGGGCCGCAACGCCGTCCTGTACGCCGGTGAGGTCAACTTCGAGGCGCTCGGCATGGCCAACGGCCCCCGTCGCATCGAGTCCGCCCTCAAGTCCGGCCAGTCGGTCCTCGTGCAGGTCACGAAGGACCCGATCGGCCACAAGGGCGCCCGCCTGACCAGCCAGGTCTCGCTGCCGGGCCGCTACCTCGTGTACGTGCCCGAGGGCTCCATGACCGGCATCAGCCGCAAGCTGCCCGACACCGAGCGCGCGCGTCTGAAGACCATCCTCAAGAAGATCGTCCCCGAGGACGCGGGCGTCATCGTGCGCACCGCCGCCGAGGGCGCGAGCGAGGACGAGCTGCGCCGCGACGTCGAGCGGCTCCAGGGCCAGTGGGAGGACATCCAGAAGAAGGCGAAGGCGATCTCCACGAGCTCGCCCAGCCTGCTGTACGGCGAGCCGGACATGACGGTCCGCGTCGTCCGCGACATCTTCAACGAGGACTTCTCCAAGGTCATCGTCAGCGGTGACGAGGCGTGGGAGACCATCCACGGCTACGTCTCGCACGTCGCGCCCGACCTGGCGGACCGCCTCTCGCGGTGGACGTCCGAGGTCGACGTCTTCGCGACGTACCGCATCGACGAGCAGCTCGCGAAGGCCCTGGACCGCAAGGTCTGGCTGCCCAGCGGCGGCTCGCTGGTGATCGACAAGACCGAGGCGATGATCGTCGTCGACGTCAACACCGGCAAGTTCACCGGCCAGGGCGGCAACCTCGAAGAGACCGTGACGAGGAACAACCTCGAAGCGGCCGAGGAGATCGTGCGCCAGCTCCGCCTGCGCGACCTGGGCGGCATCGTCGTCATCGACTTCATCGACATGGTCCTGGAGTCCAACCGGGACCTGGTCCTGCGGCGCCTGCTCGAATGCCTCGGGCGGGACCGTACGAAGCACCAGGTCGCCGAGGTCACCTCGCTGGGCCTGGTCCAGATGACCCGCAAGCGCGTCGGCCAGGGCCTCCTGGAGTCCTTCTCCGAGACCTGCGTGCACTGCAACGGCCGTGGCGTCATCGTGCACATGGAGCAGCCCACCTCCGTGGGCGGCGGCGGCAAGCGCAAGAAGCGCGGCCGCGGCGGCTCGGACCACCAGGACCACGGCCACGAGCACACGCACGAGGTGGAGTCGGCCGACGACTCGGCGGAGACCGAGACCGCGGCCGAGGTCGCGGCCGAGGTGGCCGCTCCGGTGGCGCTGCCCGAGCCCGAGTTCGTCGCGGACGAGGAGCTGTACAGCAGCGCGGCCGAGGCCGAGGCGGCCGCGTCCCGCGGCCGTTCGCGGCGCCGTGCCACGCGGCGCGCGTCGGCTCCGGCGGGCGCTCCCCGCGCGGAGGCCGCTCCCGAGGAGGAGGCCGCGCAGGCCGACGCCCCGCGGGCGGACGCCGAGAAGGCGGAGGCTCCGAAGGCCGCGAAGAAGTCAGGCAAGCGGGCGGCCAAGGCCGCCGAGCGCGCCGAGCGTGCCGCGAAGGCCGAGGCCGAGGCGGAGGCCAAGGCCGCCGAGATCCCGGCCGTCGAGGCCGAGACCGCGCGCACGGTGGCCCCGGCCGTCGAGGACCCGATCGTGGGCAGCCCCGAAGCCGTCGAGGCGGCGCAGGAGGCCCACGAGGCCCATGAGGCGGCCCCCGCGGCTGCGGAGGCTCCCGCGGACGACGCCGCGCCGAAGGGGCGTACGCGCCGTCGCGCGGTCCGCAAGGCGACGTCGCCGGCCGGTTCGCCCAAGGCCGCGGAGGGCGCCGACAGCGCCGAGGTGGTCGTGGAGGCCCCCAAGGCCGAGCCGGTCGCCGAAGCGGTCGCCGAACCGGTGTCCGAGCCCGTCGCCGAGGCGCCCGTCGCCGACGCCGCGCCGCCGCGTCCGCGCCGCCGTGCGGTGCGCAGGGCCACCGCGCCGACCGCGTCCCCGGAGGCGGCCATCGTGGTCGTCCCGTCGACGGAGAAGCCCGCCGAGAAGCCCGCTGACAAGCAGGCCGACAAGCCCGCCGAGACGGCGGGGACGGAGACCGAGGCCCCCGCCGAGGAAGCCGCCCCGGCCAAGAAGACGGCGCGCAAGGCGGCCAAGAAGGCGCCCGCCAAGAAGACGGCGGCCACCAAGACGGCCGCCAAGAAGACCGCGGCCAAGAAGACGGCCGCAAAGAAGACGACGGCCAAGAAGGCGTCGAAGGCGACGGCGAAGAAGGCCGCGGCGGCGGAGCAGACGCCGTCCGGCGTCTCCGCGAGCGCGACCAGCGAGGACTGACCTCTTCGCGACCGGTGCCCCCCGCACGGCGACAACGCCGGGCGGGGGGCACCGCCGTGTCCTGGAAACGGCGTCGCACACCCCGAAAGCGTGAAGTGGGACGGCCGTTCTTTGAGCTCCGGGGGGATACCTGTAAAACTCATGCGGTCTGATGAATGAACAGGGACGTGTGCGTGCGTTTGGGGAGACTGCGCGCCTTCGCCCGGGGAGGGATGACACATGGCGCACGGGCGCCTGCGAGGCACGGGACGGCACCGTGCGGTGAAACCGGTCAAGGGCGGCCGCCAGGCGGCGGCGCTGGCCACGGTCCTTTCGGCGGCGGGGATCCAGGCCGCGGGTTCCATGGGGACCGCGTCGGCGGACCCGCAGCCCACCTGGACGGAAGGGCCGATCTTCAACGATCCCAAGGGCTCCGTCGACCAGCAGCACGCCATCAGGACCCGGCTGATCGAGCTGACGAACTCCGCCGTGCCCGGCTCGACGATCAAGGTCGCGGTCTACCACGTCTGGGAGGCGCCGGTCGTCGACGCGCTCGTCGCCGCCAAGAAGCGCGGCGTGCGCGTCCAGGTCCTGCTCGACGAGACCAGCAAAAGCGACCGGCCGACGAACACCTCGTACGCCACACTGAAGTCGGCGCTCGGCACCGACAAGACCAAGCCGTCGTTCGTGGCCCTCTGCCCGACCGGCAAGTCCTGCCTGGGCAACCCGAGCTACGGCAAGTCGATCATGCACAACAAGTTCTGGCTCTTCTCGGAGGTCGAGGGCGCCAGGGACGTGGTCGTGCAGACGACATCGAACTCGACGCCGTCGGCGCACACGAAGTTCTTCAACGACGCGCTGCTGCTGCCGGAGAACCCCGCCATGTACGACGCGTACGCGGAGTACTTCACGGACATGCTCGGCAAGCGCTGGGCCGACTGGGACTACCGCACGGTCAGCAGCGGCCGCTACAAGGCGTACTTCTTCCCGCGCAACGGCACGGTCAACGAGACCGACACCATGTACTCGGTCCTGAACAACGTGAAGTGCACGTACAAGGACTCCGCGGGTGTGACGCAGCGCACGAAGGTCCGCGCCGCCATCTTCAAGATCACGCGGAAGCAGATCGCCGACAAGCTCGTCTCGCTGAAGAAGGCCGGCTGCTCGGTGAGCATCCTGTACGCGGAGACGGACAGCGCCAAGAGCCAGGGCGGCACCCCGGGCACCTGGGAGCAGCTGCACGCGTCGGGCGGTCCGTCCGTGCGCTGCTACAACGACGACCGGGACCCGCTGCGCCCCGGCGCCCGCCTCACGACGCCGTACATCATCCACTCGAAGTACCTGCTGGTCGACGGCGTGTACGACGGCAAGCGGAACAAGGTCTCCTTCACCGGGTCGCAGAACTACACCGCGCCCGCGCTGCGCGAGAACGACGAGGCGATCGTCAAGATCGACGACGACTCGGTGCACGACACCTACCGCTCGCACTTCGACCGCACGCGGGCCGTGGCCTGGCCCGGCAGCGCGGACAAGACGGACCTGTGCAAGGGCGTCAAGCCGCTGCCGCCGGACGGTGAGAAGCCGGTCACCTGAGCGGGGGGTACGGGGCTGGTTTGACCCTTCAGGACCGGCCCCGTAACCTTGACCGTCGGCGTGTTCCTATGCACGCCCGCCCTCTGTAAACCTATTTCCTCTCGTGGCCCCGGGCCGTGAGAGAGGCTGTCCCGCTTCTGCGGGCGGCTGGACTGCAGGGGTCCCGTTCCGAGCGAGAGAGAGATCCGCGTGTACGCCATCGTGCGCAGCGGTGGTCGCCAGCACAAGGTTGCTGTCGGCGACATCGTTGAGGTTGACAAGATTTCCACTGCCAAGGTTGGCGACACGGTCGAGCTCTCGACCCTGCTCGTTGTCGACGGCGAAGCCGTGACGAGCGACCCGTGGGTCCTTGCCGGCATCAAGGTCCAGGCCGAGGTCGTGGACCACCACAAGGGCGCGAAGATCGACATCCTTCGCTACAAGAACAAGACCGGCTACCGCCGTCGCCAGGGTCACCGCCAGCAGTACACGGCGATCAAGGTCACCGGTATCCCCACGGCTGCGAAGTAAGGGACTGAGACAAGATGGCACACAAGAAGGGCGCATCGTCCACTCGGAACGGTCGCGACTCCAATGCTCAGCGGCTCGGCGTGAAGCGCTTCGGCGGTCAGGTCGTCAACGCCGGTGAGATCCTGGTCCGCCAGCGCGGCACGCACTTCCACCCGGGCTCGGGCGTCGGCCGCGGCAAGGACGACACCCTGTTCGCGCTGGACGCCGGTGCGGTGGAGTTCGGCACCCACCGCGGCCGCAAGGTCGTCAACGTCGTTCCGGTCGCCTGATCCAGGCTGCCGTAGAACACGTTCTTCGCGAGGGCGGACCTCTCTTCCCGGTGTCGGGAAGAGGGTCCGCCTTTCGCGTGTTAGACGTAAGACATTTCCGTTCTTTTCTGGAGGCACCGAACCATGACCACCTTCGTGGACCGCGTCGAGCTGCACGCCGCCGCGGGTAACGGAGGCCACGGCTGTGCCTCCGTCCACCGTGAGAAGTTCAAGCCGCTCGGCGGCCCCGACGGCGGCAACGGCGGCCGTGGCGGCGACGTGATCCTGGTCGTCGACCAGGACGTCACCACCCTCCTGGACTACCACCACAGCCCGCACCGCAAGGCCACCAACGGCCAGCCCGGCGCCGGCGACCACCGTTCCGGCAAGGACGGCCAGGACCTGGTCCTGCCCGTCCCGGACGGCACGGTCGTCCTCGACAAGCAGGGCAACGTCCTCGCGGACATGGTCGGCCAGGGCACCACCTTCGTCGCGGGCCAGGGCGGCCGCGGCGGCCTCGGTAACGCGGCGCTGGCCTCCGCCCGCCGCAAGGCCCCCGGCTTCGCGCTGCTCGGCGAGCCGGGCGAGGCCCGGGACGTCGTCCTGGAGCTCAAGACCGTCGCCGACGTCGCACTCGTGGGCTACCCGAGCGCGGGCAAGTCCTCGCTGATCTCCGTGCTGAGCGCCGCGAAGCCGAAGATCGCGGACTACCCGTTCACGACGCTCGTCCCGAACCTGGGCGTGGTGACGGCGGGCTCGACCGTCTACACCGTCGCGGACGTGCCCGGCCTCATCCCGGGCGCCAGCCAGGGCCGCGGCCTCGGCCTGGAGTTCCTGCGCCACGTCGAGCGGTGCAGCGTGCTCGTGCACGTCCTCGACACGGCCACCCTGGAGTCCGACCGCGACCCCGTCTCCGACCTCGACGTCATCGAGGCCGAGCTGCGGGAGTACGGCGCGGGCCTGGAGAACCGGCCGCGCATCGTCGTCCTGAACAAGATCGACGTACCGGACGGACAGGACCTCGCCGACCTGGTCAGGCCCGACCTGGAGGAGCGCGGCTACCGCGTCTTCGAGGTGTCCGCCGTCGCCCACAAGGGCCTCAAGGAGCTGTCCTTCGCCCTGGCCGAGCTGGTCGGCGAGGCGCGTGCCGCGAAGCCGAAGGAGGAGGCGACCCGCATCGTCATCCGCCCCAAGGCCGTCGACGACACCGGCTTCACGGTCACCCGCGAGGAGGTCGGCGGCGAGCCGCTGTACCGCGTGCGCGGTGAGAAGCCGGAGCGCTGGGTGCGCCAGACCGACTTCCAGAACGACGAGGCCGTCGGATATCTCGCGGACCGCCTCAGCCGCCTCGGCGTCGAGGAGGCCCTGATGAAGGCCGGCGCGCGCAACGGCGACGGCGTCGCCATCGGCCCCGAGGACAACGCGGTCGTCTTCGACTGGGAGCCGACGATGATGGCGGGCGCGGAGATGCTCGGCCGCCGTGGCGAGGACCACCGTCTGGAAGCGCCCAGGCCGGCCGCCCAGCGGCGCAGGGACCGCGAGGCGGAGCGGGACGAGGCCCAGCGGGAGTACGACGACTTCAAGCCCTTCTAGTACTCCAGGGCGGCGCAGGCAGCGCATACGAAAGGGCCCCCGAGCTTGGATCCAGGCTCGGGGGCCCTTTCGTATGCGCTCAGACAGTCGCGCGGACGGTCACGCGGTGACCGAGTCCTCCGCGCCGTTCGGCTCGTTCGACTCGTTCGGGTCCTGCTCCATCTCCTCCGCCGCTTCCTCCGCGACGCGCTGGCCCGGGATGTCCGCGTCGATGCGGGACGTCATGCGGGCGCGGCGGGCGTCGGCCTTGGCGCTCAGGGCGAGGGCCGCGGCGTTGAAGCGGACCAGGGAAGGCGGGTCGGAGGGGCCCAGGAGGTGCTCCTTGAGCTCCGCGCGGTCCTCGGCGTGCGGGTCGAGCTCCGGGGCGCGCACGGCCTTCAGGAGGGCCGCCACGCCGTCCGCCTCGGGGGTGAGGATCGTCGCCGCGGACGCCGTCGGGAAGCTCGCGCGGAACTCCGCCTCGGACATGCCCGCCGTGTTGGCGACGGCGTACGGCTTCTCGCTGCTGAGCCAGTCGGAGACGACCGAGGAGACGTCGCTGATCAGCAGGTCCGCCTGGTTGAAGCAGGAGAAGATCGCCGGGCGCGAGGAGGTGATGATCTGGTGCTCCCACTCGGGGAAGGAGGCCCAGAACGCGGCTTCCCACGCGGCCGTCGCCGCGGCCACGGCGGCCTGCTGGCCGCCGTCCGGGGAGCTCTGGAGCATCATCCGCTCCTGTTCGTCCGCGCTCTTGCGGAAGCGCCGCGCGGTCAGCCGGTCGAGCTCCTCGGTGCGCCGCGCCAGTTCGGCGGCGGCCTCGGGGCCGGGACGGGCGCCGGAGCGCTTCGCGTTCGCCGCGAGGATCATCGCCTTGATGCGCTCGTTGGCGGCGCCCGCCGCCGGGTTCTGCGAGCCGGTCATCGGGTGCGGCTTGTAGAGGAGGCGCACGCCCGGGTCGGCGAGGAGCTCACGGACGATGTTCTCGCCGGCCAGGACCACCGAGGTGTTGCCGGGGTTGCCGTCCCAGCCCTCCCAGGTGGGGGCGTACAGGACGGTCGTGTACGGGCCGGTGGGCGCGCCGGAGTACGGGCGGATCGGGGAGAGCTGGGGGCGGCCGACCTCGACCACGTCCTTGTCGTCCACGCCGATGTCCGCGAGCTGGTAGCGGTCGCGGGCCGCGGGGCCCGCCACCCACACCTCGTCGTACGCCTTCGCGTAGGGGTTGCAGGAGGAGAGCTTGTCGCTCTCGCCGTGGTTGATGAAGGCGTGCTTGATCGTGGGGATGCGCAGCACCTGGGAGGTCTTCGCGGCGTTCGCCGGGTGCAGCATCATCTTCAGCGTCGACGTCTCCAGGGAGAACATCGTGGCGACCTTCGGGAAGCAGATGATCGGGACGTCGGTCGCGTCGATCTTCTGCACCATGAACCGCTCGCGCAGCACGATCAGCGGCTTGCCGTCGAGCGCGGCGAGCGTGGAGAGCCACATGTTCGCCTGGTACGCGGACGTGGTGCCGCCGGAGAAGTACATGGCGACGGTCGGCTTGTACTCCGCGAGCCACGCGTCGAGCCACTCGATGACCTTCTGGTCGTTCTTCGCCCGCTTCTTCGGCAGCAGCCAGGTGGCGAGGTAGAGCGCGCCGGCGCCCATCAGCGTGATGGAGACGGCGAGCCCGATGCCGCCCCAGTACGCGTCGGTGGTGCCCGCGGTGAGCAGCAGGCCGACCGTGGTCGGGACCGAGAAGGTCAGCAGGCGGTGGGCCTGGCGGCGGGAGAGGATCCGCGGCGGGGCCGCGGTCAGGTGCAGATCCGACGCGTCGATGTTGCGGGTGACGATCGGCAGCGAGCGGGCGCGGCGCACCAGCACGGCGACGGCCTGGCAGCCGAAGTGCAGGGCGTAGAAGCCGAGCAGCGAGATCGTCAGCGGCGACTGCTCGGCCAGCGGCTCTATGCCGTCGATGCGCAGCAGTCCGACCAGGATCAGCATGTCGCGCAGGAGCTGGCGCACCGTGACGTCGAAGCGGATCTTGCCAAGGAGGGAGAGGAGGCCCGGCTGCTTGTACTGCAGATAGATGTCGAGCGCGAGATTCGCGGCGGCCGCGGTGATGAACACCGGGACGATGGGGATCAGCGCGGTCGCGAGCTGTGTCGCGAAGAGCGCGAACATCGCGAACAGCGCTGACAGCTGCACGATGCGTCGTCGGGGGGCGAGTCCGGCAGAGGGCACGGGCGTGGGCTCCTGGCGGGGATGAAGAGGGATGAAGGGAAACTGGGGGGAAGTCGACCACTGACCGTATGACGCGCAGTGGCTCCCTAGCAATCTTCCGTGACATCAATCACCGGATAAAGGGGCAAAGAAGACTGAACCCCGAGGCCGTTTTCTGCCTCTGACTCGAATACGCCTTCCCGCGCCACGTAGATTGCACATCCGGAGCATCGGATCACTTGGGGAAAAGCGTGACAGCGGCAAGGCAGTCAGTGGCAGAGGCCCGGCGGGTCGTCGTCAAGGTGGGGTCGTCGTCCCTGACGACCGCGGCGGGCGGCCTGGACGCAGACCGTGTCGACGCCCTCGTCGACGTACTGGCGAAGAGCAGGAGCGGCGGCGAGCGGGAGATCGTGCTCGTCTCGTCCGGTGCCATCGCCGCCGGCCTCGCCCCGCTGGGGCTCGCGCGGCGCCCCAAGGACCTCGCCCGCCAGCAGGCCGCCGCCAGCGTGGGCCAGGGCCTCCTCGTGGCCCGCTACACCGCTTCCTTCGCGCGCTACGGCGTACGCGTCGGACAGGTCCTCCTGACCTCCGACGACATGGCCCGCAGGGCCCATCACCGCAACGCCTCGCGCACCCTCGACCAGCTCCTCGCGATGGGCGCGCTGCCGGTCGTCAACGAGAACGACACCGTGGCGACCGACGAGATCCGCTTCGGCGACAACGACCGGCTCGCCGCCCTCGTCGCCCACCTGGTCCACGCCGACCTCCTCGTCCTCCTCTCCGACGTCGACGGCCTCTACGACGGCGACCCCGCCAAGCCCGGCACCTCCCGCATCGACGAGGTCACGGGCCCCGCCGACATGGCGCACGTCGAGATCGGCAGCGCGGGCAAGGCGGGCGTCGGCACCGGCGGCATGGTCACCAAGGTCGAGGCGGCGCGGATCGCCGCGGCCGCCGGGATCCCCGTCGTCCTGACCTCCGCGAGCCAGGCGGGCGACGCCCTCGCGGGCCGCGCCACCGGCACGTACTTCCACCGCACCGGACGCCGCTCCGCCGACCGGCTCCTGTGGCTCCAGCACGCCTCCGAGCCGCAGGGCGCGATCACCCTCGACGAGGGCGCCGTGCGCGCGGTCGTGGAGGGCCGCAAGTCGCTGCTGCCGGCCGGGATCGCGGCCGTGGAGGGCGACTTCGGCGCGGGCGACCCGGTGGAGCTGCGGGACGCCGCGGGGAGGCCGGTGGCGCGCGGCCTGGTGAACTTCGACGCCAAGGAGATCCCGATGCTCATCGGGCGCTCCACCCGGGATCTCGCACGCGAACTCGGACCTGCGTACGAGCGGGAGGTCGTGCACCGGGACGACCTGGTCCTGCTCCACGGATAGCCACGGAAAGCCCCAGGTCGCGTCCGACCGGCCGTCCCACCCGCCTCTCACGCCCCGGCTGAAAACCATCGCGGGCGGCCGGCGCCGTCCGGTGCGCGGAAGGTGAAACTCCCCAAAACCGCCCCGCGGGACTGCTTGGCCTGCTCAACTTTGTCGAAGACAGTTCTGCACGACCGTTGCGTATCAGCACCACCATTGCGTAAAGGAGGCCGTCGTGAGACGAGTGCGCCCAGGGGCGGCGTCCCGCGGCTCGGCTGAGCGGACGCTGACGAGCGTCGCCGCGGGAACGGCGTACGAGAACGAGCCGCACGGCGCGCGGGAGAGCGACGCGGCCGAGAGCCAGGAGGGCGAGAGCGCGGCGGCGCCCCGGCTGTGGCACGTCACGCTGAGCGTCTCGGGCGCCGAAGCCCCGCTCGACGAGCTCAGGCGGGGCCTCGAACAGCTCGCCCACGACCACCCCTTTCTCCTCACCAGCAGATACGCGCCGGACCACGCCGAGATCCGCTACTGGGAAGAGGCCCGCGATCTGCACGACGCGGCCGCGGTCGCACTGCGGCTGTGGGGCGAGCACCGGCAGAGCGCGCAGTTGCCGCCGTGGGAGATCGTGGGGCTCGAAGTGATCGGCCGCGACACATACCACCAACGGATCGCAGAGGGTTACGGCCCGTTACCGGCCGCCCCCGTCGGGGTGCACCCCTTTTGAGCCGTCGTCTTTTGAGCCGTCGTCCCACGGGGCCACCGCACCGGTCTCGGGGACTGGAACACCGGGTGAACGCTCGGGGTGCGGGGATTACCCTGCGGGCATGACGTCGCTCTCTCCCGTCTCGCCCTACGACAACCTCTCGCCGGTCGCCCAGGCCGCCTACCGCGCCCGCGGCGCAGCCGCCACGCTCGCCCCGCTGCCGCGCGCCGCCAAGGACGACGCGCTGCTCGCGATCGCCGACGCCCTCGAAGTGCGGACCGCCGAGATCGTCGAGGCCAACGGCAAGGACACCGAGCGTGCCCGCGAGGCCGGAACCAGCGAGTCCGTCGTCGACCGCCTCACCCTCACCCCGGAGCGGGTCCGTGCCATCGCCGCCGACGTGCGCGACGTGGCCGCCCTGCCCGACCCGGTCGGCGAGGTCGTCCGCGGCTCGACCCTCCCCAACGGCATCGACCTGCGCCAGGTCCGCGTCCCCCTCGGCGTCGTCGGGATCATCTACGAGGCCCGCCCGAACGTCACCGTGGACGCGGCCGCCCTCTGCCTCAAGTCCGGCAACGCCGTCCTGCTGCGCGGCTCGTCCTCGGCGTACGCGTCGAACACCGCCCTCGTGCGCGTCCTGCGCGACGCCGTGCACGGCGCGGGACTGCCCGCCGACGCCGTCCAGCTCGTCCCCGGCGAGAACCGCGACTCCGTGCGCGAGCTGATGCGCGCCCGCGGCCTCGTCGACGTCCTCGTCCCGCGCGGCGGCGCCTCGCTGATCAAGACGGTCGTCGAGGAGTCCACCGTCCCCGTCATCGAGACGGGCACCGGCAACTGCCACGTGTACGTGGACGCCGCCGCCGACATCGACATGGCCGTCGACATCCTCATCAACTCCAAGGCCCAGCGTCCCAGCGTCTGCAACGCCGCCGAGACGCTGCTCGTGCACCGCGACATCGCCGACGCGTTCCTGCCGCGCGCCCTGGACGCCCTCGCCGAGGCCGGCGTCACCGTCCACGCCGATGAGCGCGTCCTCACCTACGGCGACGCCTCCAAGGCCACTGTCGTGCCCGCGACCACCGAGGACTGGGAGACCGAGTACCTCTCGTACGACATCGCGGCTGCCGTCGTCGACACCCTGGAGCAGGCGGTCGAGCACATCCGGCTGTGGGCCTCCGGGCACACCGAGGCCATCGTCACCACCTCACAGCAGGCCGCGCGCCGCTTCACCCAGCTCGTCGACTCCACCACGGTCGCCGTCAACGCCTCGACGCGCTTCACCGACGGCGGGCAGTTCGGCTTCGGCGCCGAGATCGGCATCTCCACCCAGAAGCTGCACGCGCGCGGCCCGATGGGGCTGCCCGAGCTGACCTCCACCAAGTACATCGTGACGGGCGACGGTCACGTCCGCTGAATTCCCTTTCCGGCTGCCCAAATCGCCCCCTCCAGGGCTACGCTGGAGGGGTGCCGGAGGACGTGGGGGGCACGCCGTCGTTCCCTGACGGCTGGGAGCCCGACGACGACCGCGACCGCGGGGGTGCGGACGAAGAGTTCGCCTCCGTGGTCTTCGACGAGGATTTCGTACGGGCCGCGGAGATACACGAACCGACCGCCGTGGAACGGCTGTTGGCCGCCGCCCAGGCGCGCGCCGAGGCGTCCGAGGCCGAGGCCCGCCGGGCGCGCACCCGCGGGCGTGGCCCCGACGCGACGGACGACGAGCTCTACGACGACGGCCTCGGCCCCGACGACGGCAGCGAGTTCGGCCGCGACGACGACCTGGACGACGCCTACGAACACATCGCCCGCGGCGAGGGGTACGGCCGCCCGGGCCGCCACCCCGGCCACATCCGCTGGCACCGCCCCATCGCCTGGATGCTCGCCCTCGTGATGGGCATCGGCATGGTCGCCCTCGCCTTCACGGCCGTCTACCGAGGAGCGTCGTCGGGCCGTCAGGAGCAGGTGCCCGCACCCGCCTCGACGGAGGTCGGGCAGAGCGCCGGCAAGGAGAGGGCGCCCAGCCCCTCCGTCTCCGCCGAGTTCGGCAGGTCCGCGGTGCCCGCCGAGCCGCGCACCCCGTGAAGAGTTGACCGAACTTGACGTGTACCAGGGCGTTTACCCGGCGTCCCGGAGACCTACTCTGAAAGTATGGGCGGGCCAGGAGACCCACCCGCAGGGGCGCCCGACGGCGCTCCCGGCGGTGGCGAGGACGAGTACGGGTCGGTTGTCTTCGACGAATCGTTCGTGCGCGCTGCCCGCCTCCAGGAGTTCTCCGCACAGGAGCGCATGGACGACCACACACGCGCCGTGCGCCGCCGCCCCGGACTCCACCGGGGCCTCTCCCGCCAACTCGTCGTCCTCGCCGTGCTGATGGCCATCGCCTTCGGCACGGCGATCTACATGGGCGTACGACAGCCGTATCAGTCCCCGGCGGCCAAGCGCCCCGACCCGCTGCGCATGACGGTGATACCGCTCGCACCCGCGGGCCGCGTGCCCGGCTCGACCAGCGTCGCCCGCCTCTACGCACGCAGCCCGGCCGCACAGCTGAGGGCGGGCGCCGCCGGGATCAACCTCCCCGGAGCGCGCCGCACTTCACACTTCTCGGACAGTCAGGTGATGGCCGCACTGGTCACCGCCAAGGACTACCTGGTCGCGTCCTCACTCGACCCGGACGTCCTCACCGGCGGCTCCGCGCGCCCCGTGCGAATCCTGGTCGACCCGCGGCAACTGGCCCAGTTCGACCGGAGCTTCGCGCACCCGGCGGCCGACGGGCGGCACGCGGCCACCGGCTGGCTGGTGCGGTTCGACCCGGCACGGACCGCACTCGCCGACAAGCGGGTCAGGACCGAGGGCACGATGCGCGTCGAGGAGACCGGCAGGAACACGCTGGAGGTCACCACGGACCACACCTTCGTGTACGCGCTGCGGCCCGCGGGCAAGGCGGCCGACGGGGCCCGCGCCGAGGCGTCCCTGTTCACCGTCCGCCGCGAGCTGCGCTTCCGCTTCGACCGCGACGACCTGCGGATGCACCGGGCCGAGCTGGTCACCTCCGCCACTCAGGCGGGCCCCCTCGCCTGCGACGGCGAGACCGCGAACCACCTGCGCCCGCTGCTCGCCGGGCAGAAGGCGAAGGCGGCGGGCCCGGCCGGCACCGATCCGTACGCGACGGGGGACGCGACGGCGCTGTGCGGATCCCTCGCGGCGTCGGCCCAGCCCTCGCTCTCTCCCTCGTGACCCGGGCCGTTACGGCTGCTTGTCGTCGGTCGCCGAGCCGGTGCCGGAGCCGCCGCCCTGGCCCGTGAACCTCCCGCGCAGCTTGCCGCCGAGGTCCCCCGCGCCGCCCGCGATGTCGTTGACCAGCTTCATCAGAGGGTCCTTGCTGTTGCGCACGTCGTCGGCGTACGCGGAGGCGGACTGCCGGAAGGAGTCGGAGACCGAGGTGTCCCCGTCCTCGTCGCGGCGCGGGTAGTGGCCGTCCATGATGCGCTGGAAGTCACGGGATTCGGCCCACTTCTTCAGCTCGGCGGCGCGGACCGTGGCGAAGGGGTGGGTGCGGGGCAGCACGTTCAGGATCTTCAGGACGGAGTCGCGCAGGTCGCCCCCGGCCTCGTACTCCTCGGCCTGCTCCAGGAACGCGTCCACGTTCATCTCGTGCAGGTGGTTGCCGCCCGCGAGCTTCATCAGGCCGCGCATCGAGGCCTTCAGGTCCTGCCCGACCAGCAGCCCCGCGCGGTCCGCCGACAGCTCGGACTTGCGGAACCACTCGCGCAGCGCCGTCACGATCGCCATGATCGCGACATTGCCGAGCGGGATCCAGGCGACCTTCAGCGCGAGGTTCGTCAGGAACAGCAGGATCGTGCGGTAGACGGAGTGTCCGGAGAGGGCGTGGCCCACCTCGTGGCCGACGACCGCCCGCATCTCCTCCTCGTCGAGCAGCTCCACGAGGCCCGTCGTCACGACGATGATCGGCTCGTCGAGGCCGATGCACATCGCGTTCGGATTCGGGTCCTGGTTCACGTACATCGGCGGGACCTTCTCCAGGTCCAGGATGTAACAGGCGTCCCGCAGCATGGTGTTGAGGTGCGCGAACTGCGCGTCGGACACGCGCACGGAGTCCGACAGGAACAGGAGCCGCAGGCTCCGCTCGGGCAGCAGGCCGCTGAGCGCCTTGAAGACCGTGTCGAAGCCGGTCAGCTTGCGCAGGGCCACCAGGGCCGAGCGGTCCGCCGGGTGCTCGTAGGCCCGTGACGAGATGCCGGGGAAGCGCCTGCGCTGCCGGCTCGGCACGCGCTCGTGGCCCCCGCCGTGGTGGTTGTCGTCGGTCATGCCGCATCCCCCATGTCTCGTCCTCTCCTGCCCCCGAGGTGGGGCCCAGCCTAGGCGGAGATACCGTGACAGGGCAGCACACAGAAGGAGTCTTCCGTCATGGAGCACAATCCTGGGGCCGTCTGGCTCACGGAGGCGGCGAAGGCCGCGGAGCAGCAGGGACCGGGCAATCTGCTGCGGATCGTGCTGATCGTCATGGTCGTCGGATGCGTACTGGTCGGCTGGTTCCTGCTGCGCGGGTACCGGCAGGGGGCCGGGGGCGCGGGCGCCGGGGCCGCCGACAAGGGTGCCTCCGAAGAGGCCTCTGAGGACGCCGGCAAGGGTGCCTCCGAAGAGGCCGACAAGGGTGCCTCCGAAGACGTCGACCACCGCAACGGCTGAGTCGGCGTAAGGCGGAACGGGCCTCCCGCTTACGATGGGCCGGAAATCTTTATGTCCATCCCACCTCCGGATAGGTCCTGCCTGAGATGAGCCTCCACAGCAACGCCGCCCAGCTGGTCACTCTCGCCTCCGAGGGCGGCGAGCACGGCGGCAACCACGAAAGCCTCAGCCCCCTCCTCACCGGCGGCGGCGCCTTCGTCGTCCTCATGCTCCTCCTGTGGATCACCACCCTCTTCAACCGGGACCGCTAAGACAGGGCCGGGACCGGAGCAGGGCCCCTCGACCGGGCCGGTAGGGTCTGCACGCATGGGAGAGCAGGACATGCCTACCGGTCCGGTGAGCAACGGCAAGCGCCGCCTGGGCGTCATGGGCGGAACGTTTGACCCGATCCACCACGGACACCTCGTGGCGGCCAGTGAGGTCGCCGCGCAGTTCCACCTCGACGAGGTGGTGTTCGTGCCCACCGGCCAGCCGTGGCAGAAGAGCGACAAGCAGGTGTCACCTGCCGAGGACCGTTATCTGATGACGGTCATCGCGACCGCCGAGAACCCGCAGTTCTCGGTCAGCCGCATCGACATCGACCGCGGCGGGGCCACCTACACCACGGACACGCTGCGGGATCTGCGTGCCCTCAACCCCGACACGGACCTCTTCTTCATCACGGGCGCCGACGCCCTCGGCCAGATCCTCACCTGGCGGGACACGGAAGAGCTGTTCTCCCTCGCGCACTTCATCGGGGTCACCCGGCCCGGCCACACGCTGGCCGATCCCGGGCTGCCCAAGGGCGGTGTCTCGCTGGTGGAGGTGCCGGCCCTGGCCATCTCGTCCACGGACTGCCGCGCGCGGGTCGCCAAGGGAGACCCGGTCTGGTACCTGGTGCCCGACGGTGTGGTGCGTTATATCGACAAGCGTGAGCTGTACCGCGGCGAATGAGCCGAGAGGGGCACCGGTGAACGACCGACAGTACGACCCTTATGCGGGCAGTGACCCGTATGCGGGCGAGTACGCGGGTGAGTACGCGGCCGACCAGTACCAGGTCGTCGGGTACGACGAGTACGGGCAGCCGGTGTACCAGCTGGTGCAGCAGCAACAACAACAGCAGCAGCAACCGCAGATGCCCCAGCAGTACCAGGGGTACGCGTACGACCCGTATGCCGGTGGGCAGCAGCAGGGCTACGACGCGCAGGGCGCCGCCACGACGTCGTACGACACCGCCTGGGTCCCTCAGCAGCAGCAGTATCAGCCGCAAGCGGCTCCGGCTCCCGTTCCGGCTCCGGCTCCGGAACCCGAACGTGCGCCCGAACCGGAACCGGCACCGAAACCCGAGTACAAGACCGAGCAGTTCTCCTTCATCGAGGAGCCGGACGAGGACTCCGAAGACGTCATCGACTGGCTGAAGTTCACCGAGAGCCGCACCGAGCGGCGCGAGGAGGCCAAGCGGCGCGGGCGTTCCCGGGTCGTCGCGCTCGTCGTGGCCCTCGCCCTGGTGGTCGCGGGCGGCGTCGGCTACCTGTGGTTCGCGGGCATGCTGCCCGGCCAGTCGGACGGCGAGGACGGCGCGGGCGCTGCGGCCGGGCCGCAGAAGCGCGACGTGATCGTCCTGCACCTGCACAACACCAAGGGCAAGGGCACCTCCACCGCGCTCCTGGTGAACAACACCACCACCAAGCAGGGCGCCACCGTCCTGCTGCCCAACTCCCTCGCCGTGACGGACGACAACGGCACGGCGACCACGCTCGGCAAGTCCGTCGACGAGGACGGCTCGACCGGCACCCGCGAGTCGCTCGACACGGTGCTCGGCACGCAGGTCGAGGGCACCTGGCGGCTCGACACCCCGTACCTGAACAACCTCGTCGAGCTCGTCGGCAACATCGACGTCGACACCGACACGGATGTGCCGGACCCGAAGGCGAAGAACGGCGAGGCGCCCCTCGTCAAGAAGGGCGAGCAGCAGACCCTGAGCGGGCCGATGGCCGTCGCGTACGCCACCTATCGCGCACCCGGCGAGACGGAGACCGACCAGCTGAACCGCTTCGGAGAGGTGATGCGGGGCGTCCTGCGCAAGCTCTCCTCGGACCCGCAGGCCGCCACGACCACCGTGCAGTCGCTCGCGCAGATCCTCGACCCCTCGCTGGAGGAGAAGGACCTCGGCGCCTTCCTCGCCAAGCTCGCCGACCGCGCCAAGGGCGGCGACTACAAGACGTCGCTGCTGCCGGTGCGGCAGGACGGCACGCTGACCGAGCAGGCCGGCGAGACGGTGGTCAAGGACATCCTCGGCGGCACGGTGAAGAGCCCGGAGGAGGGCGCGGCCCTGCGGGTCGGGGTGCGCAACGCCTCGGGGAAGAAGACGGCGGGCGAGGACGCCCGGGTCGCTCTGGTCAACGGCGGCTACACCTTCATCGACGGCGGCACGGGCTCCGCGGCCCGGCCCGCCTCGGAGGTCACCTACGCCGACGCGGGCAAGAAGGCGCAGGCCACCGAGGTCGCGAAGACCCTCGGCCTGCCCGCGAGCGCCGTCCGCAAGGGCAGGACGGCGGCGAACGCCGATGTCTCCGTGGTCCTCGGACAGGACTACCGCACCGGCTAGAGGGGCGGCGCCCGAGGCGGTGACGTAATCGTCTGGGGCGCTGTCGGCGGTCCGTGAGACCCTTGGGGTGTATCCACCAGCCGAAGGAAAGCTCTCTAGTGACCGCCACGGACCGCTCCATCGAGCTCATCAACGTCGCCGCCCAGGCGGCTGCCGACAAGCTCGCGCACGACATCATCGCGTACGACGTCAGCGACGTGCTGTCGATCACGGACGCGTTCCTGCTCGCCTCCGCTCCCAACGACCGCCAGGTCAAGTCGATCGTCGACGAGATCGAGGAGCAGCTGAACAAGCAGCTCGGCGCCAAGCCGGTCCGCCGCGAGGGGGACCGCGACGCCCGCTGGATCCTCCTCGACTACGTGGACATCGTGGTGCACGTCCAGCACAGCGAGGAGCGTGTCTTCTACGCCCTCGAGCGCCTGTGGAAGGACTGCCCCGAGATCGGCCTGCCCGAGGACGCCAAGGCCACCCGCGGCAAGGCCGCCGAGCACGCCGAGCAGCGGGCCGCGGAGGAGGCCGACCTGGACGGGGAGCTGCGGTGAGCAACCGCGGCTGCCGGATCATCCTGTGGCGGCACGGCCAGACGGCCTGGAACCTGGAGCGCCGCTTCCAGGGCTCCACGGACATCGAGCTGACCGAGACGGGCGTCGCCCAGGCCAAGCGCGCCGCCCGGCTGCTCGCCTCCCTGAAGCCGGACGCCATCGTCGCCTCCGACCTCAGGCGCGCGGCGGCCACGGCCGCCGAGCTCGCCGCGGTCACCGGCCTCACCGTCACGCACGAGGAGTCCCTCCGGGAGACGTACGCGGGCGAGTGGCAGGGCCTGACGCACGACGAGATCATCGCCCGCTTCGGCGAGCAGTACGCGGCGTGGAAGCGCGGCGAGGCGGTGCGCAGGGGCGGCGGCGAGCTGGAGACCGAGGTGGCCGACCGGGCCGCGCCGGTCGTCCTGCGCCATGCCGAGAAGCTGCCCGCGGACGGCACGCTGGTGGTGGTCAGCCACGGCGGCACGATCCGCACCACGATCGGCCGCCTCCTCGGCCTGGAGCCCCACCACTGGGAGGGCCTCGGCGGCCTGACCAACTGCTGCTGGTCGGTCCTCGGCCAGGGCGCGCGAGGCTGGCGCCTCCTTGAGCACAACGCCGGCACGCTGCCGGAGCCGGTGCTCGGCGACGACGACTGAGGCCCGGGCGGGCGTCCGGACCCGGATTTCACATTCCGGCTGGTCGCAGGCTAAAGTTCTTCTTGTTCGCCCGCCGAGCGGGAAGAACGCAAGGGGCTATAGCTCAGTTGGTAGAGCGCCTGCATGGCATGCAGGAGGTCAGGAGTTCAATTCTCCTTAGCTCCACAGTCCGGAAATCCCGTCCCCACCAGGGGGCGGGATTTTTCTGTGTGCTCCGCCACGACCTCTTCACCCCGGTCCGCGCAGACCGTGGCAGAATCGGACGGCCGGAAGGGGACGCAGCCCGACGGGAGGGAGAGCGCGATGCCTGCGAGCATCCTCGGAGAGGTCGACCGCCTCTCCGAAGCGGCGGACGTACGAGAACGGCCCGTGCCCCGCACGCTCCTCGACTGCCCTTCCTGCGGCTCGTCCCACGTCGCTCAAGTGCTCGGTGACAACGGCGGAATCTCGTACGTGTGCACCGCCTGCGGCCACAGCTGGAGCTGATCGATGGGTGCACACAGGCGGAAGTGCGACTGGTGCGGCAGTGGCACACCGATCGTCCGCGACATGGAGCCGGTCAACCAGGAGTACCAGTACTGGTGCGAGGAATGCGCACGGGCGCTGATCATAAAAGGCGACCCCATCGAGACGTACCGCGAGCTCGAGGGGGAGCCGATCTACGGTCGGCTGCTGGACGAACACTGCACGCTCAAACGGTTCTACTCGTTCGCGACCGCGTGACCGCCACCGCCGTCACCAGCAGAAACGCGAAAGCGGTCACTATGTAGAGGGCGGACAGCGCCATCTGCCCGTGGTTCTGGGCGAGTTCGAGCCGTCCTTCGCCGTGCGGCACCCACCACAGGGCGTACGAGCAGAAGACCAGGGACGCGGCCCCGGCGCCCGCCCACCGCCGCCGGCCGCCCCGGCGCCTCGCCTCCGCCCCCAGGAGCAGCACCATCGGCACGCACCACACCCAGTGGTGCGACCACGACACCGGGCTCACCAGGAGCGCGGTCGCCGCACAGGCGAGGACGGCCCGGGCGCGCTCCCCGCGCAGCGCGGCGGCCACCGCGACCGCGAGGCCGAGCGTGCCGGCCGCGGCGGCGGCCAGGGCCCAGGGGGCACCGGGCTCCCCGGTGTGCAGGAGCCGGGCCAGGACGCCGCGCAGCGACTGGTTCGCGGTGTCCTCGGCGAACCCGACCCGGCCCGCCTCGAAGACCATCCGGGTCCAGAAGCGCCACGAGTCGTACGGCAGGACGGCGGCCGCGAGGACCGTCGCACCGGCGAAGGAGACGGCGGCCACGCACGCGTGGCGCACGGCCGCCCGCCACGGCCCGCGCCGCACGGCCTCCGCGGCCCCCGTGAGCAGCAGCAGCGCCCCGAAGAGCGCGGGCGTGAGCTTGACCGCCGCCGCCACCCCGATGCCCACGCCCGCCCAGCGGTGACCGGGGCGCCGCGTCAGGTCCCACAGGACGAGGACGGCGAGCAGCAGATTGATCTGCCCGTAGCGCAGCGTCGTCCACACCGGCTCGCACCAGACGGCGAGGGCGGACGCCCACAGAACGCTCTCCACGCGCGCGTGCCGCTCGCCGTGGACCAGTCGCAGGGAGAGGTGCACGAAGACGATCAGGAGCAGCAGGTTGCCCAGCGTCGCGAGCGTGCGCATGTCCGCCGGGTCGAGGAGCGTGAGCGGGGTGAAGAGCAGCGCGGCGAACGGCGGGTAGGTGGTGGGCAGCTGGGCGTCGGTGGCGCGCAGCGCGTAGAGGTCGCCGCCCGCGCGCACCGTCTCGCCCTCGGCCCGGTAGACCATCAGGTCGATCATCGAGACGTCGGCGGCGCGCTGCGCGAGCCAGCAGGCCGTGAGGGAGAGCAGACAGCCCCCGGCGGCCAGCGGCACCCGGCGACGGGCGGCGGCGGGCGCGGTCATGGACACGGGCACGGTCACGGAGGCTGACAGTACCGGGCGTATCGCCCGGTATCCGCCCAGACCGGAAACGATTTGGTGGAGCAGGGGTATGACCGTGTAATGTTGGCGGAGCCGCCGGGGAAACCGGGCGGACAAGCAAGGGGCTATAGCTCAGTTGGTAGAGCGCCTGCATGGCATGCAGGAGGTCAGGAGTTCAATTCTCCTTAGCTCCACAGGATATGAGCGGGCCACCCGGATCGGGTGGCCCGCTCTTTCGTTGTCGTGGCCTTCTGGGTCACACTCCTCTGGCCGCCGCTACTGCCTTCCGCTGCCGAGCGCGCGGCGGCCCCGGCCCGGCGGGAGCGCGGCCGGCAGCGTCCGGGGTGTCGGCGGGGCCGTCTTGGGGGCCTCCTCGATGCGCAGCGCGAGCGCGGGGCAGCGGCGCACCGCGCGGGTGGCGCGCGCTTCGGAGTAGCGCGGTACGGACGCCTCCGCCACCGAGGGGAAGCCGTCCGGGCCCAGTTGGATGAGTTCGGGGACGATGTCCGCGCACAGCCCGTGGCCCTGGCAGAGCGTCCAGTCGACGGCGAGCTTGCGGCCACTGGGGGGCTCCGCCCGGGGCGCGTCCGCCTGGAGGGGCAGGACTCCCGCGACGGGGCGGCCGCAGCCGCCGCCCAGGACGTGGGCCGCCAGATCGTCCGTGAACGCCGAGATCGACGACTCCAGGAAGGCCGCCGAGCCGTCCGGGTGTTTGCACGCGCCGCGCCACTTCACGGCCCGGGTCACCTCGCGCAGCGCCTCTAGGGCGGTCGGCCCGCCGCCCTGGAGCACGTCGGCGAGGCCGCGGGCCGCCGCGGGCAGCCCGAGGTAGCAGGGGCCGCACTGCCCCGAGCTCTCGGCGGCCAGCCAGTGCGCGACCCGCAGCGACTCCCCGAGCGGGCAGGTTTCCGCGCCGATCGGCAGGATCGCGCCCGCGCCGAGCGCGCCGCCGCAGGCGTCCAGGGAGGCGCGTGAGACGACCGCGTCGTGCGCCGTCATGCCGTCGAGCCACTTGCCGTGATAGCCGCCCGTCAGCACGCCCTGCGGGAGCGCGGGTGCGCCGGCGAGTTCGAGGACGTACCGCAGCGGCACCCCGGTGGGTACCTCGACGACCATCGGCCGTGCGACCGCTCCGGAGAGGGTCAGCAGGACCGTGCCGGGCTCGTCGCGCAGGCCGGTGCGGCAGTAGCGTTCGGCGCCCGCCCGTGCGGCGACGGCGAGCTGCGCGAAGGTCTCCGCGTTGGAGAGGAGGGTGGGGGCGCCGCCCACTCCGGAGTCGGACGTCCGCGCCTTGCGGCCCGGCGGCAGGGGAGGCCCGCCGTCCGCCGAGCGGACGAGGGCGGAGGACTCTCCGGAGACCATGCGTACGGGATTGCGCTGCACGCGCGCGCGCAGGGCCGGGCCGCGCCGGTTGCCGAGGCCCCGCTCGGCCAGCGCGGTGCGCATGGAGGCCTCGGTGGAGTCGCGGGTCACGCCGACGACCAGCGTGCGCGCCCCGATGGCCTCGGCGGCGAGCAGTGCGCCGTCCAGGATGAGGTGCGGGGCGCGGTTGATCAGGACGGTGTCCTTGCGGCAGGCGGGCTCGTCCTCGCTGCCGTTGACGACGACCACGGGGCGTATACCGCGACGTATCGCCGCGTCGGCGACGGCCCGCAGCTTCTGGGCGAAGGGGAAGCCCGCGCCGCCCCGGCCGCGCAGCGCGATGTGCTCGGCGAGGCGGGCGAGGGGTTCGCCCGCCATGGGTTCCAGGGGGCCGTGGACCTTCAGGTGCATGCCGAGGTCGAGGCGTTCGACGAGATCGAAGCCGGAGGTGAGCAGGGGCAGGCCGACGACGCGGACCTCCGGGACATCGGGCAGCGAGGCGTTCACGGGTGGCCTCCGGTGGCGGCGTTCCAGGGCTCGCCCGCGCCGGGGGCCTGGAAGGGCCTCGGCAGTGGTTCGGTGGCGGGGCCGCTGTCGTACGCGGGGCCGAGGGGCGCGTCGTACGAGGGGTCGTAGACGGGCTGGGGGGTGGTGTCGTACGTGGGCGGGGGCGCGATGTAGGGCGATTCGGCGGGTGGTGGTGGGCAGGGCGTCGGCCAGTGGCCGGCGGGGTCGGTGCGGGGCGGGGGGACGGTGGGGTGCGGGGGAGCGGTCGGGGCCAGCGCGCGGTAGGCCGCCGAGATACCGGCGACCGGCTCCGGCGAGGGGGTGGGGGCGGTCGTGCCGGGCAGCGGGGTGGAGGCGGTGTCCCGCGCGGGCGGCTCGGCCCGCAGGGGGGCGTCGCGGTGCGGCCGTGGCGCGGCGCCGCGTTCCGGTTCGAGCAGGGCGAGGATCCGGGCGGCGACCTTCCGCTTGACCGGGCGCGGCGCCGCGCGAAGGGCGACGGCACCGGCGACCCCGGCCAGGCACAGGGCGTACAGCGCGACCACCCACCCCTTCGGGGGGCGGCCCGCGTACAGGCCGTGGACCAGCCCCGCGCACCAGGCGGGGTAGGCGAGCATGTGCAGCGCCCGCCAGCGCGAGGCGATCCGCGCGGGAGAGGCGAAGGCGCTGCGCAGGGCGCCGGTGACAGCTGTGGCGAGCATGAGCAGGCCCGCGAGCGAGCCGAGGCCGATGAGTCCGGCGCTGCCGGTGACGCCGAGCCCGAACGGCATGAGGGCGCCGAACAGCGACACGTGGTCGAGCGCCACCTTGACGGTGCCGTGCAGCAGCAGGAAGCCGACGGAGGCGATCGCGGTGGTGCGGTGCACGGCCTGGGCGAGCAGGCGCTGTCGGGGATGCAGGAACAGGCGGTCCGTGGCGACCAGGCCCCAGACGACGGCGGCGGTCAGGCAGACCAGGGAGAGGACGCCGGTGGTGAAGTCGAGGGCGTCCCGCAGGCCGTCGCTGCCCGCGAGGACGAGCAGGGGTATCAGCAGCAGGGCTCCGGTACCGAGCAGAGCACTCTTGCGGTGGAGGTGCAGAGGGTTCATGGGGGCGGCTCCGAAATGGTTCGGTCCCGCCGCATGCTAAGTCGCTCCATACCGGTGGGTACGGGATTTGAGTTATTGCGTTGTTATCAAAGTGCGACACGATCTTGGTGTTGCCCCGATAGTGGGCGGTACGCGGAGTAACCCATGGCCAATGCCTGGGTCGGCGGCAATGCGGCGGCAGTACGGGGTGCATCGCGGCTCCCGGACGGCGTAAGGGGAAGCTCGTCGCGGGCCGCGGGAGGGCTGCGGTACCCTGACGCCATGCGTGCCGTACGCCTTCTGCTTAGCGGGCCGCGCTGATCAGTCCCGACCGCCGGTGAATCGCGGTCGGAATCGGCGCGGCGTCCCCTCCTGTGCGAGGGGCATTTTTATTTGGCCCGACAGGCCGATTCCGCAGGCAGAGACGATCGATGGAGCTTTGAGGATCATGAGCGAGACGAATTCTGCTGCCGCCTCCGAGGTGGCCGCGCCGCACCGCTATACGGCCGCTCTGGCCGCCGAGATCGAGGCACGCTGGCAGGACTTCTGGGACGCCGACGGCACCTATGAGGCGCCGAACCCGAGCGGCGACATGGCCGCGCGGGACGAGGCGGAGGCCGCGCTGGTGGCCAAGCCCAAGAAGTTCATCATGGACATGTTCCCGTACCCCTCCGGAGCGGGCCTGCACGTCGGCCACCCGCTGGGCTACATCGCCACGGACGTCTTCGCACGCTTCCAGCGCATGACCGGGCACAACGTCCTGCACACCCTGGGCTTCGACGCCTTCGGCCTGCCCGCCGAGCAGTACGCCGTGCAGACGGGCACCCACCCGCGCGTGTCCACCGAGGCCAACATCGAGAACATGAAGGCCCAGCTGCGCGCGCTGGGCCTGGGGCACGACAAGCGGCGCTCGTTCGCGACGATCGACCCCGAGTATTACAAGTGGACCCAGTGGATCTTCGTCCAGATCTTCAACTCCTGGTACGACGCCGACGCCGCGAAGGCCCGCCCGATCGCCGACCTGGTCGCCCAGTTCGAGAGCGGTGACCGTGCCGTACCGGGCACCACGCGCGCGTGGAGCGAGCTGGACGCCGCCGAGCGCGCCGACGTACTGAGCCAGTACCGCCTGGCCTACGCCTCCGACGCGCCCGTCAACTGGTGCCCCGGCCTGGGCACCGTCCTGGCCAACGAGGAAGTCACCGCCGACGGCCGCTCCGAGCGCGGCAACTTCCCCGTCTTCAAGGCCAAGCTGCGCCAGTGGAACATGCGCATCACGGCCTACGCCGACCGGCTGCTGGACGACTTGGACGCGCTGGACTGGCCCGACGCCATCAAGTTGCAGCAGCGCAACTGGATTGGCCGCTCCGAAGGCGCCCGCGTGAACTTCCCCGTGGGCACCGAAGGCGACGCGATCACCGTCTTCACCACCCGCCAGGACACCCTGTTCGGCGCCACCTACATGGTCCTGGCGCCCGAGCACGACCTGGTCGAC
Source organism: Streptomyces sp. NPDC030245 (assembly GCF_055572995.1). Taxonomy (NCBI): domain Bacteria; kingdom Bacillati; phylum Actinomycetota; class Actinomycetes; order Kitasatosporales; family Streptomycetaceae; genus Streptomyces; species Streptomyces sp. NPDC030245. The sequence goes on along the minus strand of NZ_JBVICF010000001.1, from coordinate 523,080 downwards.
AAGGTCGTCCCGGCGGCCTGGCCCGAGGGCACGCACGAGGTGTGGACCGGCGGCCACGCCACGCCCGCCGAGGCCGTCGCCAAGTACCGCGCCTTCGCCGCGTCGAAGTCCGACGTGGAGCGCCAGGCCGACGCCAAGGAGAAGACCGGCGTCTTCACCGGCGTCTACGCCACCAACCCGGTCAGCGGCGAGCAGGTCCCCGTCTTCATCGCCGACTACGTCCTGACGGGGTACGGCACCGGCGCCATCATGGCCGTCCCGGCCCACGACAGCCGCGACTTCGCCTTCGCGCGCGCCTTCAACCTGCCGATGCGCTGCGTGGTGGAGCCGTCGGACGACCGGGGCACCGACACGCGCGCGTGGGACGACGCCTTCTCCTCCTATGAGGCGAAGCTGATCAACTCCTCGAACCAGGAGATCTCCCTGGACGGCCTGGACGTGGCGAGCGCCAAGGCCCGCATCACCGGCTGGCTGGCCACCCGCGGCATCGGCGAGGGCACCGTCAACTTCCGCCTGCGCGACTGGCTGTTCAGCCGCCAGCGCTACTGGGGCGAGCCCTTCCCGATCGTCTACGACGAGGACGGCATCGCCCACTCGCTGCCCGAGTCGATGCTGCCCCTGGAGCTGCCGGAGGTCGACGACTACTCCCCGCGGACCTTCGACCCGGACGACGCGGACACCTCTCCGGAGACGCCGCTCTCCCGCAACGAGGACTGGGTCAACGTCACCCTGGACCTGGGCGACGGCCCGCGCACCTACCGCCGCGAGACCAACACCATGCCCAACTGGGCGGGTTCCTGCTGGTACGAGCTGCGCTACCTGGACCCGCGCAACAACGAGCAGCTGGTCGACCCGTCCGTCGAGCAGTACTGGATGGGCCCGCGCGAGGGGCAGCCGACCGGCGGCGTCGACCTGTACGTGGGCGGCGCCGAGCACGCGGTGCTGCACCTGCTGTACGCGCGCTTCTGGTCGAAGGTCCTGTTCGACCTGGGCCACATCTCGTCCGCCGAGCCGTTCCACAAGCTGTACAACCAGGGCATGATCCAGGCCTACGTCTACCGGGACAGCCGCGGCTTCCCGGTGCCGGCCGCCGAGGTCGAGGAGCGCGACGGCAAGTTCTTCTTCGAGGGCGAGCCGGTCAAGCGCGAGCTGGGCAAGATGGGCAAGTCCCTGAAGAACGCGGTCACGCCGGACGAGATCTGCGACGAGTACGGCGCGGACACCCTGCGCCTGTACGAGATGGCGATGGGCCCCCTGGACGTGTCGCGCCCCTGGGACACGCGCGCGGTCGTCGGCCAGTACCGCCTGTTGCAGCGGCTGTGGCGCCTGATCGTCGACGAGTCGACCGGTGAGGTCACCGTCGCGGACGTCGCCGAGTCCGACATCGACGAGGCCACCCTGCGCGCCCTGCACAAGGCGATCGACGGCGTCCGCCAGGACCTGGACGGCATGCGGTTCAACACCGCCATCGCCAAGATCACCGAGCTGAACAACCACCTGACGAAGGTGGGCGGCACGGTGCCGCGGTCCGTCGCGGAGCGCCTGGTGCTGCTGATCGCGCCGCTGGCCCCGCACATCGCCGAGGAGCTGTGGCGCAGGCTGGGCCACACCGACTCGGTCGTCCACCAGGACTTCCCGGTCGCCAACCCGGCGTACGTCGTGGACGAGTCCGTGACCTGCGTCGTGCAGATCAAGGGCAAGGTCAAGGCGCGCCTGGAGGTCCCCCCGTCGATCTCCGACGCGGAGCTGGAGAAGGTGGCGCTGGCCGACGAGAGGGTCGTGGCCGCGCTGGACGGAGCGGGCATCCGCAAGGTGATCGTGCGGGCGCCGAAGCTGGTGAACATCGTTCCCGCGTGACGGTTCGCGCGTGACGGTTCGCGCGTGACGGCTCGCGCGTGACGGTTCGCGCGTAGCGGTATAGGGGTCTTCCCTTACGGGCAGGTTGGGGGTTCCGCTGGAACCTCCGGCCTGCCTTCTCCGTTTACGGTGGAGGAGTCGCTGGAGCGGACATCGCTGGAGCGCGCTGGACCGGATCCGGAAAGGAGCGTCATGGGAGCCCTGGGCGCAGTCGTGGCGCTGCTGTTCGTGCTGTTCTTGGTGCTGGGTATCTACGCGACGGTGAAGGTCGTCAAGGCGGCCAAGCGAGGTGTGGACCGCACCATCACGGAGGCCCGCCGGACCGTGGAGGACACCACGCTGCGGGCCAAGAGCCTCGCGCAGACCGGCAGCGCCGGGGAACTGGCGCAGCTGCGCCTCTCCTTGCGCACCTCCATGCGGGCCACGCAGGACGTCCTCCAGGCGGGGGCTCCCGACGACGCCTCGCTGAAGGAGACCCTGCAACTGTTCGACCGGCTCAGCGTCCACGGACACGAGCTGGACGACGAGCTCCGTCGTCTTGAGCGCGACCCGGACAAGGCGGCTCTGGCCGAGCGGCTTCCCGCGCTGCGGGAGCGCACGGAACAGATCACGAAGGCCGCCGACTCCCTGCGGTGGTCGGCGCGCGACCGGGCCCGCCGCTTCGCCGACGACGACCTGGACTCGCTGAGCACCCAGATCGACATGGAGGCGGGCGCCCTGCGGCACTGGACGACGGAGCCGGCGCCCGAGCCGGAAGAGTCCGAGGCGGCCCGTCGGGCGGCCCAGGAGCCGACGCGGCCCGCGATCACTCCGCCCGGCGCGCGGGTGACCTATCCGTGGGAGAAGAAGACCAAGCCCGAGAGCACGACCTGATCCGCCCGGCGCCGCAGCACCGGGGCGGGGAGGGGCCGGACTGCCACCCGGCGGCGCAGACAGGTAACCTCCAGCTCATGTCCCGCCATGTCGCGATCGTCACGGATTCAACGGCCTACCTGCCGCAGGCGACGATGGACCGGCACGGCATCACCGCGGTGCCCCTGACCGTGGTCCTCGGGGATCAGGCGCTGGAGGAGGGCACCGAGATCTCGGCCCGCTCGCTCGCCCTCGCGCTACAGAAGCGGAAGTCGGTGACGACGTCCCGGCCCAGCCCTCAGCTGTTCGCCGAGACGTACCGGAAGGCGGCCGAGGCGGGCGCCACGGCCATCGTCTCGCTGCACCTGTCCGCCGAGTTCTCCGGTACGTACGACGCGGCGGTCCTCGCCGCGAAGGAAGCGCCGGTGCCGGTGCGGGTGGTGGACACCGGCATGGTCGCCATGGCCCTCGGCTTCTGCGCCCTCTCGGCGGCTCAGGCCGTGGAGGCGGGCGACTCGGTGGAGGAGGCGGTGGCGGCCGCGGAGAAGCGGGCCGCGGGCACGTCCGCGTACTTCTACGTCGACACCCTCGACTATCTGCGCAGGGGCGGCCGCATCGGCGCCGCACAGGCGCTCCTGGGCTCCGCGCTCGCCGTCAAGCCGCTGCTGAAGTTGGACGGCGGCCGGATCGACATGCTGGAGAAGGTGCGTACGGCGTCCAAGGCGATCGCCCGGCTGGAGGAGATCGTGGTCGAGCGCGCGGGCAGCGGCCGGGTCGACATCGCGGTGCACCACCTGGCGGCGCAGGAGCGGGCGTCGGTGCTCGCCGACCGGCTCAGGGATCGGCTGCCGGGCCTCGCGGAGCTGCACGTCAGCGAGGTCGGCGCGGTGATCGGGGCGCACACCGGGCCGGGGCTGCTGGGAGCGGTGGTCTCGCCGCGGTGAGGCACGGCGCGGCCCTGAAGTCCCTCGTGCGGGTGACGGAGATATCCACAACTGCCGGGTAATCCACGGAAAACAAGCAAGATCAACAACTTTTTCCCGCCGTGCCTAACGTCGTCGGCATGGCACTTCGATCACTTTCCAGGACAGCTTCCGCGACGAGCGGCCCCGGCCGCGCTCCCGCCTCCGACGGGCGGGCGAATCACCGGCGTGCACGTGAGCGGGTCCGCCGCAGGCGGGCCTCGGTTGCCCCAGCCGCTCCAACCGCTCCAACCGCTGCGACCGCTTCGGCGGAGGCGGTTCGGCTGCGGGCGGAGAGCCTTTTCGCTGAGCCGCAGCCGTACTCGCACTCGCACCCGCGGTCATCGCCGCGCCTTCCGGCGCCTCCGCGGCTGGACGTGGCCGCTGCCGACGCCGGGCTGCTGGGCGGGGCTCCGGTCGGCGGCGGATCGGTACCACGTGCGCCGGTGGGGGTGGGGGAGCCGCCTGACGCGGAGGCAAGGGGAGATACGGAGGCGGGGGCGCGACTGGGAGCCTCGCGGCGCGAGCGGATGGGGCTCGCCCTGCGGGAGCGGCTGCCCGTGTGGCTTCAGTCGCGGTGCGGCCTGGAGCGGCGCAGCGTGGTCGCTCTCGGCGTGGTCCTCGCCGTCGCGGCGGCGTTCGCGGTGCAGCACTTCTGGTCGGGGCGTACGCAGCCCGTGCGGCTGCCCGAAGTGGTGAGTGCGGCAGGGGCGGCCGCCGACGGGGATGCGGAACCGGCTCCCTCGCCGGGTCCTCCGGCGCAGGCGGGCCGGGCGTCGGAGACCGGGGGCGGTGTGGGCGGCTCAGGGGGTGCGGCGGCCGCCGGTGGCCCCGGGGGTGTGATCGTCGTGGACGTCAGCGGGAAGGTTCGCCGCCCCGGGGTGCATCGGCTGCCTGCCGGGTCCCGGGTCGCCGACGCCCTGCGGGCCGCAGGCGGGGTCAAGCCCGGCACGGAGACGGACGGCCTCAACCGGGCGCGGTTCCTCATGGACGGCGAACAAGTGGTGGTGGGAGGAGCCGCCACAGCCGGCGGGGCGGGCGCAGGAACAGCAGGGACGGGGGCAGCCGGGGCAGGGGTAGGGGCCGGGGCAGGGGCGGCAGGAGTGGGCGGGGCGGCCGCCACCGGCCCGATCGGCCTGAACACGGCGACGGCCGAGCAGCTCGAAGAACTCCCCGGTGTCGGGCCCGTGTTGGCACAACACATTCTCGACTACCGCGCGGAGCACGGCGGGTTCCGCTCCGTCGAGGAGCTCCGCGAGGTCAACGGAATCGGCGACCGGCGCTTCGCCGATCTTCAGGATCTTGTACGGCCATGACGCGCGCGGTAGTTCACCTCGCGTCGGGTCACCGGCTCGGCGCCTCGAACCCTCGACAGGAGGGCCCGGCCGACCTCCGGCTGGTGCCGCCCGCACTGGCGGCATGGGGGACGGCGGCACTGATGCTGGACGCCCCGACACGGTGGGCGGTCGCCACGGTGACGGTCTGCGTGCTCGCGGCCGGAGCGCTGATGGTGGCGTGGACGGTGCAGGGAAGCCGGCGGCGGGGCGCCGGGCGGCTCGGGCGGTCGGCGCTCGGGCAGTCGGCGCTAGGAGGGCCGGCGCGCGGGGGGCCGGCGGGGCGGCGGCAGTGGGGGAGGCTATCGGTGGCGGCAGTCCTGCTCTGCACCGCCGGGGCGACCGCCTCCGCGGCTCTGCACGGCGCGGACCTGCGCCGTGGTCCCGTCCCCGTGCTGGCCGGTGAGTACGCGGAAGTGGAAGTGGAGTTGAAGGTCACGTCCGACCCTCGGCGCTCGCGGCCCCCGGTCGCGCGTGCGCACACGATGCCGCCCGCGGTTGTCCTGGACGCCGAGGTGGTGCGGGTCAGGGAGGCGGACGGGACATCGACCGCGACGCGTACGCCGGTCCTGGTCGTCGTGCGGACGGGGAGCACTCAAGACTCGGGGCGAAGCGCGCGGCGAAGGGCTGGGCCCGAAAAGGCCTGGCTTGCGCTGTTGCCGTCGACCCGGGTGCGTGTGCGGGCGCGGCTGGCCCCGCCCTTGCCGGAGGGGGACCGGGTCGCGGCGGTGCTCCGGGTGTCGGGGGAGCGGGCGCCGCGGGTGGTCGGGGCGCCGTCCGGTGCGCAGCGGCTGGCGGGGCGGTTGCGGGGCGGGCTGCGCGAGGCGACGGACGGTCTGCCGGCCGACGCCCGCGCTCTGCTCCCCGGGCTCGTCATCGGGGACACATCACGGGTTCCGGCCGAGCTGGATCAGGCCTTCCGGGCGACCGACCTCACGCATTTGCTCGCCGTCAGCGGGGCGAACCTCACGATTGTCCTGGTTCTGCTCATCGGGCCACAGGGCACCGCCCAGCGGGTCGAGCGGCGTGGTCTTGCACCGAAGCTGGGCATTCCGTTGCGGACGACGGCGGTGTTCGGCGGGGCGCTCACTCTCGGGTTCGTCATCGTGTGCCGGCCGGATCCGAGTGTGCTGCGGGCCGCGGCGTGCGGGCTGATCGCGCTCCTCGCCATCGTCACCGGGCGGCGCAGATCACTGATCCCCGCGCTCGCCACGGCGGTCCTGCTGCTCGTCCTGTTCGACCCCTGGCTGGCCCGGAGTTACGGGTTCCTGCTCTCCGTCCTGGCCACCGGCGCGCTGCTCACGCTCGCGCCACGCTGGGGGGCCGCACTGCGCGGCCGGGGGGTCCCGCCGCGGTTCGCCGACGCGCTGGCCGCCGCGGCCGCGGCGCAGGCGGTGTGCGCGCCCGTCGTCGCCGTCCTCGCGGCCCGGGTGAGCCTGGTCGCGGTGCCGTGCAACCTCCTCGCGGAGTTCGCGGTCGCGCCCGCCACCGTGCTCGGCTTCGCGGCGCTCGCCGCGGCGCCGGTCGCGATGCCCGTCGCCAAGGCGCTGGCGTGGGCCGCGAGTTGGCCCACGGAGTGGATCGCGGACATCGCGCGCACCGGGGCGGCGCTCCCCGGGAGCGGGGTCGACTGGCCGGGTGGCTGGCGCGGTGGGTTCCTGCTCGCGGTGGCCACTGTGGTGCTCGCCCTGGTGGGACGCAGGATCGTGCGGCATCCCTGGCTGGTCGCGGCCTGTGCCGGGCTCCTCTTCCTCGTGATCGTCCAGCCGCCGCCCGTCACGCGGGTGATCGCGGGCTGGCCGCCGCCGGGGTGGCGTATGGCGATGTGTGATGTCGGGCAGGGCGATGCCATGGTGCTCGCGGCGGGCGACGGCGCGGGGGTGGTGATCGACGCGGGGCCCGACCCGGTGGCCGTCGACCGCTGTCTGCGTTCGCTCGGAATCACGCGTGTGCCGCTCGTCCTGCTCACGCACTTCTTCTTGGGGCAGTTCATATCTGTCTCATGAAGTACCTCTCGCTGCTGGCGTCGGAGTGGTGGCGTAGAGAACGCTCTGCTATCTCTCTGATGAGAGTTGTCTCGAGAAGGGCACAGGGTGCAACTGTTCTTTTTAGACTCAAAGTTGGCACTGCGCTGCTTGGAGAGCGAAGTGGTCTCCGGTGAGGAAGTCGTTACGCTTCTGGATGATCGGGCGCTTGCGGACGGGATGCCGATCTACCTCGATGACGAGACGATGATGCCCGTCGAGCCGCACTGCTCGTGGGGACGGAGCTTGTCCAACGACGAGTTGGCCAAGAGCACGATGAAGGAGTACGGGCGGATCCTCTTCCGGTACTCCGATTTTCAGGAACATCGGGGGCGGGATGTCCTCTCGGCCACCGAGTCCGACGTCAGGGCCTACAAGCGGGTTCGTACGGTGCTGCAGAGACGGCCGCTCCAGGACGCGGCGTGGGGCAAGGAGTCTCAGCTCCTCGACCGGTTCTACAGCTACCTGAAGGACGACGTGGGGCTGGTGAAGCAGAGGCCGGTGCGGGTTGGATCGCGGGGACAGAATCCGCTGGCGCCCAAGCTGAGGCAGCGGATGGACATCCGTCACCTCACCCTGGGGCAGTACCGGTACTTCCGCGACGTGGGTCTGGGCGGCCAGCTTCCGGACTCACGTGTGAATTCGTCGTTTCGGGGCTGGTCGCCGCACCGCAACCGCGCGGCGGCAGACCTGGCGCTGGGCACGGGGATGCGGTGGCAGGAGTGGGCGACGGTCCTGCTGCCCGAGCTGGGCATTGGGGTGGGGCACCCGGTCAGGGACGTGGAGTTCACCGTTCAGGCCTGCGCGAAGTATGGCAAGGCCCGCTCCATCTACGTTCCGGACGACTCGATGAAGGGGCTGAAGCCCTACCTGCTGCTGGAGCGGCCCGAGCAGGCCGTCACATCGGCGAAGCGCCTGGAGAAGCGGTACCGCGATCTGTTCGTCGTCTCCCGCATTGACCATGAATCGGGTCTGGTCTACGGAGTGCTGGACGGGATCGAGAAGGTGCTCGAGATGTCCTCGGTGGACCCGGAGCTGCGGCGGATCGCGGTGCATGAGACGGATGTGGGCTTGGAAGCGTTGGCGGTGTTCATCTGCCAGGGCGGACTGATGCCCAGGGCTGACTCGTGGAAGCGCTACCGGCACGCGGCCTGGCGCCGCATGACCGCACTCGCCGACGAGAACGTGGTGTTGCCGCGCAAAAGGTGGCGCTGGCACGACCTTCGCCACACCTACGCCCTGCAGATGCTCAACTACCTGGAGCGGCAGATGGACGGTGAGGAGCCGGACGCGGCTGCACGCCGCCGCCGGCACCGCTCCTACCTGTCGAGCCACATGCGGCTGAATCCACTGTTGATCGTCAGTCGGAGACTTGGGCACTCCAGCCCGGCCACCACGTACGAGTACCTCGAGTACACCGACGATCTGCTCAATGAGTTCGACGATGCCTTCCGCGGCTGGGTCGGCGAGCTGGGCAGCGAGGCGACGTACGCACAGATCGCCTCGCACGCTTTCCGTCTGGAGAAGCGGGGGGTGGCCGATGCCGCGCAGAGGTGAGTTCACCAGGGACTTCCCGGATGTGCCCGAGGTGCCGGATCCGGTGGTGGGCAGGGTCGGGGAGCGCGTGATCCGTACGTCGAGTGCGACGAGGCGCAACCTGACCAACCGCCTCCTGCCGAGTGTGTACACCTGCTCGCAGCTGGCAGCGGAGCTGGCCGACGAGTGGGTCGAGTACGTCGAGGCGGCCGGGCTGGCGGCCGGGACGGTGCAGTCCTATCAGCAGGCGGTCGACAATCTGTGCACGTCGGTGGATGCTCAGCTGGGCGAGGACGCCGCCCGAGCCTCCCTGGGCAGAGAGCAACCCGACCTGGCACGCGCCATGGCTACCTGGGAGAGGAAACTGCCGTCAGGGTTCGCCCCCAACTCCAACCGGCCCGCCATCCTGTCCGGCGCCGTACGGGTTCTGATCCGCAGACGGGTGGAACACCCGGAGCGGCCGGTCACAGAGCGTATGGCCGCGCTGGCCAAGGCCGGCAGCGGCGTCCCGATCGGCGAGAACGAAGAACTCGATGAGTTCTCCCGCGCGGAGAAGCAGGCCATGGTCCGTGCCGCCTGGGCAGCTGTGATCGCGCTGGAGAAGCGCCTGGAGACGGGCTGGCGTCTGGCCGCACAGGGCCGCCACCCGGGCGACGGATCATGGATGTCCATCCCGGATCTGCTGTGGGGACTCGCTAACGAGGCGGTCACACCAGCGCAGATCAGTGATGCCGTGGGGCCGACTCGGGGGTGGACCGAGGAACTGCGCGCGTGCATTCGCCGGCCAGACGGCAGTATGCCGGTAACCACGGCCCGCATCGAGCTGTCACGGCATCTGGTCGCTCAGCTGTGGCCGAGCACCTTCGACCTGCATGCTTTCCGGGTGCTGCTGATCGACGCCACCGCGCATCCGCCCGAGGAGGTCAGCAAACTCACTGAAGACGGCGTCGAATTCACACCGCGAGGAGTGCGACTGACGCTGGTACGCAAGCGCGCGAAGCGCCGCTACTACCGCGCCTTCAAGGACACCTCGATCGAGATGACGGACGTGATCGAGACCAAGGAATTCACCGACCGGCCCCGCCGCGAGCCCGGCGCGATAGTCAAGCGCCTGATGGCCGTGACCGAACGGGCACGGCAGCGGGCCGCCGACCCAGAGAGGAATCTGTTCGTACGGGCGGCGGTGGACGTGGACCGTGAGCTGAAGTTCTGCGAGTGGAACCCCGAGGCCCCACTGGCCCGTTTCAGCAGGTGGCTGGAGGTCCACGGGGTCACCGTCGAGGGCAAGACCGACATCAGGCGCCTGCGTAAGTCCGGCAAGGTGGAGAAGGTCGTCGCCTCCCGCGGCCACGTCCACGAGGCCGCCGACGACCACTACGAGGAGACGTTCAAAGGCCACTACGCGCAGGGGACGACCCTGCGCGTGATCTCCGCCGAGGTGATCAACTCCGCCCAGGACCACTGGTTCAGCAAGGCGCTCGAGGGGCCGACTGTGCTGTCCCAGGAGGCCGAACATGCCGCCGAGGAGAGCACGCAGCTTCAGGCCCTCGGCCTGAGCAAGAAGGAGGCCGACGACCTGGTCGAGGGCGAACTGGACATGGGCGTCACCCACTGCACGAACCCCTACGAATCACCATTCAGCCCGGCCGGAGAGCTGTGCGCGGTCGCCCCGCTGCGCTGCTTGGAATGCCGCAACGCCTGGGTGCTGCCCAGTCAGCTTCCTCAGCTCCTGCTGTTCAGCGACCACGTGGAGCGCATCCGGCAGCGGCTGGCCCCGCAGCATTTCACCGCACTGTGGGGACAGTCCTACGTCAACTTACAGGCGGTACTGGAGGACCGCACCGAGCAGGAGATCTCGCTGGCCCGCAAACACATCGCCGAGGCCGGCATCACCTTGCCCCTTCCGCTGGCCGCACACGTGGAGTTCGACGCATGACTACACCTGCAACCCCACCGCTGCCCGTCTCGATCTTCAAGGGCGACGAACCGGTCATCCAGAGCCACTCCCTGCTGGGCGACGCCGACCTGCCACTGTTCGGGCAGGCGGATATCTGGGACTTCAACGGCGTAGTCCGCCGCAACGCCAACGTCCCCGAGTGCGGCTGGCGGGCCACCTTCAGCAACGGGCTGAACGATCCCGAGTGGAACCTCACGGCCCGGGAAACCTTCATGATCATGGCCAACCCGCGGCATGAGGCGCTGATTGATGCAGGTGTCCATCTCGCCCCCGAGCCCTTCGACGTGCAGACCGCTATCCGCCGGGTGTCCGCTCTGCGCACTCTGGCCGGCTGGGCGGAGCAGCAGGAATTGCCGGCCCGGATGGGGACCTGGCGGGACACGGACCTGCGCCGGTTCATCAAGTGGCTGCGTGAGAAGGGTCGCAAGCCCGGCACGTTGATGAACTACATCGTCGTCGCGAAGTTCCTCCACGAGATCGGCCCCGCCCTCGCCCTGGGCGGCCCGGCTGTGGACCCCTGGCGCGGCATGAGCGCACGCAAGGCCGCCAAGTACGAGGTGACACACGACCTGTCCACCCCCACCATCGCACCAGAGGTATGGTTTCCGCTGGTCAGGGCGGCCTGGATCTATGTGCACACCTTCGCCCCCGACGTCCTGCGCGCCATGACCCGCTACCAGCAGCTCCGTACGATCGCACGGACCAGCACCGATCGCCGCGGCGAGGCGGACGAGGTGCTCGACGCCTGGCTCGCGGACCCCGGCAACCGGATCCCGCTGCACGATCCGGCCCACTCAGGGTCCTCCCTCGGCAAGAAGCACGAGGGCGTCAACTGGAACCTGCTGGCCCTGTTCATAGGGTTCAGCTCCTCCAAAGGATCCGGCCTGTTCACCGCAGCGCTGCCGTCCGGGATGCGCCGACGTGAGAAGGTCTGGGCTGCCCTCGCCGCCGGGCACCCCACGACCTCCGGCCTGATCCACGACCTCGTCGAGGTGACCCGGGCGGACGGCACTGTCGGCCCCTGGCATCCCGGCCTTGATCCCAGAGCATTGACACGCATGCTGGTCAGGCTCAGGGACGCCGCATTCTGCCTGGTCGCGGCACTGTCCATGATGCGCGACAGCGAGATCCACGAGATCAGGCGCGGTTCCGTCGTCCAGCACTACAACGCCCCAGCGATCAAGTCGCACCTGGACAAGGGACGAGCAGGCCGACCGGGCAAACACTGGTGGATCATCGAACCCGCTGCCGAGGCGATCACACTGGCCGAGATCGTCTCGGTCCACGACGAACGCGTCTTCTCCCCGATGAAGAGGCCCGAGAGCACCGAGGCCGTCCACGGCGACCAGATGATCGACGCGTTCATCAACGAGGTGAACTCCGGCCGGGCCTGGTCGGGACTGGACGAGATCCCCGAAGGCCGGGTCCGCCCGCACATGTTCCGCCACACCATGGCCATGCTCACCGACCAGTTCCCCGGCTCCGAGATCGCCCTGGGGATTCAGCTCAAACACGTCGCCGCACGGGCCCTGGCCAACCGCGCCACCCAGTCCTACGCGGCCGGTGACACCCAGTGGGCCGAACTGCTGGAAACCGCCCTGGAAGTCACCCGATTCCGCCGCTTCAAAGACCTCTACGGCCAGTACAAGGACGGCAAGCCGATCGGCTACGGCAGCGGCGCGGACCGGGTCAAGGAGGTGTTCGACGACATCATCGTCACCGTCACGGCCAACGGCGGTGACGCCCGAGTCGAAGACGACCTGCTACGCAGGGCCCGGATCACCGTCCGGTTCGGCATGCTCAACAACTGCCTGTTCGATGAGGCGAACCCGCAGGGGGCCGTCTGCCGGGAGAACACGGTCATCCCCAAGGGGCACACCGGCCCCCTGGACTGGCGGTGCCGACCAGACCGCTGCCACAACAGCATGATCGGCATTGAGCACGTCCCCATCTACGACTCTCACAAGCGCACCCAGCTCAAATTGCTGGAAACCCGCCGTCTGCCCGCAGCTCGCAAGGCCGTCATCCGCCGCGAGGTCGAGCGTGCGGAAGCCGTCCTCGCCCACGTCAAGGAGGAGAACACGTGACCGGCCCCGCCGATCGGACACTGACGGTTGACGGCGTCACCGAAGAGACCGCCAAAGCACTGCGCGCCGCGATGCAACGGCTATTCGCGGGGAAACCCCAGCGAACTGACGGCCGTCTGACCAAGCAGAATCTGTGGCGGGAGGCCGGGGTGAGTCGAGCCACCATGAACCGGGCCCAAGCCATCCTCGCCGAATGGGATGCTCACCTCGCCGAGCACGGCAGCACCACCCCCGGAGAAGCCCGCCGTGACGAGGAAATCCGCGACCTTAAACGCAAACTCGCCGAGAAGACCCGCCAGTGCACCACGCTCCAGCGCCGCCTCGACGCCGCCGCCACCGCGATCGCCGCACTCCACCACGACAACACACTGCTACGACAGGAGGTCGCTGCCTCGGGCGGCCGAGTGATCCCCCTGCACCGCCCACGAGACCCTGCTGGTGTCGAAGTCTGACTGCCACAGTCGAATCTTGTTGCCGGTTGCAGTTGGCGATGGGAGATGCCGTGCCATGCGAGCCGGTGGCCTCTCTTGCCAACCTCGTGGACTCCTGCGCACCGAACTCGCGCACCACACCCGTCCCTGAGCCGGAAACGCTGTAGGCAACCCTGCGCGACTACCAACAACTTGGCCAGGCCTGGCTGGCGAACACCACCGACGCGGGCTTCGGTGCGCTGCTCGCCGACGACATGGTCCTGGGCAAAACGCTGACCGCTCTCGCTCTGCACCTGCACCGCAGGGAAACCACCACCGGCGCCACGGGACCGACCCTGATCATCTGCCCGGCTTCCGTCGTCATCACCTGGGAACGCGAAGCCCACCGGTTCGCTCCGACCGTGCCGACCTGTTGAATAGCACTGAAGAGTTCAGTCGCGCACGAAACAGTTCAGTGCATAGTTCAGTAGCGCAGTGAATTGTTCAGTGCCATAGGTTACGCGGATGAGCGTAAACACGTCCACCGGTTTGCCTCGGCGCCTCCCGGTAAGCAAATAGAGAAGCGCCCCATGCCATCACGGACGCGCGTGCACACGGGTATTCCCGACCTGCATATCACTCAGCGCCTGCCCGATCATCTCGATACCGGCGGCCAGCGTGGCCGCATCGGGGGTGATGCTGACGCGGAAGCACTGCTGCGGATGCCGGCCCAAACTCTTGCTGTCGAGATCTGTAAAAAAGTGACGCCCTGGCACGATGAAAACCCCACGCTCCTTGAGCTCTTGATACAGCAGCATATCGTCGAACCACTCCTCGTCCACCCAGACCCAGAAGAACATTCCCCCTTCGCTGGCATACAACCGCCAGGAGATGCTCTCCGAAATACTCTCCCGGAACAAGGACTCTACGAACTTCCGGCGATGAGCGTAGAACGGGTGGATCACCGACTCCACCAGGGCATCAAGGGTGCCGGAGGCCAGTGCGCGTGCAAGCGCAGACTGTACTAGCTGGGGCGAATGCAGGGCGGAGTTAGCAAGAAAGGAGACGATCGGATCGATGTATCTCTCATCTGCGATCGCGAAACCAAGACGCTCTCCTGGCAGACCTGCCTTAGAAAGAGAGAAGCAGTTGACGACGCGATCATGCCAAACCGGGGCCGTGATCGAATTTCCGATGCGGGGAAACGGCGCACCGTAGGCATTGTCGATCACGAGTGGCACGTCATGCCCCTCAGCGGCTGTGACCAGGCTCCAGATCTCGGCAGGGGAAGCGCAGCGCCCGGCTGGATTGCTTGGACTTGACAGCAACATCAGCCCAACGTTCGCCTGACGCTCGAGGGCAGCTAGGTCAAAGAGGTAACTGAACGAGCGTCCGTCGCCTGCTGTCTGCAACAGCGGTTCGATGCCGACGATCCCTCCCGGCGTCATATTGAGGCCCTGGTAACCGGTGTAGTCCGGGACCAACGGGAGAACCAAGCGCGTGTCACGATCACCCCCTGGACCAGTAAATAATGCTGCGGCGATAAAGCAGAGCATCTGGCTTCCTGGCCCCACGACGACATTTCGTGGTCCGATTCCCCAGTTGTATCGTCGATTGAAGTAGTCGACGATGGCATCGACGAGCAGGGGTAAACCCCGAGAGGGTCCGTATCGACAACTTACATCCTCGAAGGAGTCGGCGAGCGCCCTTGCCGTCGTCTTCTTCCAAGTATCGCCAACCTCGGGGATCGCCGCCGGATTTCCGATTCCCAGGTTAAGCCACGGTCTTTCTGTTGCGGCGCCCATAGAGGTCGCGATGTCCTCCATGATGCCTCGCAGGCCGGACATACTAGCCATTTCATAGCCTACTCGGGAAAGCCTCACAAACCATGATCCTTTCTAGCTGCTGCTGCTGCTGCTGCTGCTGCCGCTGCCGCTGCCGCTGATGGGAAAGAGTGTCGATTTCGTGGGGCAGTGCGGACAGGTTGTGTGGGTGATCACGCGGACGCTGTGTCGGCCTCAGTGACCGTTTGCTCCAACCGGAGTCCGATCGCCTTGATGGCTGCAGAAGTCAAAAGGAACAGCACGGCCAGTGAACACATTCCAACGGCGCCATGACTTACCGTCACAGCGAGTAGGGCGGGGCCGACAATGCCTGCTGCCGAGCCACCCAGACTGAACACGGCCAGGTACTCGGCCCGACTGTTCTCTGTTGCATGCTCGTACGACAGTTCCCAGCCGCCGGCCGCCTGCCACAGCTCGCCGCCGGTCAGCAGGACGGTGGCGAACACCAGCAGGGCCACAGAGACATAGCCGTTGGTCCGGGTCGTCAGGGCCAGGACTAAACAAGTCGCCGTCAGCGCCCATCCTGCGAACCGCAGCGCCCGTGCGCCAGTCGCAGTGGAGTCGACCCGCTTGGTGAAGTGAACCTGAAGGGCGATAGCCAGCACAGTGTTGACCGCGATCAATGCACTTAGGAGCCCGGCTGGTGCATCCGTCGACTCCACGACCCATAAAGGCAGCCCGACTGACAGAATCACGGTGTGCAGGAACAGTACGCCGTTTGCCACCGTCAGCGCGGCATATGGGCGGTCGCGGAGTACGGCCAGTAGACCTCCCCGCCAGGGTGCCCGCTTCGCCTCCGGCGTGCTGATCTCAACCTTTAGGCGACCCAGAAGCAGGGCAGCACCGAGGTAGACCAGGGTGTTCACCAAAAGCAGTATCCTGAACGCCCAGTCGCTGTCCACAGTCAAGAACGGCGCGGCCATCAGGGCCCCTATAGACATACCTGCATTGGAAACCGTTCGCATAACAGCGAATGTCCGCGTCCGGTCTTGCTCCCCCGCAATGGTGCCGACCACCACCTGATTCAGCGGGGAGCTTGGCCCTTGGGCCATCGCGAGCATCGCGGCGAAAAGAGTGAAGGACACCACATTGTCTGCAAAGGTAAGCGCGGCAAACCCGCTAGCCCTCCAAATGTGTAGTAGCCGCAGGGTGCGCAATATGCCTAGCTGGCTAGCTAACATGCTCACTGGCACCGTGGCAAGAAAGCCGATCAGCCCAGCGATGGTCAGCCCGGCGCCCACCTGTGCAGCGCTCAGTCCGATGCCTCTGACGAAGAAGAAGGTCCCGCCTGCCATATAGAGACCGTTGCCCGCCGAGAAGAGGCCCACGGTCGCAGCGAAAATCCGCCCGTCCCGGGATGGCACTGTGTAGCTGCTCAACAGACCCATGCCGGTCACACGCCCGACACCAGGAATTGAGCACTGGGCGCCCTGGTTACCAGCGGCTCGATCGCAAACGCGACGAAAGAGGTCGCCCTACCCAGCGCCCTGCGGCATTCCTCGGTAATGGATACGATCTCGGTAGACGTGGCCACGTCGAGCCGCGGGGCGACGGCTCTCGGGAGCACATCGCTCGCCCGGAGAGTCCGCTCGCCCTTAGAGGGACCGTCGTGATCGGCAACCAGATTTGTCAAGCGGAGGATGACGGTGTAATGGACTGACATGGCTCCTCCTAGGGTCGGAAAGTTTCGCGAGTGTTCAGAACGCGAGCAAGGACAGTCACGGCTGTCCGCCGGCCATAAGCAGGCACACATAAGTGGCAGCTGGACGAGGAGACGGACACAGAGAAGTCCTCCAGAGAATGTCATCGGCTGGTGCATCGCAGAGGAGTAGAACTTCTGGCAAGAGCAATCCCAAGAAAGCGTTTATCTTGGCTTTCACGGCTGCCTAGATGATCAGAAGAGCGTCGAGTCGCACCCGAAGTTCGACGGCGTGACCGGGTCGCGATCATGGTTAAACAGGGCTCAGATCCCACACGGGAGCGTGACCATCCTGTCGTCCGGTGTTCACCGATGGACGGTCTAACCTGCCGTCTCGATCTGGAATCTCCGGGCTACACGCACCCGTAGTTCTTCCAATTCTTCAGGGGTTTCAGCCCCAAAAACGACGAATAGGCACCACTCTGACGGGTGACTGAGCCGGACTCGGTCACCAACCTGCCGCGAGCAACGCCAACTGATCACCCCAGGGAAGGCAGCAAATTCTTCGTCGGCGGGGAGAGAGGTGATAACACCTGGCCTCGTCGGCCTTAGATGCACACCGGCGATGTAGCCATGCTCACTCTTCAGGGGCGGGCACGTACCTGTGGCAGCCGCGTGGCCCACCAGGCCCCAAATGGAATGACCAAGGTGGGCTGTGAGCATGTCGGGGATCCAACCTCCGCCGACCCGTGTGGCGATCTCCGAGAACACCACCTCACCATCGGGACGCACGAATAGCTCCATATGTGTGGCGCCTTCTCGGATGCCTAGCACGTCGTTGATCCGGCTGTGGATCTCAAGTGCTTGGCTCACCAGGTCAGGGTGTTCCTCGGCTGCAAGTACACGCGAGCCGTCCATGCTCGGTGCATCGTCGTCCTCGGCGACGGCGAGGCGAGGCGTATGGTACTCGTGCAGGACGAACGTCAGTGGCTCCCCTCCTGACCAAATTGCGTCCACACACAGCTCGCTACCAGTCACGAACTCTTCGACAATCAGCTGCTTGGAACGCAGAAGTGGCTCGTAGGTGAATTCCGAAGTCACCGAAATCAGTTCCGCCGCGTCCGTGACTCGCACCGTGCTCATTGAGCCGTAACCGGCCGCCGGCTTAACAATCACAGGCATAGAGAGAGTCTCTGCCACCATCGCGGCTGCTTCTCTATCGCTTCCGTCCGGCAGCGACATGAAGTTGGTCACCGGAACGCCCAACGCCCTCACTCGCTGCTTCATCAAGCGTTTGTCCCGGTGCGAGGGGGGAACAAGCGGGTCGGATACCGTCCCCAGGAGCACGCCGAGGTACCCCACTCCGAGCTGACACATCTCGCCATGGCCGATCACCAGATCGACATCTCGACCACGCATCCGGATGTCGACGGCAACACCCGACAATTCCTCTAGAGAGTCGAAGCTACCCACGTGATATACGCCGAGGCAGCGATTCAGTAATCCTTGATCTGGACTCTCATTCAACATATCGTAGCGATCGAGCACCATATAGACGTCAGCGCCACAATTCAGGAGCGTACGTGCGATCTCTGATTGCCACTTACATACCACAATGGTCCGTTTGTCAATCAACTGCTCAGCGCTCCTCTTGAGGGATTCTGGGTATGGGCACTCAGCGTGTCGCCGTTTCCTTAAGCCCGGATTCCTTCCCGAAGCCCTTGTGAACCTGTCACGCCTCGCATACCGAACCTACCGTCGGGATACGTCCTTTTCTCGGACCGAAGGAAGATGATTGGCCTACCATGGGCCGGATGCAGTCCCCTTCGCCAAGAAGGTTGATTCGCTAACGCTGACTAATCGGCACTTATTGACACATCTCTCAAGCTAGAGAACGCTCTTCGCAGATATCAATCACCTGCTTTAGCGTGGCACCCGAGTAGAGAATCTCGGCAGGGAACTCAATGAGGAGTCGACTCTCGATTTCTTGAATGAATGCCATCGCAAGCAGAGACGTCCCCCCAAGGGAAAAAAAGTCGGCTTGCGGGTCGCTTTCGGCTCCAACATCGAGCAGTTCATTCCAGACTTCGCGCACAACGTCTGCTTGGTCGGTAGCCATCTGTTCTCCTTCAGTACCACGATCGCTATTACGGTGGATCAACGGAAGAGCTGTGCCAGATTTCCTGCGATTTCGCTCACGTGCTGTGGTTCAAGAGCGGAAAAGTGGTCAGCCTGTAGGGCGAACCTATGCACCCCATCTGCATAATCGGCCCAACCGAGATCATCCAAAGCTTCTGAATCTTTCGTACACCGGAATAGAAAAACCTCCCCCGGAAAATGACTGCCGCTATATCCTGCACAGGCCTCTACATTTGTTCGGAAAACTTCCAGGATCCGATGTAGCAGTTCCCGAGGAAATGACTGCGGCAGGAACCCCTCGTCCACTGCGATTTCGTAGACATTGTCTAGTGCGTCATGTAGATCTCCTGCTGGGGCAGGCTCCACATCTAGGTCCAGCAAGAGAACCTGTCGCACGAACACCCTGAAGTCGACATCGATGCCTTTCGAACCAGAATAACTGGGCTTCCCGTCGACCACCACGACAGGTGGGCAGAGGCCCCATACTGCTTGCATACGCTTAGCGACCTCAACGGCGAGTACTCCACCCATCGAGAATCCCATAAGCACGAGCCGCTTGCTTTCGAGGCCGGCGCGCTTGATTTCCTCGAAGTAGCGCTCCGCCATCTGTTCAATTGTGCGGTCTGGTTCGCTGGTGTGGTTCAAGCCCACGGACTGTACAGCGTACACATTGATACCATCTACCTCCCGTGCCAAATGTGCATACCGAGCTGCCCCACCTCCGACGGGATGGAAGCAGATCAGCGCGCTCGGGCTATCACTAGCCCTTAGTTGGATCAACGTCAGTTCCCTACCTGGACTCGGATCCCCCCTCAATACCAGCGAGAGTCCGAAGATAGTGGGAGAATCGTAGATGGCATGCTCAGTGATGTCGAAACCGAAATACTGCTTGATTCGCCTCTGCAGCCGTACGACATCCGATCTCGTCAGCCCCTTATCGAAGAGCGAGTCGTGTATTCCGATGTCGGATCGACCGACTATCTCGGCCGAGATTGACGTCAGAGTACGCTCAATCCCAAGTCGGGCAGACTTGGCAGCAATGTCGAATTCGATTGACATTATTCAGTAGTCCTAACTACTTTACGGCCTGTTCCATCTGGAGTGGCTCCGACATGGGGTTAGCGACTTTCGCCCTGCTGGTAGTTGTCGACCATTGCCGGCAGGTCAATCTTTCCATTCGCATTCATGGGGAACATAGGGAGTATGGCAACATCATCCGGGAGAGCTGCGATGGGAAGCGAACCGGCAAGATGCCGCCTTACTTGCTGGCCAGTTATTTTGCTGGGATCCATCGTTGAGACGAAGGCGATGAGCTTTTCCTCCCTTTCGGCGAAAGGGGAAGAAGACCCTACAATGGAGACTGCTGCGTCGGATACATCAGGAAGTGCGCGGATGCACGCTTCAATCTCGCCTGCTTCGACCCGCACCCCTCGTATCTTGATGCGTCGATCTGTTCGCCCTTGAAACATCAAGTCCCCCGCCGGAAGACGGTGAGCTAGATCGCCGGTAGAGAATTCCCATAGGCCCCCGAGCGCACGCAAACTAGTCGAGTTGCGGCCGAAGTATCCGGGGGCCACATATCGTGACCGAATTGCGATCTCACCTATCGCCTTATCTTCCACAGCGCTGCCACTCGGTGTGACTAGTTCCAGCTCGAACCCTGGAGATGCCTGCCCAATTGGGACTAGCCCAGTCCTAGCTGTAATATCGTCGCTCCGCAGAACGTTGAGGGCGGCTATTTGTGGCGTTTCTGTCGCCCCGTAAGCTGCTATGAATTGTGCTCGTGGTGCAGCCTCAGTAAAGCCCCGCACATCTTCCCAGTAGGTTGCTTCTCCGCTAAGAACTACTCTACGCACAGCAGGGAGTGATCCCAATTCAGATTTGAGGAGTCGTCGGGCCATTCCTGGCGTCACGTTCAGGTCAGTAACCGCGTGCTCGGCCAGGAAATCGATCAGCAACTCCGTGCGAGCCCATGTTCTGACACTGGGTATATATAACGCTCCACCTACAGACAAGGGCAAAAATATGTCCCTCCACAGTGGATCATGCGATATGCCCGAAAGCATCGCGAACCGGCAGTCCTCGGTGAGTTCAAACAGTTGTGAGTACCAGCTCAGGAAGTGCCTGACTGCACTGTGGGTCCCTTTTACCAGCTTAGGTGCACCCGTTGTTCCAGAGGTTGGCCCCAGGTAGGCAAGCGGGGATATGCGGTCTGCGATGGCCCCACTATTGGCATATCGCTCTTCCGTGACGGCTTCAGTCGAAAAAGTCGGTATTCCCGTGGCGGACTTGTATGCACTGTCCGCAGTTATAATCACAGAAGGATTGCACGACTCCACTAGACCATTGATGCGCCGCCTTGGATAGGATGAATCAATAATGACTAATGTTGCGCCGGCCATCAGGGAGCCTATTGCTCCCACAACTAAGTTGGCACTCCTACTAGCAACCAGAGCCACCCTGCTGCCTGGCCCCGTTCCCAGTTCTGCGAGGCGGTTGGTGATAGCAGATGCTCGCCTCGCAAGTGCGCCGTAAGTATAGATGCCTGTGGAATACCGAACGGCTATTCGGTCGGGACGCGCAGAAGCGACTCTCAGGAATGGGAATACAATGGAGCTCTGTATAGTTGCGGAATCTAGATCACCTAAGGTGTGGTGACAGAGTTTTCCATGCACGTCATTCGGCCCATCCTTGTTCCATTTCAGGATTTTGTCCCCCTGAGGGAAGTCTGGGTGTGGCCGCGGCTCGTCTTGCCATGTAGTGCGTACACCCATCCGTCATTACGAAGCTATCGTCAGTCCCAGGCTGGACCGCCCGCCTCATGAAAGCCCGAGGCTAACGAGCCGGCGCACTGCGTCCAGGCCTCTGTATGCACCGGGTGCCGCACCTGCTGGCAGGACGTAGGCCCTCAGTCCTGCGGCAGCGGCTCCCCCATCTTTGGCTGGGTGATCACCCACCATGAGAGCTTCATCCGGATTAGCACCCACTTCCCGGCACGCGTGGTAAAACAGCTGGGGATCAGGCTTCTCTGTGTCATGCTCATATGAGTGAACCCACGCGGAGAAGAAATGGTCGAGGCCGTGATGGGCGAAGGTAGGACGTAGATCCCAACCCACATCGCTCACCACTCCAAGGCGCAAGCCGGCCCGGTGGAGCCAGGTCAGTGTCGCCTCGACATCGCTATAAGGGAGCCAGTGGGCTGGGTCCTTCAATTGGCCATAGAGCGCATCGGCATACGGGGCTAGCTCCGGTACCGAGCTGTACCACGTGGTGAACGCATGACGATGAGCCTGCGCAGAAACGTCCCGACCGCGCTGGGCTGCGACGACTTCCGGATCGGATAGCCCGGATTCGAGCCCGTCGAGCAACTTTTCCATCTCGTTCTCATCGAGGTTCCGCTTCATCGCGGACCGAATCCGTGCAGCATAGGAATCGATCTGGAAAAGCGTTCCTGAGAAGTCGAAAAGAACCGTCTTTACAACAGGCTCCTGACGAAGTGCGGCGGGAGCGCGAAGCGGCCCCTCAGGGCCGCAGGCAGACGCAGCGGTGAAGGTCATTACTTTCTCCTAACTAACGCTAGAGGTGGGAGGCAGGTCTTTATCCGATCACCCGGGGGCTTCTTCAAGGGGTCCTGGAGGTGGATGTGACCTGCTGGAGCACACGCAGTCGATGCGTTTCCTCGTCACGCTCTCTTAAATGCACATTTTCGATACCGCGACGGCGAGCGAGTGCACCACGCGTTCGAGGGGCCGGGTACCCTCAAACGCGAGCACCCGCCCTTGAGCTGTATTCGAACCCTGCTACCTGCCGACCCGGCGGGATCCACGACCGCAGAACTGACAGCACACCGTCGATCAAACGGTGAATGTCACGAGGCCCAATGGCTATGGAAGCCTAACTATCTGAACCGTACCGAAACCGAGCCGTCGAGTATCGATGTCCAGGAACCCCTTCGAGTGTTCCCGCATCATTTCGAGACGCTCCCTGGAGTAGATTCGCTGCAGCCCATCCGGGTCATCTACATACGACTGGAAGGCGAAGTCGAACTCTCTATTATCGAAGTGTTCGGCACCCTTAGTTGTATTGAAGTGGACGGCCGTGTAATCGGGCTCGTCTCGCTCCATGTTGAAGTGAATCCACATCTGCCTGTCGCGCTCTTCAGCGGAACTGTCGGGCTGCCAGGAGTACAGACTGGTGATGAGAGTTGCTCCGTCGTGCTCCTCACCGAACCCTGTTTGCGTGAGCCACAGGAACTTGAGGTCAGTATGGTTCAGCCAGGCACACTGCTCGAGGAGCTGGCAGCGTAGTTCATGCGCTCGCTCGGTCTTCTTTTCCTCGTCTCCTTCGTCGGGAAGCCTGAACTCAAGAAGAAGCGGCCATATGTACGAGGGCGTCTGGAATTCTTTGACGTGCAGTAGGTGTAGTTCCCGGCATCCCACAGCCTTCATAACGCTGGAAAGTCCGTCCATCGTGGCATTCCCACCCGGCAGCTCATGGCGCGAGAGCACCAATAGAACGTCATGTGATCGAGTGTCACCCATGTCTTCTCCGTTCGATGTATACGAGCCCTATTCAGCATGCTGGCGGAGGCTGAGTAGCTTACTAAATTAACAAGGTGCACGGGTACGCCCGCCGCACCTGCCGCCGCGGACATGATGTCTGCCTGCATGTCCGCCAATTACGAACGAGTGCACGCTCAGTAGCGAGCTTCCCTCGCGGGGGCAGAATTTAATTTCTGTCGCCGGCTGAATCCTGCACAATTTAGGCCAAGCTCCGGCCAGGGCCTCATTGGCGGACATGGTGAGTTGTCAGTCTAGAAGGGGGAGGTTACAGAAAGCTCCCGGCCAGCCTTATTGTCCACCCAGGCGATCTCGGTGATGCGGCAGATGATGGGCTTCAGGTTCTGCAGGGTAGTGCGCAATGCCCCCAGGTCCTCTGCCTCCATGCCCATCGAAATGGTGCAGTGCGGAATCCACACGTCGGGGACGTACAGCGGGTCGCACTTTGTATTCGTGCTTCCGAGGACCTTATGAACAGATCCGTGAAGGGCCATCAGTTCACGCGTCGGTGTCAATCCGAGTTGGAGAACGTTGGGGGCGCCGAGAAATTGTCCGTAGGTCGATATCCGAATGTTCTGGGGCTTTCGTTGACAGATGGCCCCTAGAGCCTCGTGATCAATCCCGTCCAGCGTGGGACAGATGGCGAGGGTGATGTGCGGACGCGCCCATACCTCGGGCAGGGTAGCGATGCTCCTTTCTGTGAGCTCCTGCCAAAGAGCGCGAATCTGACTATCCGCGGAGGGCTCAAGGAACATCTCTAGAGAGAACATGGAAACGCAGCCTTTCGTGAGTTTGTATACGGCTTGATGCATCGAACGTTACAGGAATAATTGCTTAGATTGCTGACGGGGTCATTCGCTCGCCCGGATGTAATGGCGGGTAATAATTGCCGGGTCGGCCCGCCTATCAATATGCTAGATATCAGGGTTGCGAATCTAGGCTAGGGATCCTTACTAACTGTCTCTTCTTGTAGTGCGGATCGCATGCTCGACCGGAAAGCTTCTCCCTGTGGGTCTGGGAGGTACTGACTTATCTCACGAGCGCGGTGCTTAGACATTGCAGGATCCCGCACGAGCTCCTCAAGTGCAGGGGGAGGATTGCCTGGGCGCACCAGCACCGAGCCGTTTCCGGATACGTGCGTTGAAGGCTTGGCAGTGGACCAGTCGCCGGGGAACAGGCCTGGCCTATCCGGGTCTTGGTAGACGCTCAACGGGACCCGGAGCCGGCGGTCTTTGCCCACACCGAAGTAGGCAAGCGCTTCAAGATTCATTACCGAGGCGGCGGACACCATGACGTCGACGGATGCCAAGGTCTCCCGGTAGCTTAGCCGGGCCATGTCGACGGCTGGGAGCGGTTCCAGCAACGCTGACACGCCGTTTGACAGTTCATCCTGCTCTGCGGCCCCCCGTCGCGGGTGCGGCCGGTAACTGTAGGTAACAGGCACGGACTTGACGAGCGTCCGTACTTCCCGCGCGATCGATTCCACCAAACTGAGCTCGCGCTCCACCTCCACCTCGGCGGCCGATCCAATGAACAGAACCTGGATGGTCTCTTCGGTCAGCCCCAACAGCCGTCGGCCGTAACGTCGGGCCTCCGCATACGGCAGGCCACGAAGGAATCTAGAGTGCGCCAGCCAGCCCACCGCGTCAGCATCAACTCCGCACCTTGCGCGCACCATTGACGCAGCGCGTTCGTCCACCGTCAGGACTCGGTACGATTCGGTAGGTCGGCCAATCGAAAGGTGCCGGCCGATGCCTTGCCAGTCCTGTAGCACGAGGGCCGGGGTGTGGCGACCAAGTTCGCGGTCTGTCCGGACCAGGTGCTCATCGATCCCTTCTCCGACGGTGGGTGTCGTGCGGACGAGAAGGTTCGGCTGCACGGCATCTAGTAACCTCGCAGCCCGCTCCCGCAACGAACCTGCGGCCTGGTCGTCGGCGTCAACTATCTCGATGTCCCTCGTCTTGAGAAGGTCTGAGTAGTGCTCGACGACGAAGCCCTGCAGTCTCCTGGGCGCCGCCACCACCCACCGGGCCTCGGTGGTCAGGTGAATCGCCCCGAACAGGCAATGAACAGCGCCGGGATGCCTGACAGTAGCTAGCGCTGTGAGAGTTTGGGCCGCACGCACTGACTACCTCAAGTCGACTTCGTAGAAGATGGGAATCTCGTCGGTGATCTTGACTTCGAGAAGACTTGGGACGTTCTTCTTGATCTGCTTCGACAGCGCGGTGCACACGTCAGCCCCCTGAGGCCCAGTCTGCTCATAGTCCAGGCGATAGGCATTCGCGAGTTCGGCGAAACTTGGGTTCCAAAGATCCACGACGTCGACGTCGCCAGCTCCCTGTCGTCGCACATCGGCGCGCACAGCACCGAAAGCGCTGTCGTTGAAGACCACCGCGTGTACCGGAACACCGAAGCGCTGGGCCGCGGCGAACTCCTGAAAGTTCATCAGGGCCCCGCCGTCACCGCACAACGCCACTACTGGTTGCCCCGGTTTGGCAATCGCCGCACCGATGGCCGCAGGGACGCCGTATCCCAGTGTGCCGTAGTAGTACGGAGAGAGCAGACCGCCGGGCGTGTGTACCGCAAGGAACCGTTGCGCCCAGTACCCGAACATCGTCATGTCGCAGGAGAAGACTGTCTCCCGCGGGGAAGCCTCCCGAATCCCTTGTAGCAGACCGGCCACGATTGGAGAACGCTCCGTCAGCCGGCCCCACCGGTCCTGGGAAGCCTGTTTGACCTTGCGAGCGAAGCTCTCGCCGTTGTCCTGCTCCTTCCGATCATCGGGCAGGCGCTCCAGCAGGCGCTCCACAAAGCGTTTGACGTCCTGACGAGCTACCTGCCGACTTTCATACGTGGTTGCCCGCAGCGGCTCCGCGAGGTCTACCTGGAAGATGTTCTTAAGCGGGAGAGACCCGTCCCTGGTTGACAGGGGGGAGAGGCTGGTTCCCAGGCACAGGGCGAGATCTGCCTCCGCCGCCAGGTCGTCCAGCGACGCGTAGCGATCCCAAATGGTGCCCGCCGCGAGGAAGTGGTCGTCAGGAATGAGACCACGGGCCTGGACGGTGGTGACGACAGGCGCGTTCAGGCGCACCGCAAGGTCCTGCACCTGTCGCGCCGCCTGAGCGCGAACACTCCCCGCACCAGCCAAGATCACGGGCCGTTTGGCTCGTGTCAGCAGCCCGAGTAGCCGATCCACGTCACCATCGAGTGACATGTTAGAAGTTGCAGCCTGTTCGTTGCCCGACACGGCGATCTCGGCGGCAGCCGCTGTCAGCATGTCGCTCGGCACATGGATTACACGCGGCATCGGGCGGTCGTGCTCAGCAGGGTGTAGTGCCAAATGAGCAAGCCGGTAGAGCTCTTCGGGGGAGTCCGCGGTCCCCAACCAGGTACTGATCGGCGAAAGGATGCTCCGCAGTTCCGGAATACCGTGAAAACGACCCATGGGTGTGGCGATAGTCGACGCATAGTTGTCGACAGCGAGCACGACCATCGGAACCGATTCGGTGTACGCCTGGGCGATGGGTGTCACCACATTGGTGATGCCCGGTCCGGCCGTTGTCAGCAGCACCGGCGGGGTGCCAGTGAGCCGACCATAGCCCTCCGCCATGAAGCCTGCGCCCTGCTCGTGTCGTCCCTGATAGAAGGTGACGCCTGCCTTCTGCAGCTCCGAGAAGATGACCAGATTGTGGCCACCCACCATACCAAAGACTGGCGCTTCAGCATCTTTGACAGCCGCCGCTAGCAGGCTAGCGCCCGTATGATTCTCACCCATGATTCCCCTATCCCGATGCACCCGAAGCGGCCAATACCGGCCCGGGGCGACTCGCCCGATTTCTGACTCCATTTGCTCTCTCGCGTGGAGCTGCCATCACAAGGTCGCCCTGGAAGTGACCATCTGAAAGCCGTTTCATGATCAGCAACATCTGCGAGGTCCATGCAGCGGGTTCAGACTCCATAACCGGCACATACAAAGTGCCGATGCGATGGGCTAGCAGTTCCAAATCGTCGAGGTCGTCGAGATCCAGAGACCCATTGCTCTCAACACAGGCGGTTACATTGATCGAGGCGTGACCGATGATCCCGAGGACCTCGTAAAGCATCTGCGGCCGCAGGTCCCAATCAAGGCACGGCTCAACACCTTGGCCAGCCAGGTAATCCGCGATCCGACGGAGTTCCTTCCGCCTGGCCAAGGCAACGCGATGGGGGTCCCCGGCATCCCAGATCGGCAACAGGACGCGTCTCGCTTTAGCCTTTTTGGCCAGGGCGGCTAGATCCTGCAGGGTGCTGTCACTCAACCGACTGTCGATCTCGCAGCGGAGAACCAACTCGTCCTCGACCGAGACCTGGATTTGGGTGCCCATCTCAGTAACATCGCGTATGTCCACACTGACCTCCTCAAGGGCCGGTAGGCCGGCGGCGCCGACTGCCTCAGGCCCAGCTTTTCCTCGCATGACGAAGAGGTTGTCGCCCCGAAGAGCTGGCACGGGCTCGTCCCAGAGGGACGATGCACCCGCCCGGGTCAGCGCCTCGAAGTCATCGACATCGATCGCCGGTTCCGCATGGAAGAGCCCCAGCAGTTTCTCACCCGCCATCGTTTTGAGACCTAGAACGGTTCGTGATCGGACGACGTCGACGAGCCCGTCCTGGACGAAAGCCGGCGGAAGGGCCTGCCGAGGCATGTCGAACCAGTCAGGCACCTCTTCGTGCCGCATGACGGGATCGATCAGGCTGCCCTCGGTGTAATGCCACATTTTGTAGGGAGTCTGGGCCGAGGTGGAGACGGAGCGCAGCGAGTCAGCCTCCGGCCGCTCCAGCATGCGGCGGACCGAAAGGTCCAAGAAGACAGGCCGTCGGACCGGAGATGTAGCTCGCACCTGCACCAGAAGCTCAGGAATCTCGCCTTCTGTATTCTTCAGGTAGTGCAGCACATGCTCGAAGACGCCGAGGTCCACGGCGTCATCAGTGGCCAGATCAGCCGGGCGGAGAAACGGAACTTCTGCGCCAGCTTTCCGGGCCACATCAGCGATTTCCTCGTCCTCGGTGGATACAATGACTCGGTCTATGAGTCGCGCTCGTTGGGCGTGACGAATGGCGTGAACAACCAAAGGAAGGCCGTTCAGCAGCCTGAGGTTCTTGCGGTGGATGCCTTTAGACCCGCCCCGAGCCGGTACCACAGCTACGACACTCATTCGAACCTTCCGACGCTAAGATGGAACCGTCGACGTACATGTCAGCCAGTAGTCCCCATTAGAGTCCCGGGCATTGGGCACACGGGTTGATGGTGCGACGCTTACCCGCACTGTGTATCTCCCGGTAGAATTCCATCCGGCCCCCATTCCACAGCCCTTCGATCGTCTCCTCTGAATCCACGGACACCTGGCCAATCTGCAACTTGCTGAGGTAGTCCTCGTCACAAGTATTTACGATGCCGTCCCACCAGATGTAGAGGCGCTCCCATAGCAACGAGCAGGGGCGGTCTCCAGTAATTTCCTCCTTGTCATAGATCCCCAGCCGTGGGATTTCCCAGCGAACCGCGAACTCGTCGACGAGTTCGCTCCAAAATTCTGCTGCATACTCGGCATCCTGGTCTCCATCGAGCAGCACCATTGATATCCGAGTGCGTGTGGGAGAGTCCGGGAACTCTGTCCTACGAATCTCGTTAAACTGTTTGATGTTGGCGACGACCTGGTCGAACTTGGCACCAACCCGAATCTTCTCAAACTGGTGCTTCTCAGCCGAGTCCACGGAGAAGACGAGATTGTCTAGGCCGGCCCGAAGAAGCGCTCGAGCCATGTCGGCCGTGAGCTTCGTGGCATTGGTGTTGAGTTTAACGTCCATAATGCCGTAATCTTTGGCAATCCGGACGAAATCGGCAATCTCTTTATGCAGAAGCGGTTCTCCGCGGCTAGCGAGTACGATACCGCCCACACCCTTTTCAGCGGCCTCGCTGACAATCTTCTCGTAGAGCTCCCGACTCATGAAGCCCATGAGCTTTCGGTTCCGCCGCAGACGTTCGTCTGCTTGGAAACACATTGTGCAGCGAAGATTGCAGACGCTTGTCGGCTCGACTGCCAAGATGATCGGCATACGCGCAGTCTGACGCCTGCGTGGATACTCATTGAAGCGGTAGCGGTACAACAAATAGTCGGCCCGTCGCGCCAACGGCATACCGATAGCGGTTACAATTTCGGTTCGACTGAAAGACTGCTTGGCGTACCCTTGATCCCGGCCCTCCGAATCGTGATCCTCTTCATTGGCAAGATAGCTCATGACGCCCTGCATATCCTCGCTAAATGAAGGATCGTCACTTTTTCGCGTGAGGTGTTTCTCCACTTCACCCCTGAGTTGATGTCGGAGATCGGGAGTTGACTGGGTCCCGATGTACCTAGCGTTCTTGAAGAAGTCAGTATCCGGACTATCGAGGCGAGCTTCATCAAGCATTCTTCATCTCCGATCGGATGCACTCAACGACTCGTCCCATCTGTTGGACAGGGCCGATAGTGATACGGGTCCAGTCACTTAAAATGGGGTCCTGTTCGTCCTTCACTAGGATTTCCTCTGATCGGAACCGGTCAAGGATCCTTCCCCGGAGTTCACCAAACTTTGTCTGCAAGAAGTTGGCATGCCCTTCGTACACCTCGAACCCGAAGTCGCGAAGGCACTGGCTCAGATAGCCCTTGCCGGAAATACCAGCTCGCACGTGGTCGGATACCAGTTGTTCGTTCTCCAGCAGATATAGCGCGGCCTCCACGGCAACCTGGTTAACCTCTACATTCGGCCGGAGCTTTGCGACGGAGCGGATGAGGCCGGCGTTGCCAAGTGCATATCCAACACGGAGTCCGGCGAGGCCAAGGGCTTTGGAGAAGGTACGCACGACCAGCAAATTCGGAAATTGTTCGATGTAGGTGCTGCAGTCGGTCTCGCCGTACTCAACGTAGGCTTCATCCACAATGACGAGCGCATCTGAACTACGAGCCACTTCGAGGATCTGCGCGAGGTCCTCCTCTAGAATGGCGCTACCAATCGCACCGTTTGGGTTGGCCAACGCTACGATGTCGGCTCCTTGCGCCATCGCCGCCAGCACGGGCTGCGTAGGGAAACCAAGATCAATCCGGTAGTCGACGGTAATGAGATCCGCCTGGTTGATGTTCGCGTAGACCTCATACATGCCATAGGTTGGCACTGGCATGACCACCCGGGTGCCGGGTGCGCAGAAGGCGTCGAAGACGTTCCGGATCAGCCAGTCCGAACCCGCACCGACCAGAATATTCGACTGGTCCAGCCCCGTTTTTGCTGCCAGTGCGTCGTACAGCGGACCGGTTGCCGGATAGCAAGTGAATGTCGTCGGTGAGAGACGTGACCTGATCCCCTCAAACACCTCTTGCGTAATGTCCGGTACCAGTTCGTTCCGGTCCAGACGCAGGTAGTTACCACGGGGATATCCAGGGCTCGCGGAGCGCTGAAGCTTTTCAATGTGTGAGCGTGGCTCCATAGCGGGAATAACTCCAATTCGCCCTCTGAGGTGATGAAAAAATATGCCCGGACAGAGGCTAAGTGGTCTCTGCCTTACCCTCATTGATAATGAGGGCGTGCCGCCTGCACTTTATTTCCTCCTCGGCCCAGCGGCTCCAATACGCACGGCTACCGAAGCTCAAACGGAAGGGCTAAATAGGCAGAATCGTTCTCGTTTCGATTCCGGACAGGAAGTCCGCTTGGTACTCCTCTGCAGCCACTTCGGCGCTGGAAGTAAAAAGGATCATTTGGAGGGTCGTAGATTCACCCGGGGAAGCTATTGGGTACGCCAGCATCAACGAGGGATCGCTCAGTTTTTGCAAACTCAGCACTCGGTCTGCCTCGGTCCAACCAACTGCGGGATCGACGTGGTGTGATGGGACCGGAGTAAATCCCAGTCGCGCCTTAAAGCGGAAGAGGCCAGGGCTGGTTATGTGTCCGTACAGCGAGGGATCGTTGCCGAGTGACATCAACCGCAGGCCTCGATCGCGGGCTGCTTGAAATGCCTTCATATAGACTGCCCGTTGAAGCCGGCCTTGTCGCTCAGGCTGTGCCGCAGCGGCGAAGCGAAGTTGCAGCATAGACGTGTCATGTCGTAGCAGGCAGAGGCAGCCTCCCACCATTTTGTCACCTTGGTAGGCATACACGCTGAGATACTCGCCACGCCGCTGAATTAGCTGCGTCTCCTGCCGCCGAGCATAGCCGACACCATTTCGCATTCCAGCGATTTGAGCATCGTATAGGATCAAGAACTCCTCAAGTGCGTCCGGATGCAAGCCTTCCTCAACCCGTATTACGATGCCTCTCTCCTCAGCAAAGCGCAGTCCGAGTCGGATGTTGCGCCTCTCGGAGCTAGAGAGACGCTTTAGGTATTCTGCTTCCGAGGCATGAAGTTCTGCTCGCCAGTTAACCCAGCTAGGCTTGACAG
The DNA here is from genome assembly GCF_055572995.1 of Streptomyces sp. NPDC030245. Lineage (NCBI taxonomy): Bacteria > Bacillati > Actinomycetota > Actinomycetes > Kitasatosporales > Streptomycetaceae > Streptomyces > Streptomyces sp. NPDC030245. Next base: position 491,437 of record NZ_JBVICF010000001.1, on the reverse strand, counting down.
TGAAACCGGCCTTACGGAGGTCAAGCCAAGAGTCGACGCTAGGATTCATGACACGCACGACATCCGCATCAGGTAGATCAACTGTCCAATCCAGTGACATCGCCTCGGTGGTATCAACAAGGGCGACGCGAAGGCCTTCCTTTAGTTCAATCTTCATGCCTTAGAATCCCTTTCCGCCTTTGATGTATCGATGTAAGTAGGAATCCTGCTTACTTACTTCTCGACGGCATCGAAGGTGATGGGATCATCAGCCGACAGGTCAGTGCAGAGTCGGCGGCCTAGCAGCTCGGGAAGGTGGGAAGGGTAGGCACCACCACCTGGCACCTTTATCGCGATATCGTCCGGGCCAAGCACTTCTCCCCGAGTGAGGCCCCGTGCTGCCACCAGGCTCTTTCTAGTCTTACTCAGCTGCCGCAACTCGCTTTCCACGGGCAACTTCTTGCCGTCGCCGAGAGCCCGCTGCGCGAACCGGAGCGAGTCCACCAGGTTCTTGAGCTCCTCAGGCTGCAACGAGATCTTGTGATCGCTGCCCTTCCAGGAGCGGTCCAAGGTGAAGTGGTATTCAAAGACCCGGGCCCCCAGGGTGAACGCCATCACGGAAGGAAGGAGGCTCAACGAATGAGAGGAGAGGCCGACGACAGCGTCGGGAAATGACTCTCCAAACGCCCTGATCACAGATACGTTGAGTTCGTCCTCCGGCGTGGGGTATGTGGACGTGCATTGCAACAACGCGATATTCTGATTCTGTTTGGTGGCGACCTCAAAGGCGGCTGTAACCTCTACCAGATCGGCTCCGCCCGTACTGATGATGATGGGCTTGCCTGACGCAGCCGTAAGTTCGATCAGCGGGTGGTTGGAAATGTCACCGGAGGCGATCTTGAAGGCCTCCATGTCGAGCTCCATCAGGAACTCAGCGCTATAGGTATCGAAAGGGGTCGCGAAGAAGAGAAGACCGAGATCTTCAGCGAAGGACTTCAGTTCCCGATACTCTGCTGTTCCGAATTCCAGCTGTTTTCGGTGCGCTCCGTATGTCTTGCCGAAGCTGTTCGGGCCGTCGTAGCTGCTTCCATTAAAGGAATCTGTATAGGCGCGCGGATCACGTTTCTGCAGCTTGACGGCGGATGCCCCAGCGTCAGCGGCAGCCGTAAACAGCTTCTTGGCGGTTTCCACGGATCCCTGGTGATTCTGTCCGATCTCCGCTATGACGAATGCCGGCTCATCATGACCAATCGCCACGTTTCCGATACGAATTCTAGGCATGGGCGTGCGTCTACTCTTTCGCTTGTTCTTGCTGAGGTGAACAAGATCTGCTGGCTTCTCAGAGGGCAGTGAGCCCGCCATCGATGAGCAGCTGGGAACCTGTCATGTAGGAAGAGGCTGCGGATAGCAGAAATACCACTGCATCACCGTACTCATCGGGCCGCGCCATGCGTCCGAGCGGAACACGGTGAGAGTAGCTCTCGATGAACTCATGCGAATGATCTGCCGCCTCGACTCCCCCAAGCACGAGGGTATTCACCCGAACACCTTTTGAAGCCCAGTAAGTTGCCAAGTATTTGCTGATACCCAGCATGGCGGCCTTACTGACCGTGTACGAGATCGGCTTAGTGAAACCGCTCGGATAAATGCGGTGGTCGGGACTCACCTGGCCGTATATGGAACCGATGTTGACGATGCTGCCGCCGGCTGCCTGGGCCATAGCACCACCAAACACCTGGCTGCAGTTAAGAACCCCATTGATGTTTACCTGGTTTACGGTGTCCCATTGCTCCGCATTATTTTTTTCGAAAGAACTGGTAAGCGCATTCTCTACGGGGGGAAAGTCAACAGCGGCCGCATTAATGAGCCCCGTGGGTGTTTCCCACCGGTACTCTATTGCCTTATACGCCTCGCGCACCTGGTCGACTTTGGAAACATCGGCCCTAATAGCGCAGACTTGCGAATTCTTATCAACCGACTCTATGCCGTCTGACGCTGCTGAGCTGTCGAGGATGGCCACACGTGCTCCCCGGTTCGTCAGTGACCGAGTGAAGTTGGCGCCCAGCATCCCGAGCCCCCCGGTGACGACGATGACGCGCCCAGAAAGGTCGAATCGATCTACCGAGGTCATGAAGCGGTCTCCTCATTGCGTATCTTCGGCGTGTGATTCCTAAATCTCTAACAAGATTCACAGTCTCTGGAGTACCCACTCAAGCCCAGACCGCGCCGCACTCCGAAGCGCTGGCATACTTGAGTTTGGTGGCTTTCTGGCATCGGCCGTAAAGCGAGCCAGGTACGCCCAGGTAGCCCAAGTCCAGGCATCCGGCGGATACGTATCAATCACGTCGCTCTTGAGGAAGAATGAGAACGCCTGCTGCTTGCTCGTAACCTTCTCGACTGTTGTCGTGTAATAGAGCCTCGCGGGTAGCGCGATGATTGCAGCCAAGTCATCAACCGGCCTTGTCTTCCACCATTCTTCCGGTTTCCCAGTCAAGGCTTCCGCGATCTGCCGCGCCTCACTCTGGAGTTCCGCGCGGCTCGGCCTCGGCAAAAGGGTTCGAATATCAGGTCCGTAGAGAAGCTTGGCTGAGTCGAGGAGCATGACCACGCGATTGGAAATGCCGTAGTCAATGGACCTATCACGGTCAATCAGGGCTCCCAGATCAAACAGCTTTACATCGATCTCGTCACTTGCCGGTTCGTTTGATGCTGTGGTTATTTCCTTCGACAGCTTCGCAAGGTCAATCTCGCCCGGGTTGGAAACAATGACATCCAGGTCTATATCGCTCCACCCGGGAACGTAGCCGCCGTACCCGATACTCCCAAGGGCGTAAAGCGTCCACGAACGGTCCGGAAGGTACTCTCCGATGATCTGTGTCGCTCGCGAAGCGCGAGTCATCGCCTCTTCGAGATCACTCGAAGTGCGCGACGGCATCAAGTCAAGCAGTTTAGAGCCGTCGCAAGGGTTACCTGCTTCGGGTATTTCGTCTACCGGCACTAGTAGTTCCCCTCGCTATCAGGCGATCGCGATCTCTCCCGGGCCACTTTCATTCAAGGATGTCGCCATGTCAACACTTTTATTTAAGTCAGTGTTTACCTGCCGTTCATGTTTATGCGAGCCCCTTATTTCACTGTTTATCCGTAATCTGGCAGAGGGTTTCAGCCACTGACTGGTACGACAGCCATGGGTCGTGTACGTATCCGGTCGTTGGGTGATGCGGATCACGACCGCAGGCGTGGTGCACGCCGAATTCGCGAAGTCGTCGCTGGTCAGGGCAGCTTTATCCTGCATTCGTTGGTTCGGAACTCGGCCGTGGTCCGCTCGTCGGGGAAGCGGAGTCCGCGGTGGAACTTGTCGTACGTCTCGTTATCTAGGCCGAGGCCGCCGGTTAGGTCGGGGCGTTTCCGTGAGGCGGCCTGCAGCCCGGCGTCGGTGCCGAGATGGCCAATGTTCGCCGGGGCGGGGCAGCGGTCCTGGTCGAGCGCTGCCTGGTCGGGGTAGTGCTTCCTCGAACCCGATCGGGTTGAGGTAGCCGAGGCGCTTTTGGATGCGCCACAACTGATAGAAGCGATGTACTCGAAGAGCGCCAGGTTGGTGCCGGCTCGGGTGGTGTAGGTATGGCCCACGGATGCACTCGGTCGGATGAGCGTCCGAAGGTTTCCGTGATGGCGCTATTACACGAGTCTGCGGCCGAGCCCTAAGTGCCCTGTACTCCCGTTCGCACATCGGAGCTGTCAGCTTCGCCGACGTGGACTGGTAGCCGTGATCTGCGTGGTCACGAGCGAGCCGGGCTTAACCTCCCGTGACGAGGGCGTACTCGGACCAGTCCGGTGTTCGCGCGGGCAGTGGCCTCCAGGCCACAACCCGACGCGAGAGCCCATCCCGGCTCGCCGAGAGCGACATCGGGCCCTCACTGGTGGAGGTCACGGTGAGGTCTGTGACCCACAGCAGGTTCGACGCGGGCGCGGGGAAATCCGCCTCGATCATGTCTGGGGCCGGGGTGGCTTCGGATCACGGCGCGTGAGGCCCTCGCGTCGCGGGTTGATGCCCGCCATGTCGGCCTCGCGCAACAATCGCTCAACATACTTACGGCCGACATGAACGCCCTGCGTTCGAGGACGGCCTGCACGCGCCGAGAGCCTCAGATCTCGCTGGAGCTGACGAGGGTCCGCCGGATCTATTGGGTGAGCTCGGCGTCGCGGCGCCTGCGTTCGTACGGCTCGCGCTCGTCGCCGCGCCAGCGGTAGAAGGTGGAAGAAGCGAAGAAGGGTTCTGGTCGCCATGCCGCGTGCATGCGGTGAAGCGAAGACTCCCTGACCTGTGGAGCTTGCCCCGGGCGTGTTCTCCACGGCACTGGGCCGGTGCTCTCACCGGGAGAACCTTCGGTCAACGCGCTAATGAAGGTGCCCTTCAAGGAACTTCCACCCATTCGCTGTACTCGCTTGCCGCATTCGCTGTGGCGCTGTAGCTGGAAGCCTGGCCATCAAAGCCAGTGGTCGTGGGCGCTGGAGGTTCTGGGACGGCGGCGGCGTGGGGGATCGTGACAGCGCATCCGTTGCAGGTGTCGGCAAGGTGCCAGGTCCGGCCGTTGTCGGCCCGGATAAGTAGGAGCCGGAGGGGGCCAGAGCATGGTGCCTGCCGTCGATGCCATACGCAGGACTGCTCGCGACAGTGGCACACCCGAAGGTGTGCAGCCAGGTGGCACTCGGCCAAGTGGCGTGCCAGGTGCCGACGGAGCTCGGGCCCGCCGGTGGCACTCCTCACGGCGATGGGCGAGGGGCAAGCACTGCATCCCAGTACGAGCCGTCCCGCCGAGCAGCTGATCGTGACACTCCACGCCCGTGAGGGCAGAGCAGTGGGCATTCGGTCCCTCCAGGTCGTGATCGGGCAAGCCCGGGCTCCCGTCTTGGCGCGCTTCCGGGCGCGGACACCGTAGTGCAGACCTGTGCCCTGGCGGAGATGTCTCCGTACGCACACAAATAGGGCAGACCTATGCACTGTCAGGGCAGGTGCCTGCCCCGTCGGATGGTCGGGTGACGATCACCCCGCCGCCGGAACCCGACGCGACGGCGCTGCGGCAGTTCCTCGCCCGCCTTCGCGCGGAGCGCGGCTGGAGCTATGACCAGCTCGCCGCCCATAGCGGTCTGTCCCGCCGCACGCTCATCGAGATCGAGCAGGGCCGCACCACCGGCAGCCTGGGCACCTGGCACGCTCTGGCTCACGCCTTCAGCATCCCGTTGGGCGACCTCCTCGACCCGCTGTGCACCGGTCACGAAGCTCCCCGCCCGCGGCCTTGAAGTCGGCTTTCGTCTGATCACTCGAAGGGAAACCAGCTGACGTACGCCTGTACGGGATACGTACATGTATAGGCTTCTTGGCACTCGATCGAAGGGGACCCATGGTGCGCATAGGGGCTGTGGGCGTGTCTGCTGGCACTTTCTACTCCGGCATCTGCCCCACGAACCAGGCCCCCTTTGCGTCCGAGCCGGACGTGTTGGGGCCGTCAGCATCCGGAGATCTGTTCACATGCCCTTCGCTCCCACCGAGGAACAGGCCGCCGCCGTTGAGGCTTTCGGCAAGAACGAGCATCTCGCGATCCAGGCGGGCGCTGGCACCGGCAAGACTTCCACCCTCGTCTTCCTCGCGGAGCAGACACCCGCCCGCCGCGGCCGCTACCTCGCCTTCAACCGAGCCATCGCCCTGGACGCTACTGCCCGCTTCCCCGCATCAGTACAGTGCAAGACCGCCCATTCTCTGGCGTACGCCGCCCTCGGCCACCGGTATCGCGACCGCCTCAACAGCCCCCGCAGACCCGGCTGGAAGGTCGGGCAGGACCTGGGCCTGAACGCCCCCGCCCGCATCAACGGGCGGGATCTCGTGCCCGCCACCCTGTCCAATACCGTGTTGCGGACGGTCACCCGCTATTGCCAGTCCGCCGACACTGAACTCGCCCCGCACCACGTCCCGCCGCCGCGCGGCATCGACACTGAAGACAGCCGGGCAGAACTAGCCGAACTCCTGCTGCCCTATGCCGCAAAGGCCTGGAGCGACCTGCAGAGTCCTGATGCGGGCATGGTGCGCTTCGAGCATGACCACTACCTGAAAATGTGGGCTCTGACCGAACCCGTCCTGCCCGGCGACTTCCTGCTGCTGGACGAGGCCCAGGACACCAACCCCGTCCTGGAACAGATCGTCCTGGCCCAGAGGGAGAACACCCAGATCGTCATGGTCGGCGACTCCGCGCAGGCCATCTACGGCTGGCGAGGAGCCCGCGACGTGATGAGCGGCTTCACCGGCCACCATCTCACCCTCACCCGGTCCTTCCGCTTTGGTCCCCGACTCGCCGCCGAAGCCAACCGCTGGCTCACCCTCAGCAAAGCTCCCATCCAGCTCACCGGGACTCCCGACATCCCCACCACCCTCGGCCCCCACCCGAAGAACCCGGATGCGGTCCTGTGCCGGACCAACATCGGAGCCATCACCGAGATCCTTGCGCTTCTCAACGCCGGGACTGCCACGGCGCTGGTCGGAGGGGGAGAGTCGCTGCGAGCCTTGGCCCAGGCTGCCCGCGACCTCATCGGCGGGCGACGTACCCACCATCCTGAACTTCTGCTGTTCACCACCTGGAATGAGCTGCGCGACTACGCCGAGCTCGATCCTGCCGGCGCAGACCTGCAGCCCTTCGCCAACCTTGTGGACGAACACGGTGCCGGCGCCATCCTCCACGCCATCAACCGCCTCGTCCCCGAAGACCGGGCTCAGGTCGCCGTTTCCACCGCTCACAAAGCCAAAGGCAGGGAATGGGACCGTGTCCGCATCGCGTCCGACTTCACACCGCCCTCTGACACCGACGAAGTCGACGCCGCCGGCTGCCCCGTACCCGGCCCCGTCAAGGACTCAGAAGCTCGCCTGGCCTACGTGGCCGTCACCCGCGCCCGCCACCACCTTGACCCTGCGGGGCTGAGCTGGATCGATCAGCACCCCGATAACCCCACAGCGCTCCGCCCCTGAGGCCACCGTCCTCGCGGCCCAACCCCGGTGGCAGGGGGCTGCTCAGGGAACGATCGACAGACTGCGTGTCGCGGGAAGGGAGACGTGGCGGCCCTCGCCCTCGAAGGTCGTGAGGGTCAGACCGAACAGGAGCTGGTTCATCTCCTGGCTGGTCAGTCCGAGTTCGGCAGCGACGGCCCCTGGGCGCACACGCTTCGAGCGCAGCGCGGTGAAGACCTTGGTCAACACCTGTGATGTCTCGCGGCGGCTCATTCCCTGCGGCTCGCCCGACCGGTACCCCAGGCGGCTCAGCTCCGCGCAGGTGGAGCGGTACTGCCAGTTGGAGAGCAGCCCCAAGTCGTGCATGCGGTACGTCAGGGCCATCGCGGAGACGTTCCAGATCTGCTTGCCCCGAAGGATCTGATCGACGTGTGCACCAGACGGCATATGTCCCAGCACGCTCGATCGCGGCATCAAGAACGCGGAGGCGAAGTCGTTGGCCTGCCGTTCCGCCTCGGGGCCGGAGCAGGCGTGCTCGCTACCGTGCATGACGAGATGGCCCAGTTCATGGGCTGCGTCGAAGCGCCCGCGTTCGGCTGACTTTAGGGTGTTCAGGAATACGAACGGGACGCCGTCGCGCCACGCCGCGAACGCGTCGACCTCGGCGTGGTCTGGGTCCAGCGAGAGGACCCGCACTCCGTGCGCCTCCAGAAGGTGCACCGTGTTGGGCGCCGGGGCTTCCCCCAGGCCCCAGCGGGTGCGCAACATGCCAGCAGCTGTCTCCGGATCCGGTTTGCCCAGTGAGGGCACGTCCACTGCCGGGAGGCGGAATCTCTCGTCGATCCAGTCGTAGAGCAACGCACCCAGCGTGCCAGCGGCCCGTGCGGCGTCCAGGACCCTCGCTGACGTCTTGCTGCGTGCCCGCCACGAGATACCTTCCGCGGGAAGCTCATCCAGCGCAGGCCCCTTAAAGAAGGCTGCCGGAAAGTCGAGTGCGGAGGCGATCTTGGTGAGGGTTTCGGAACGTGGTGCAGTGCGCCCTGTCTCGTAGTTCGACAGGCTCTGCAACGATACCCCAGCTAGGCCGGACAACTCGGCAAGAGTGAGGCCTCTGCGCTTGCGGGCCAGCGTGATGCGGGAAGGGGTCACCATGTGAGGGCTGCCTAAGTCATTGGTAGTGCACGGTGGGGCAACATGATGCGCCGCCCCACCCACGGGCCTCAGCGGAAGTCGACTGAGATGTCGATCTCTTCAGGCCCATCATCGTTTGTAGGTTCGATTCCGTCCATCACGAGGGCGGGAAGCGGAATCCTCCTTGCCCATTCGATCACGAAGCCGTCCTGGAAGCGCTGCGGCTGCGACAGCTCGCAGTCGATCCGCACCTTGTCGCCGACCCTGGTGCGGTACGACAGCAGAAACCACGTCTTCAGGGCAGAGGCTTCTTCTGTACTCAACGCCACCCCATTGGGGCCCGCGCCAGCTGCGAACAGAGCTGTCTGCACGGGCAAGGCGACGTCACCGGCGTTGACTCGGGTGACCATCTCGGTGGCGGCTCCACGCCGACGTGCGTTCTTCGGGAACAGGCTCGCCTGCCCCGTCGCAGCATCGCCGACCATCACGCCTATCGCGACCGAGCGGTCCGCGCTGCAGACCAGTTCAAGGCGACCATGGACAAGCCGAACCCATTTCATCTTGGCGATGTGCAGCTCTCGGATGGTCCGCACGTGCGCCTCATAGGCCCGCCGACCTGCCGTTCCTGTCGGATCATTACGGACAGCCGTGCGTCGCGCGGCTTCGCCCGCGCGCAGTACATCGTGCAGAAACTCTAGCCTGGTCCCTATGCCGCCCAACTGGGCCTGTACGTCGCTGGGATCATGAGATGGCTTCACGAGGGACAGGGGCAAGAGGGCCTCCGGGAGTCGGCAGCGCAATTATAAAGACTCTACCTCACAAGAGGGTCGAGTTTTATAAGAACCTGGAGGCCGTGAGTCGTTCAGCGTTCGGATCCACTGGCCACGGGCGGTACTTGACGGTTCAGCGCGCCTTTGGGTGGCTGGTGGCAGCTCTCGCCACGGCCACCGGAAGCAGGGTCGCAGCATGGTTCTCACCACTGATCACGTGATCAGTGCCTTCTACGTCACGGACCGGCACTTCCCACGGGCCTGGTTGTCGGCTGTGCCCAGGGAGACGCCCACCATGGTCTGCGCACTGAACAGATCAGTGCGCATTTTTCCGATCCCAGCTGCGTAGGGAAGACTTCAGTGCCCAGGTTAGAGCCCTGGATACTGACTCTTTTCTCTCGTCCGACACGACCCTGCGCTACCCGGGAGCCGGCCGCACTCTCGAAGACGCCATCAACCGCACCGTCGTCATCACCAGCTACGAAACGCTCCGCCGCGACATCGACCTGCTGGCCCTCATGACGTTCGACCTGGTTGTCGCCGACGAAGCCCAGATGGTCAAGAACCACTGCCACCGCCCGCGCCCTGCGCCGCGTCAGGACCGGCGTCCGGGTGGCCCTGACCGGCAGCCCGGTCGAGAAGAAGCTCACCGAGGCGTGGGTCCTCATGGACTGGCTCAACCCCGGACTGTTCCACACTCAGCGCACCTTCCGCGACCAGTTCGCCCGCCCCATCGAAGACAACATCGCCGACACCGAGCGCACCACATGTCTGTCCGGCCTCATGAGCGCGTTCATGCTGCGCCGCCACAGGAGCGACCCGGGCATCCTCACCGAGCTGCCCCCAAGGAGATCCGGCCGCGGTCGTCAGCCTCACCCAGGAACAGATCGCCCTCTACCAGCAGACTGCCGACGACACCTTCCAGGACATCCGCGACGCCCACGGAGTACACCGCAAAGGCCTGCTGCTGGAGCTCTTCAACAAGCTGCAGCAGATCTGCAACACCCCCGCCCAGTGCCACAAAGGCCTCTTGGAGGACGAGTACGACCCCGAGCAGGCCGCAGCCCGCTCCGGCAAGATCGGCACACTCGACGACCTGCTGCCCACCCTGACCGCGCCCGAGGCATCCACGCTGATCTTCACCCGGTATCGGTCCGTGGCCAAGCTCCTCCTGCGGCACCTACGCAGCTACGGACACGACCCGCTCTACTGCAGCGGCGACATCCCCTCCGTCCGCGAACGCCAGCGCATCATCGGCACCTTCCAGGCCCGCTCCAGCCAGCTCATGGTCATGACCGTCAACGCCGGCGGCACCGGCCTCACCCTCACCCAGGCCAGCCACGTCGTCCTCTTCGACCGCCCCTGGTTCCAGCCATCGCGCTCGGCTGCACGGTTACCCAAACTAGGTCTGCGGGGCTGACCTCAATGAACTGGGGCAACACCGGCTGAGGACCGCGGGACGGCGATAGCATCAGTGACGCCGCTTACGGTGACGAGGTAGAGGTGACGCATGAGCCAGGACCGCAGTCTGACCAGGGTGCGGGTTGAAGGCCTGTTTGGCCGGTTCAACCACAAAGTCGACTTCCCTGCAGGCGATACCTTCGTGATCGTCCACGGCCCAAACGGGGTAGGGAAAACCAGGCTGCTGGATCTCGTGAGCGCGCTCGCGTGGCCTGTGAACTTCACCGAACTGACCCGCACTCCCTTCAAGTCACTGGAATTGCAGTTCAGCGACAAATCGGTCCTCACGGTCGAGAAGGCAGAGGTGCAGGAAACCAACGGTCTTCGATTCCGCCTCCGTGGAGATCAGGTCGCAACCGAGACCTGGTCTCCACGAGAATCGGACGCGACATCAGACGCCCTGCGTCGGACGCTGCTCAGGTCATCCTCGCGATTCGAAAGCCTTTCGCGACGCGAGCGAGACTTGCGTAACCTTCTCGTGCACAGGTCCGACGTGGACGTCTGGAACATTCTGAGTGAGCTAAACCCGACGATGCAACGCGATCTTCATGAGTTCATGGGCGAGCCGGCACCGCAAAGTTTGCGTGATTTCCTCAGTGATATCAAAGTGCACTTCATCGACACGCACCGCCTCCGCGGCTTGCAGAGCTCTGAGGAACAACCAGGAAGGAACCGGACAGCCGCGTCTCCGACCAAGGTTGAGGAGTTCTCCAAGGAACTCCGAGGACGACTCGCCAAGGCCCTGGAGGAAAATTCCCGCACCTCACAGGATCTGGATCGCACCTACCCACGGCGACTCTTGGAAGAGCCGGCGGATGTGAGCGAGCAGGAGATCCGGGACCGCTACGTGGCGCAGGAGGAATGGCGGCGGCGCCTGGGGGAGGTTTCGCTGGTCGACGAGCAGACCGAAGTGATCGACATTCCCGAGGAGATGGAGCCCTGGCAACGGGCCGTGCTGTGGACATACCTGCGGGATACTGAGGACAAACTCTCAACATTTAATGACATCCTTGATCGTGTCTCCCTGCTGCGTGACGTCGTTAACAGCCGTTTCCTCTTCAAGACTCTGGAGATCGACGGCAACCAGGGCTTCAAGATCATCGATGATAATAGCGAGGAACTAGACCTCGCTTCGCTGTCATCTGGCGAGCAACACGAACTTGTTCTCACCTACGACCTACTGTTTAATACGGAGCCTGGCGCCTTGGTTCTGATCGATGAACCGGAAATTTCGCTGCACGTCTCATGGCAGAAAGCCTTCATGCGTGATCTGCAAAAAATCTCCGAGTTGGCGAAGTTCCGGACGATCATCGCAACTCACTCGCCACAGATCGCCGGCAAATGGGCAGACCGGATGGTTGTCCTGGGCCCGGACGCGGAGTAGGTCCCAGTGTTCGACATCCTTGACGGCGATGACCTGTACGCCGAGCTAATCATGTTGCGTTCGAACGACCTTCGCGCCTTCATCATCCTCGAAGGACCGACTGATTGCCACGTGCTCGATGAATTCATCAACGACGAGCACTTCACGACTGTCCCAGCCCTCGGCAAGGATCGCGCCCTCGGAGCGATCGCGCGCCTCGATGAAGGCACACTCTTGGGCGACATCTTCGCGCTTCTGGACCGAGACTGGGTCGGGATTCTAGAAGAGGGAGTTAAGCGTTCCGAGGTGGCCTACACCGACTTCTACGACATGGACGCGTGCATCTTCTTCACGCCGGGCGTCTACGAGAAGCTGGCGGCCACGTTCTGCACGAACAACACCTTCAAGCGCGGTGCGCCTGGCTGCTCGCACAGCGACATCAGCACTGCCTGTGTCGACCTGGCTTTTGCTGTCGGGGTCCTCAGGTTCATATCCAGTCGTGACAGCTTGGGCCTGGCGCTACGCAAATTCCCACTCGACCAGGTCGCGAGCGTTCGCGATGGCTCCGTTGACCTCGGCAAGTTGATCGAGATCGCTTGCAAGAGGGCCGAGAGAGACCCGGAGGACTACCCCGACCTCCTGGACTCCCTGCGACGCGAACTTGCGGGCATCGAGGAACCACATCGCTATTGCTCAGGACACGACCTGGCGAAGGCCTTCCACCTGGTCGCCAAGGGCCGCTGGGCCACCAAAGTTGGCGCGGACGTCATTGAACGGTCCGCCCGCGCCGCCTACGGCCGTGAGCATTTCGAACGGAGCGGAATCTACCGAAGCACAAGCCACTGGGAGACCAGCAGCGGTGAGACCGCGTGGCGCCTGGCGAGGGCGGCACGGTAGTCGGAGGCCTCGGGGCCGGCTGACCATGGGGCGGGGCGCCTACGCCGCCGTGGCTAGCCGTTCAACCTCCTCCAGATCAGGATCACTCCCCGTGAGGTACGGCCTCGGCTCTGCCAAATCCCTCCCACACGGCAGATCCGCCCGAGGCTCTACAGGGCGCTCACCGCAGCAATGTGATCTCCGCCGACACAGCCCGCCACCCCAGAACGCAGTTAGAGCAACATCACCTGCGTGGACCACAGCAACTGCCGCGACACCGGCCGTGCACACACTCACCTGCGGTAGCGCCCAACAACCCCTATTGAGTGACTTGCGTCACATGCAGTTGAGGCTCTGATGTCTCAACGCTGCATCGATCCGACGGCAGCTTTCCCCGGTGATGTCCGCACCACGCCTCAGTGCGGCAGGCAGCCGTTGTCTCGTGAGACATACGGATCGTGGAGAACATGACCACGCCGATCATGTCGCGGGCCTGCCGGGGGTGCTGCGAGGGCGTGCCGTGGGGGAGATCCAGACGACGGGGTACCAGGAGCCGCCGGAGCAGGCCGCGTTCGTCCGGGAGCAGGCCGCGGCGGTGCGTGTGCCGGTGGTCCCGGCCGCGGCGGGGGAGCGACGCCGCGCGGGGCCCCTGGACTGGCAGGTGCTGTGGCCCACGGCGGGACCGGTGCCGCGGCCCGAGGGGCCGAACGACGCGAGTGTCACCCTGCTCGTGCGGACGGGCGGCCTGACCCTGTTGCTCCTCGGGGATCTGGAGCCGCCCGCCCAGCGAGCCCTGCTGCGCACCCCGGCCGCCGCGTCGCTCACCTCCGTGGACGTGCTCAAGGTCGCCCATCACGGCTCCGCCCATCAGGACCCGGAGCTGCTGCGCAGGGCGGCGCCGCGGCTGGCCCTGATCTCCTGCGGCGCCGACAACTCGTACGGGCATCCGTCGCCCGTCACCCTGGCGGCGTTGCGGGCCCAGGGAGCGCAGGTGTTGCGCACGGATACGCAGGGGGCGATCGCGGTGGTGGGGTCGGGCCCCCGCTCGGCGCCACGGCTCGAAGTGGCCACCCGGCCGGGGCGGCTACCGCGGGGAACCCCGTCGTGAACAGGCAAGATGTGGAGGAGGGAGGGCCAATTCGGGCCAGTCGCGACACTTCGCGGCGCATCGGCAGCATTCCCGTGATCTGGGTCCGTGTTGCATCGAAAGCCGCAACGGTGATCGAATGCCTCTTCGTTGCGGTTTGCAGGTGTTGTGGTGTTGTCAAGCAAGGCGGGGGTGTGTCGCACGTGTTCGGCCGTTGGCTGGGAAACCGTACGAATCTGGCTGGACGGACGGGACCGTTGTCGGCGCTGAAGGTTCCGTCGAGCGCGGGCGTGCTCAGCTGCCGGGTGCTCGACCCGGTCAACGAGCCCGTGCGGAACGCGGAGTTCGCGGTCAGCGACGCCATGGGCCGGAAGGTCGTCTGCGGGGGCACGGACCCCTTCGGATCGTTCGTCACCGCAGTTCCGGCGGGGGACTACCGCCTCGCGGTCTCGGCGGAGGGGTTCACTCCATACCGGGCGAGCGCCACGGTCGCGGAGGACGCGCACGCCTCGCTCGGCGACGTCACGCTCCAGGTCGCCCCGCCCCCGGCGCTTCCCGAGCCCGGCGACTGGGAGATCGACCCGCTGCATTCGTCGGTCGGCTTCACCGCGCGGCACATCGGGCTCGCCCGCATCCACGGCCGGTTCAACAGCTTCGCGGGTGCGATCAGGCTGGGCGAGCGGATGGAGGAGTCCGCGATGCACGTCGTGATCGACGCGGCCTCCATCGACACCGCGGTCAAGATGCGCGATGACCATCTGCGGTCCGGTGACTTCCTGGACGTGGCGCGCTACCCGACGATGGAGTTCTACGGCGACCGCTTCGTCCACAAGGGCGGCAGCCGCTGGGCGATATCCGGCGGCCTGACGCTGCACGGCGTGACGCGTACGGTCACGCTCGACACGGAGTACCTCGGCATCGGCAAGGGCCTCGAAGGGGAGACCCGCGTCGCCTGCCGCGCCACCACCGAACTGCACCGCGACGACTTCACGATCACCTGGCAGACGATGCTCGCGCGCGGTATCGCCGCCGTGGGGCACAGCATCACGATCGACCTCGACATCCAGGTCGTCCCCAAGACCGGCTGACCGGCCCACCGGCCAGCCGGTGGGCCGCCCCCTAGGGGGCCTCCAGCCAGCCCTCGTGCTCGGCGGCCAGTTCGTCGAGGGACGCCGGGTCCAGGCGGGAGTCAGGGTCCTCGACCACGACGAGCCACTGGGCGTCTTCGGCGTCGTCCTCGCCGGCCAGGGCGTCGCGGACGAGCTGGGGTTCCTCGGTCACGCCGAAACGGTCGGGGAGCTCTTCGGCCACCGTCTCCGCGGCATCGCGGTCGGGCAGCACCAGGACATGTCGTACGTCGTTCACCGGACCATTCTCCGACAGGGGCCCGGCGGCTCGGAGCCGGGCGGCTCGGAGCGGGGCGGCTCGGGGCGGGGTGTCAGTGGCGCGTGGGATGCTTGACCGCGATGGCCAGGAAGACAGATACCGCCGCGTCCGACCCGCTCGCCCCCCTCACGCTCGCCGTGGGACAGGAGGAGCTGCTCCTCGACCGCGCCGTGCAGCAGGTGGTCGCGGCCGCCCGCGCGGCCGACGCGGACACGGACGTGCGCGACCTCACCGCCGACCAGCTCCAGCCCGGCACCCTCGCCGAGCTGACCAGCCCGTCGCTCTTCGCCGAGCGCAAGGTCGTCATCGTGCGGAACGCGCAGGATCTGTCGGCCGACACGATCAAGGACGTCAAGGCGTATCTCGCGGCGCCTGTCGAGGAGATCACCCTCGTCCTGCTGCACGCGGGCGGCGCGAAGGGCAAGGGCATGCTCGACGCCGCGCGCAAGGCGGGCGCGCGCGAGGTCGCCTGCCCCAAGATGACCAAGCCCGCGGACCGGCTGTCGTTCGTGCGCGCGGAGTTCCGTGCGACGGGCCGCTCGGCGACCCCGGAGGCGTGCCAGGCGCTCGTCGACGCGATCGGGAGCGACCTGCGGGAGCTCGCCTCGGCGGTCTCCCAGCTGGTGGCGGACGTCGAGGGCACGATCGACGAAGCGGTCGTCGGGCGGTACTACACGGGCCGTGCGGAGGCCTCCAGCTTCACGGTCGCCGACCGGGCCGTCGAGGGGCGGGCCGCCGAGGCGCTCGAAGCGTTGCGCTGGTCCCTTGCGACCGGGGTCGCCCCCGTCATGATCACCAGTGCCCTCGCGCAGGGCGTCCGGGCGATCGGCAAGCTCTCCTCCGCGCGTGGGGGGCGCCCCGCCGACCTCGCCCGTGAGCTGGGCATGCCGCCGTGGAAGATCGACCGCGTCCGGCAGCAGATGCGGGGCTGGACGCCGGACGGTGTGGCCGCCGCGCTCACCGCCGTCGCGGCGGCGGACGCGGGCGTCAAGGGTGGCGGTGACGACGCGGAGTATGCGCTGGAGAAGGCGGTGGTCGCCATTGCGCGGGCGGCGCGCTCCGGTCGCCGCTAGTGCTCCGCACAGGCCGGCGGTGCACCCCCTGCGGGTAGCTCGTGGCTGGTCGCGCAGTTCCCCGCGCCCCTGACAGAGCACTGTCACCCCCAGCAACACACCCCGGACACAGCAATGCCCCCGGAGTGGGTCCGGGGGCACTGGCGCAGCGTGGCGTACTGCGTGGTCTGTCCGCGATTCGAGGTAGAGGGCTCGAATTACCCTCGCGGGAGGATTGATCACCGCCCCGGCGCACGGCCGGGGAAAGGGCTTCAGCCCTTGAGAGCCGCAGCCTTCGTCGCCAGCGCCGACTTCTTGTTGGCGGCCTGGTTCTTGTGGATGACGCCCTTGGAGACAGCCTTGTCGAGCTGGCGCGTGGCCTCACGCGTGAGCTCGGCGGCCTTCTGGGTGTCACCGGCGGCAACGGCCTCGCGGGCCTTGCGGATCGCGGTCTTCAGCGAAGACTTGACCGCCTTGTTGCGCTGACGCGCCTTCTCGTTGGTCTTGATCCGCTTGATCTGGGACTTGATGTTCGCCACGAAAGAGCCTTTTCAGGTTCAGGTACTGCAGAGGTACTGCAGATGATTTTGATGACACGCGCCTCGATGCTTGAGAGGGCTACGAGACACAGCTGTCCACGGTACCAGCCGCCCTCGGACCGGCCCAAACCGAGCGCAGTGCGCCACCCATGGGACGATGGAAGCTACGTATAGATCCGACCCGAGGCTACAGGCGCCTCAAGAGACAGGACCCTGCGTGCCCGCGACCCCTAACAATGTGCCCGAGCCGAGCCGTACCGACCCGGCTCTGATCCGCAATTTCTGCATCATCGCGCACATCGACCACGGCAAGTCCACGCTCGCCGACCGCATGCTCCAGCTCACCGGGGTGGTGGAGCAGCGGCAGATGCGTGCTCAGTACCTCGACCGCATGGACATCGAGCGCGAGCGCGGCATCACGATCAAGTCCCAGGCGGTGCGTCTGCCCTGGGCCCCGACCGAGGGCCCCGATCAGGGCAGGACCCACATCCTCAACATGATCGACACTCCGGGCCACGTGGACTTCACGTATGAAGTCTCACGTTCGCTCGCGGCCTGTGAGGGCACGATCCTCCTGGTCGACGCGGCCCAGGGCATCGAGGCGCAGACTCTCGCCAACCTCTACCTGGCGATGGAGAACGACCTCAAGATCGTCCCCGTACTGAACAAGATCGATCTGCCGGCCGCGCAGCCCGAGAAGTTCTCCGAGGAGCTCGCCAACCTCATCGGCTGCGAGCCCGAGGACGTCCTGAAGGTCTCCGCGAAGACCGGCATGGGCGTCGAGGCGCTGCTCGACAAGGTCGTGGCCGAGGTTCCGGCGCCGGTCGGCGTCGCGGATGCCCCCGCCCGCGCGATGATCTTCGACTCGGTCTACGACTCCTACCGTGGCGTCGTGACGTACGTACGAGTCGTCGACGGCCAGCTCAACAAGCGCGAGCGGATCCGGATGATGTCCACCGGGGCCACGCACGAGCTTCTTGAGATCGGCGTCTCCTCCCCCGAGATGACCCCGGCCGACGGCATCGGCGTCGGCGAGGTGGGCTACATCATCACCGGCGTGAAGGACGTCCGTCAGTCCAAGGTCGGTGACACGATCACCTCCCAGAGCAAGGGCGCGACCGAGGCGCTCGGCGGCTACAAGGACCCGAAGCCGATGGTCTTCTCGGGTCTGTATCCGCTGGACGGCTCCGAATACCCCGACCTGCGCGAAGCCCTCGACAAGCTCCAGCTCAACGACGCCGCGCTCGTCTACGAGCCCGAGACGTCCGCCGCGCTCGGCTTCGGCTTCCGCGTCGGTTTCCTCGGGCTGCTGCACCTCGACGTGATCCGCGAGCGGCTGGAGCGCGAGTTCGGGCTCGACCTCATCGCCACCGCTCCGAACGTGGTCTACCGCGTGATCATGGAGGACGGCACCGAGCACACGGTCACCAACCCGAGTGAATTCCCCGAGGGCAAGATCGACCAGGTGTTCGAGCCGGTCGTGCGCGCCACGATCCTCGCGCCGAGCGAGTTCATCGGCTCGATCATGGAGCTGTGCCAGAACCGGCGCGGCGTCATGCTCGGCATGGACTACCTCTCCGAGGACCGCGTCGAGATCCGCTACACGCTGCCGCTCGCCGAGATCGTCTTCGACTTCTTCGACCAGCTGAAGTCCAAGACGCGTGGTTACGCCTCGCTGGACTACGAGCCCACGGGCGAGCAGTCCGCGCAGCTCGTCAAGGTCGACATCCTGCTGCACGGCGACAAGGTCGACGCGTTCTCCGCCGTCACGCACAAGGACGCGGCGTACGCGTACGGCGTGCGGCTCGTCGCCAAGCTGCGCGAGCTCATCCCGCGGCAGGCGTTCGAGGTGCCGGTGCAGGCCGCGATCGGCTCCCGGGTCATCGCCCGCGAGACCATCCGCGCCATCCGCAAGGACGTCCTCGCCAAGTGCTACGGCGGTGACATCTCCCGTAAGCGCAAGCTCCTGGAGAAGCAGAAGGAGGGCAAGAAGCGCATGAAGATGGTCGGCTCCGTCGAGGTGCCGCAGGAAGCCTTCATCGCGGTGCTCTCCAGCGACGACAGCGGGCCCGGCAAGGGCAAGAAGTAGTCACCCCCGCCGCGGTGGAGCGGCCGCCACGCGGGCCCGGTGCGCATACGCACCGGGCCCGCGGCGCGTTGCGGCGGGCCAGCTCATTCCGTTTGGGTGTCTGTAGGAAGTGACGGGCGGCTGCCCCTTACGCGCGACGCGTCGGAGCTCTACTCTGATCACCACTCGTAGGTTACTCACAAGTTAAACAAGTAGCCGCAGGGACGTAAGAGCAGCCGTAAGCAGACGCACCAGCAGACGTAAGAAGCAGCCGCCAGCCAGTTCGCCGCACCGTCGTGGGCCCGGAGGATGTCGTGAGCGACACACAGACCTTGATCGAGAACCGTCCGCCGTCCGTGGCGCATCTCTTCCTGGAGCGCGTGGCGGCCACCCCGGACGCCGAGGCCTACCGCTACCCCGCCCCGGCGGCCTCCGGCGAGGGCCCCGACGACTGGAAGTCGCTCAGCTGGGCGCAGGCCGCCGACCGCGTCCACGCCATCGCCGCCGGACTCGTCGAGCTCGGTCTGCGCTCCGAGGACCGGGTCGCGCTCGCCTCGTCCACGCGCGTCGAGTGGATTCTCTGCGACCTCGCCATCATGTGCGCGGGCGCCGCCACCACGACCGTCTACCCGCAGACCAACGCCGAGGAGTCGGCGTACATCCTGGCCGACTCCGGCAGCCGGGTGCTGATCGCCGAGGACGCCACGCAGCTCGCCAAGGCCCGCGAGAAGCGCGCCGACCTGCCCGAGCTGCGGCACGTCGTGGTGCTCGACCCCAAGGGCGCGGACCCCGTCGAGGGCGACCCCGACGGCTGGGTGCTCACGCTCGCCGACCTGGAGGCCCGCGGCGCCGCGCACCTGGAGAAGAACCCGGAGCTGATCAAGGAGCGCATCGCGGCGATCAGCAAGGACCAGCTCGCCACGATCATCTACACCTCCGGCACCACCGGCCGCCCCAAGGGCGTGCGCCTGCCGCAGGACAACTGGTCGTACATGGCCAAGGCCATCGCCGCGACCGGCCTCCTCGGCCCGGACGACGTGCAGTACCTGTGGCTGCCGCTCGCGCACGTCTTCGGCAAGGTGCTGACCTCGGGCCAGATCGAGCTCGGGCACGTCACCGCCGTCGACGGCCGCGTCGACAAGATCATCGAGAATCTGCCGGTCGTGCAGCCGACGTACAT
This sequence comes from Streptomyces sp. NPDC030245, assembly GCF_055572995.1. NCBI lineage: Bacteria > Bacillati > Actinomycetota > Actinomycetes > Kitasatosporales > Streptomycetaceae > Streptomyces > Streptomyces sp. NPDC030245. Next base: position 471,554 of record NZ_JBVICF010000001.1, on the reverse strand, counting down.
GGCGGCCGTGCCCCGCATCTTCGAGAAGGTCTACAACGGCGTCGCGGCCAAGGCGCGCGCGGGCGGCGGCGCCAAGTACAAGATCTTCCTGTGGGCCGCCGAGGTCGCCCGCGAGTACGCGAAGGTCAGCCAGGACAACTTCCGCAGGACCGGCACCGCATCCGTGCCCTTCGGGCTGCGCGCCAAGCACAAGGCCGCCGACACCCTCGTCTACTCCAAGCTGCGCGACGCCTTCGGCGGCCGGCTGCGCGCCGCCGTCTCCGGGTCGGCCGCGCTCGCCCCCGACATCGGCTACTTCTTCGCGGGCGCCGGCATCCACATCCTGGAGGGGTACGGCCTGACCGAGTCCTCCGCGGCCTCCTTCGTCAACCCCGGCGAGGCCTACCGCACCGGCACCGTCGGCAAGCCGCTGCCCGGCACCGAGGTGCGTATCGCCGACGACGGCGAGATCCTGCTGCGCGGCCCCGGCATCATGGAGGGCTACCACGGCCTGCCCGACAAGACCGCCGAGGTCCTGGAGTCCGACGGCTGGTTCCACACCGGGGACATCGGCGAGCTGTCCGTCGACGGCTATCTGCGGATCACGGACCGCAAGAAGGACCTGATCAAAACCTCCGGCGGCAAGTACATCGCGCCCGCCGAGGTGGAGGGCCAGTTCAAGGCCGTGTGTCCGTACGTCTCCAACATCCTCGTGCACGGCGCCGACCGGAACTTCTGCACCGCCCTGATCGCCCTCGACGAGCCCGCGATCCTGGACTGGGCCAAGGAGAACGGCCTGGAGGGCAAGTCCTACGCCGAGGTGTGCGCGGCCCCCACGACGGTCGAGCTCATCGACGGCTATGTGCGGGAGCTCAACGAAGGCCTGCAACGCTGGCAGACCATCAAGAAGTTCCGGCTCCTGCCGCGCGACCTGGACGTCGAGCACGGCGAGCTGACACCCAGCCTGAAGTTGAAGCGACCGGTGGTCGAGCGGGAGTACAAGCACCTGATCGAGGAGATGTACGAGGGTTCACGCGAGGCCTGAGCGCAGGCGCGGGCCCGGGGTCCGGGGGCCCCTCGTGCGCGGCCGGGACTTGTGCGGGCGCTAGATGTCCCGGCCGCGGCGCATCTCCTGTACCAGTTCCTCCATGTGCGTCACCTGGCGGCGCAGTTCGAGGACGTCCTTGAGGCTGCTCGCGGCCATCTGGGCCTCGATCGACGAGAGCCGTGCCGCCAGCTCGTCGAACTGGCGCTGCTCGCGGGCCAGTATCCGCTCCAACTGCCGGTTCTTGCGGTGCAGTTCGAGGAAGACGGTGACCTTGGCGCGCAGCACCCAGGGGTCGAACGGCTTGGTGAGGTAGTCCGCCGCTCCCGTCGCGTAGCCACGGAAGGCGTAGCCCGCGTCGTTGTCGGTGCCCGTCAGGAAGATGATGGGCACGTCCTTGGTCTGGTCGAGGCGTTTGATGTTCGACGCGGTCTCGAAGCCGTCCATGCCGGGCATGCGGACGTCCAGGAGGATCACGGCGAATCGTTGCCTCAGAATCGCCTTCATCGCCTCCTCCCCCGAACGGGCGCGCACCAACGGCTCGTTCAGTGATCCGAGGACGGCTTCGAGCGCCATCAGGTTGTCCTCCATGTCGTCGACCAGGAGGATGCTCGCGCGGTTGTCTGTAGCGGCCTCTGCACGCATGGTCACGGTGCCTCACTCGGTTGCCGGCGGAACAGCGCCTTCTCCTGGAGTGCCGTTCTGTTCCGGATCGACAGGCTCGGGATCGGTGGATTCGGCGGAGGTGGGCTGCCCGGCCGCGGCCGGTCCTTCGGGGTCCAGGAGGGCACAGACGACGCCGAGCAGCTGGTCCACGTCCACGGGTTTCGGTACGTAGTCGGTGGCGCCCTGGGCGATGGCCTTCTCGCGGTCCCCGGGCATGGCCTTGGCGGTGAGGGCGACGATCGGCAGACCCCGCCAGCGGGGGCTGCGACGGATCGCGGCCATGGTTTCGTAGCCGTCCATCTCCGGCATCATGATGTCCATCAGGACGATGTCGACGTCCGGATTGCGCTCCAGCGTCTCGATGCCCTCACGGCCGTTCTCCGCGTACAGGACGGGCATGCCGACGCGGCTCAGCACATGGGTGAGCGCGAAGACGTTGCGGATGTCGTCGTCGACGATGAGCACCCTGCGGCCCGGGAGTATGCGGCCCGCGTGCCCTTCCTTCCACTCCTCCAGCTTGGTGGGCGTGGGCCAGCTGTCGTCGGGTTCCAGGCTGGTGTGCGGCCGCAGCACGGCCTGTTCGACCGGCTCCGGCAGGTGCTCCGTGTGCGCCGCCGCGTACGCGATGGCGGCCGCGCCGTGGCCCGGGTGCACCACGGGGACGTACAGGGAGAAGGTCGAACCCTGGCCGGGGGCGCTCTCCGCGGTGATCCGGCCGCCGAGCAGGCCCGCGATCTCGCGGCTGATGGAGAGGCCGAGGCCGGTGCCGCCGTACTTGCGGTTGGTGGTGCCGTCGGCCTGCTGGAACGCCTCGAAGATCACCGGCAGTTGCTCGGGCGGAATGCCGATGCCGGTGTCCCTGACGGCGAAGCAGAGCAGGTCTTCGTTGTCGTGGACCAGCCGGTCGCGCGCGGTCTTCTTGACGCGGCTGACCCGCAGCTCGATGCTGCCGGCCGAGGTGAACTTCACCGCGTTCGACAGGAGGTTGCGCAGGATCTGCTGGAGGCGCTGCTCGTCGGAGAACATCTCGCGCGGCACGTCCTCGCCGACCGACACGTCGAAGGCGAGCCCGCGGTCGAGGGTGAGCGGGCGGAACGTCGCGTGGACGTAGTCGAGGACCTTGATGAGCGGGAGCTTCTTGGGGCGTACGTCCATCCGCCCCGCCTCGATCTTCGACAGGTCGAGGATGTCGTTGATGAGCTGGAGCAGGTCGGAGCCGGAGCGGTGGATGGTCGTCGCGAACTGCACCTCCTGGTCGGAGAGATGGTCGTCGGGGTTGTCCGAGAGCAGCCGCGCCAGGATCAGCAGGGAGTTGAGCGGAGTGCGCAGCTCGTGCGACATGTTCGCGAGGAACTCCGACTTGTACTGCGAACTCGTGGCGAGCAGCGCCGCCTTCTCCTCCAGCTCCGCGTTGGAGCGGCGCAACTCGGCCTGCTGGCGCTGGAGTTCGTCCGACCGCTCCTGGAGCTGGGTGGCCAGGCGCTGCGACTCGCCGAGCAGCGACTCCGTGCGGGAGTTGGCGATGATGGTGTTGATGGCGACGCCGATGGTATTCACGAACTGGTCGAAGAAGGCCAGGTGGACGTCGGAGAAGCGGGAGAACGTGGCCAGCTCGATCACGCCGAGCAGCTTGTCCTCGAAGAGGATCGGGATGATCACGACGGTGGCCGGGGCCGCGTCGCCGAGCCCCGAATGGATCTTGATGTAGTCCGGCGGGACCTCCTCGACGAGGATGCGCTTCTTCTCCAGCGCGGCCTGGCGCACCAGGCCCTGCGCGGGCATCCCGCCGGTGTCGACGACCGAGCCCTGTGCCGCGCCGTACCCCGCGATGAACGCGAGGCCCTTCGCGGTGACCTGGGTGGGCGCAGGGCTCTCCGCGGTGTCCGGATCGGCGAGGAAGAACGCGCCGTACTGCGCGTTCACCAGCGGGGTCAGCTCGCGCAGGATCAGGTCGGCGACCTCCATCAGGTCGCGGTGGCCCTGCATGAGGCCCGCGAGACGGGCGAGGTTGGACTCCAGCCAGTCCTTCGCGCGCGTGGTCTCGCGGAGGTTGTTCACCATCAGGTTGATGTTGTCCTTGAGGTCGGTGACCTCGCCGCGCGTCTCGACCGTGATGGCGCGGGTCATGTCGCCCTGGGCGACGGCGGAGGCGACCTCGGCGATGGCGCGGACCTGGGTGGTGAGGTTCAGCGCCAGCTCGTTCACGTTCGTCGTCAGGCGCTTCCACGTGCCGTACACGCCCTCGACCCGGGCCTGCCCGCCCAGCTGCCCCTCCGAGCCGACCTCGCGGGCCACACGGGTCACCTCGGAGGAGAACGAGGACAGCGTGTCCACCATGGTGTTGATGGTGGTCTTCAGCTCCAGGATCTCGCCGCGCGCGTCCACGTCGATCTTCTTGGAGAGGTCGCCCTGGGCCACGGCCGTCGCGACCTGCGCGATGTTGCGGACCTGGCCCGTGAGGTTGTCCGCCATGTAGTTGACGTTGTCCGTGAGGTCCTTCCACACCCCGGATACGCCGAGCACCTGCGCCCGGCCGCCGAGCCGGCCGTCCGTGCCGACCTCGCGGGCCACCCGGGTGACCTCGTCGGCGAAGGCGCGCAGCTGCTCCACCATGGTGTTGACGGTGTCCTTCAGCTCCAGGATCTCGCCGCGCGCCGTCACCGTGATCATCTTGGAGAGGTCGCCGTTGGCGACGGCGGTGGTGACCTGGGCGATGTTGCGGACCTGGGAGGTGAGGTTCGACGCCATGAAGTTGACGTTGTCGGTGAGGTCCTTCCAGACGCCGGAGACGCCCCGGACCTGGGCCTGACCGCCGAGGTTTCCTTCGGTGCCGACCTCGCGGGCGACGCGGGTGACCTCGTCGGCGAAGGCGGAGAGCTGGTCGACCATCGTGTTGATCGTCGACTTCAGTTCGAGGATCTCGCCCTTCGCCTCGACGGTGATCTTCTTGCCGAGATCGCCCTGGGCGACGGCCGTCGACACGAGCGCGATGTTCCGCACCTGGGAGGTGAGGTTGTCGGCCATGAAGTTGACGTTGTCGGTGAGGTCCTTCCAGACGCCGGAGACGCCCCGCACCTGGGCGCGCCCGCCCAGATTCCCCTCGGTGCCGACCTCGCGAGCGACACGGGTGACCTCGTCGGCGAAGGCGGAGAGCTGGTCCACCATCGTGTTCACCGTCGACTTCAGCTCCAGGATCTCGCCCCGGGCGTCGACGGTGATCTTCTGGCTCAGGTCGCCGTTGGCGACGGCGGTGGTGACCTGGGCGATGTTGCGGACCTGGGAGGTGAGGTTCGACGCCATGAAGTTGACGTTGTCGGTGAGGTCCTTCCAGACGCCGGAGACACCGCGCGCCTGTGCGCGGCCGCCCAACTGGCCCTCCGTGCCGACCTCGCGCGCCACACGGGTCACCTCGGCGGCGAACGCGGAGAGCTGCTCCACCATCGTGTTCACGGTCAGCTTCAGTTCGAGGAGCTCACCCGTGGCCTCCACGGTGACCGTGCGGGTCAGGTCGCCCTGCGCCACCGCCGTGGTGACGAGGGCGATGTCCCGCACCTGCGCGGTGAGCCGGGCCGCCATCGTGTTGACGGCCTCCGTCACGTCCCGCCAGCTGCCCGAGAGCCCCCGCACCTTGGCGCGCCCGCCGAGCCGCCCCTCCGTGCCCACCTCGCGGGCGACACGCGTGACTTCGCCCGTGAAGAGTGACAGCTGATCGACCATCGTGTTGACGGCACGCCCCAGACGGCGTAAATCGCCCCGCAGCTCCCGGGTGCCGTCGTGCAGGTCCACGCGCTGCGTCAGATCGCCGCCCGCGACCGCGTTCAGCACCCGGGTGGCGTTCGCCGCCGGCGCGACCAGCGCGTCCAGCAGCGTGTTGACCTCCGAGACACGCGCCGCCCAGCGGCCCTGTCCCGGGCTCGCGCCGAACCTCTCGTCCAGGCGGCCGTGGCGTATGATCTCGCGGCGCACGCGGACCAGTTCGCCGTCGAAGTGGAGCGAGCGGTCGAGCATTTCGTTGAAGACCGCGTACAGCTCGGCGGTGATGCCCTCGCCGACCGGTGCGACCTTGGTGAAGTCCCCGTCCCGTGCCGCGCGCATGGCGGCGAGCAGCGGACGCAGCTGACTGGTGACCGGTTCCGTGCCGGAGTCGGCCTTCTGCGCCGGAACGGGAAGCCGGTCCCGTCCGGACACAGGCATAGCACTGTTCTCACTCATAACGGCCCACTTCGGTGACTCGGTGCTTATGGGCGTGGCCAGTCTGTCACTCTGTCGGTGTCGCCTGAGGCGCATTCGCCCGAACTGCTCAGGAGCCGCACCGTGGGGTCCATTCCGATGCAACGGAAGAACGATTTCCGTGCCTCCGCCATGGACCCGGACGCCTCCGGGCCGCCGGCGGTGGTGCGCACCTCGCTGCCCGGGAACCCGCTGGCGCCCGCCGCCGCGCGCCGGTTCGTGCGGGCGGCGCTCGCCGACTGGACCGAGCTCGGCGTGCCCGCCGCCGCGGGCATCACCGACCGTCTGGCCGACGACTCCGTGCTGCTGGTCAGCGAATTGGTGACCAACGCCGTCGTGCACGCGGGCACCGCCGTCGAGCTGTTGTGCCGGCTCGACGAGGCGCTGCCCGACGAGAGCACGGAGGCCCTCGTCATCGAGGTCTCCGACCACCACCCCTCCCGCGCCGTCCGCAGCGACCAGGGCCCGCCGCCGTCCGTCGGCACGCCCGAGTACGGCCGCGGCCTTCAGCTTGTCGCGACCCTCTCCGGGTCCTGGGGCATCACCTACCGCACCGGCACCAAGACGGTCTGGGCCCGGTTGCCCGTCGAAGGCGTCAGGGCCGCCCACGAGATCGAGTCCTACGCGACAGAGCAGGCGCTCCAGCGCGGCCTGCGCGCCGCCGAGATCCTCGCGCCGCTGCCCAAGCGCACGTCGGACGACATGGAGTGGGTCAACAGAGGCGCGCTGACCTTCCTCGCCGAGGCGTCCGACCTGCTGGCCGGACAGTTCGACGAGGACATGGTGGCCGCCCTCGCCGGGCAGCTGCTCGTGCCGCGCCTCGCGGACTGGTGCGCGGTGTGGCTGGAGGACGCCTCGGAAGGGCCGGCGCGCGGGAGCATGGGGGCGCCGGGGGCGCGCCTCGCCCGCGTGTGGCACACCAGCGAGCACCGGATAGAGGAACTGCGCCGCGTTCTGGAGAAGGAGCCGCCGCGGCTGCCCGAGGCGGCGGGCTCGGGCGCGTTTCCCGTTCCTTGGCCGGGGGAGGGGCTGGTGGGCGGGGTCGGGGCGCCCGGTGCCTCTCATGGTTCCGAGGCGGGCGTCGCGGTGCCCGCCGTGTTCGACACCGGGGCGTCCAGCTCGTCCGGGGCGGCTCTGGCGTACCGGCTGACCGCGGGCGGGCGCGCGCTGGGCACGCTCCTCATCGGCCGGGCCGGTCTCGTCCGGTTCCCCGACGAGGTCACCGGCCTCGTCGAGGACTTCAGCCGCCGGGTCGCGCTCGCGATCAGCACGGCGCGGCGCTACCAGCGCCAGGCCAACATCAGCCAGGTGCTCCAGCGCGGGCTGCTCCCCAGCAAGGTCGCGGAGATCCCCGGCGTGGAGAGCGGCCTCGTCTACGAACCCCGGGACAAGGGCGGCCCCGGCGGCGACTTCTACGACGTGTTCCAGGCCGGTGACGGCCGCTGGTGCTTCGCGCTCGGCGACGTCCAGGGCAAGGGGCCGGAGGCGGCCGTCGTCATCGGGCTCGCCCGCCCCTGGCTGCGGCTCCTCGCCCGCGAGGGGTACCAGGTCGCGGAGGTCATGGACCGCCTCAACCAACTGCTCCTCGACGACGCGACCGAGGCGGCGGACGCGGCGGCGGCGGTCGTCGCGGTGGCGGGCGGGCAGGGCGTGCCGACCGACGGCCCCACCTCGCGCTTCCTCTCGCTCCTCTATGGAGAGCTCGTGCCGTACGAAGGGGGCGTACGCTGCACGATCGCGTGCGCCGGGCATCCGTTGCCGCTCCTTCTCTCCCCGGAGGGGGAGGTACGGGAGGCGGCCACCCCGCAGATGCTGCTCGGGGTCGTCGACGACGAGACGTACACGAGCGAGACCTTCGAGCTGCGGGCCGGCGAGACGCTGCTGTGCGTCACGGACGGAGTGACCGAGCGCCGCTCGGGGCGGCGCCAGTTCGACGACGGGAACGGGCTCGCTCAGGCGCTGGCCGGGTGCACGGGGCTCGACGCTCCGCTGGTGGCGGAGCGGATCCGCAGGCTCGTCCACGAGTTCTCGGAGCGGCCGCCGGACGACGACCTGGCGTTGCTGGTGCTTCGGGCCCAGTGACGGGCGGTGCGGGTGCGGTGGGCGGCCGTGGGCGGCACAGCGGTGTGGGGTCGCCTCGGGGTGCGGGACAATCGAAGGTATGCCTTCCGCACTGCCCGATGGTGAGCCCATGCCCGAGGACGGGGCGCTGCCCGCGTACGCCCTGGACGGCGCGGCCTCCCGCCCGCTCGGCTTCTACCTGCACGTCCCGTACTGCGCCACGCGCTGCGGCTACTGCGACTTCAACACGTACACCGCCACCGAGCTGCGCGGCTCCGGCGGCGTGCTCGCCTCCCGGGACAACTACGCGGACACCCTCGTCGACGAGGTGCGGCTCGCCCGGAAGGTCCTCGGGGACGACCCGCGGCCCGTGCGGACCGTGTTCGTCGGCGGTGGTACGCCGACGCTGCTCGCCGCCGGGGATCTCGTGCGGATGCTGGGCGCCGTGCGCGAGGAGTTCGGGCTCGCGGACGACGCCGAGATCACCACCGAGGCCAACCCGGAGTCCGTCGACGCGGCGTACCTGGGCGAGCTGCGCGATGGCGGGTTCAACCGGGTCTCCTTCGGCATGCAGAGCGCGAAGCAGCACGTCCTGAAGGTGCTCGACCGTACGCATACGCCCGGCCGGCCCGAGGCGTGCGTCGCCGAGGCGCGGGCGGCCGGGTTCGACCACGTGAACCTGGACCTGATCTACGGCACGCCGGGCGAGACGGACGACGACTGGCGGGCCTCCCTCGACGCGGCGATCGGGGCCGGGCCCGACCACGTGAGCGCGTACGCGCTGATCGTGGAGGAGGGGACGCAGCTGGCCCGGCGGATCCGGCGCGGCGAGGTGCCGATGACCGACGACGACGTCCACGCGGACCGGTACCTCATCGCCGACGAGATCCTGGGCGGTGCGGGCTTCGACTGGTACGAGGTGTCCAACTGGGCGACCTCCGAGGCCGGGCGGTGCCTGCACAACGAGCTGTACTGGCGCGGGGCCGACTGGTGGGGCGCCGGGCCGGGCGCGCACAGCCACGTGGGGGGCGTGCGGTGGTGGAACGTCAAGCACCCCGGGGCGTATGCGGCGGCGCTGGCCGGTGGGGGGTCGCCGGGGGCCGGGCGGGAGGTGCTCTCCGCCGAGGACCGGCGGGTGGAGCGGATCCTGCTGGAGCTGCGGCTGCGGGAGGGGTGTCCGTTGTCGCTGCTGCGGGAGGCGGGCCTCGCGGCGTCCGCGCGGGCGCGCGACGAGGGGCTCCTTGAGCCCGGACCCTACGACGACGGGCGGGCCGTGCTGACGCTCCGGGGGCGGTTGCTGGCCGACGCGGTGGTGCGGGACCTGGTCGACTAGGGACGTCCGGCACGGGCCTAGGCCCTGTCGTCACATTCCCGCCTGCCCGGCGGCGTCTGGCACGCCCTCCCCCAGGCCTGAAAGGCCAGGGGGGACCCCCATGCCGCGTTGCCGAAACGCCCACGTGGCTCCGCCACGAGGACGCTCCGGCGCCTTGCGATCGCACGCACCAGACGCCGCCGGGGCCGCCCTCCGGGCGGACGACGGGAATGTGACGACAGGACCTAGGGCAGGGTGACGAAGTCGATCAGTTCTTCCACCCGGCCCAGGAGCGGGGGCTCCAGGTCCTTGTAGGAGTGGACCGAGCCCAGGATGCGCTGCCATGCCGCGCCCGTGTTCTCCGGCCACCCCAGGGCCCTGCACACCCCCGTCTTCCAGTCCTGCCCGCGCGGCACGCGGGGCCACCCGGGGATGCCGACGGAGGCGGGCTTCACCGCCTCCCAGACGTCGATGTAGGGGTGGCCGACCACCAGGGCGTGCGCGCTGGTGACCTCCGCCGCGATGCGGGACTCCTTGGAGCCGGGGACCAGGTGGTCGACGAGGACGCCGAGGCGGGCGTCGGGGCCGGGGGCGAAGTCCGCGACGATCGCGGGGAGGTCGTCGATGCCTTCCAGGTACTCGACGACGACGCCCTCGATGCGCAGGTCGTCGCCCCAGACGCGTTCGACGAGTTCGGCGTCGTGACGGCCCTCCACGTAGATGCGTCCCGCGCGGGCGACCCTGGCCCGCGCCCCGGGGACGGCCACCGAACCGGAGGCGGTGCGGGAGGGACGTACGGGAGCAGGGGCCTGCGCGGGGCGGACCAGGGTGACCGGGCGGCCCTCCAGGAGGAAGCCGCGGGGCTCCATCGGGAACACGCGGTGCTTGCCGAAGCGGTCCTCCAGCGTCACCGTCGGGCCCTGCGCCGTCTTCTCGCAGCGGATCACCGCCCCGCAGAAACCGGTGCTCAGCTCCTCGACCACGAGGCCGGCGTCCGCCGCCACCTCCGGTACGGGCTTCGGCTTCTTCCAGGGAGGCGTGAGGTCGGCGGAGTACTGGCGCATTCCGGTGACGATAGGAAGAGCGGAGGGTGTTGCGGTCACGACACGCCGAAGCGGGCGGCCAATGTGGCGCGTTGCGCCCGGACAAATGCCGCATTCACCGTCGCGCCGTGCCCGGGGACGTACAGCGCGTCCTCGCCGCCCAGGTCGAGGAGTCGGTCCAGCGCCGCCGGCCAGTGGTTCGGCGCCGCGTCCGGGCCCGCCTGCGGTTCGCCCGACTCCTCGACGAGGTCGCCGCAGAAGACGACCTCCGGTCCGCCGTCGGTGCCGGGGACGAGGACCGCCAGGTCGTGGCCCGAGTGGCCGGGGCCGATGTTGGCGAGCAGCACCTGGAGGCCGCCCAGGTCGAGCGTCCACTCCCCGCACACCAGGTGGTGCGGGCGGATCAGGAGGTCGGCCGCCTCCGCCGCCGCGTCCGCGGCCAGGCCGTGGCGCACCGCGTCCTCGCGGAGCTCCTCGCGGCCCTCGGTGAGGACCGTGTCGATGCCCACCGCCCCGTACACCTCCACGCCCGCGAAGGCGGCACCGCCGAGGACGTGGTCGAAGTGCGGGTGGGTGAGTGCGAGGTGCGTCACTCTGCGGCCACCGCCGAGGATCCGCCGGGCCTGGGTCCGCAGGGCCGCGCCCTCCGCCAGACTCGACCCGGCCTCGACCATGAGGGCCGCGTCGTCCCCGACGACCAGCCCCGCCGTGCAGTCCCAGACGGGCAGGCGCCGCCGCCCCACGCGCGGTGCGAGCCGCTCCCAGCCCGCCGCTTCCCATGCCGGCGTCACGTTCATACGGTGACGCTATCCGCACGCGCGGTGTTCGGCAGCCGCTGTCTTGCCGGGGCCGTACCCGACGGCCGTACACTGGCCCAATTGAAAGGCTGGCACTCGCCCGCGGTGAGTGCCAGGCGGGGCTCACAGAGACAGCTGGAGGTGTGCGCGATGCTCAGTGAACGCAGGCTCGAAGTGCTGCGCGCCATCGTCCATGACTATGTGGGGACGGAGGAGCCCGTCGGTTCGAAGGCGCTCACCGAGCGGCACCGTCTGGGGGTCTCCCCGGCCACCGTCCGCAACGACATGGCGGCGCTGGAGGAGGAAGGGTTCATCGCCCAGCCCCACACCAGCGCGGGGCGCATCCCGACCGACAAGGGCTATCGGCTGTTCGTCGACAAGCTCGCCGGCGTCAAGCCGATGACCGCGCCCGAGCGCCGTGCCATCCAGAACTTCCTCGACGGCGCCGTGGACCTCGACGACGTCGTGGGGCGCACGGTGCGGCTGCTCGCGCAGCTGACCCGGCAGGTCGCCGTCGTGCAGTACCCGTCGCTCACCAGGTCGACGGTGCGGCACGTGGAGCTGCTCTCGCTCGCTCCGGCCCGGCTGATGCTCGTCCTGATCACGGACACGGGCCGGGTCGAGCAGCGCATGATCGACTGCCCGGCGCCGTTCGGCGAGACCGCGCTCGCGGACCTGCGGGCCAGGCTGAACAGCAGGGTCGCGGGGCGGCGGTTCGCGGATGTGCCACAGTTGGTGCAGGACCTGCCCGAGGCCTTCGAGACCGAGGACCGCGGCACGGTCGCGACGGTCCTCTCCACCCTCCTCGAAACGCTCGTGGAGGAGACCGAAGAACGGCTGATGATCGGCGGCACCGCCAATCTCACCCGCTTCGGACATGACTTTCCCCTCACCATCCGGCCCGTTCTCGAAGCCCTCGAGGAGCAGGTCGTGCTCCTCAAGTTGCTTGGTGAGGTGCAGGATTCGGGCATGGCCGTACGGATCGGTCACGAGAACGCCCATGAGGGGCTCAGCTCCACGTCCGTGGTCTCGGTCGGCTACGGTTCGGGAAGCGAGGCAGTCGCCAAACTCGGCGTGGTCGGACCGACCCGCATGGACTATCCGGGAACGATGGGAGCAGTACGCGCAGTGGCACGTTACGTCGGACAGATCCTGGCGGAGTCGTAAGTGGCCACGGACTACTACGCCGTACTCGGCGTGCGCCGCGACGCTTCCCAGGACGAGATCAAGAAGGCCTTCCGGAGGCTGGCGCGTGAGCTTCACCCGGATGTGAATCCGGACCCGAAGACTCAGGAGCGCTTCAAGGAGATCAACGCCGCGTACGAGGTGTTGTCGGACCCGCAGAAGAAGCAGGTCTACGACCTCGGCGGCGACCCCCTGTCCCAGGCGGGCGGCGGCACAGGCGCGGGCGGCTTCGGCGCCGGTGGCTTCGGCAACTTCTCCGACATCATGGACGCGTTCTTCGGGACGGCGTCGCAGCGTGGCCCGCGGTCGCGCACGCGCCGCGGCCAGGACGCCATGATCCGCCTGGAGATCGACCTCGAAGAGGCCGCCTTCGGGACCACCAAGGACATCCAGGTCGACACGGCTGTCGTCTGTACGACGTGCAGTGGTGAGGGTGCCGCGCCCGGTACCTCCGCACAGACCTGTGACATGTGCCGCGGTCGCGGTGAGGTGTCGCAGGTCACGCGGTCCTTCCTCGGCCAGGTCATGACCTCGCGGCCCTGCCCGCAGTGCCAGGGCTTCGGCACCGTCGTGCCGACGCCGTGCCCGGAGTGCGCCGGTGACGGCCGCATCCGGTCGCGCCGGACGCTGACCGTGAAGATCCCGGCCGGTGTCGACAACGGCACGCGGATCCAGCTCGCGGGCGAGGGCGAGGTCGGCCCCGGCGGCGGCCCCGCCGGCGACCTCTACGTCGAGATCCACGAGCTGCCGCACGCCGTCTTCCAGCGGCGCGGCGACGATCTGCACTGCACGGTGACGATCCCGATGACCGCGGCGGCCCTCGGCACGAAGGTGCCGCTGGAGACGCTGGACGGCCTGGAGGAGATCGACATCCGGCCCGGTACGCAGTCCGGGCAGTCCGTGCCGCTGCACGGGCGTGGCGTCACGCACCTGCGCGGTGGCGGCCGCGGTGACCTCATCGTGCACGTCGAGGTCCTCACGCCGACGAAGCTCGACCCCGAGCAGGAGCGGCTGCTGCGGGAGCTGGCGCAGCTGCGCGGGGAGGAACGGCCCACGGGGCAGTTCCAGCCGGGGCAGCAGGGGTTGTTCTCGCGGCTCAAGGATGCGTTCAACGGGCGGTAGCGCCTTGAGCGGTGTTCTTTGGCCCCCGGCGACGGGTTCCGTCGCCGGGGGCCTTTTTGTTCGGCTGCGGGTTCGTGGGGGCTGGTCGCGCAGTTCCCCGCGCCCCTTGAAGGCCCGTCCCGGGCCCCTTCAGGGGCGCGGGGAACTGCGCGAGCGAGCCGCGACGGCCGGTAGACGCCGACGGGGGAGCGTGGGCAGACGGGGCGGCGCACGCCCGGTGCGGGGTGCGCGATTCGGTCCGGGTCACAGAGCGTGGCACGATGCGTGCATGTCCTCCGCACTGACCGATCTCTGCCGCCACCCGATCGTGCAGGCCCCCATGGCGGGCGGCGCCTCGGGGCCGCAGCTGGCCGCGGCCGTCGCCGAGGCCGGCGGGCTCGGGTTCCTCGCCGCCGGGTACAAGACGGCCGACGGGATGTACCAGGAGATCAAACAGGTGCGGGGGCTGACCTCGCGTCCCTTCGGCGTCAATCTGTTCATGCCGCAGCCCGACACCGCGGACCCCGCCGCCGTCGAGGTGTACCGCAACCAGCTCGCCGGCGAGGCCACCTGGTACGAGACGGAGCTCGGCGACCCGGACAGCGGGCGGGACGACGGGTACGACGCCAAGCTCGCGATCCTCCTCGACGACCCGGTGCCGGTCGTCTCCTTCACTTTCGGGTGCCCCACCCGCGACGTCCTGGACGCCTTCGCGCGCGTCGGCACGGTGACCGTCGTCACCGTCACCACGGCCGAGGAGGCCCAGACCGCGCAGTGGGCCGGTGCCGACGCCGTGTGCGTGCAGGGCGTCGAGGCGGGCGGCCACCAGGGCACGCACAAGGACAACCCCGAGACCGACGGCTGCGGGATCGGGCTGCTCTCCCTCATCACCCAGGTCCGCGAGACCGCGCAGATCCCGATCGTCGCGGCCGGCGGCCTGATGCGGGGCGCGCAGATCGCCGCAGTGCTCGCGGCGGGCGCGGACGCCGCGCAGCTCGGCACGGCGTTCCTGGTCACCCCCGAGTCGGGCGCCAACGCCCTGCACAAGCAGGCCATGACCAACCCGCTGTTCGTACGGACCGAGCTGACCCGGGCGTTCTCCGGGCGCCCCGCGCGCGGCCTCGTCAACCGCTTCATGCGCGAGCACGGCCCCTACGCCCCCGCCGCCTACCCCCAGGTCCACCACCTCACCAGCGGGCTGCGCAAGGCCGCGGCGAAGGCCGGTGACGCGCAGGCCATGGCGCTCTGGGCCGGGCAGGGCCACCGGCTCGCCCGGGAGCTGCCCGCCGGGCAGCTCGTGGAGGTCCTCGTCGCCGAACTGGCCGAGGCCAAGGCCTCGTTGACGGCCGAGGGCGCCGCGTGACCGCCCCCGTCTTCGTCGTCGAGGACTTCACCGCGGGCGCCGACGGACAGTACGTACTGGACGGGCCCGAGGGGCGGCACGCCGTCTCCGTGAAGCGGCTGCACGCCGGTGAGGACGTCGTCCTGACCGACGGCGCCGGACGGTGGGCCCAGTGCGTGGTCCTCGGCACCGAGGGCAAGGACCGGCTCGTCGTGCGGATGGACACCGTGGCCGAGGAGCCCGAGGAGTCGCCCCGCATCACCGTCGTGCAGGCGCTGCCCAAGGGCGACCGCGGCGAGCTGGCCGTGGAGACCATGACGGAGACCGGCGTCGACGCCGTCGTGCCGTGGACGGCGTCCCGCTGCATCACCCAGTGGAAGGGCGAGCGCGGTCTCAAGGCCCTCGCCAAGTGGCGGGCCACGGCGCGCGAGGCTGGCAAGCAGTCGCGCCGCGTCCGCTTCCCCGAGGTCGCCGACGCCGCGTCGACCAAGCAGGTCGCGGCGCTCCTCGCCGGCGCCGACCTCGCGGCCGTCCTGCACGAGGAGGGCAGCGAACCGCTGGCCACCGCCGAGCTCCCGGCGGCCGGGCACATCGTGCTGGTGGTCGGCCCCGAAGGGGGCGTGTCCCCGGACGAGCTGGCGGCGTTCGCCGAGGCCGGCGCCAAGCCCTATCGCCTGGGGCGCAGCGTCCTGCGCACCTCGACCGCGGGGACCGCGGCGACGGCGCTGCTCCTCGGGCGTACGGGGCGCTGGTCCTGACCGCACCCCGGGGGCGCCCCCGGGGTTGAGCCGTTTCCGGTCGACATGTCTCGCGGTCCCGAGGGGACGGATGGCCGCAAGGGGCCTACCGCACC
This sequence comes from Streptomyces sp. NPDC030245, assembly GCF_055572995.1. Classification (NCBI taxonomy): domain Bacteria; kingdom Bacillati; phylum Actinomycetota; class Actinomycetes; order Kitasatosporales; family Streptomycetaceae; genus Streptomyces; species Streptomyces sp. NPDC030245. Next base: position 455,940 of record NZ_JBVICF010000001.1, on the reverse strand, counting down.
GGCGTACGCGGTGGCACTCTGCCGCCCATGGGGGCATTGAGACGGTTACGCGGCCGGGTGGCGGGCAAGCGGCGTCCGACGATCCTGTACGCCGTCGGGCTCGCCGGGGCCGCCGCGCTCGGCGTCACCGCGTGCGATCCGGTGGACGGCGGGATGAACACCTCCGCGGTCGCGCTCACCACCGACGAGATGGGCACCAAGGAGCTGGAGCGGCAGAAGGCCGACGTGGCGTGGCTCAGCTGTACCGCCAGCTTCGACGACAAGGTCACTCCGCGCGGCAGGTCCGCGTCGGCGGACGCGGTGGTCGACGTGGACTGCCAGGGCGAGACCGACGACGGCAAGGACATCGGCATCAAGGGCAAGGTGCACTCCGTCGCCGACGGCCGCTGCGTACGCGGCGACCTCACCGCCAAGGTCGACGGCAAGCAGTGGTTCCGCGTCGACGTGCTGGGCAACTGCGGTGCGGACGACGGCAATGGCGACGGTGACGGCCGGCCCTCCGATCCGCCCGATTCCCACGAGCCGCCGCCCTCCCACGACCCGCCCGACCCCGCACCCACCGCCACCGTCACCGTGACGGTCACCCCGGACCCGCCGCCCCATCCGACCTGCACCTGCCTGCCCGGCAAGTGATCCGCCCTCTGTCGGCCCGCCGGGACCCTGCCTAGGCTGGTCGGCGTGACAGAGGCAGCGCACTTCGCGTATCTCCGGTTCCCGCACATCCACGGCGAGTTGATCGCCTTCACGGCCGAGGACGACGTCTGGGTCGCACCCCTCGACGGGGGCCGCGCCTGGCGGGTCAGCGCCGACAACGTACCCGTGAACCACCCGAGGATCTCCCCGGACGGCACGACCGTCGCCTGGACCTCCCGCCGCGACGGTGCCCCGGAGGTGCACATCGCGCCGGTCGAGGGCGGGCCCTCCAAAAGGCTGACGTACTGGGGGAGTTGGCAGACCGCCATGTGCGGCTGGACCCCCGACGGACAGGTCCTCGCCGTCAGCGCGGCGGGGCAGGCCTCCCCGCGGCGCAGCTGGGCACGGGCCGTGCCGCTCGACGGCGGACCCGCCACCACCCTGCCGTACGGCATCGTCGGCGACGTCGCGCACGGCCCCGACGGGCAGGTCCTGCTGCTCTCCGCCCCGATGGGCCACGAGGCCGCCCGGTGGAAGCGGTACCGGGGCGGCACCGCGGGCAAGCTGTGGATACGGCGGCCCGCCGGGAACGACGAGGCCGCGGAACCGTTCGTCCGCGTCCACGAAGAACTCGACGGGAACATCGAGTACCCGCTCTGGGTCGGCGACCGCATCGCCTTCCTCTGCGACCACGAAGGCGTCGGCGCCCTCTACTCCTCGCTGCCCGACGGTACCGACCTGCGGCGCCACACCCCGGTCGAGAGCGGCTTCTACGCACGGCACGCCGCCACCGACGGCACCCGCGTCGTTTACATGTCCGCCGGTGAGCTGTGGCTCCTCGACGACCTGGCGGACGCCGAGCCGCGCCGCGTCGGCCTCCGCCTCGGCGGGCAGCGCACCGACCTGCAACCGCACCCCGTCTCCGCCGCCCGCTGGTTCGGTGCCGCCGCGCCCGACCACACCGGGCGCGGCAGCGCCGTCTCCGTGCGCGGCTCCGTGCACTGGGTCACGCACCGCGAGGGGCCCGCCCGCGCGCTTGCCGCCGAGCCCGGGGTGCGCGCCCGGCTGCCCCGCACCTTCCGCGTGCAGGGCGAGGAGCACGTGGTGTGGGTGACCGACGCGGAGGGCGACGAGGCCCTCGAATTCGCGCCGGCCACCGGCCCCGCGCCCGGCACCACCCCGCGCAGGCTCGCCGCCGGACAGCTCGGCCGGGTCCTCGGGCTCGCCGTGGCGCCGGACGGCTCCCGGGCCGCCGTCGCCTCGCACGACGGCCGGGTGCTGCTCGTCGAGCGGGAGAGCGGCGAGGTCCGCGAGGTCGACCGGAGCGCCGACGGCGAGGTCACCGGGCTCGTCTTCTCGCCCGACTCCGCCTGGCTCGCCTGGTCGCATCCCGGGCCGAGCCCGCTGCGCCAGCTGAAGCTCGCCAACACCGCGGACCTGTCGGTCGCCGAGGCGACCCCGCTGCGCTTCCGCGACTGGGCGCCCGCGTTCACCCTCGACGGCAAGCACCTCGCCTTTCTCTCCGCGCGCGCCTTCGACCCGGTCTACGACGAGCACGTCTTCGACCTCGCCTTCGTCGGCGGCTCCCGGCCGCACCTGCTCACGCTCGCCGCGACCACGCCGTCCCCCTTCGGGCCGCAGCGGCACGGCAGGCCCTTCGAGGCGCAGGACGGCGCCGAGACACCGGACAGCGAGGGCGCCCCCGTCACCCGTATCGACTTCGACGGGCTCGCCGACCGCATCGTGCCGTTCCCCGTCGAGGCGGCCCGCTGCACCACGCTGCGGGCCGCCAAGGACGGGCTGCTCTGGCTGCGCCACCCGGTGCGCGGCGTGCTCGGCGCCTCCCGCGCCACCCCGCACGACCCCGACCCGAAGACGGAGCTGGAGCGGTACGACCTCGTACAGCACCGGGTGGAGACACTGGCCGCGGACGCCGACCACTTCGCGGTCACCGGCGACGGCAAGCGGGTCCTGCTGTGGACCGACGGCAAGCTGAAGGTGGTGCCGAGCGACCGGCGCGCCTCCGGCGACGAGGACAGCGACTCGAACATCACCGTCGACCTCTCCCGCGTCCGGTACACCGTCGACCCGGCCGCCGAGTGGCGGCAGATGTACGAGGAGGCGGGCCGCCTCGTGCGGGACAACTTCTGGCGGGCCGACATGGGCGGCGTCGACTGGGCCGCGGTCCTGGACCGCTACCGCCCGGTGCTCGCCCGCGTCGCCACCCACGACGACCTCGTCGACCTGCTGTGGGAGGTGCACGGCGAACTGGGCACCTCGCACGCGTACGTGGCCTCCGGCGGCGGGGGCGGCGGGCACCGCCAAGGGCTCCTCGGCGCGGACCTCTCGCGCGGCGCGGACGGCCTGTGGCGCATCGACCGCATCCTGCCCTCGGAGTCCTCCGACCCTGCCGCCCGGTCCCCGCTCGCCGCGCCCGGCGTCGCGGCCCGCCCCGGCGACGCGGTCATCGAGGTCAACGGCCGTCCCGTCGACCCGGTCACGGGCCCCGGGCCGCTGCTCGTGGGCACCGCGGGCAAGCCGGTCGAGCTGACCGTCTCGCCGTCCGGCGGCGGCGACCCGCGGTACGCCGTCGTGATCCCCGTCGACGACGAGGAGCCGCTGCGCTACCACGCCTGGGTCGCCGACCGGCGGGCGTACGTCCACGAGCGCTCGGACGGCCGCCTCGGCTACCTCCACGTGCCCGACATGCAGGCGCCCGGCTGGGCACAGATCCACCGTGACCTGCGCGTCGAGGTCGCCCGCGAGGGCCTGGTCGTGGACGTGCGGGAGAACCGCGGCGGGCACACCTCGCAGCTCGTCGTGGAGAAGCTGGCGCGCCGGGTCGTCGGCTGGGACCTGCCGCGCGGCTCGCGCCCGCTCAGCTATCCGGTGGACGCGCCGCGCGGCCCCGTCGTCGCCGTCGCCAACGAGTTCTCCGGTTCGGACGGGGACATCGTCAACGCCGCGATCAGGGCGCTCGGCATCGGGCCCGTGGTGGGCACGCGCACCTGGGGCGGCGTCGTCGGCATCGACAGCCGCTACCACCTGGTCGACGGGACGCTGGTGACGCAGCCGAAGTACGCGTTCTGGCTGGAGGGCCACGAGTGGGGCGTCGAGAACCACGGGGTCGACCCGGACGTGGAGGTCGTCACCACCCCCGACGACCATGTGGCGGGCCGTGACCCGCAGTTGGACGAGGCGGTCCGCATCGCGCTGGCCGCGCTGGAGGAGCACCCGGCGAAGTCGCCGCCGCCCCTGCCCGGCGCGGAGTGACCCGGCCGGACCCCCGGCCCCCGGCCCCTTGACACGGCGGCCGATAGCATGCCGAACGTACTGATCTTTCCCTCGTGCCCATACTCAGCCAGGAGGCGGCCCATGGCGGGCGAAGCGCAAAGTGACTGCTTGTTCTGCAAGATCGTCGCGAAGGAGGTGCCGGCGACGCTCGTCCGCGAGACGGAGACGACCCTCGCCTTCCGCGACATCAACCCGCAGGCGCCCACCCACGTCCTGGTGATCCCCAAGGCGCACTACCCGGACGCCGCCTCCCTCGCCGCCGCCGAACCGCGGATCGCCGCGGACGTGCTGCGGGAGGCGGGCGAGGTGGCCGCGCAGGAGCAGGCGGAGAGCTACCGCATCGTCTTCAACACCGGCGCCGGCGCGGGCCAGACCGTCTTCCACACGCACGCGCACGTCCTGGGCGGCCGCGGCCTCCAGTGGCCTCCCGGATAGCGGGGACCGGCCTCCTTGTCCGCACGTGAACTGGTGGTGCTCGGCACCGCCAGCCAGGTCCCCACCCGGCACCGCAACCACAACGGCTACGTCCTGCTCTGGGACGGCCAGGGCATCATGTTCGACCCCGGCGAGGGCACGCAGCGGCAGATGCTGCGCGCCGGGGTCGCCGCCCACGACCTGCACCGGATCTGCGTCACGCACTTCCACGGCGACCACTGTCTGGGCCTCGCCGGGGTGATCCAGCGCATCAACCTCGACCGGGTCCCGCACCCGGTCACCGCCCATTACCCCGCGTCGGGGCAGCGCTTCTTCGACCGCCTGCGGTACGCGACGGCGTACCGCGAGACCGTGCCGCTCGCCGAGGAACCGGTCGCCGCCGACGGGCCGCTGGCCGTGACGGACGCGTACACCCTCGACGCGGTCAAGCTCTCGCACCCGGTCGAGTCGTACGGCTACCGGATCACCGAGCCCGACGGGCGGCGGATGCTGCCCGCCCTGCTCGCCGAGCGCGGCATCAAGGGGCCGGACGTCGGACGGTTGCAGAAGGAGGGCCGCCTCGGCGGCGTCACCCTCGACGAGGTCAGCGAGGTGCGGCGCGGGCAGCGGTTCGCCTTCGTGATGGACACCCGCCTCTGCGACGGCGTGCACGCGCTCGCCGAGGGCTGCGACATGCTCGTCATCGAGTCGACGTTCCTCGACGAGGACGAACAACTGGCCACCGACCACGGCCATCTGACGGCCGGCCAGGCCGCCCGTGTGGCCGTCGACGCGGGCGTGCGCCACCTCGTCCTGACCCACTTCAGCCAGCGCTACCCCGACCCCGACGTCTATGAACAGCAGGCCCGCGCCGCCGGCTTCGACGGCGACCTCACCATCGCGCGCGACCTGGCACGCGTCCCCCTCCCCAAACGAACCTGAACCACCCCCGAACTGAGCGAGACCGCACCATGCCGATCCCCAAGGCCGAACTCCACCTCCACATCGAAGGCACCCTCGAACCCGAGCTCGCCTTCGCCCTCGCCGCACGCAACGGCGTCGAACTGCCCTACGCCGACACCGAAGAGCTCCGCAAGGCCTACCTCTTCGACGACCTCCAGAGCTTCCTGGACCTCTACTACAGCCTCATGGCCGTGCTGCGCACCGAGGCCGACTTCGAGGAGCTCGCGGACGCCTACCTCGCCCGCGCCGCCGCACAGGGCGTCCGGCACGCGGAGATCTTCTTCGACCCGCAGGCGCACACCGCGCGCGGCGTCCCCATCGCCACCGTCGTCGAAGGCCTCGGCCGCGCCCTGGACCGCAGCGAGGAGCGGCACGGCGTCTCCACGCGGCTCATCATGTGCTTCCTGCGCGACCAGTCCGCCGAATCCGCCATGGAGACCCTGAAGGCCGCCGAGCCCCACCTCGGCCGGATCATCGGCATCGGGCTCGACTCGGCCGAGGTCGGCCACCCGCCGGCCAAGTTCAAGGAGGTGTACGAGGCCGCCGCCGCGCACGGGCTGCGGCTCGTCGCCCACGCGGGGGAGGAGGGCCCGCCCGCGTACATCACGGAGGCCCTCGACGTCCTGCGCGTCGAGCGCATCGACCACGGTCTGCGCTGCATGGAGGACCCGGCGCTGGTGGAGCGGCTGGTCCGCGACCGCGTGCCGCTGACGCTGTGCCCGCTCTCCAACGTCCGGCTTCGCGCCATCGACGTCCTGGAGGAGCACCCGTTGCCGCAGATGCTGGACGCCGGGCTGATGTGCACGGTCAACTCCGACGACCCGGCCTACTTCGGCGGCTACGTCGACGACACCTTCCACGCCGTGCGCGAGGCGCTCGGGCTCGACCAGGAGCGGCTGCGCACCCTGGCGCGGAACTCCTTCGAGGCGGCCTTCCTGGACCGCGACGCGGCGGACGAGGCGCTGCGGGCGCGGTACCTCGCCGAGGTGGAGGCCTACTCGTTCGACTGACGGGCGGCCGCCGGGCGCCACGGACGTGCGGGACCGCTAATGTTGTCCGTTCCGTTGACGGGTGCGGTTCGCATACCTAGTCTCCGTTCTCATGTATGGACAACGCTCCGGCGGTCTCGTCATCACGGACGTCCGTCTCACCCCCGTCCTCGTCGCCGACCCGCCGCTCCTCAACACGCAGGGCGTCCACCAGCCCTACACGCCCCGGCTCATCATCGAGGTGGTCACGGCCGGTGGGGTGACGGGGATCGGGGAGACGTACGGCGACGGGCAGTATCTGGAGATCGCGCGGCCGCTCGCCCGGCGGCTGGTCGGCCACGCGGTCTCCGAGCCGAACCGGCTGTTCACACTCGCGGACGAGACGGCGGTCGACGCCGCCCGCGTCGACGACTCCGTGGACGTCGGCGGCCTGCGCGGCGTGCAGACCGCCGACAAGCTGCGGCTCTCCGTCGTCTCCGGGTTCGAGGTGGCCTGCCTGGACGCCCTCGGCAAGGCGCTCGGGCTGCCCGTGCACGCGCTGCTCGGCGGCAAGGTCCGCGACGCCGTGGAGTACAGCGCGTACCTGTTCTACAAGTGGGCTGAGCACCCGGCGGGGGTCGTGAGCGAGCGGGACGAAGGGTGGGGCGCGGCGCTCGATCCGGCCGGAATCGTCGCCCAGGCGGAACTCTTCGCCCAGCGGTACGGCTTCTCGTCCTTCAAGCTCAAGGGCGGCGTCTTCCCGCCGGACGAGGAGGCCGCCGCGATCCGCGCCCTGGCCGCCGCGTTCCCCGGCCGCCCGCTCCGGCTCGACCCCAACGGCGCCTGGTCCGTGGAGACCTCGCTGAAGGTGGCGCAGGAGCTCGGTGACGTACTCGAATACCTGGAGGACCCCGCGCTCGGCACGCCCGCGATGGCGGAGGTCGCCGCGCGCACGCCGGTGCCGCTCGCCACGAACATGTGCGTGACGACCTTCGAGGAGATACCGGAGGCCTTCGCGAAGAAGGCCGTGCGGGTGGTGCTCTCCGACCACCACTACTGGGGCGGGCTGCGGCGCACCCGCGAGCTGGCCGCCGTCTGCCGGACCTTCGGCGTGAGCGTGTCCATGCACTCCAACACCCACCTCGGCATCAGCCTCGCCGCGATGACGCACGTGGCGGCGACCGTGCCCGGACTCGACCACGCCTGCGACACGCACTACCCCTGGCAGGCCGAGGACGTGCTCACCTCACGGCTGCGCTTCACCGACGGGCACGTCGCCGTCACCGACACCCCCGGCCTCGGCGTCGAGCTGGACCGCGACAGGCTCGCCGCCCTGCACGCGCGCTGGCTCGACGACGGCTTCCGCGCGATGCGGGAGCGGGACGACGCGGCGGCGATGCGGGTGGCCGACCCGGCGTGGACCACCCCGGCCGTGCCGCGCTGGTAGCCCCTCGTCCGTTACGTTGCCTGCATGGTCGTACCCGTACAGCCCACCGTCGACCCGCTGAAGGCGGCCCGCAGAGCCGGGGATCCGGACTGCGACGTCTACCTCACCGGCACGGTCTTCCTCGACATCATCTTCACCGGGCTCGACTCCGCGCCCGTGCGCGGGACCGAGTCCTGGGCGCGCGGCATGGGGTCGAGCCCCGGCGGCGTCGCCAACATGGCGACCGCGCTCGCCCGGCTCGGGCTGCACACGTCGCTCGCCGCCGCCTTCGGGGACGACCACTACGGGGAGTACTGCTGGGACGCCCTCGAACAGGGCGAGGGCATCGACCTCACCCCGTCCCGGACCGTGCCGGGCTGGCACTCCCCGGTGACGGTCTCCATGGCGTACGAGGGCGAGCGGACCATGGTCAGCCACGGCCACGAGCCGCCGCCGGACGCCGACGCGCCGGACGGCGGCGCCCCCTCCTGCCCGCCACGCGCGCGTGCCGCTGTCGCCTCCCTGACGCCCGGCGTCCACGCCCCCTGGATCGAGCGGGCCGCGCGCAGCGGCACCCGCATCTTCGCCGACGTCGGCTGGGACGACACCGGGCGGTGGGACCTCGCAGGCCTGCCCGACCTGGAGCACTGCGAGGCGTTCCTGCCGAACGCGGAGGAGGCCATGCGGTACACGCGCACGTCGTGCCCCCGCGCCGCGGCCAGGGCGCTGACCAAGTACGTGCCGCTCGCCGTGGTGACGCTGGGCGCGGAGGGCGCGTACGCCGTGGACGGGCGGACCGGCGAGACCGCGGAGGTCCCGGCCATCGAGGTCGAGGCGCTCGACCCCACCGGGGCGGGGGACGTCTTCGTCGCCGGATTCGTCACCGGGACGCTCGCGGAGTGGCCCCTCGCGGACCGGCTCGCCTTCGCGGGTCTCACGGCGGCGCTCTCGGTGCAGGAGTTCGGCGGGTCCCTGTCGGCGCCCGGCTGGGCGGAGGTCGGCGCGTGGTGGCGCCGGGTGCGGGAGCTGGACGGCCAGGACCCGGTCGCGCTGCGCCGGTACGCGTTCCTGGAGGGGCTGCTTCCCGCGGCGAGCCGGCCGTGGCCCCTGCGGCGGGCCGTGCCGACGATCGGCTTCCGGTCGGCGTGAGGGGCCGGGGCCCGGGGAGGTGCGTGCGGCGGACGGGGGAAAAGGCCTACGGGCTCGGGCGTGGCGCGTCGTACTCTTGGCAGTGCAAGGCTGTCGAGCGGCCACCGAGCCCCGCACGAGGAGGATGAGCAGGCCTTCAGAGCCGGCCCATGACTCAGACACCCACAACTCACACCGATGCCCAGGGCCAGTCCCGAGCGCACTTCACCGTTCCGGCGAAGCATCCGATGGTGACCGTCCTCGGCTCCGGCGACGCCCTGCTGCGGGTGATCGAGAAGGCCTTCCCGGCGGCCGACATCCACGTCCGGGGCAATGAGATCAGCGCCGTGGGCGCGGCCCGCGAAGTCGCCCTCATCCAGCGCCTGTTCGACCAGATGATGCTGGTGCTCCGCACCGGTCAGCCGATGACGGAGGACGCAGTGGAACGCTCGATCGCCATGCTGAGGGCGGACGAGAACGGCGACGGCGCGGAGGAGACCCCCGCCGAGGTCCTCACGCAGAACATCCTCTCGTCCCGCGGCCGCACCATCCGCCCCAAGACGCTGAACCAGAAGCGGTACGTCGACGCGATCGACAAGCACACCATCGTCTTCGGGATCGGCCCCGCCGGCACCGGCAAGACCTACCTGGCCATGGCCAAGGCCGTGCAGGCCCTCCAGTCCAAGCAGGTCAACCGCATCATCCTGACCCGCCCCGCGGTCGAGGCGGGCGAGCGGCTCGGCTTCCTGCCCGGCACGCTCTACGAGAAGATCGACCCCTACCTGCGGCCGCTCTACGACGCCCTGCACGACATGCTCGACCCGGACTCCATCCCGCGGCTGATGGCGGCGGGAACGATCGAGGTGGCGCCGCTCGCGTACATGCGCGGCCGCACGCTGAACGACGCGTTCATCATCCTCGACGAGGCGCAGAACACCAGCGCCGAGCAGATGAAGATGTTCCTCACCCGCCTCGGCTTCGACTCGAAGATCGTCATCACCGGCGACATCACCCAGGTCGACCTGCCGGGCGGCACCAAGAGCGGTCTGCGCGAGGTCCAGCAGATCCTCGACGGCGTCGAGGACATCCACTTCTCCCGGCTCACGTCCCACGATGTCGTCCGGCACAAGCTCGTCGGCCGTATCGTCGACGCGTACGAGCAGCACGACAGCCGCGACGGGAAGTAGACGAGCACCACCATGTCGATCGACGTCAACAACGAATCCGGAACCGAGGTCGACGAGCCGGCGATCCTCGACATCGCCCGCTACGCCCTCGCGCGGATGCGCATCCACCCGCTCTCCGACCTCTCGGTGATCGTCGTGGACGCCGACGCCATGGAGGAGCTGCACATCCGGTGGATGGACCTGCCGGGGCCGACGGACGTCATGTCCTTCCCCATGGACGAGCTGCGGCCGCCCATGAAGGACGACGGCGAGCTCCCGCAGGGCCTCCTCGGCGACATCGTGCTCTGCCCCGAGGTCGCCGCCCAGCAGGGCAAGGACGCCCCGACGGGGCACTCCATGGACGAGGAGCTCCAGCTCCTCACCGTCCACGGAGTCCTGCACCTGCTCGGGTACGACCACGAGGAGCCCGACGAGAAGGCCGAGATGTTCGGCCTCCAGGCCGCGATCGTCGACGGCTGGCGTGCCGAGAAGGGCCTGACCGGCCCCTCTCCGGCGCCCACCGTCTCGTAGCGCCATGAGTCCACAGCTGATCGTCGGCGCGGTCGCCCTCACCGTCGTGGCCTGGCTCGCGGCCTGCGCGGAGGCGGGCATCGCCCGGGTCTCCAGCTTCCGCGCGGACGAGGCGGTCCGCTCGGGGCGGCGCGGCAGCGCGAAGCTCGCCCAGGTCGCCGCCGACCCGACCCGCTATCTCAACGTGGCGCTGCTCGTCCGGGTGGCCTGCGAGATGGCCTCGGCCGCCCTGGTGACGTACGCCTGCCTGCGCGAGTTCGACGAGACCTGGCAGGCCCTCGCGGTCGCCATCGGCGTGATGGTCCTCGTCAGCTATGTGGCGGTGGGGGTCTCCCCGCGCACCATCGGCCGCCAGCACCCGCTGAACACGGCCACCGCGTCGGCGTACGTCCTGCTGCCGCTGGCCCGCATCATGGGCCCCGTCCCGCCCCTCCTGATCCTGATCGGCAACGCGCTGACGCCCGGCAAGGGTTTCCGCCGCGGCCCGTTCGCCTCCGAGGCCGAGCTGCGCGCCATGGTGGACCTCGCCGAGAAGGAGTCCCTGATCGAGGACGAGGAGCGCCGCATGGTGCACTCCGTCTTCGAGCTGGGCGACACCCTGGTCCGCGAGGTCATGGTGCCCCGCACCGACCTGGTCGCCATCGAGCGTTTCAAGACGATCCGCCAGGCCCTCACCCTCGCGCTGCGCTCCGGCTTCTCGCGCATACCCGTGACGGGCGAGAGCGAGGACGACGTCGTCGGCATGGTGTACCTGAAGGACCTGGCGCGCAAGACGCACATCAACCGCGACAGCGAGTCCGACCTGGTGTCGACGGCGATGCGTCCGGCCACCTTCGTCCCGGACACGAAGAACGCGGGCGACCTGCTGCGCGAGATGCAGCAGGAGCGCAACCACGTGGCCGTGGTGATCGACGAGTACGGCGGGACGGCCGGCATCGTCACCATCGAGGACATCCTGGAGGAGATCGTCGGCGAGATCACCGACGAGTACGACCGTGAGCTGCCCCCGGTGGAGGAGCTGGCGGACGGCTGCTACCGCGTGACGGCGCGGCTCGACATCGGTGACCTGGGGGAGCTGTTCGGCCTCGACGAGTTCGACGACGAGGACGTCGAGACCGTCGGCGGGCTGCTCGCCAAGCGTCTCGGCCGCGTGCCGATCGCGGGGGCCACGGCGGTGGTGCCGCTGCCGGACGGGCGGGGGCTCAAGCTCACCGCGGAGTCCGCGGCCGGCCGCCGCAACCGGATCATGACGGTGCTCGTGGAGCCCGCCCCCGCGGACGCCGGGGACGGCGCGGTGAAGGCGGGGGAGGCCGGGTGACGCCCGAGGACCTGCGCGCGTTCTGTCTCTCGTTCAACGGAGCCGTGGAGGACTTCCCGTTCACGCCGGAGATGTCGGTCTTCAAGGTGGGCGGGAAGATGTTCGCGCTCACGGCGCTCGACGGGCGTCCGCTCACCGTCAACCTCAAGTGCGATCCGGAGATCGCGGTCCGGCTGCGGGCCGAGCACCCGGAGATCGTGCCGGGCTGGCACATGAACAAGCGCCACTGGAACACGGTCACGGTCGACGGCGGGCTCACCGAGCGGCAGGTCAGGGAGCTCGTCGAGGACTCGTACGACTTGGTGGTCGCGGGTCTGCCGCGGGCGGAGCGGCTGCGGCTCGACCGCCCCTGAGGGGCGTGCGCGGTCCGCGGCGATTGGCGCAGAGTGTGCCAACAGCCCCTCGCCATCGGGGTGGTGGGGCAGGCAGAATGGAGTGACGGCCGGAACCGAAACGCCTCCACTCCGGGCTGCCGGCCAAGGGAACTCGGAGTGGAAACGTCAGTGCGATGGCGTCCGCCGTCTGGCCTCGGCCCTCTCGGGTCGGGGCCGGCTCTGTGTCACACGTGGGGCAGTACCCATTTCTCGAAGCACTCGCCGAGTACCACGAGAAGACTGGCCCACGGAGCCGCGTGGGCGGCCCAGTCGGTCCACGTGCGGGTGGCGCGACGCCCGTCCGGCTTCTCAGCCATGGGGCTTGTTCTCCTTCCTGGTCCCACTCTCTGTCGTGGATACCGCGGCGCTCCACGAACGGGTGGCAGCAGGAAGAGGGATTCGGATCAGTCGGCGGACCAGCGAACCGGGCGGCCGGCGACACTCGTTGGAGTGAGTTCCCCGCTGGTCTTGTTGATGTTCAACCTCCTTTTCCTGTCGGGCAGTTGAAGCAAGCTACCCCTCCGCACCAGCGTAGCCCGCACATCGCCACGTGGGTAGTGCCATACGGCACCTCGCGGAGTTACGGGTCCGGTTCCAGAGCTCGCTGAATGCGATATAGCTTTCCGTGAGCTGTCGACCGGACAGCCCTGTGCGGTTGCCGCTGCGGGGAACTTCAGGTCTCCTGACAGTGGCGTGAACTGTCGTCCCGGAAGGTCTCGATGAGTAAGCTGCTAGTCTGCTATGTTGCACCTCGCACGGTCCGGTTGGGGGTGGAGCCATCATGAACGTGCCAAGTGCGGCACTTCAGCGGCTGCGGCTGCGCACCGAGCTCCGAAAGGCGCGGACCGCCGCGCAGCTGACCCAGCGTCAGGTCGCGGCGAAGATGGAGTGGAGCCCCTCCAAGCTGATCCGCATCGAGGCCGGTGAAGTCGGTATCTCCGTCAACGACTTGCGGCCCCTGCTGGAGACGTACGGGATCCGCGACCGACGCAAGATCGAAGAGCTGCTGGACCTCGCCAGAGGCAGTCGGCGCATGCCCTTCAGCGAGTACCGCGACCTCTACACCAAAGAGTTCCTTCAGTTCCTCGCCCTGGAGTCCTCGGCGTCGATCGTCCGGCACTACGGCGCGCTCCTGATGCCCGGCTCCCTCCAGACCGAGGAGTACGCGCGCGCCATCATGCTCTCGTACGAGAAGGACATCCCCGAGGAACGCCTGGAACGAAGCGTCGAAGTGCGCCTCACCCGCCAGGAGTTGCTGACCTCGGGAGGCCGCGAGGTCTTCTACATCCTCGACGAGGCGGTCGTGCGCCGGCACGTCGGCGGGCGGGGCGTGATGCGCGCCCAGCTGGAGCGGCTCGCGGAGCTGGCGGAGCGGCCGGGCGTCACCATCCAGATCCTGCCGTTCAGCGTCGGCGCCCACGCGGGCATCCAGGGTCCCTTCAGCCACTTCGAGTTCGGGGTGGACGAGATGCCGGACTCGCTCTATCTGGAGAACCCGCGCGGCGATTCGTACGTGACCGACTCCCCGGAGGAGACCGGCCGCTACCTGGAGCGGTTCTGGGAGCTGGAGGATCTCGCCCTCAAGGACGACATGCCCGCCCTGCTGCGCGCCCTCGCGGTCCGGATCGGCGAGGGCAGCGACGACCTGGAGACGCTGACCAGGGAGGCCGTGCCGCAGGAGGTGCCGCAGACGTAACTCCCCCCGGACAGAGGGACCTTGGCGAGAAACGCCTCGTTCATATTCGTATGACGCCCCGTTATTCTGGAAGAGGTGCTGCGTGTCCCTGCACCAGCCACGCGCGGGAAGCGGCGGCTGGCCTTCCGCACCCGGGGTGGAGGAGAAGCGTGGGCGACTCATGGACGTGGCGCAAGAGCAGTGCGAGCGACGGCGGGTCGAATACCTGCGTGGAGATCGCCTGGACCGGTGACGCGGTGCTCGTCCGCGACTCCGTCCGGCCACGCGGTCCCGTGCTCGCCTTCCGTCCCGAGGCGTGGACGGCGTTCGTCGCCCAAGTGGCGGGCGCGCCACCGGACACCCACCGAGGCGCACGGAACGACGAGCGGACGGCCCGCCTCTGAGAGAGGCCGGGCCGTTCCCGATGGCGGCGGTCAGGCGCGGACGCCGCCGCGGCGCAGACCGACGGCGACCGCGCCCGCCGTCGCCAGGACCACCGCCGCATCGATCGCGAGGACCGTCCGCGTACCCGTGAGCAGGTCGGGGGCGGTCGTCGCGAGGACGCCGAGCAGCGGGATGCCGATGGTGATGCCGACCTGCTGCGTGGAGGTGACGAGGCCCGTCGCCAGGCCCTGCTCCTCGTCGGGCACGCCCGACGTCACCGTCAGGCCGTACGAGATGATCGCGCCCAGGTGGCACATGCTGGCGAGCGACACCGCGGCCGTGGCGAGCCAGACCGACCAGCCGCCCTCCCCGATGCCGAGCAGCGCCGCCACGAGGACGCCCTGCCCGGCCAGCGAGCCGACCAGGGTGCGACGGGCACCGAAGCGGCCGATGACCTTCGGCGCGTACACGCCGGCGACCACCGAGAGCACGCCCTGCACGCCGAAGACGAGCCCGGTCTCGAAGGCGGAGAGACGCAGCACTTCCTGGAGGTAGAGGGTCAGCACGAAGACGACCGTCGACATCATCGAGAACGTGACCAGGCCGCCCAGGTTGCCCCACGCCACCGTGCGGCGGCGCAGCATCGGCAGCGAGACGAGCGGCGACGCGGCGCGCGACTCGACGTAGCCGAACGCCACGAGCAGGGCGAGACCCGCCACCAGCGCGACGATGACGTCCGTGCCGCCGAAGCCGCGCTCGGCCGCGGTGGAGAGGGCGTAGATCAGGGAGAGCAGACCGCCGGTGACCGTCACGGCGCCCGGGATGTCCAGGCGGGGGCGGTCCGGGGTGCGGGACTCCGGCAGCAGCCCGGGGGCCAGCGGCAGCACGATCAGCGCGAAGAGGGTCAGCAGGCCCATCGTGGAGCGCCAGCCGAGGGTGTCGGTCAGTACGCCGCCGAGCACCATGCCGACCGTGAAGCCGAGGGAGAGGAGCGTGCCGGAGATGCCGAGCGCCCGGTCGCGCTGCGGCCCCTCGGGGAACGTCGTCGTCAGGAGCGACATGCCGGTCGGCACGATCGCCGCCGCGCCGACGCCTTGCAGCGCCCGTGCCGTCAGGAACGACGCCGGGTCCCACGCGAACGTGGCGAGCAGCGACGCGAGGCCGAAGAGCGCGAGCCCCGCGAGGAACAGCTTGCGGCGCCCGAAGAGGTCGCCGGTCCTGCCGAAGAGGAGCAGGAACCCTCCCGAGGGCAGTGCGAAGGCGGTCACCGCCCACTGGAGAGCGGAGTGGCTCATGCCGAGGTCGGCGCCGAGCACGGGCAGCGCCACGTTCAGTACGGAGAAGTCGAGCGCGACCATGAACTGCGCGGCGCAGAGCACGAAGAGGACGAGCTTGTCGCGGGTGGAGAGCTTGGGGTTGGGCTCAGGGTTTCGCGGGCCCGGCGCCGGTGGCGCGGCCTTGGGGGACGGGGCAGTGGAGGTGTCGATCGCCATGGGCCAGAGCTTGCTGCGGCTGGAATAGACGTGGGGAGCGGGAACTTATGCTGGTGGTCGGAACACCAGTCAGGGCTTGGGGGAGCGCCACATGGCAACACCGTCGGTCGCGGCGTCGGACACGGACGCGTCGAAGGCGCGTCGCCTCGGGGAGCTGCGGGAGTTCCTGATGAGCCGCCGTGCGCGGATCAGCCCCGCGGAGGCCGGGCTCCCGGACGGCGGGGCCCGGCGGCGCACGCCGGGTCTGCGCCGCGAGGAGGTCGCCGTGCTCGCCGGGGTCGGCGCGTCCTGGTACCAGTGGCTGGAGCAGGGCCGCGACATCTCCGTGTCGCCGCAGGTCCTGGACTCCGTGGCGCGCGTCCTGAAGCTGAGCGGCGCCGAGCGGCGGCATCTGTACGTGCTCGCCGGGCTCAACCCGCCGCGGCCCGAGGTCGCCAGGGACGACGCGGCCATGTGCGAGGGGCTGCACCGGCTCATCGACACATGGATGCCGCAGCCCGCGCACATCATGGACGCGTACTGGAACTGCGTCATGTACAACGACGCGGCCGCCTCCGTGCTCGGCATGCGCTCGGAGACCTCCGAGAACTGCCTGCTCACCTTCTTCACCGACCCCATCTACCGCGCGCGGGCGCGCAGTTGGGAGCGGAACGCCCCGCAGATCGTGGCGATGTACCGGGCCGCGTGCTCGGAACACCCCGACGACGACGGCTTCGCCGCGGTGATCGCCGAGGCGAAGTCGGTGAGCCCCGAGTTCGTGGAGCTGTGGGAGCGGCGGGACATCCTGCCCGGCGGGCAGGTCGCCAAGGAGATCCAGCACCCCGTGGCGGGCGCGCTGTTCCTGGAGTCGACGCAGCTGAAGGTGCCCGCCAGGCCCGACCTCACCATCGTGCTGCACACGCCGATGCCGCACGCCGAGGTGGACACGGCGGGCAAGCTGGCGTGGCTCGCCTCGCCCGAGGGCCGCCGGGGATCGATCCATCCGGTGGCGATGTGACCGGTCCGGCCGGCGATGTGACCGGTCCGGCCGGTGGCGGTGCGGCGGGGTCCGCTCCGTATGCTCGGGGCATGACTGAGAGCGCCGCGCTTGACCCCGAGGACCGCAAGATCGTCACCCTGGCCCGTTCCGCGCGGGCCCGCAACGGTGTGCCCGAGGGGGCGGCCGTGCGGGACGAGACCGGTCGTACGTACGTGGCGGGGACGGTGGCTCTCGACTCGCTGCGGCTGTCCGCGCTGCGGACGGCGGTGGCGATGGCGGTCGCGTCGGGGGCGGAGTCCCTGGAGGCGGCGGCGGTCGTCTCGGGTGCCGAGAAGGTCTCCGACGAGGACCTGGCCGCGGTGCGGGACCTGGGCGGGGCCGGGACGCCGGTCTTCCTGGCGGGGCCCGACGGCGAGGTCCGGGCGCGCGTCGCGGCGGGCTGAGGCCGCCGGCTTCCCCCCTTCCGGCCCGGGCGGTGCGGCGGGGCTCCGGGGATCAGGGACAATGGGCGCCATGAGCGTTCGTACCCCGTCTTCAGCCGAGCCGTCCGAGGCCGTCCACCGCGCCGGCTTCGCCTGCTTCGTCGGCCGCCCCAACGCGGGCAAGTCCACCCTTACGAACGCTCTGGTCGGCCAGAAGGTGGCGATCACCTCGAACCGGCCGCAGACCACGCGCCACACGGTGCGCGGCATCGTGCACCGCCCGGACGCCCAGCTGATCCTGGTCGACACCCCCGGGCTGCACAAGCCGCGCACGCTGCTCGGCGAGCGGCTCAACGACGTCGTGCGCACGACGTGGGCCGAGGTCGACGTGATCGGCTTCTGCCTCCCGGCGAACGAGAAGCTCGGCCCCGGTGACCGCTTCATCGCCAAGGAGCTCGCCTCCATCAAGAAGGCGCCGAAGATCGCGATCATCACCAAGACGGACCTCGTCGACAGCAAGACGCTCGCCGAGCAGCTCATCGCGGTCGACCAGCTCGGCAAGGAGCTGGGCCTGGAGTGGGCCGAGATCGTGCCCGTGTCGGCCGTCGGCGACCAGCAGGTCGAGCTCCTCGCCGACCTCATCGTCCCGATGCTCCCGCAGGGCCCCCCGCTCTACCCCGAGGGCGACCTCACCGACGAGCCCGAGCAGGTCATGGTCGCCGAGCTGATCCGCGAGGCGGCGCTGGAGGGCGTGCGGGACGAGCTGCCGCACTCCATCGCGGTCGTGGTGGAGGAGATGCTGCCGCGCGAGGACCGCCCCGCCGACAAGCCGCTCCTCGACATCCACGCGTTCGTCTACATCGAGCGGCCCAGCCAGAAGGGCATCATCATCGGCCCGAAGGGCAAGCGCCTGAAGGACGTGGGCATCAAGTCGCGGAAGCAGATCGAGGCGCTTCTCGGGACGCCCGTCTTCCTCGACCTGCACGTCAAGGTCGCGAAGGACTGGCAGCGGGATCCGCGCCAGCTGCGCAAGCTGGGGTTCTAGGGCGGGTTCTTCGGCTGCCGGCCCGTCGTGGCCGGTCGCGCAGTTCCCCGCGCCCCTGACGGGGCGCTGCCTCAGTCGACCCCTCTGATCCTGTGTACCAGCACCGCCCCCGCCAGGCCGATCACCGCCGCCGTCAGGTACAGGGTCCGGTAGCCGCCCAGGTGTGTCACGAGCGGGGCCGCCAGGGCGGGGGCCGCGACCTGGGGGAGGGAGTTGGCGATGTTGATGATGCCGAGGTCCTTGCCGCGGTCCATGGTCGTGGGCAGGACGTCCGTCATCAGGGCGAAGTCCACGGACGTGAAGACGCCGAAGCCGATGCCGAGGACCGCCGCCGCGACGAGCGCGCCGGGCCACGTCTGCCAGAGCGCGAGCAGTCCCGTCGCCGCCGCCATCAGCGCCCCCGACCAGAGCACGAACGGCTTGCGGCGGCCCGTCCGGTCCGACCATGCGCCGCCCACCACCACGGTGGCCAGCATCGTCGCGCCGTTCACGGCGGTCAGGATCAGGACGCCCTCCTCCGGGTCCGCGTACTCCAGGCGGTCCCGCAGGAAGTAGAGAAGGTAGAGCAGCACCAGCGCGTTGCTGACGTTGATCAGGAAGCGGGTCAGCCAGGCCCACGCCAGGTCCGGGTGGCGGCGCGGGCTCAGCCGGAAGCCGGCGAGGAAGTCGCGCCAATTCCACGGCGGGCGGTCGGCCGGTGACAGGCGCAGGTCCCGGTGGCGTACGACGTAGGGCAGCACGCCCGCCACGGTGAAGAGCGCACACGCCGCGTACCCCGCGACCGTCCCGCCCGCCACCGTCGCGAGCCCCGTGCCGACGACCACGCCGAGCAGCTGCGCCGCGCCGAGCCACCCGCCCACCGAGCCCCGCTGAAGACGCGGCACCCGGTCCGGTACGGCCGCCGTGACCGCGGCGAACGCGGCGTTCAGGGCGAGTTGGACCAGGCACCAGCCCGCCGCCAGCCACCACACCGAGCCCGCCGCGGAGAGCAGCAGGAGCGCGGCGGCGCCGCCCGCCGACCCCGCCACGATCCACGGGGTGCGCCGGCCCCAGCGGGACGTCGTGCGGTCCGAGAGGGCGCCGAAGAGCGGGTTCGCGGCGAGGGAGACGACGGCGCCGACGCCCGTCACCCAGGCGAGGACCGTCTCCTTGGACGTGCCCGCGGGCGCGAGGTCCTCCGCCTGGACGGCGAGCAGGATCTGTAGCGGCCCGTACCACCCCACCCAGATCGCGCCGTTGGCGAGCGACAGCGAGACCGTCCAGCCGCGCCCGACCCGCTCGGTCGGCTCCCGCAGCGCGGTGACGGTCACGGGCGGCGCGCCCGCAGCACCTCGCGCAGCCAGTGGTACGACGCCTTCGGGGTGCGCCGCTGCGTGGCGTGGTCGACGTGGACGAGGCCGAACCGCTGCCGGTAGCCCTCCGCCCACTCGAAGTTGTCGATCAGGGACCAGACGAAGTAGCCGCGCACGTCCGCGCCCGCCTCCAGCGCCCGGTGCAGCGCCCGCAGATGGCCGTCGAGATAGGCGATGCGGTCCTGGTCGTCGAGTCCGTCGTACGAGCAGCCGTTCTCGGTGATGACGAGCGGCGGGAGCCGGTCGCCGTACCGGTCGCGGAAGGCGGCGAGGAGTTCGGGGAGGGCGTCGGGGACGACGGGCCAGCCGAAGTCCGTGACCGGGAAGCCGTCGATGTGCCGCGGTGAGAAGGGGAGTTCGGGCGGGAGCGTGACGCCCGCGAACTCCGCCGCCGTGCCCTCGGGGAGCGGCGCGCCCACCTTCGTCGGCTGGTAGAAGTTGATCCCGTACCAGTCCAGCGGCTCGGAGATCACCTTCAGGTCCGCCGCGAGATCCTGCGCCGGCATCAGCTCGCCGATGCCCTCCGGGTAGGCGCCGAGGAGCAGCGGGTCCGCGAAGAGGCGGTTGAGGAGCACGTCGTAGAAGTCCGCGGCGGCCGTGTCCTCTGCGGTGGCGGAGGCGGGCCAGGTCGGGCCGTGCGAGTTGGCGATGCCGATGTCGTCGGCGCCCGCCGCGCGCAGCGCCCGTACGGCCAGGCCGTGGGCGAGGAGCTGGTGGTGGGCGGCGGGCAGCGCGTCGAAGAGGAGCCGTTCACCGGGGGCGTGCTGGCCGAGGGCGTGGCCGAGAAGGGTGTGCTCCGCCGGTTCGTTGAGGGTGATCCACTTCGTGACGCGGTCGCCGATGCGGGCCGCGACCACGGCCGCGTAGTCGGCGAACCGCTCGGCGGTGCGCCGGTTCAGCCAGCCGCCCGCCTCCTGCACGACCAGCGGGGTGTCCCAGTGGAAGAGGGTGGCGACGGGGCGCACTCCGGCCGCGCACAGCTCGTCGACGAGCCGGTCGTAGAAGTCCAGGCCCGCCGGGTTCACCGCGCCCGCGCCGGTGGGCAGCACGCGCGGCCAGGAGACCGAGAAGCGGTACGCGTCCACGCCGAGGTCGCGGAGGAGCGCCACGTCCTCGCGGTAGCGGTGGTAGTGGTCGCAGGCGACCGCGGCGGTCGTGCCGTCCTTCACGTTCCCCGGCACGGCCGTGAACGCGTCCCAGACCGAGGCGCCGCGCTCGTCGGCCGCGCCCTCGATCTGGTGGGCCGAGGTGGAGACGCCCCACAGGAAGTCGCGGGGGAAGGTGGGTATCGGGCTCGCCGCACTCGCTGCCATGGGCGGGATCCTCCGTACCGGCGAGTACGGAAGTCAATGGGTGTGCGGCAAGAAGATGAACAAAGCTCAGGTTTTATCCGGGGCGCGCTACGAGCCCTCCTTCAGCACCCGCGAGATCAGCTTCCGCTGCGGCTCCGTCAGCCGCGGGTCCGCGCAGTACACCGTCCGCCCGTCCACCGTCAGCTGGTAACTGAAGCCGTCCGGCACCCCTATCGGCGGGGTGCTCCGCCCCTCGGCCACGGCCTGTTCGGCCAGGGCGTGCCATTCCGGGGCATCGGCCAGCTGCGAGGTGTCCACCTCGGCATGCCGGTCGATGCCCGCGAATCCTCCGGTCCGCTTCACCTGGATACGCATGGGTCCTGTCTACTCCACCGGGCGGGCGGCCGGTAGCACGCCGTCAAGCCGTCACTCGGTGGTCGGCACCTTCACCGTCGACCACGCGTCGATGACGGCCTTGAGCTCGTCGCCGTCGCCGAACTTCTGGCGGGCGGCGGCGACCGTCAGCTTGGCGAAGTCGGTGAAGGACGCGTCCTGCGCCAGTTCGCCGCCGGTCAGGACCGTGTACCAGATCTGTCCGGCCCGCTCCCACGAGTGCCCGCCGAGGGCCTCGGCGACCAGGTAGAACGCGCGGTTGGGGATGCCGGAGTTGATGTGCACGCCGCCGTTGTCGCGGCCCGTGCGGACGTAGTGGTCCATGTCGGCGGGTTGCGGGTCCTTGCCGAGCACGTCGTCGTCGTAGGCCGTGCCGGGCTCCTTCATGGAGCGCAGCGCCTTGCCGGTGACGCGCGGGGCGAGCAGGCCCGCGCCGATCAGCCAGTCGGCCTCCTGCGCGGTCTGGCCCAGCGTGTACTGCTTGATCATCGAGCCGAAGACGTCCGCCATCGACTCGTTCAGGGCGCCGGGCTGGCCGAAGTACGTCAGGTTCGCCGTGTACTGCACGACGCCGTGGGTGAGCTCGTGGCCGATGACGTCCACGGGGATGGTGAAGTCGAGGAAGATCTCGTTGTCACCGTCGCCGAACACCATCTGTTCGCCGTTCCAGAAGGCGTTTCCGTAGTCCTCGCCGTAGTGGACCGTCGCGTTCAGCGGCAGGCCGTCGCCGTCGATGGAGTTGCGGTCGTACGACTTCTGGAAGAGCTCGAAGGTGGCGCCGAGGCCCGCGTACGCGCGGTTGACGGTCGCGTCCTTGCCCGGCTTGTCGCCCTCGCCGCGCACCTTGCGGCCCGGCAGCTCGGTGCGGTGCTTGGCGTCGTGGATGGTGCGGTGCGGCTTGCCGGCCGCGGCCTCCTTGGGAGGGGCGACGGAGGGCGCGCCGATGACGGTCGTCAGGCGGCGGTGGGTGCGCTCGATGGCGTCCCGCTCCAGGGTGCGGCGGGCGGGTGCGGCGAGCGCGGGGTCCTGGCTCTGGGCGAGGGTGTCCAGGACATGGGGCGGCACGATGGTGCAGAAGACGGGCTCGAAGCCCGTGGGGTTGGCGGTCATGGCGGCAATGTGGCACTGGGTCATGCCGCTGTCACTACCTGCAACCATGATTGCTGAAATAGAGGGATAGATCACCACTGGGGGTTTATCCGGCCACGGTCCCGCATACTGATACGGGCCCGCGCACAGAGCGCGGCTCGGCTAGGCTGCGGCACATCATGCGATTCGGGCTGCTTCTCCTTAGCTGCCGCGGCGAGGGCCTGTAGTCGAGGCCGACCCCCTCCCCGCGGAGTTCGGCGTTGCGCTAAGACCGTCGGCCGTCCTTCAGGACACTTCCGAGGAGCCCCGCACATGCCGAACTTCCAGCGCGCCACGTCCATGCCGGTCCACAAGTACGGGCAGTACGAGCAGGTCGACATCCCCGACCGCACCTGGCCGGACAAGCGGATCACGGTCGCTCCCCGCTGGCTCTCCACGGACCTGCGCGACGGCAACCAGGCGCTGATCGACCCGATGTCCCCGGCCCGCAAGCGCGCCATGTTCGACCTGCTGGTGCGCATGGGCTACAAGGAGATCGAGGTCGGCTTCCCCTCCTCGGGCCAGACCGACTTCGAGTTCGTACGGTCGATCATCGAGGACGAGGACGCGATCCCCGAGGACGTGACCATCTCCGTCCTGACGCAGGCGCGCGAGGAGCTCATCGAGCGCACGGTCGAGTCCCTGAAGGGCGCCCGGCGCGCGACCGTCCACCTGTACAACGCGACTGCTCCCGTCTGGCGCGATGTGGTCTTCCGCGGCTCGCGCGACGCCGTGAAGCAGATCGCCGTCGACGGCACGCGCCTGGTCATGGAGTACGCCGACAAGCTGCTCGACGACCGCACGACCTTCGGCTACCAGTACAGCCCCGAGATCTTCACCGACACCGAGCTGGACTTCGCCCTGGAGGTCTGCGAGGGCGTCATGGACGTCTGGCAGCCCGACGCCGACCGCGAGATCATCCTCAACCTGCCTGCCACGGTGGAGCGTTCGACGCCCTCGACCCACGCGGACCGCTTCGAGTGGATGTCGCGCAACCTGTCCCGGCGCGAGTTCGTCTGCCTCTCCATCCACCCGCACAACGACCGCGGCACCGCCGTCGCCGCCGCCGAGCTGGCCGTCATGGCCGGCGGTGACCGCGTCGAGGGCTGCCTCTTCGGCCAGGGCGAGCGCACCGGCAACGTCGACCTGGTCACCCTGGGCATGAACCTCTTCAGCCAGGGCGTCGACCCGCAGATCGACTTCTCGGACATCGACGAAGTGCGCCGCGTGTACGAGTACTGCACGCAGATGGAGGTCCACCCCCGCCACCCCTACGCGGGCGACCTGGTCTACACCGCCTTCTCCGGCTCCCACCAGGACGCCATCAAGAAGGGCTTCGACGCGATGGAGACCCGCGCGGCGGCCGCGGGCAAGACGGTCGACGACATCGAGTGGGCCGTGCCGTACCTGCCCATCGACCCCAAGGACGTCGGCCGCTCCTACGAGGCCGTCATCCGCGTCAACTCGCAGTCCGGCAAGGGCGGCATCGCGTACGTCCTCAAGAACGACCACAAGCTGGACCTGCCGCGCCGCATGCAGATCGAGTTCTCGAAGATCATCCAGGCGAAGACGGACGCCGAGGGCGGCGAGGTCACGCCCGGCGCGATCTGGAGCGTCTTCCAGGACGAGTACCTGCCGAACCCCGAGAACCCCTGGGGGCGGATTCAGGTCAAGAACGGCCAGACGACGACCGACACCGACGGCGTCGACACCCTCACCGTCGAGGCCACCCTGGACGGCGCGGACACCGTCCTGACCGGCTCCGGCAACGGTCCGATCTCCGCGTTCTTCGACGCGCTCCAGGGCATCGGCATCGACGTACGCCTCCTGGACTACCAGGAGCACACCATGAGCGAGGGCGCGTCCGCGCAGGCCGCCTCGTACATCGAGTGCGCGATCGGCGACAAGGTGCTGTGGGGCATCGGCATCGACGCCAACACGACGCGCGCCTCCCTGAAGGCCGTCGTCTCCGCCGTCAACCGCGCGGCGCGCTAGCCCCCCGACCGGTTCCGCCCGGCCCCGTCCGCCGATCCGGCGGGCGGGGCCGCGTCGTCTCCCGGCCATGTCCGGCTCGATCTCCTGTACGAGATGCTGACGCCGCATCATCGATGTGGCTAACATCACGCCAACGCGGCAATGCAGCCGGGGAGTTACGGAGGTGCGTGGTGCTGCCAGATCATGGACGAAACGGCCGGAATTCCCGCATCCCCGCCAAGCCGGTCTCCCGCGGGCGGGCGCTGTGCCGGCGCGTGGTCGGCATGCACACCGCCTGGGACACCGTCGGCGACGGCGAGTTCTTCTGCCCTGCCTGCGGCGGCGACCGCAACTACCAGCGGCTCACCGGACGGCGCCGCTTCGTCCTGCTCGGCCTGCCCGTCGTGCCGCGCGGCACCCGCGGACCCGTCATCCAGTGCGCCGCCTGCCAGGACCTGTTCGACCCGGACGTCCTGGACCACCCCACCACCACCCGGCTCTCCGCGATGCTCCGCGACGCCGTCCACGCGATCGTCGTCGCGGTCCTGTCCACCGGCGGCACCGGCTCCCGCGCGGTCGTCGAGACGGCCGTCTGCGCGCTGAACGGCGCAGGTCACGAGGACTGCTCCGAGGACCGGCTCGTCGCCCTCGTCGACACGCTCGCCACCGAAGCGGGGCACGCCACCGACTCCGACTGCGGCCCCGGCCTCCCCGGACTCGCCATCGAACTCCACGAGGCACTGGGCCCCCTGGCCCCGCACCTCGCCCCCGCCGGCCGCGAGGCCCTGCTCCTCCAGGGCGCCCGCATCGCCCTCGCCGACGGCCCCTACACCCCCGCGGAACGGGACGTACTCACCACGGCGGGCTGCGCGCTCACGATCTGCTCGGAGGACGTGGCACGCCTTCTGGTGACGGCGCGGACGCCTTCCTGAGCAAGGGCGCCGCCTTCCTCCGGATACTCCGCCGGGAGTAATCCCGGCCGGCAGCCTCCCCGAGCCGTACCGCCCAACTCGCCCCTTGGCCCGACGGATCGCGGGGCCGGGAGCGGCAGGGTTGACCCCGGAAACGTCACCCTGCCGAAGGAGGCCCGTCATGGGGGCCGCACAGACCACTGCCGCGCCGCGACGGCGACGGCGCGCCGTGCCCTGGGTGTTCCTGGGGCTGTGGATCGTCGTGCTCGCGCTGGCCTCGCCGTTCGCGGCGAAACTCGCCGACGTGCAGAAGGACCGGGCCGTCGACTACCTCCCGGCGAGCGCCGACTCCACCGAGGTCGCGAAGATCCAGGAGCGGCTGCCGGGCGGTGAGGCCACCGAGCTGGTGCTCGTCTACCACCGGGACGGCGGGCTCACCGCCGCCGACCGGGCGGCCGCCGGGGAGCAGGTCGGCGAGATAGCGCGGGCCCACCGGCTCGTCGCGAAGCCCGAAGCCGTGCCCTCCGCGGACGGCACCACCCTCATGTACCCGATCGCCAGCACCGAGCCCGGACAGGACGAGGAGAAGCGGGACGCCCTCGTCGGGGACGTCAGGGAGACCGCCCGCGGCGGGGACGGGCTGAGCGTCGACGTGGGCGGGGCGGGGGCGCTCGACACCGACGCGAGCGAGGTCTACAACTCGCTCGGCGGACCCCTGCTCTACACCACAGCGGGCGTCGTCGCGCTGCTGCTCGTCCTCATCTACCGCAGCCCCTTCCTGTGGCTCGTGCCGCTCGCCGTCGCCGGCGTCGCCGACTACCTCGCGATGGGCGTCGCGTACGGACTCAACCAGGGCTTCGGGACCTCCGTCAGCGGACAGAGCTCGGGCATCATGACCATCCTCGTCTTCGGCGCGGGGACGGACTACGCGCTGCTGCTCGTCTCCCGGTACCGGGAGGAGCTCAGGCGCATCGAGCAGCCCTACGACGCCATGGTCGCCGCCCTGCGCGGCTGCGGGCCCGCCGTCCTCGCCTCCTCCGGAACCGTCGCCGCCGGACTGCTCTGCCTGCTCGCCGCCGACCTCAACAGCAGCCGCGGCATGGGCCCCCTCGGCACGGTCGGCGTGCTCTGCGCCCTCGTGACGATGCTGACGCTGCTGCCCGCCGTGCTCGTCCTGCTCGGACGGCGCGTGTTCTGGCCGCTCGTCCCCGCGTTCGGCAGCGCTCCCAAACAGCGGCGCAGCCTCTTCGCCGCGATGGGCGGCTCGGCCGGGCGCAGGCCCCTCACCGTGCTCGCCGCAGGAGCCGTGCTGCTCGGCGCGCTCGCCCTGGGCGCGCTCAACCTGCCGGGCGCGCTCAAACAGGAGGACTCCTTCACCAAGACCCCCGAATCCGTGTCCGCCATGGAGACCCTCGCCACCGCCTACCCCGAGCGCGGCACCCAGCCCATCACCGTCATGACCCCCGCCGGCCGGGCCGACGCCTCCCTCGCCGAGATCCGCGACACGAAGGGCGTCGACAGCGCGGCACGGGGCCGTACCGCAGAAGGCTGGACCGAGATCACCGTCACCGCGGCCTCCGCACCCGAGTCGGCCGGGGAGACCGCGACCATCGAGGCGCTCCGCGACGGCCTCGACGCCAGCTATGTGGGCGGCCCCAGCGCGCAGCAGCTCGACCTGAAGGACACCAACGCCCGCGACCGGAACATCGTCGTCCCGCTCGTACTCGGCGCCGTCCTGCTGGTCCTCGTCGCCCTGCTGCGCAGCCTCGTCGCGCCGCTGCTGCTGCTCGCCGCGGTCGTCGCGGTGTGGGGCGCCTCGCTCGGCATCGCGGGCCTCGTCTTCGAACCGCTCTTCGGGTTCGAGGGCACCGACCCGGGACTCGGGCTGCTCTCCTTCGTCTTCCTCGTCGCACTCGGCGTGGACTACGGCATCTTCCTGATGCACCGCATGCGGGAGGAGTGCCTGAACGGGGCCGAACCGGGGACGGCCGCGCTCACCTCCCTGCGCACCACCGGCGGCGTCGTCGCCTCCGCGGGGCTCGTCCTCGCCGCGACGTTCGCCGTGCTGACCAACATGCCGCTGGTCCAACTCGTCGAACTGGGCTTCGTCATCGCCGTCGGCGTGCTCCTCGACACCTTCCTCGTCCGCACCTACCTGGTGACGAGCGCGAGCGTGGCACTGGGCAGGAAGGTGTGGTGGCCGGGGCCGCTCTCCAAGGCGCCCGCCGCGCCCGCCCCGCCGCCCCGCGAGGCCGAGCCCGTCCGGGTCGCGTCGCCTTGAGCCGGAACTCCGGGGCGCCCCTCCTCTCCCGGAGGGGCGCCCGTGTGCCGGAGGATGAGGCCGTGGAGACTTCCGAGAGGGGCCGGGGCCCGGGGCGCGGCTCCGTCCGCCGCAACCTCGTCGAGCGCGTCCTCGGACCGGCCGCGCCCGGCGAACGCCTGCGCACCGACGCCCTGTTCGCCCTCGCCATGGCCGTCAGCGCCGTCGTGATCGTGCGGGTCGTGCGGGACAACGGGCACGTGCCGGACCTGGCCGGCTGGGCGCTGCTGCTCGTCGCCCACGTCGTCGTCGTGTGGCGGCGCCGCGCCCCGGTGCGCGTCCTGATCGTCCTGATGGCGATCCTGCTGACCTACCACTCCCTGGACAACAACCACACCGCGCCCATGGCCGTGTCGATGGTCGCCCTGTTCACCGTGGCCTCCCGCACCCGACCCCGCAACACGATCCTCATCGGCGCCGGTGTCATGGGCGGCATGCTGAGCGTGAAGTTCCACGAAGGCATGGCCGAGGGCGCGGAGTCGCTGCGCATCTCCGGCTGGATCGTCGCCTTCCTGCTGCTCGGCGTCTACGTCCGCATCCACCGCCAGTACGTCGCCTCCGTACTGGAGCGGGCCGAACGGGCGGAGCGCACCCGCGAGGAGGAGGCGCGCCGCCGCGTCGCCGAGGAGCGGCTGCGGGTCGCCCGCGACCTGCACGACCTGCTCGCCCACAGCATCACCCTCGTCGGCGTCCAGACGTCCGTCGCCGCGCACGTCCTGGCCGCCGACCCGGACCGCCTCGACCGCGAGGCCGTCGCCAAGGCGCTCGACGACGTCGCCGAGACCTGCCGCGCCGCCCGCGGCGAACTCCGCGCCACCCTCCAGGTCCTGAGATCGGGCACCGAGGACGAGGCGGGCGAGGCCAGAGGACCGTTGCCCGGCCTCGACGGACTGCCCGACCTCGCCGACGCGGCCCGCACCGCGGGCGCCCGCGTCGAGCTGACGGTGGCCGAGTGCCGGGCACCGGCCGCCGTGGGCGCCGCCGCCTACCGCATCGTGCAGGAGGCGCTCACCAACGTCGTACGGCACGCGGGCGCCGGCAGCACCGTCCGGGTGTCGGTGCGCACCGAGGACGCGGCGCTGTGCGTGCGCGTCACGGACGACGGCACCGGCACCGCACAGGAGGCCGGGCACGCGCCGGGGTACGGGCTCGTCGGGATGCGGGAGCGGGCCCGCACGGTCGGCGGCACCCTGGACGCCGGCCCGCGCCCGGAGGGCGGTTTCATGGTGTCCGCGACACTGCCGCTCGCACCCGTGTCCCTGGGAGGTCTGTCATGACGGTGCCCATCCGTGTGCTGCTCGCCGACGACCAGACGCTGGTGCGCGCCGCGTTCGCGATGCTCGTCGACTCGGCGCCCGACATGGAGGTGGTGGGGCAGGCGGGCACGGGCCGCTCGGCGGTCGACCTGGCCCGCGCCGAGCGCGCCGACCTCATCGTCATGGACATCCGCATGCCCGACCTCGACGGCATCGAGGCGACGCGGCTGCTCGCCGCCGACGAGGACCTGGCGGGCGTGAAGGTCCTGATGCTGACGACGTACGACACGGACGAGCACGTCGTCGACGCGCTCCGCGCGGGCGCGTCCGGCTTCCTGGTCAAGGACACCAAGCCCGCCGAACTCCTCGACGCGATACGCACGGTGGCGGCCGGCGACTCCCTCCTCTCGCCCGGCCCCACGGCCCGCCTCATCGCCCGCGTGCTGCGGTCACCGGACGCGCAGACGCCCCTCACCGGCGGGCCCGAGAACCTCTCCGAGCGGGAGCGGCAGGTGCTGCGGCTCGTCGCGCGCGGCCTCAACAACCAGGAGATCGCCGACACCCTGGGCCTGAGCCCGCTGACCGCGAAGACCCACGTCAGCCGCATCATGGGCAAGCTGAGGGCCCGCGACCGGGCCCAACTGGTCATCGTCGCCTACGAGTCCGGCCTTGTCGCGCCGGGCTCGGTCGGCTCACCCTGACGGCGGGCGGCTGCTCCACCTCCAGGGAGCGAGTCACAGCAGCCCGGCCGTCGCCAGATGCTTGCCGACCCGTTCCGTCTCCGCCGCGGACAGCGGGATCTGCGGCTCCGCCGTGGCCGCGCAGTCGATCACCCCGCGCAGCCGCAGCGCCGCCTTGAACGCGCCGAGCGCCGACGAACTCCCGCCCATCCGCGCCGGATCCCCGGCCGTCACCATCCCGAACAGGCCGCACAGCCGCTCCTGTTCGGCCCGCGCCCGCGCCCAGTCGCCCTCCCGGCACGCCCGATAAAGGCGCACGTACCCACCGGGGTCCACGTTCCCGAGGCCGGGCACGACGCCGTCCGCGCCCATCGCGAGCGCCGAGTCGGCCGTCACCTCCGACCCGGTGAGGACGCTGAACCCGGCGAGCCCCGGCTCCGACCGCTTGCCGAGGACGACGCCGCGGAAGGAACCCTCATCGCCGCTGGAGTCCTTCAGGCCCGCGAGGACGCCGTCCCCGGCCAGTTCGAGCATGAGCCCCGCGCCCAGCTTGGTGTGGACCGCCATCGGCAGGTCGTACGCGAGGACCGGCGCCCCGCAGCCCTCCGCGACCAGCCGGAAGTGGCGGGCGATCTCGGCCGGATGGGTCCGTGTGTAGAAGGGCGCGGTGACCACGACCGCGTCCGCGCCCGCCCGGACGGCGGCCCGCGCGTGGTCAAGGACGCGGGGCGTGGTCATGTCGATCGCGCCGGCGAGGACGGGCAGCCGGCCGGCCACGTGCCGGACGACCGTGTCGACGACGAGCGCCCGCTGCCGGTCCGTCAGATACGCGACCTCGGAGGTCGAACCGAGCACGAACAGACCGTCGACGCCACCCGCGACCAGGTGGTCGACGAGTCTGGTGAGGGAGGAGGTGTCCACCTCGCGGTCCGGTGTCAGGGGGGTGCAGACGGGCGGGACGACACCGGTCAGCGGGGTGGGAAGGGTCATGGATGCTCCCTCGGTGCGGTGACGGAGGCCGTGCCGGAAGCCGTGCCGGAAGCCGTGGCGGCGGCTGCGGTGGTGGCTGTGGCGGCGGCCTGGGTGACGAGTTCGTGGGTCGACTCTCCCTCGTCGACGGGGTGGAAACAGCGGAACCGGTGCTCCGGGCCCGCCGGCCGGGCCTCCGGCATGGCGGTGGCGCACTCCGCGTCCGCCTTCCAGCAGCGGGTGCGGAACGGGCAGCCGCTCGGCGGCCGGGTCGCCGACGGCACGGGCCCGGCCAGCGGGATCGGGTCGATGGGGTCGAGCAGTCCGGGCGTCGCGGAGAACAGGGCACGGGTGTACGGGTGCCGGGCGCGGTCCAGGATCTCCGCGGCCGGGGCCTCCTCGACGATCCGGCCGAGGTACATCGTGACGACCCGGTCGCTCATCCTGCGTACCGTCTGGATGTCGTGGGAGACGAACACGAGGGCGAGGCCCAGGCGCTCCTTCAGGTCGAGGAGCAGGTTGAGGATCTGGGCGCGGACGGACACGTCGAGGGCGCTCGTCGGCTCGTCGGCGACCAGCAGGTCGGGTTCGAGCGCGAGGGCGCGGGCGATCGCCACGCGCTGCCGCTGGCCGCCGGAGAGCTGGCCGGGCAGCCCGTCGGCGAGGGCCTTCGGCAGACCGACCAGGGCCATCAACTCCCGCACGCGCTCGTCCCGTTCCCTCGGCGTGCCCCGCTTGTGCACGTCGAGCGGGTCACGCAGTATCCGCCCGACCGGCAGCCTGCGGTTCAGGGCGGTCGACGGGTCCTGGAAGATCATGCCCGTGTGGGAGCCGATGGAACTCCGCCGCTCGGCGGGTGTCATCCTCCACAGGTCGTGGGCGCGGAAGGAGACGGTTCCTGTGGTGGGGCGCTGGGCGCCCACGAGGACCTTGGCGAGGGTTGATTTGCCGCAGCCGGACTCTCCTACGACGCCCACTGTCTCGCCGGGGGCGACGGTGAGGGCGGCTCCGGTCAGGGCGTACACCCTGTCCCGGGAGAACAGGCCGCCCGACCTGGCCTTGTGTACTACGTGGACGTCGTCCAGCTCGACGATGGGGGTGGTCGTCATTTCGGGTCACGCTCCGTCGTGGCTGGTCGCGCAGTTCCCCGCGCCCCTGACATCGTCGTGGCTGATGCCGGATGGTGGCAGGCCGTGGAGTGTGCTGCCGTACCCGCCAGCTCCGGTGTCGTCGTACGGCACACCTCGCTCGCCAGCGGGCACCTGTCCGCGAACCTGCACCCCCGCGGGAACTCCGCCGGAGACGGCACCACGCCCTTGATCTGGGTGAGGCGTCGGGCCGCCGACTCCAGGGAGAGGACCGAGCCGAGCAGGCCGCGCGTGTAGTGGTGTGCGGGGGACTCCACGAGGTCCGCCGTCACGCCCGTCTCGACGATCTGGCCGCCGTACATCACCACGACCCGGTCCGTGACGTCCGCGACGAGCGCCAGGTCGTGGGAGACGAGGATCAGCGCGAAGCCCAGCTCCTCGCGGAGCCGCAGCAGCAGCTGGATGATCTGCGCCTGCACGGTGACGTCCAGCGCGGTCGTCGGCTCGTCGGCGACGATCAGCTTCGGGTCGCGGGAGAGGGCCATGGCGATCAGGACGCGCTGGCGCTGCCCGCCGGACAGCTCGTGCGGATAGCTGCGCAGGGTGCGTTCGGGGTCGAGGCCGACGAGTTCGAGGAGTTCGACGGCCGTCCGGCGGCCACCCCTTCGTACGACCTGTTTGAGCTGGGAGCGGACCGTCATCGCCGGGTTCAGGGACGACAGGGCGTCCTGGTAGATCATCGCCATGTCGTGGCCGAGCAGGCGGCGCCGGGCGCGCATCGGCAGGCCGGTCAGCTCCTGTCCGTCGAAGGTGACGCGGCCGCCGACGCGGGCGCCCTTCGGCTCCAGGCCCATCACCGTCAGCGCGGTCAGTGACTTGCCGCAGCCCGACTCGCCGACGAGGCCGAGCACTTCACCGGGGCGTACGTCGAAGCTGATGCCGTCGACGATGTCCACGCCCTCGTGGCGCTGCGGGAAGGAGATGGTCAGGCCGGTCACGGCGAGGACCGGCTCGCCCGTGGGGAGGGGGCGGGCGCGGGAGCGGAGGCGGTGGGCCGCCTCCGTGAGGCCGGGGAGGTCGAGGACCCGGCCGCTGCCGGGCTCGGGGGTCTCCAGGCGGTCCTGGGCGCGGGCGGGCCCCGCGACGTCGCGGCCGGAGGGGGCCGCCCAGGCGTCCGACACGCCCTCGGAGAGGATGTTCAGGGCGAGGACGGTGAGCAGCATCAGGAGCCCGGGGAAGACCGTCGCCCACCAGCCGCCGATCAGGACCATGTTCTTGCCGTCGGCGATGACGCTGCCCCAGGACGGGTCGGGCGGCCGCACACCGGCGCCGATGAAGGAGAGCGACGCCTCGAAGACGATGGCCTCGGCGACCTGCACGGTGCAGAAGACCAGGACGGGCGCCGCGCAGTTCACGGCGACGTGGCGGATCAGGATGTGCGGGGTGCGGGCACCCAGCACGCGTTCGGCGACGACGTAGTCCTCGCCGTACTGGTCGAGGACGTTGGCCCGGACGACGCGGGCGATGGGCGGGGTGAACAGGAAGGCGATGGCGCAGATCAGGACGAGGATGCCGCCGCCGAAGACCGCGACGAGGACGGCGGCTAGCGCGATCCCGGGGAACGCCATGACGACGTCCAGGCAGCGCATCAGCGTCTCGTCGACGGCCTTGCGGGAGGTCGCCGCGACCGCGCCGATGAGGGCGCCCGCGACGAGGGCGAGCAGGGTGGCGCCGAGGCCGATGGCCAGCGACCAGCGCGCCCCGTACATGAGCCGGCTGAGGATGTCGCGGCCCAGGCTGTCCTGGCCCATCCAGTGGTCGGCGGAGGGGTGTCCCGTGCCGTCCGTCTGGGGCTGCTGGTCGAGCGGGTCGTGCGGGGCGATCAGCGGGGCGAGGAGCGCCACCAGGACGACGAGCCCGATGACGCAGACCGCGACCCTGGACAGCACGGGAAGTTTGCGGAAGGAGCGGATCCGTAGACCGGGTACGGCGAGGCGCTCGGTCAGCGCCTTGCGCGAGGTGAACATCAGCTCGACCCTCTCAGACGCGGGTTGACCAGCAGGTGGAGGACGTCGATGACGAGGTTCACGACGACGAAGCCGACGGCGGTGGTGATGACGACGCCCTGGACGACGGCCGGGTCGCCGTTCTTCACGGCGTCGATCATCAGCTTGCCCATGCCGGGCAGCGAGAAGATCGTCTCGATGACGACGGCGCCGCCGAGGAGATAGCCGACGCGCAGGCCGAGGACGGTGAGCGGGTTGATGAGGGCGTTGCGCAGGACGTTGCGGCCGACGACGACCACCGGGGGGAGGCCGTTGCCGACGGCCGTGCGGACGTAGTCCTTGTCGAGCTCCTCGACCACGGCGGTGCGGATGATGCGGGTGAGGCCCGCGGCGACCGGCAGGGAGAGCGCGAGGGCGGGCAGCGTCATGGTTCTGAGCCAGCCGGTGAGGGAGTCGGC
Organism: Streptomyces sp. NPDC030245; assembly: GCF_055572995.1. Lineage (NCBI taxonomy): Bacteria > Bacillati > Actinomycetota > Actinomycetes > Kitasatosporales > Streptomycetaceae > Streptomyces > Streptomyces sp. NPDC030245. Next base: position 421,900 of record NZ_JBVICF010000001.1, on the reverse strand, counting down.
GGGGTTGATGTAGCCGCCGGTCGGGAACCAGCCGAGGTCCACGGCCAGGTACTGGATCATCAGCAGCGCCAGCCAGAAGCCGGGCGCCGCGACACCGGTCAGGGAGATCACGCGGATCAGCTGGTCGGGGAGGCGGTCGCGGTAGATCGCCGCGGTGACGCCGAGGGTGAGGGAGAGGACGACCGCGATGCCGAGCCCGAGGAAGGTGAGCTGCACGGTGAGCGGCAGGGCGGTGGTGACCTGGTCGACGACGGGGGAGCGGTTGAGGACGCTGATGCCCATGTCGCCCTGGAGGAGGTCGCCGACGAAGGCGACGTAGCGGACGGGGAGCGGGTCGAGGAGGCCGTTCTCCTCGCGGAACTCGTGCAGTTGCTCGGGTGTCGGGTTGGCGCCCTGGAAGAACGCGGACGCCGGGTCGACGTCCGAGAAGCGCATCACGAGGAAGACGAAGAGCACGATGCCGAGCAGCAGCGGGACGAGCAGGGCGACGCGGCGGGCCAGGATTCTGAGGACTGCGGTCACGGCGTACGACTCCTGAACTGTGCTTCCCTCACACCCACTTGGCCTGGAGGAGGTTGATCCCTGGATAGGGCTGGGCCTGGACTCCGGTGATCTTCTTGGGGTCCCAGGCGGTCATGAGTTCGTTGTGGACGACGGGGTAGAGGACGGCCTGTTCGGCCACGGTGTCGATGTACGCCTGGACCATGGCCTTCTTCCGCCCGGCCTCCGGCTCGCGGGTGGCGGCGTCCATGTCCTTGAAGAGCTTGCGGGCGACGGCGTCGTCGGCCCAGCGCGCGTACCCCATCCACAGGTTCTCGGGGCCGTAGTTGTAGTGCATGATCAGGTCGGCGTCGAGCCCGAACTGGTTGGGGTTCGAGGCGGCCGCGACGACCTGGAAGTCCTTCTTCTGGTCCAGCTTGGTGAAGACCGCGGTGGTCTCCTGCGGGTCGAGGGTGACCTCGACGCCGAGCTTCTCCCAGCCGTCCTGGATGGTGGGCAGGCAGTCCACGATCCAGCTCACGTTGACGGCCATGAGGTTGATCCTCAGCGAGCCGACGCCCGCCTCCTTCAGCAGCTTCTTCGCCTTGGCCAGGTCGTAGCCGTAGACCGTCCTGGCGGGCCGGTAGGAGGGGTTGGCCTCGTTGAGGAAGGAGGTCGACGCCTTGCCGTGGCCCTTGAGGGCGGCCTCGATCATCTTGTCGCGGTCGATGGCGTAGTGCAGGGCCTGCCGCACGCGGACGTCGTCGAACGGCTTGTGGGCCGTGTTGAAGAGCAGGAAGAGGTTGTTCATCCCGGCCCCGCCCTCGACGGTCATCCCGCCCTTCTTCAACTGCTCGATGTTGGCGTACGGGATGTTGTCGGCGATCTCCGCGTCGGCGCCGGCGCCGGAGATCTTCGCGACGCGCGGCGCGGCGTCCACGATGGTCAGCCAGTTCATCTTCTTGAAGGCGGCCTTGCGCGGGCCGTTGTAGTCGTCGAAGGCCTCGAAGGTCGTGTTCGACTTGGGATGGTGCGAGGCCTGTTTGTACGGTCCCGACCCCACCGCCTTCCCCTTGGTCGCGTCGTCCCAGGCGCCCGGTTCGCCGAACACGTGCTTCGGCATGATCTTGGCGAGGGAGAGCCGGGCGGCGCCGTCGGGGAAGGGGAACTTGAGAAGCAGCTCGACGGAGGTCGCGTCGACCTTCCTGACCTCCTTCAGCCAGCTCGCGAAGAAGCCCTTGGCGAGCGTCTGCGTCTTCGGGTCGAGGATCCGGTCGAAGACGAACACGACGTCGTCGGCGGTGACGGGCTTCCCGTCGTGCCACTTGGCCCCCGGGCGCAGGGTGAACTTCCACGTCGTCGCCTTGAGGTCGTTCGGGATCTCCGTGGCGAGCGCGGCGTACGGCTCACGGGTGATCGGATCGGTCCCGAGCAGCCCCTCGTAGATGTGCTCGTTGCCGGCCATCGCGAAGGCGGACGCGGTCTGGGTGGGGTCCCAGCTGCCGTCGTTGCCGTACCCGATGACGGCCGTGAGCGTCGACTCGCCGCCCTGGCCGCCGCCCCCGGTCTCGTTCGTCGACTCGGGCCCCGCGGAACAGGCGGAGAGCGTGGTCGTGACGGCGGCGGCCGCGCTCAGCGCACCCGAGTACTTGAGGAAGGCCCGGCGGTCCGGCAGGACGGCGCGGCGTGCGGTCGGAGAGGGCAGATCGGTCACTGTGTCTCCCTTGCCTACCTAAGAGGTCCCACGTCCTACGTCATGGGTGGCGTGGTGACGATAGGAGCGGCCGGAGGGCTGGTCAAGACTCCGGACGGGGGACCCGCACGGGTGGGAGCCCTGGGTCCGGACGGGCGACGGCGGGACCCCGACCGGCCTCCCGGTCTCGCGGTGCGGGCGTTCGGGTGATCACCGCGCGCCGGTTTGTATCCTCGGCACGCCCCACCGATGGATCCGTCGATCCACTGATCCATCGACCCGACCACCCACCGCACCGTCGAAGCGGTACCTGCGAGAGGCAACACCATGACCACCGAGCTGAGCCCCGACGCCACGGCCCCCGACGCCCAGGCCCTCACCGGGCTGCTCGAACGGGCGCGGCAGGACTACGCCGAGCTCGCCGGGCGCGGGCTCTCCCTCGACCTGACGCGGGGCAAGCCGGCGCCGGAGCAGCTCGACCTCGCCGAGGAGCTGCTGAGCCTGCCCGGTGGCCGGCACACCTCCGCCGACGGCACCGACGTCCGCAACTACGGCGGGCTCCAGGGCCTGCCCGAGCTCCGGGAGATCTTCGCCGAGCTGCTCCAGGTGCCCGCCGGGCAGCTGCTCGCGCTCGGCAACTCCAGCCTTGAGCTGATGCACGACTGCCTCGTGCACGCCCTCCTCGGCGTGCTGCCGGGCGCTGCGTCGCGCTGGGTCGACCAGGAGCGCGTCGCGTTCCTCTGCCCGGTGCCCGGCTACGACCGGCACTTCGCGCTCTGCGAGCGGTTCGGCATCGACATGATCCCCGTGCCGATGACCGCCGAAGGCCCCGACATGGACGAGGTCGAGCGCCTCGCCGCGGGCGACCCGGCCATCAAGGGCATCTGGTGCGTGCCCAAGTACAGCAACCCCGACGGCGTCGTCTACAGCGACGAGACCGTGGCCCGCCTCGCCGCCATGCCCACCGCCGCCCCGGACTTCCGCATCTTCTGGGACAACGCCTACGCCGCCCACCACCTCACCGACGAGCCCGCCGAGATCGCCGACCTGCTCGCCGCCTGCGCCGCGGCCGGGCACGAGGACCGCGCCTTCGTCTTCGGCTCCACCTCCAAGATCACCGCGGCCGGCGCCGGCGTCGCCTTCTTCGGCTCCTCGCCCGCCAACGTGAAGTGGCTCCTCGCCAACAACCAGAAGCGGTCCATCGGCCCGGACAAGGTCAACCAGCTGCGGCACGTGATGTTCCTGAAGGACGCGGACGGCGTACGCGCCCACATGGAGCGTCAGCGCGCCCTGCTCCAGCCCAAGTTCGAGACGGTCGCCCGCATCCTGGACGCGGAGCTCGCCGGCACCGGCCTCGCGACGTGGACGTCCCCCAAGGGCGGCTACTTCGTGACCCTCGAAGTCCCGGACGGCTGCGCCAAGGAGGTCGTGCGCCGCGCCGCCGAGGCGGGCATCGTCCTCACCCCGGCCGGTGCGACGCATCCGTACGGGGACGACCCGCGCGACGCGACCATTCGCATCGCGCCCAGCTACCCCGGCCTCGCGGAGCTGGAGCAGGCCATCAAGGGCCTCACCGTGTGTGTGCGGCTCGTGGGCTACGAGCAGCGGGCCCGCACGGCCGGCTGACCTCGGCCGTACACAGGAACGGTCCCAGCAGTCCGGGCACCGCCCGCTCGGCGAACGCCAGCCCCTCCGCCTCGTCCACGTCGTACGCCGCGTACGCCTGCGCGCCCGCGGCCGTCGTCGCGCTGAGGGTGACCAGGCCCGCCCGGCGCTGGAGCACGGACTGCTTGACCGTCCAGCCGATGACGCCGCCGCGGCGCAGCGCCACCGTGGAGCGGCGCAGCGTGCCGGAGCGTACGACGAGGTAGTCGGCGTCGAGCGCGTGCCCGAGGCTGCGGTACGCGTCGCAGGCGAGCGCCACCGCGGCCGGGACGAGGACCACCGCGGTGCCCACCCCCAGATACGTCAGGGCGGGCAGGCCGACGATCGCCCCGAGCAGCAGCAGGACCAGCGCGGGCGCCAGCGCCGCCGACACCGCCCAGCGGATGCGGCGGGCCCGCGCCGCCCGCGGGTGCGCCGTGAGCCGCGCGGCGGTGGGCGTCACCGGCTCCCGCAGGACACGCGCCGCCACCTCGTCGGCGAGCCGGCGCGGCGCGGCGGGCAGCAGGGTGCTGGGGCCCGCCTGGTCCTCCTCGTCACGGCGGGACAGACCCGTGGCGACCGCGTCGACACGGGCCGCGCCCGACAGCCGCAGGCCCAGCGGCTCCACCACGTCGACGCCGCGCAGCCGGGCCTCCTCCAGGGAGACCGAGCGCGTCGTGAGCAGCCCGCGCCGCACCCGCAGCGTCCCGCCGGGCTCCCGTTCGAGCCGGTAGTTCCACCACATCCCGACCCACAGCCCGAGCGCCCCCACCGACCCGGCGGCCAGCGCCCCCGCGACCAGGGCGAGCACGATGCCCGCCACCGACATCCCGCGGAACAGGTCACCCACCCACTCGATGACCTCCTCCTGCACCCCGAACCACTCGCTGACCTGCATCACCGCGCCACCCGCCGCGGCGGCGAGCGCGGAGGTGACGAAGGACAGCGGGGCGTACTTGATCCAGCGGGGGTCGAGTGCGGCGATCGTGCCCTCCGCGTCCGACGCGGCGTCGGGGGCCGCCCGGCTGAGCAGTTCGCGCCGCAGCCGCTCGCCCTCGGCCCTGCGGACCGGGCGGAGTTCGAGGGTGGCCTCCTGGGCGGAGCTCTGCTCGCCGGTGCCGATCCGGACCTCCACCAGGCCGAGGAGGCGCAGCAGCGGGTGGGCGACGAGATCGACGGAGCGTATCCGCTCGCGGCTCAGGGAGCGGTGCTTGGCGAAGAGGATGCCGCTGCGCAGCTCGGCCCGTTCGGGCCCGACGCGGTAGCGGCTGTGGCGCAGCCGCAGCGCGTCGAGGCCGACGCCGCACGCGATCACCAGCAGACCCAGCCCCACCGCCCAGGCGATCACCGGCCCCATGGCCACCCAGCCCTGGAAGCTGAGGGTGATCGGCAGGCCGACGGCGGTCACCACGCCGCCGGTCATCTGCACGGTGACGAGCAGCGAACGCCGGTCGAGCCGCCGCCAGCCGGGCTCGTCGGGGGAGTCGGCGAGTCCGCCCAGGTCGAGTCCGCTCACGTCGCGTCCCCCGGCGTCGCCTGGGTGACGAGGGCGAGCCGCTCGGCCAGTGCGGCGGCGGTCGCGTGGTCGAGCCCCTTGACCTTCAACGCCCCCTTGGCGGACGCCGTGGTGACCGTGACGGTCGTCAGCCCGAAGACCCGCTGGACGGGCCCGCGCATCGTGTCGACGGTCTGGAGCCGCGACATCGGCGCGATCCGGCCCTCCATCCAGAAGAAGCCGGTCCGCACGTACACCGCGTCGTCGGTGACCTCCCAGCGGTGCACCTTGTACCACCACAGCGGCAGCAGCGCCCCGGCGAGCAGCCCCGGCACCGCGATGACCGCGGCGGGCAGCAGCAGCCAGAGGCGGGCCGGCGCGATGAGCGCGGCGAGCAGGACCAGGACGCCCACCGGGACGGCCGTCGTCAGCAGCAGTTGCGTACGCCACCAGGCGACGGCGCGGCGGTCCAGGGGGTGGCGCGGCGGCCGCAGCCGCACGACCGCTCTGTCGTCCCCCTGGGCGTCTCCTTGGTCGACAAGCATGAGACGAAAGGTACTTGCTCAGACAAGATGCCTGCTCACCGGCTGTAGCGCCGCTCGGCCGGTAATCGACCACCGGCCCTCGCGCGCACCGCGTCCGGGGGCCTCAGTGCTGCTGCGCCTTCTGCGGCGTCCCCTCGCTCGGCCGCACGATGACGTGCCCCTCACCCTCCAGCTTCAGCTGCACGGCCTCGCCCGAGCCGCCGCGGATCATCGACCCGATGGACTGCGAACGGTGCAGGGACGTGCTCAAGTTGGCGGTCCAGCCGACCACGGCGTCCGTGTCGACGTACACGGGCTGCTGCGGCGACACGGGGATCACCAGCGGATTCCCGTCGCAGACCAGGCCGAGCCGCCCGCCGCCGGTGAAGACGGTGTTGAAGAGCCCGCCCCCGGCGATGCCCGAGCCCTTCACGGTCTTGATCTCGTACGAGAGGGTCGCGTCGAAGCAGAGGACGTTGCGGCCGTTGACCGTGAGGACGTCGCCGGGCTCGATGTCGACGATGAAGCAGTTCTGCGCCTCGTGCGCGAACCACGCCTCGCCGCTGCCGCGGACGGCCATCAGCGGCAGCCCCTCACCGGTCACGGCACGCTTGAGCATGCCGCCCACGCCCTGCCCCTTGCGTTCGAACTGCAACTCGCCCCGGTAGGCGATCATGGCGCCCTGCCGGGCGAACATCTCACCGTTCACGGCGTACTTGATGGATTTGGCGTTCTGGAGCGTCATGCCGGGGGCGTGGGCCGGCTGGGCCATGTGGTCACTGGAGAACAAGTCACTCTTCATGGCCACATCTTGAGGTACGCCTCGTGCGTGCGGAAGCGCGGCACCCCACCGCACGGACGCAGCCGTGACCGACGTACGGCACACTTCGGCCCGCGCCGAACCGTCACGCGCTTACCGTCGTGGCATGACGACGCTTCGGTACGAGGAGTTCCGCGACCTGCACCGCGCCGGTGCGCCCCTGCTGCTGCCCAACGCCTGGGACCACGCGTCGGCCGCCGCGCTCGCCGCCGCCGGCTTCCGTGCGGTCGGCACGACCAGCCTGGGCGTCGCGGCCGCGGCGGGCCTGCCCGACGGGGCGGGCGCCACCCGGGCGGAGACCGTCCGGCTGGCCCGCGGTCTGTCCCGCCTCGACGCGCTGATCAGCGTGGACATCGAGGGCGGCTTCAGCGACCGCCCGGAGGACGTCGCCTCGCTGGCGGCCGAGCTGGCGGGCATGGGGATCGCCGGCGTCAACATCGAGGACGGCCGCCCGGACGGCACGCTGCGGGACCTCTCCCACCAGTGCGAGATCCTGCACGCGGTACGGGAGTCGGTGGGCGGCCGCCTCTTCGTCAACGCCCGCACGGACACGTACTGGTTGCCGGCCGCGGGAAAGTCCCCGGAGACCGGGGAGCGCCTGGCCGCCTACCGCCGGGCGGGCGCGGACGGAGTCTTCGTGCCCGGCCTGCGCGACCTGGACACCCTCTCCGAACTGACCCGGACCCTCGAAGACACCCCGCTCAACACCCTCCACACCCCCCAAGGCCCCGCCCTGCCGGAGCTGGCCGAGGCGGGCGTACGCCGCGTCAGCCTCGGCTCACTGCTGTTCCGCGCGGCGCTGGGGGCGGCGGTGGCGACGGCACGGGACCTGACGGTGAGCGGCGAAGTCCCCTCGTACACCGCGACACAGGCACTGTCGGACGCCTTCGGGCTGCCCGAGCACAGCCACCAACAGCCGCCCGCGAGCCCGCAGTTGTAGCGGGCAGACGCCTCCCGAGTGTAGGCGGCGTGCACCCCCGCAGGGACGAGAAGAGTGAAATCCGAAGGCAGAGGGGAGCCACCACGCAGGGGCACGGGTCGGACAGGCGGAGGAAACCGTGAAGACATTGCGCGCCGCGCTGACGCGAGCGGGAACTGTGGTGCCGTCATCGGGAGCCGATCCGACGTCGGCCGCGCGAAGGAGCGCGCCATGAACTTCCCGACGCACCTCCCGGTGGGCGCGTACGTCGTCGACACGCGCAGTGGCCGCGTGGGCCGGGTGATGGGCCACGAGGGCCCGTACGTCCAGCTGCGCCCCTACGGAGGCGGACGCGAGTGGGACTGCGCCCCGGAGGCGATCCGCACGGCGACGGACGCGGAACGGCTCCGCGCGGCGACGGCGTACGCGAACCCCCGGAGCCGGGGGGAGACGCCTTGACGGAGCCTTGCCAGAAGTGGCCGGGGCGGGGGCGTAGAACGCGTAGTACGCTGCATTCATGGCAGGAAACACTGGCGGCGGCAACGATGTCCCTTTGCGTGAGCTCAACCAGCAGACGTCGCGAGTGATGGCCCGCGTCGAAGCGGGTGAGACGGTGACGATCACCAAGGACGGCGTGCCGATAGGGGACATCGTGCCGAGGGGCGGACGTCTGGGGCAGCCTTCCTACCCGTTCCGCACCGATCCGATGGGTCCGCTCGACCTCCCGGACCTCGACGGGCCGGCGCTCACGGACGACGAGATCGACGATGTTCTGCGCGGCATGGGCGGCATGGGGGCGGCGGGTGTCTGAGATCCCCGTGGCGATCGCGGACACGAACGCCCTGTACCGCCTGTTCACGCCGAAGGATCCGCGTCATGCGGCGCACAAGGAGGCGCTCGCCCGTGTCGGGCACTTGGTCGTCTCGCCCATGGTCCTCACCGAACTCGACTACCTGTTGACCGAGCGGGTGGGGGCCCAGGCCTCCATGACGGCTCTCGACTTCATCGCGCGCCAGGCGGAAGCGCGACGCTTCGAGATCCCGGAGACGGCTCCGCACCTGCGTGGGGCCATGGCAGTGATGCGCGGGTACGGCGACGCGGCGGGCGGCAAGGGCGTCGGCCTGGCGGACGCCATGAACGTGACCCTCGCGGCGGCCTTCCAGACCGCCGACATGCTGACCACCGACGCGCACTTCCGGATGATGCGTCCCCTGACCGCGCACCGCGCGTTCCGGTTGCTCCCCGACGACCTGTGAGGTCGATCCGTACGCGAGAATGGACCCCATGAGTCTGTTCCGCGAAGTCGGCATCGTGCTGCGCACCCGGAAGCCGGGTGGCGGGCGATGAGTCTCTTCAGGGACGACGGGATCGTCCTGCGGACGCAGAAGCTCGGTGAGGCCGACCGCATCATCACGCTGCTCACCCGCGGTCACGGGCGCGTCCGCGCCGTCGCGCGCGGGGTGCGGCGGACCAAGTCCAAGTTCGGGGCCCGGCTGGAGCCGTTCTCCCACGTCGACGTGCAGTTCTTCGCGCGCGGAAGCGAGCTCGTCGGGCGCGGGCTGCCCCTGTGCACGCAGAGCGAGACCATCGCTCCGTACGGTGGCGGGATCGTCACCGACTACGCGCGCTACACCGCCGGGACGGCCATGCTGGAGACCGCCGAGCGGTTCACCGATCACGAGGGGGAGCCCGCGGTGCAGCAGTATCTGCTGCTCGTCGGCGCGCTGCGCGTCCTCTCGCGCGGCGAACACGCCCCGCACCTCGTCCTCGACGCCTTCCTGCTCCGCTCCCTCGCCGTGAACGGCTACGCGCCCAGCTTCACCGACTGCGCCAAGTGCGGCATGCCGGGACCGAACCGTTTCTTCTCCGTCGCGGCGGGCGGCTCGATTTGCGTCGACTGCCGGGTGCCCGGCAGCGTCGTACCGTCGACGGAGACGCTGACGCTGCTCGGCGCGCTGCTCACCGGCGACTGGGAGACGGCGGACGCGTGCGAGGCGCGGCACGCCAGGGAGGGCAGCGGGCTTGTTTCCGCCTATCTGCACTGGCACTTGGAGCGCGGACTGCGTTCTTTGCGGTACGTAGAGAAAGGCACGTGAGCGGTGAGTACGTCGCGTGCGCGAACAGCTAGGTAGGAGAGAGAGCCCCCCATGGCACGACGCGGAATCCTCGGACGGTCCCGCCGTGAGTATCAGCTGCCCGAGCCCCACCCCTCGGGCGCGCGGCCGCCGAAGATCCCCGGTGAGCTGGTCCCGCAGCACGTGGCGATCGTCATGGACGGGAACGGCCGGTGGGCGAAGGACCGCGGCCTGCCGCGCACCGAGGGGCACAAGGTCGGCGCCGAGCGCGTCCTCGACGTGCTTCAGGGCAGCATCGAGATGGGTGTCGGCGCGATCTCGCTCTACGCCTTCTCCACGGAGAACTGGAAGCGCTCCCCGGACGAGGTGAAGTTCCTGATGAACTTCAACCGCGACTTCATCCGCAAGACCCGCGACCAGCTCGACGACCTCGGCGTGCGGGTGCGCTGGGTGGGCCGGATGCCCAAGCTGTGGAAGTCGGTCGCCAGGGAGCTGGAGATCTCCCAGGAGCAGACCAAGGACAACGACAAGCTGACCCTGTACTTCTGCATGAACTACGGCGGCCGCGCCGAGATCGCCGACGCGGCCCAGGCCATCGCCGAGGACGTGAAGGCGGGCCGGCTCAACCCGTCCAAGATCAACGAGAAGACGTTCGCGAAGTACCTGTACTACCCGGACATGCCGGACGTCGACCTCTTCCTGCGCCCCTCCGGCGAACAGCGCACCTCCAACTACCTGCTGTGGCAGAGCGCCTACGCCGAGATGGTCTTCCAGGACGTCCTGTGGCCGGACTTCGACCGCCGCGACCTGTGGCGCGCCTGCCTCGAATACGCCTCGCGGGACCGCCGCTTCGGCGGCGCGATCCCGAACGAGGAGCAGATCGCCAACAGCAAGGCATGACAGAGAAAGTGGGGGGCCCGCACCGTCGCGCCGACGGTGCGGGCCCCTCCCCGTACGTACGCCTACTTGCTCGCGCACTCCTGGCACGTGCCGAAGATCTCCACCGTGTGCGCCACGTTCACGAAGCCGTGCTCCGCGGCGATCGCCTCGGCCCACTTCTCGACTGCGGGGCCCTCGACCTCGACGGCCTTGCCGCAGACGCGGCAGACCAGGTGATGGTGGTGGTCGCCGGTGGAGCAGCGGCGGTAGACCGTCTCGCCGTCGTTGGTGCGCAGGGCGTCGACCTCACCGGCGTCGGCGAGGGACTGGAGGGTGCGGTAGACCGTGGTCAGACCGACCGAGTCGCCCTTGTGCTTGAGCATGTCGTGCAGCTCCTGGGCGCTGCGGAACTCGTCCACGTCGTCGAGTGCCGCGGCCACCGCCGCACGCTGGCGGGTCGACCTGCCTCGAACCGGGGCTCCCACGGTTGCCTCCTCGCGTCACGCTCTGGTCTGGGCCTTGCCGGGCCATTGTGCCAGGTCGGCCCGGACCCGGGTCAGGCCTTGACCACCGGCTGGGCCGGTACCGAGCACTCCGCGGGGTCGCCGGCCGCCTCCGCGGCGGCCGCGGCCCGCGCTCTGCGCCTGGCCAGCGGCGTCGCGAGGACCGTCAGGACGATGAAGACCCCGATGGTCAGGAGCACGATCGTCGCGCCGGGCGGCACGTCCTGGTAGTACGAGGTGACGGTGCCGCCGAGCGTCACCGCGACGCCGATCGCCACCGCGACCACGAAGGTCACCGCGAAACTCTTGGTGAGCTGCTGCGCGGCCGCCACCGGCACCACCATCAGCGCGGAGACCAGGAGCAGGCCCACGACGCGCATGGCGACGGTGACCGTGACGGCGGCGGTGACGGCGGTGAGCAGGTTGAGGGCGCGGACCGGCAGGCCGGTGACGCGGGCGAACTCCTCGTCCTGGCTGACCGCGAAGAGCTGGCGGCGCAGCCCGACCGTGACGAGGACCACGAACGCGGCGAGCAGGCAGATCGCCGAGACGTCCTCCTCGGAGACCGTCGAGAGCGAGCCGAAGAGGTACGACTGGAGGTTCGCGTTCGACCCGCCGGGGGCGAGGTTGATGAACATGACGCCGCCCGCCATACCGCCGTAGAACAGCATGGCCAGGGCGATGTCGCCGCGCGTCTTGCCGTACCAGCGGATCAGCTCCATGACGACGGCGCCGACGATTGCGACCGCCGTCGCCATCCACACCGGGGAGGTGGAGAGCAGGAAGCCGAGGCCGACGCCGGTCATCGCCACGTGGCCGATGCCGTCGCCCATCAGGGCCTGGCGGCGCTGGACGAGGTAGATGCCGACGGCGGGCGCGGTGATGCCGACGAGGACGGCGGCGAGCAGGGCCCGCTGCATGAAGGCGTAGTTGAGGAGTTCCATGGCTGACTCTCGCGTCCTCAGGTGAGCAGGCCGGTACGGACCGGCTCCGCGTCGGTGTGCGGGTGGACGTGGTCGTGGCCGGGCAGGGCGTGCTGGCCGACGGCGCGTGGGGGCGGTCCGTCGTGCAGGACGCAGCCGTCGCGCAGCACCACGGCACGGTCGATCAGCGGCTCCAGGGGGCCGAGCTCGTGCAGGACGAGGAGGACGGAGGTGCCCTGGGCGACCTGCTGGCGCAGGGTGGCCGCGAGGACCTCCTGGCTGGCGAGGTCGACGCCCGCCATCGGCTCGTCCATGATCAGCAGCTCGGGCTCGGAGGCCAGCGCGCGGGCGATCAGGACCCGCTGGTGCTGGCCGCCGGAGAGCGCGTTGACGGAGTCCTTGGCGCGGTCGGTGAGGCCCACCAGGTCGATGGCGCGGGCGACGGCCTCGCGGTCGGCTTTACGCAGGATGCCGAGGCGGGCGCGGGAGAGCCGCCCGGAGGTGACGACCTCGGTGATGGTGGCGGGCACGCCGCCCGCGGCGGTGGTGCGCTGCGGGACGTACCCGACGCGGGCCCAGTCGCGGAAGCGGCGGCGCGGGGTGCCGAAGATCTCGACGTCGCCGCCGGTGACGGGGACCTGCCCGATGACCGTGCGGACGGCGGTGGACTTGCCCGAGCCGTTGGCGCCGAGCAGGGCGACGACCTCACCGCGGCGCACGGTGAGGTCGATGCCGCGCAGCACGGGGCGGGAGCCGAGCTCGGCCGTCACCTTGTGCAGGGATATGACGGCTTCGCCGCTGCCTTCACCGGTGCCGGCGTTCTTGCTCATGGCTCGTGCCTCCGTAACCACAGGGGGTGTCACTTGGCGCCCAGGGCCTTCTGGAGGGCCTTGAGGTTGGACTCCATGACCTGGATGTAGTCGTCGCCCCTGGACTTGCCGGTGATGCCCTCGATGGGGTCGAGCACATCGGTCTTCAGGCCGGTGTCCTTGGCGAGGGTCTTCGCCGTCTCGTCGCTGACGAGGGTCTCGTAGAAGACGGTGGTGACGCCGTCGGCCTTCGCCATCTTCTGGAGGTCCTTGACGCGCTTGGCGCTGGGCTCGCCCTCGGGGTCGAGGCCGCTGATGGCCTCCTCGGTGAGGCCGTACCGCTCGGCGAGGTAGCCGAAGGCGGCGTGGGTGGTGATGAAGACCTTGTTCTTGGTGGTCTTCAGGCCGTTCTCGAAGGACTTGTCCAGGCCGTTCAGCTTCTTCACGAGCTTCGCGGTGTTCTTCTTGTACGTCGCCGCGTTGTCCGGGTCGGCCTTCTCCAGGGCCTTGCCGACGCCCTCGGCGACCTCGGCGTACTTCACCGGGTCGAGCCAGATGTGGGGGTCGGCGCCTTCGTGGGAGTGGCCGTGGCCGTGGCCCTCGTGCCCCTCCTCCTCGTGCTCGTCGGCGTGCCCGCCGACCTCGTTGCCGTGCTTCTCCGTGCTGGTCAGCGAGGCGGCGTCGACCTTGGTCCTGATGCCGGACTGGTCGATCGCGTCGTCGACGGCGGGCTGAAGGCCCTTGAGGTAGAGGGCGACGTCGGACTCCTCCAGCTCGCCGCGCTGCTTGGCGGAGACGTCGAGGTCGTGCGGCTCCTGGCCGGGCTCGGTGAGTGTGGTGACGGAGACGTGGTCGCCGCCTATCTGCTCCGCGAGGTACTGCATGGGGTAGAACGACGCCACGACGTCCAGCTTGCCGTCCTTGTCGTCCGCGGCGGAGGTGGAGCAGGCGGTCAGCGCCGTGAGGCCGAGGACCGTGGCGGAGGCAAGGGCGGCGGTGGGTATCAGGCGTCGTACGTTCATGACACTCATTTTCAACAAATGTGGAAACGATTGTCAACAAGGCCTCCGCGCGGGCCCTCGCGAGGAGTGCGCGGGGACGGGTACGGGGAACCGATTTGATTAGGGGGGTAAGGCCGCCGGTAACCTGAAGCATTCGCTCCCGAAGCCGCTGCTCCGGCAGTCATCGCTTCGTCCGCCGTCGTAATGAAGAGAGCACCGTGGCCGCCGACAAGATCGACACCATCGTCAGCCTCAGCAAGCGCCGTGGCTTCGTTTTTCCCTGTAGTGAGATCTACGGCGGTCAGCGCGCCGCCTGGGACTACGGACCGCTGGGCGTCGAGCTGAAGGAGAACCTCAAGCGCCAGTGGTGGCGCTACATGGTCACCTCGCGCGAGGACGTCGTCGGTATCGACTCGTCGGTGATCCTGGCGAGCGAGGTCTGGGAGGCCTCCGGCCACGTCAAGACCTTCTCCGACCCGCTCACCGAGTGCCTCTCCTGTCACAAGCGCCACCGCGCCGACCACCTGGAAGAGGCCTACGAGGCCAAGCACAACCGCCCGCCGGCCAACGGCCTCGCGGACATCAACTGCCCCAACTGCGGCACCAAGGGCCAGTTCACCGAGCCCAAGCAGTTCTCCGGCATGCTCGCCACGCACCTCGGCCCCACGCAGGACAGCGGCTCCGTCGCCTACCTGCGCCCCGAGACCGCGCAGGGCATCTTCACCAACTTCGCCCAGGTCCAGCAGACCTCGCGCCGCAAGCCGCCGTTCGGCATCGCGCAGATGGGCAAGTCCTTCCGCAACGAGATCACGCCCGGCAACTTCATCTTCCGCACCCGCGAGTTCGAGCAGATGGAGATGGAGTTCTTCGTCAAGCCGGGCGAGGACGAGAAGTGGCAGGAGTACTGGATGGAGCAGCGCTGGAACTGGTACACCGGCCTGGGCCTGCGCGAGGAGAACATGCGGTGGTACGAGCACCCGAAGGAGAAGCTCTCCCACTACTCCAAGCGCACCGCTGACATCGAGTACCGCTTCCAGTTCGGCGGCAGCGAGTGGGGCGAGCTGGAAGGCGTCGCCAACCGCACGGACTACGACCTGACCGCACACTCCAAGGCGTCGGGCCAGGACCTGTCCTACTTCGACCAGGAGGCCGGCGAGCGCTGGACTCCGTACGTCATCGAGCCCGCGGCCGGCGTCGGCCGCACGATGCTCGCCTTCCTCCTCGACTCCTACATCGAGGACGAGGCCCCGAACGCCAAGGGCAAGCTGGAGAAGCGCACGGTCATGCGCTTCGACCACCGCATCGCGCCGGTCAAGGTCGCGGTCCTGCCGCTCTCGCGCAACCCGGAGCTCTCCCCGAAGGCCAAGGGCCTCGCCACCGCCCTCCGCCAGAACTGGAACATCGAGTTCGACGACGCGGGCGCCATCGGCCGCCGCTACCGCCGCCAGGACGAGATCGGCACGCCGTACTGCGTGACGGTCGACTTCGACACCCTCGACGACAACGCGGTGACGGTGCGCGAGCGCGACACCATGAAGCAGGAGCGCGTCTCCCTCGACCAGATCGAGGGCTACCTCGCGACGCGTCTCGTGGGCTGCTGACACGTCGACTGAGTGACAGTGCGCGAAGCCCCCGGTTCCGGATCATGGAACTGGGGGCTTCCGTGGTGCGGGGGTCAGTACGAGGACCGTGGTGTCCTGCGGGTGCGGGGCGAGCAGGAGGTTCATGGCGTACGGCTGCGGTGTGCCGTCGTCTCGTGGCGTGATCTCGACGGTGCGTGAGGCGAAGTCCCCGACCGACCGGCAGGCCCACCAGTCGTCCAGGTCCGGCCGCGCGGCCGCGAGCCGGTCGGTGAGCCGCTGGAAGGCCCCGTCGCCGGGGTGGCGGTCCGCGCGGGTGCGCAGGTGCCGGTAGAGGTCCATGGCGACGGACTCCCAGCCGGGCAGCGCCTGCTGGTGCCGTTCGTCCCCGACGAGCAGGAGCAGCAGATTGCGCCGCTCCTCGGGGAGCCCCGAGGGATCGGGCCATACGTCGGCGTAGGCGCTGTTCCAGGCGAGGATGTCGAGGGCGGGCCCGAGGAGCAGCGCCGGGCTGTGGGGCCAACTGTCGATCAGGGCGCGGAGGTTCGGGTCGTACGGGGTGTGGGGGGCCGTCGCACCGGGGGCGAACCCGGCGAGGGCGAGGGCGTGCCGGTGGGAGGCGTCGTCGAGGCGCAGGGCGCGGGCGACGGCGTCGAGCACCTGCCGGGAGGCGTCCACGCGCCCCTGCTCCAGCCAGGTGTACCAGGCGACGGAGACACCGGAGAGCGCGGCGACCTCCTCACGGCGCAGCCCCGGGGTGCGGCGCCGGGCGGTGGCGGGCAGCCCGACGTCACCGGGGGAGAGCCGCTCGCGGTGGGCGCGCAGAAACCCGCCAAGTCCGGTGCTCAGAGGGGTGGTTGCCGTGGTGGTCGCCATATGCCCAGCGTATGACCTGAAGTCACCCCCCTGAACGCCTGCCTGGTTGCGGCGCCCGCCGGGTCCGAGGCTGAGCCCATGACGAAGACCCCCACCATGTGGCGCCACCGCAACGACTCCTCCGACCTGACCGCACCCCGCCCCTTCATCCGCGTCTACACGGCCCCCGGCACACTCGACGCGCTGGCGGCGTCCTACGAGCGCCTGCTCGGCACGGAACGGGACATGTGGTTCGCGTACCCGGAGAAGGGGCTGAACCTGGCCGTGGTCGGAGCGTTCCTCCTGATCGAGGGCGCGGAGGAGACCCTGGCGCCCTTCCGCGCCATCGACGGCACGCTGCTCGTGGACTCGGCCCAGGCGTACCTGACCCGCCTGGCGGCGGAGGGCGCGGAGATCACGGAGCCCCTGATCAAGGTCCCCACGGGCTCGGGCTTCACGGCGCGCCACCGCGACGGCACGGTGATCGAGTACGTGGAGCACAGGCCGACGGAGGAGGGGCTGTAGGGGGAGTCGGCGGCGAGGGGCCGGCCCGGACGGAGGTCGTCCGCGTCAGCCCGTGCTGGCCGTGCTGCCCGACAGGGCGTTGTCCAGGAGCACCTCGGCCGCTGCCCGCGCGTGTCGTCCGTAGTCCGCGTCGCCCAGCACCATGGCGCGGCTGGCGGCCCCGTCCGCGAGGGTGACGAGTTGTTCGGCGAGCGCGGCGGGCTCGCGGCAGCCCAGCTCCGTCACCAGCGCGGTCACCAGCCGCACCATCAGCAACTTCTGTTCGCGGGCGTAGGAGTGGACGGCGCTCCGCGGGTCGGGGAACTCGGCCGCGGCGTCGATGAACGGGCATCCGCGTACTGGCGCCGCGTCCGCCGCGGGCAGGACGAACAGCGCGAGGATCCGCTCCCTCGCCGGGATGTCCTCGCGCGTCAGCGCGCTCTCCAGGGTCCCGCCGGACGAGGCGAGGTCCTGAAGGTGGGCGACGACCAGGTCGCTCTTGGTCCGGAAGTGCGCGTAGAGGGTGCGCTTGGACACCGGTGCCTGCTCGGCGACCTGTTCCATGCCGGTCGCGTTGATCCCCTGCGTCGCGAACAGTTGGGCGGCGGCGGCCAGGATGCGCTCGCGCCCTCCGCGCCCCTGCCGCCGGGCGGCCGTCGTCACCGTACTCATGAGGAAAGTATACGCGCCCGTTTACTTAGGAGAGGGGGACCGGCTACAGTGACACCCCAAGTAAACGCAAACGTTTACTTAACTCGATCTGTCTACGTAACTGGCGCCCTTGAGCCGTGAGGAGAGTTGAGTTCTATGAACGGGCTGGTGGTTCCCACCGAGTTGAGCGACTACGCGGAGAAGCTGATACGCGGACGCCACGCGACGCGCGCGTTCCGCCCCGAGGCCGTGCCCGACGACACCATGCGTGCGATCTTCGCTCTCGCCGGCACCGCGCCCTCCAACTCCAACGCGCAGCCGTGGCGGGTCGAGGTGGTCAGCGGCGCGAGGCGCGAACGCCTGGCGGACGCCTTGCGGGCGGCCCACGCCGAACAGCGCACCTCGACCGACTTCCCGTACTCGGAGGGCATGTACGCCCCCGTCCACCAGGAGCGGCGGGCGGCGTTCGGCGCGGAACTGTACGGAGCCCTGGGCATCGGCCCCGACGACCACGCGGCACGCGCGGCCTACGACGCGGAGAGCCTGCGCTTCTACGGTGCGCCCCATGCCGCGTTCCTCTTCGTCACGGGGGACGGCGGGGCGCGACTGGCCGCCGACGTAGGCGCATACCTACAGACGCTCCTCCTGGCCATGGCCGCATACGGCGTGGACAGCTGCCCGCAGGGACTGCTCAGCTTCTACGCCGAGACGGTCCGGGCCGAACTCGGCGTCACGGAGGGCCGATTGCTGGTGGGAGTCTCCTTCGGCTATGCCGAAGAGGGCGCGCCGGTGAACAGGGTCACGACGGGGCGGGCGGCCCTGGAGTCGACGACAGCCTTCCACGCGTAGCGCCCGCCTACGGTGTCCGTGCCGAATGCCGGAATGTCAGAGGGAGGCCCTAGGGTCCTCTCTCGTGACTGTATCCTCCACGCACCTCAGTACGACGGCGGACGCCTACGACGCCATCGCCACCGTGTACGCGGGAATGCCCCGAGACGACCTCCGCAGCCCCTCCCTGGACCACGCGATGCTCACGGCGTTCACCGGCCATGTGCGGGCCGCAGGCGCGGGCCCGGTAGCGGAGTTGGGCTGCGGCCCCGGCCCGGTGACCGCCCTCCTCCGCGACCTGGGCCTGGACGTCTTCGGCATCGACCTCTCCCCGACGATGATCGACCTGGCCCGCGAGACCCACCCGGACATCCGGTTCGAGGTCGGCTCCATGGATGCGCTCGACCTGCCGGACGGCGCACTGCGCGGCGCGGTGTCCTGGTACTCGCTGATCCACGCCCCGGAGCGGGACGTGGCCGCGTACCTGGCGGAGTTCCACCGCGTCCTCGCCCCGGGCGGCCACCTCCTGCTCGCCTTCTTCGAGTCGGAGGGCGCCCCGCTCACCCCCTTCGACCACAAGGTGACGACGGCGTACCGCTGGCCGATCGACGCACTGGCGGGCCTCGCCCGCGAGGCCGGCTTCACCGAACTGGGCCGCTTGCTGCGGGAGCCGGGGGAGGGGGAGCGGTTTCGGCGGGGGTGCTTGTTGATGCGCAAGGGGTAGATCGGGTGCCAGCCAGCCCTGGCCTGGGCGCGGGGACGCCTGGGTCGGGCTCGGAGTGCTGACTCAACGGGCGACCGGTTCAGGGCGTATCCGCTCGCGAGCCGGCCCGTCGTACGGCCCGAAGTGCGCGTCGCATCCGTTCTCCGTCGGCGCATGGGTCTGTCTCTGTCTGGCATGGAAGGCAGTGGTCCAGATGTGCGAGATAGCTCTGGTAGACGAGCTCCACACGGCGAACTGTCGCAACCGGTGTCGGCGCACTCGCCACCGGGTCTTCGACGTCCGCGCTCTGCCCGAGGCGGATGACGGCAGCCACGGTGGCGGGCTCGCACAGGTCGCCCTCGAAGCGCGGCCGCACGATCCAGTACGGGCCGGGAGGCCCCGTGCGGTCGAGCCTCGGCACGCCGAGGTAGGTCCCGCGGCCCAGCCGCGGCGCGCAGTTCTGGTGCTTCCACATACGGTCGCGCCATGGCTCCATCAACGCGTAGTAGCTGCCTCCCACTGTGCGGCCGTCGTAGAGGGCAGGCCCTGCGATGAGCCAGGCGAGGCGGGCGCTGACCGCCTGCCGAGCGGTGACACCGACGGCCGCGTGCACCAACGCCTCGGGAAGGCGGACGGCATCGAACCGGCCGCCGAGCGGCAACAGCGCCACACCGGTTTCCGCCCACTCCCGGCAGGCCTGCCCGGGGCGAGCTGGCTGTGCGCGAACCATGCGCTCAGGATCGCGGCCGGAGCCGGAGCCGGAGCCGGAGCCGGAACCGGGGCTGGGGCTTCCGTGATCGGCGGTCGGCTGGTCTTGTCGGCCACGTCGACTCCTTGCTCTTGCTGGTCGGCCGTGCCCGGGGGCCGTTCACGCGACCGCCCGAGCGCTGACCCACCCATGGAATCGGCCCGCCACAGAGCGTGACAGGGATGTGGCGTCCTACTTTCGCGACGCTATTCGACGGCGCTGCTCGCCGACGCTATTCGGCTACGCCCAAGAGCTCCGCCAACTGCCGCAGGCCCGGCGGGTGATGGGGGAGCGCCCACAGATCGCGCACGATGGCCACGGCCAGAGTGTGGTGCTGCATCCACGAGGGCGCCACGCGGTGAAGCGACTCCAATGCCTTCACCGCGCCGGCCGCGTCACCGAGGTCGGTGTGGGCCCGGGCCACATCCAACAGCAGCCAGGTCCGCCAGGACGCGGGCACGTCCTTGCCCAGACGCATGCCCTTGGCCAGCGTCAGGGCCTCCTGCGGGCGACCGTACTGAACGGCCAGACGCACGCGCTCGATCCGTACCGATGACGGGCTGAACACGCTGACCATGCGGCTGTCGCTGCCCGGCGGCAACTTGGACACCCGCTGGGCTTCCTTCTCGGCGTGCTCCATCAGCTCCGCCGCACGCTCGTAGTCATTGCTGCGCGCGGCGGACGTGGCCGCGGACATGGTCAGCGCACCCCAGACCTTCAGCCCGTCGGCGCTCTCCGTGTAACCGCCGAGGACGACGGCGTCCGCAGCGCGCAGGGCAACGCTCAGGGCGTCACCGAGTCGGCCTTGCCGCTGATACGTCCACGCGACGGAGTTGACGATTATGGGCCGCAGCAGCGGATCGGCGGAGCGGTCCGCCGCGTCGATGGCCCGCTCCAGGCTGATGAGCGCGAGGTCGGTCTTCCCCATCCGTACGGCCACGTGCCCGGCGAGCTGAAGAGCCTTCCCCAACGCGGCAAATCCAATGTCCCGGTCGTCCTGGTCTCCCGAGGCGGTGGCTGCGCGCGCATCCGCGATCATCTCGGGCAGCGCCTTCATCACGGTGTCGAACTCGGCAGCGTGGTACTGCGTCCACCCCTCCGCGATCTGCTCGCGCAGGACATCGAGCGAGAAGCCGGGCCCGGGCGGCTCCGGTTCCGGCCCTCCGAGCGCCGGCATGATGGCGCGCCGCACCGCCACGAAGCGGGGCCCGTCGTTCTCCCCCGTCGAGGAGACGGCAGGAGGATCACCGAGGAGCGTCGTCAGCTCCACACCGAGCCCATTCGCCAGCGCGTGCAGCGTGGGCAACCGAGCCGAATGCTTCCGCCGCTGCTCAAGCTGCCGAATCACATCCACACACACGCCGGACCGCTCGGCCAACTCCTCCTGCGTCAACGACGCCAGCCGCCGAAGCCGCCGCAGATTCCGCCCCAAGTCATCGTTTCCCACGCAGCCACGGTACGTGGCTCCCCAACTGGGCTGGCGTCCAAGTACAGCTACGCCATACCGCAGGAGTTCTTCGCTGGACTCGGCGCCTAGAAGGTCACCTTCCCGGCTTCCAGTCGGTATCGAGGATGGCGGCGTGTACGGCAGCGAAAATCATTGTGATGGTGAGAACGAGTCCTTCCCAGTTCCTCGAGTTTCCGAGGATCGTCGCCACGATGACCGCGCCGTAGATGATTACTGCGTAGATCACCGGGACTGCCGTGCTGACAACTCGCTTCTTGGCCGCGATGAAAAACAGCGGCGGCGCCAGAAGGCCTGCTGACACCACGATCGCGACGACCCAAATCACCTTGTGCAGCGTCTTCGCGTACATGCGGGCTTGAATCGGAGCATTGAGATGTGAACCGCTCATGGTCCCCCCTTGCTTGACCAGGCTTCAAGTGTGACCGAAAGCGCGCCTGGGTGGGAAGCGATACGGAGAAGCCAGGGAGAAAATTTCATTGGTTCGCGCTCCTCCATAGGTATTGCACTCTGCGTCGTTCAAGCGCTTATGTTCCTATTGCAAGCGCGCGTTCGAAAAGCGCGTCTGGGTGGCCTGCGGGAGCGTCAATCGGTACGCATCGCGTCAGTCCTCATGTCCAGGCGCATCGCGTCTCGGGTCGCGTGCAGGGCCTGGATCACGGCGTCGTTGTGCGTCGGGCGTTCGGGGTCTTCCCAGCGAAGTCCGCGTCCTACAGCGTCGCGAAGTCTGCGCATGCTGCGGAAGTAGGCCAAGGCCGGCTCCACGACGCTCCGTGGTGCGAAGACCTCCAGCTGATAGCGCTGCTCGTAGCAGCCGGCGAAGAGCGATCGCGCCGCCACTGCCCGCTCCTGGTTCGCCATGTGGTCATTTCGGCTGAGCGTCCACAACTCGCTCCGGGCCTTGGTGAGTTCGGTGAGGAATGATCCGTACAGTTCGCGGCGCGCCTGGCGCCACTCGGCGACTGCGGCGCGCTTGTCCCGGCGCGACTCGATCAGTAGAGATGATCCGGTGGCTATGCACGCTCCTAAGAGGGTCGCCGCAAGTGTCGTCCACATGGATGCACCGTAGAGCGTTCCTGAGCCGGGTGCTGGTGGGTGTGATCGTGGTTGGCTGTGCTCAGGTCGTGCGTGAGCCCTGCGATGTTACGGTCCCCGAGTAGGCGGATGTGAAGGAGTGTGTCCCCGTCGTGAGCAAGGACTGGGAAGTTGATGTTCAGCTGTTGCTAGATGTCACCGACGGCGAGTGGGCTGTTCTTCAGGAGGGCATGCTCGGTGTGATGGCGAGTGAGCCGGAGTATGAGTTCGTGCCTACCGCCACCTCCCACGGATATGCCGGTGACTTCTTTTCGGTCGGGGCCACGTTGCAGGTCAAGGCCGTGATGCCCGGTGAAGCGGCCGATATCGCTGTCGCCGCTGTGCGTCGTGCTCTCCGGAGTGCTGGAGGAGGGCCGGACAACGGTGTCGTGGAGATCATCGTGCGGCAGGGTGAGGTGGATCCTCGGCTGCTGGGGCGCCGGTAGCCCGGTAGCCGGCGTCAGGCGCGCAGGCCGCGCAGGGTGAGGTCGAGGACCGCTGTGAAGTCGTCCTCGATGCCCGGGCGGGACCAGTGGGCTGCGTAGGCGGGGTCGTGGAAGCGGCTTGTCGCGTCGAAGATCGCGCGGGCCGAGACCTCGGGGGCGGGGGACGTGAAGTCCCCCGCCTCCACGCCCTCTTGGATGATCGTGGTGAGTTGGGACGTGAGGTCCGCGATGTGGTCGTCCACCACGTCGCTGTTCTCGTCGACCAACACCGAGTACGTGGCGAAGAGTTCCGGGTCGTCGCCGGCCTTGTGCTGCTTCGCGTCGAAGAGGGCCGCCAGCCAGTGGCGGAGCTTCGCCTCGGGGGCCTCCGTGCCGGTGACGATGCCGGAGAGCTTCTCCGACGTACGGTCCAGCCAGCGCCGCGTCACCGCGCCGCGCAGCTCCGTCTTCGTACGGAAGTGGCGGTACACCGTGCCGTGGCTCACCCCGAGGGCGCGGGCCACGTCGACCACCGTCGCCTTGGCCGCGCCGTGCCTGCGCAGCACCTCCTCGGTCGCTTCGAGGATGCGCTCGGGGGTCAGGGGAGCCGTGGTCGCTGCCATGGCTAGACCGTACCCGGGGATGGATCAGTGCTCGCTGTCGAGGTGTGCCATCTGCGAGTCCGGGTAGCGGGCGCCCGCCGCCGCGTCCGCCGGGACGGCCGCTTCGATCGCCGCCAGGTCCGCTGCGTCGAGCGTCACGTCCAGCGCGGCGAGCGCCTCGTCCAGGCGAGCGCGCGTACGGGCGCCCACCAGCGGCACGATCGACGCCCCGTGTCGCGGGCCCTGCGCCAGGACCCAGGCGATCGCGGTCTGCGCGACGCTGACACCCTTCTGGTCGGCGATCTTCCGCAGCGCCTCGACCAGGTCGAGGTTGCGGTCGAGGTTCTTGCCCTGGAAGCGGGGGCTCATCGACCGGAAGTCGTTCGCCGCCAGCTTGCGGTCGCGGGTGAAGTGGCCGGAGATCAGGCCGCGCGAGAGCACCCCGTACGCCGTCACGCCGATGCCCAGTTCCGCGGCCGTCGGCAGGATCTCGGACTCGATGCCGCGCGAGATCAGGGAGTACTCGATCTGGAGGTCCGAGACGGGAGCCGTGGCGGCCGCCCGGCGGATCGTCGCGGCGCCGACCTCGGAGAGGCCGATGTGCCGCACGTAACCCTTCTCGACCAGCTCCGCGATGGCGCCCACCGTCTCCTCGACCGGGACGTCCGGATCGATGCGGGCGATGCGGTAGACGTCGATGTGGTCGACGCCGAGGCGCTGGAGGGAGTAGGCGGCGAAGTTCTTGACCGCGGCCGGGCGGCCGTCGTAGCCCGACCAGCCGCCGTCCGGGTCCCGCAGGGCGCCGAACTTGACGCTGGTGAGTGCCTGCTCGCGGTGGGCGGCGGGGGCCGTGCGCAGGGCCTCGCCGATCAGGAGTTCGTTGTGCCCCATGGCGTAGAAGTCGCCGGTGTCGAGGAGGGTCACACCCGCTTCGAGCGCCGCGTGGATGGTCGCGATGGACTCCGAGCGGTCCGCCTCTCCGTAGAGCGCGGACATGCCCATGCAGCCGAGGCCGAGGGCGGAGGTGCGGGGGCCGGTCGTGCCGAGAGTGAGAGTACGCATGCCTCCACCCTCGCATGACAAGTGACAGATTTCAATATCTGTCACTTGTCACCGGGTGTCTTGCATCTGGCGCCCACCTCCAGCCGCTCCGCCGCCCTCCCCGCCGACTCCCGCGCCCACCTGCCGCTCGTCACCGCCCCGACGCCCAGCACCGCGAGACCGCAGCCCGCGAGGACCCACCAGGCCGGGCGGCTCGCCTCCGTGAAGTCCTCCGCGTACGAAGAAGACGCGATGCCCGATGCCAGGACCGCGCCGATCACCGCGACGCCGAGGGTCGTGCCGATCTGGCGGCTCGTGGAGGCCACCGCCGCGGCGACGCCCGCCTGGGCGCGCGGCATCCCGGAGACGGCCGTGTTGGTGATCGGCGCGTTCACGAAGCCGAAGCCGAGGCCGAAGAGGATGTAGCCGGCCAGGCGGGGCCCGCCGGAGGACTCCGCCTCGAACGCGGCGAAGAGGATCCCCGAGGCCGTCATCGTCACCCCCGCGATCAGCAGCGGGACCCGCGGGCCGCGGCTGCCCACCAGGCGGCCCGAGAGCGGACCGCAGACCAGGGCCATGGCCGCGATCGGCAGCATCCACAGCCCGGCGTGCAGCGCGTCGAGACCGCGTACGTCCTGGAGGTAGAGCGTCGAGAGGAAGAGGAAGCCGCTGAGGGAGGCGAACGCGCAGACCGCGATCACCGTCGCGCCGCTGAACGGCGCCGACCGGAAGAACCGCAGGTCGATGAGGGGCTCGGCGCGGCGCGGCTCGTACCGGAGCAGTCCGGCGAGGCCGGCCGCCGCGACGCCCGCGGAGCCGAGGATCAGCGGTGACGTCCAGCCTGCGCGCGGCGCCTCGATGATCGCGAACGTCAGCGCGCCGAGCAGCGTGATCACGAGGAGCTGCCCGACCGGGTCCGGGCGGCGCGGCTTCGGGGCGCGGGACTCGGGGACGTACCGGAGGGTGAGGAGGAGGGCGGCGAGGCCCACCGGCAGGTTGACCAGGAAGATCGAGCGCCAGCCGACCGTGTCCACGAGCACCCCGCCGACCAGCGGGCCCGCCGCCATGGAGATGCCCGCCACGCCGCCCCAGACGCCGATGGCGCGGGCCCGCTCGCGCGGGTCGGTGAACGTGTTGGTGATGATCGACATCGCGACCGGGTTGAGCATCGAGCCGCCGACCGCCTGCATCATGCGGAAGATCACGAGGAGTTCGAGGCTGGGGGCGAGTGAGCAGAGCGCCGAGCCGAGGGTGAAGACGACCAGGCCCGTCACGAAGACCTTGCGGCGGCCGATCCGGTCGGCGGTCGAGCCCGCCAGCATGAGGAGGGAGGCGAGGACGAGCGTGTACGCGTCGACCGTCCACTGCATGCCCGAGACGCTCGCGTCGAACTCCTTCTGGAGGGTCGGCAGCGCGACGTTCAGGACCGTGTTGTCGAGGGTGACGATGAGCAGACTGGTGCAGCAGATCGCGAGCACGAGCATGCGCCGGCGGTGGGGGAGCTCCTCGCGGTGACCGCGGGTAAGTTCATCGGGCATCTTTCGACGGTACGACGGGATGGCGCTGGCTCTCCGGAGACCCCGGCAAGGCCGCCCGAAGAGTGAGGGACAATAGAGGGTCCCGTCGTCCGTCCCGGAGATCATCGATGCCGTCCCAGCCGCAGCCCCTGTCGATCGGCCCGCACACCGTGCAGCCGCCCGTCGTGCTCGCCCCCATGGCGGGCATCACGAACGCGCCGTTCCGGACGCTGTGCCGGGAGTTCAGCGGCGGCAAGGGTCTCTTCGTCAGCGAGATGATCACCACGCGCGCCCTGGTCGAGCGCAACGAGAAGACCATGCAGCTGATCCACTTCGACGCGACGGAGAAGCCGCGCTCGATCCAGCTGTACGGCGTCGACCCCGCGACCGTCGGCAAGGCCGTCCGCATGATCGCGGAGGAGGACCTCGCCGACCACATCGACCTGAACTTCGGCTGTCCCGTCCCCAAGGTCACCCGCAAGGGCGGCGGCTCCGCGCTCCCGTACAAGCGCCCGCTGCTCCGCGCCATCCTCCGCGAGGCCGTCAGCGGCGCCGGTGACCTGCCCGTCACCATGAAGATGCGCAAGGGCATCGACGACGACCACATCACCTTCCTGGACGCGGGCCGCATCGCGGTCGAGGAGGGCGTCACGGCGATCGCCCTGCACGGCCGCACCGCCGCCCAGCACTACGGCGGGACCGCCGACTGGGACGCCATCGCCCGCCTGAAGGAGCACGTGCCGGAGATCCCGGTGCTGGGCAACGGCGACATCTGGTCCGCGGCGGACGCGGTCCGCATGATGGACGAGACCGGCTGCGACGGCGTCGTCGTCGGCCGCGGCTGCCTGGGCCGCCCCTGGCTCTTCGGCGACCTGGTCGCCGCCTTCGAGGGCACCGGCGCGCCCAAGGCCCCCGACCTGCGCGAGGTCTCGAAGGTCATGCTGCGGCACGCGACGCTGCTCGGTGAGTGGATCGGGGACGAGGCGCGCGGCGTCATCGACTTCCGCAAGCACGTGGCCTGGTATCTGAAGGGCTTCGCCGTCGGGTCGGAGATGCGCAAGCGGCTCGCCATCACGTCGTCGCTCGCCGAACTGGAGGACGGGCTCGGCGAGTTGGACCTGGACCAGCCCTGGCCCGTCGGCGCCGACGGGCCCCGTGGGCGTACCTCCGGAAACAACCGCGTGGTGCTGCCCGACGGCTGGCTGAAGGACCCGTACGACTGCGCGGGCATCAGCGAGGACGCGGAGCTGGACACGTCGGGCGGCTGAACCGCCCCCGTACGCCCACTACGTGAGCGTCACCGTCACGGGCAGCTCCTTGATCCCGTTGACGAAGTTGGACCGCACGCGCCGCACCTCCCCGGCGACCCGGATGTCCGCCAGCCGCGGCAGCAGCTCCTCGAACATGACCCGCATCTCCAGGCGGGCTAGGGAGTTGCCGAGGCAGAAGTGCGGGCTGCCCTTGCCGAAGGTGACGTGGTCGTTGTTCTCGCGGGTGACGTCGAAGCGGTACGGATCGGGGAAGACGTCCTCGTCCCGGTTGCCGGAGGCGAACCACAGCACGACCTTGTCGCCCGCCCTGATCCGCTTGCCGCCGAGCTCGACGTCGCGGGTCGCCGTCCGCCGGAAGTGGTAGACGGGCGAGGCCCAGCGCAGGCACTCCTCGACGGCGTTCGGTATGAGCGAGGGATCGCGGACGAGCCGGTCCCGCTCCGCCGGGTGCTCGATGAGGGCGAGCATGGAGTGCGAGATGGCGTGCCGGGTGGTCTCGTTGCCGGCGACGACGAGCAGCAGGAAGTAGTTGTCGAAGTCGGTGGAGGAGAGCGGCACGCCGTCCCGGGGCGAGCTGTTCACCAGGGCGCTCACGAGGTCGTCCCCGCTCCCGCCCCGTCGCCGGGTGGCCAACTCCCTTCCGTACGCGAAGACTTCGAGAGCCGCGGGCGACCGGAACGGCAGGTTGCGGTACCGCTCGCTCTCCTCGCTCTCCAGCAGCACGTCCGCGTAGTCGGGGTCGGTGTTGCCGATGATGCGGTTGCCCCAGTCGATGAGCCGCTGCGTGTCCTCCGCGGGGACGTCGAGCATGCGCGCGAGCACGTTGATGGGGAAGTCGGCGGACACCTCCCGCACGAAGTCGAACGTCCCCTTGGGCAGGGCGGCGTCGAGCGTGCGCGCCGTGAGCCCGCGCAGGAACGTCTCGTACGTCGCGACGGCCCGCGGCGTGAACCGTTTCTGCAAAATGAGTCGCATGGCCCGGTGCCGCAGCCCGTCGGTCTCCAGGAGGGAACGGCGCAGGGCGATGTAGTCCTCGTCCACCTCCTCCAGGTTGGTGAACCGCTCGGAGGTGAAGGTCTCGGGGTCACGGTCGACCCGCACGATGTCGGCGTGCCGGGTGACCGCCCAGAAACCGGAGTTGGGCGGGGGTTCGGGCTGCCAGTGGACGGGGTCCTCGCGGCGCAGCACGTCGAACATCCGCCAGGGCAGCTCCCGGTCGGTGAACCGGTCGTTGTCGGAGAGGTCGACGTCGGCGAGGGTCAGGGGCTCGCCGCCCCGAGCCCGCTCGCTCCGCTCAACCCGCTCGGCCTGCTTCGCCTGTTCGACCCGCTCAGTCTGCTCGGCCCGCTCAGATGAGAAACGCATACTCGCCGAACTCCCAGTCCGTGACCGCCAGTTGATAGCGCTCCACCTCATTGCGCTTGTACGTCAGGAAGGCCCGCACGAACCCTTCGCCCAGCAGCCCGGTGAGCGCCTCATCCGCTTCCAGGGCGTCGAGGGCGGCGGGGAGGGTCGCGGGCAGCCGGGCCGCCGAGGACTCGTCGTATCCGTAACCCTCCAGCGGCGCGGGCGGTTCGGGCTTGTCGCGCAGCCCGAGCAGGACGGCGGCGACGGTGCCCGCGACCAGGAGGTACGGGTTGGCGGACGCGTCGCCGAGGCGCAGCTCCAGCCTGGTCCCGGCGCCGCGCTCGGGCGGTATGCGGACCATGGCGCTGCGGTTGTCGAGACCCCAGTCGATCAGCCAGGGCGCGAGGGTGTCGGGCCCGAAGCGCTTGTAGGAGTTGACGGTCGGATTCAGCAGGGCGGTGAGTGCGGGCGCGTGCCGCAGGACGCCGCCGACGGCGTGCCGGGCGGTGGCGGAGAGGCCGCGACCGTCCCGCGGATCGTCGAAGACGTTCCGCCCGTCGGCGTCGACCAGGGACAGATGCGCGTGGAACCCGGACCCGCCGAGCCCGTTGAAGGGCTTGGCCATGAAGGTCGCGAGCCGCCCCTCGTGGCGGGCGGCCTCCTTGACGGCGGCCTTGAAGAAGAAGGCGCGGTCGGCGGCGTCCAAGGCCCCCGAGTGGTCGAGGTTGATCTCGAACTGCCCGCCGTCGAACTCGTGGTTCCCCGCGATGACGCCGATGCCGAGCTCGCGCAACAGCCGGAGTGTGCGCAGCAGATGTCCGTCGGGGTCGCCGCGCCGCCCGGCGCTGTACACGTTGCCCGTGGCGCCGCCGTAGGGCACCCAGCCCGACGCGGCGGCGGGGGAGGCGTCGCACAGGAAGTACTCCAACTCGGGTCCTACGACGACCGATACGCCGTCGTCCCCCACGTACTGCCCCGCCCGGTCGAGGACCCGGCGCAGCAGGGCGCGGGGCGACTCGGCGGCGGGTGCTCCCGTGAGCGGATCGAGACTGTCGCCCAGGCACCAGGCGACCCCGGGCTCCCACGGCAGCGGCTTGAGCGTGCGCAGATCCGGTTGTACGCAGATGTCGGGGAGCCCCGCGTCGAGTCCCCCCGCGACGGGGACGACGTCGCCCCTGGGGCTGGTGTGGTAGACGGCGCGGCAGAAGGTGAGCCCGTGCTCGCAGGCGCCCGGCAGCTGTCCGACGAGGACGTCGCGACCGCGGTCCGCCCCGAGGAGGTCGGGGTAGACGACGCGGACGATGTCGATGCCGGCGGCGCGGAGGGCCTCGACGGTTTCGGTGACGTGGGTGCCGGTGTCCTGGACGTGGGTGGCGGTGTCCTGGGTTTCCCGGGTGGCCCCGCCCTGGAATGGTGCGCTCGCTTCACTCACCCGTGGCCCAGCCTTTCTGGGGTGCGATGCGCGGAGGGTTGTTTGACCTCAAACGATAGAAAGGGATGGGGCGTCGCCGCAAGAGGGCGGGTGCCGGTCGGCCGCCCGCTCCACGCCCCGGTGACAGGGCGCCACATCCAGGCGTACCGTACGGGACCAAACGAGTCGCGGAAGGGGCTGGCCATGGCCGGACTCAGGGGATTCCTGCCGCCCAAGAGCGCCACCGGCAGGGCCGCCGTCGTGCCCCCACCCCCCTGGCACTACTCCGGCGACCTCCTCACGGTCGAGTACCGCACCGACCCGGCCCGCGTCCGCGAACTCCTCCCCGCCCCCCTCGACCCCGCCCCGGACGACCCCGGCGCGGTCGCCGTCATCTGGGCCGACTGGCAGTCCTGTGGTGCCGGCGGGGCCGAACTCCTCGACCCCGTCCGCGCCCAGTACAAGGAGTGCTTCGCGGTCGTCCGCTGCGCCTACCGCGGCCGTACGTACTCCCGCTGTGTCTACATCTGGGTCGACAAGGACTTCGCCATCGCCCGCGGCAACCACCAGGGCTACCCGAAGAAGCTCGGATCCATCCACCTCACCCGCCCCCACCCCTACGGTCCCGCCCCCCGCATCGAACCCGGCGCGGTCTTCGGCGCCACTCTCGCCGCCGCCGACCACCGCCTCGCCCAGGCGGTGGTCACCCTGCGCGCCCCCTCGCCCACCAACGGCTTCGTCAACGCCCACCCCATGGCCCACCACCGCCAACTCCCCTCCATCGACGGCAAGGGCCTCGCCCTGGACGAGCTGATCGAGTCGGGCGCCGCGGCGTTCGAGGGCGGCCAGGCCTGGGCGGGCGAGGCCGAGCTCGACCTCTTCGAGGCGCCCACGGAGGAGCTGGCGGCGCTCACCGTCGAGGAGCCGATCGGCGCGTACTACCGTCAGGTGGGCGTCACTTGGAACGGGGGGACGCTGCTGGAGCGAGAGCTCTAGACGTCGGCTCGGCCGACCAGCACGTGAGCACGCGAGTACACGAACCACGCGAGGAGACACCGAGTGACGGGCCACCGCACCATCCGTGAGACCGAGAAGGCGGTCCGGGCCAAGCTCGGCGACACGGGCACCCCCGTCCAGTACGCCCAGATGGGCGCCGTCTCGAACATCTACCGTGCGGCGGCGGCCGTACGGCAGCACTTCGAGAACTCCGTGCTCCGCGGCGCCGAACTGACGTGGACCTCCTTCGTGGTCCTCTACGTCGTCTGGATCTGGGGCGAGACGGAGACGCGGTACGTCGCCGAGGAGGCCGGCATCTCCAAGGGCACGCTCACGGGGGTGGCCCGCACGCTCATGGGGCGGGGCCTCGTCGAGCGCCGCGGGCACCCCGACGACGGGCGGCTCGTCCTGCTCCGCCTCACGGATGAGGGTGAGCGCCTGATGGGGGAGGTCTTTCCCGCCTTCAACGCGGAGGAGGCCTTCGTGACGGAGGGGCTGTCGGACGGGGAGTGCGAGATGTTGGCGGATCTGTTGCGGAGGATTGTCGTACGGACGGAGGAGGAGGGGGACGAGCGGCGGCAGCGGCTCTTGGGTGGGGCGGCGCCGGTGCCTCGCCGTAGTGGCCGCAGGCCCCGACGGCCCGAGTAGCCCCCGCGCCGCTCGCGCCCGGAGCCTGTGCCCTGCGGGCCGCTTGGTGTGTGTTCGCTGCGGGTGGGTGGGGGTTTCTCGCGCAGTTCCCCGCGCCCCTGGGGGCTGGGGGTCCGCTCCTTGTGTGTTTGGTGCGGGGTTGTGGGGGCTTGTCGCGTAGTTCCCCGCGCCCCTGTCGGGGTGCTGAGTTACCCGGGGTGGGGTGTCGCGGCCTTGTGGATCAAGGTGTCGAACAGGGCCTGTTGGGTTGCGTCCGACTCTGCCGTGTCTTCCGGGTGCCACTGCACCGCCGTGAACCAGCCGCGCGCGCCCGCGAGGTCCAGTGCCTCGATCGTGCCGTCGGTCGCCCATGCCGTGGGGGTCAAGCCCCGGCCGAGGCGGGCCACGCACTGGTGGTGGTAACAGGAGACCACCACCTCGCCGGGGCCCTCTCCGCCCGCTCCCATCGCCCGCGCCACCGTGGAACCGGACGCCACCCGCACCGGGTGCACCACATGGCGGTGGTCGGTGGCCGGGCCGCCCATGTCCTGGTGCAACGTGCCGCCTAGGGCGACGTTCACCGCCTGCATCCCGCGGCACACCGCCAGCGTGGGCAGGCCTGCGGCCAGCGCGCGGGCGGCCAGGGCGAGGTCGAAGTCGTCCTGCGCGTCGTCGACGTCGTACACGGCACTGTGCACGTCCGCCCCCGGCCCCACCCCGTACCGCCGGGGCGCGATGTCCCCGCCGCCCGGCAGCAGCAGTCCCGCGCAGCGCGACAGGCGTTCGGCGGTCTCGTCCGGTGGGCCGGGGAGGAGCATGAACGGCTCGCCGCCCGCGCGGAACACGGCCTCGGCGAGGGCGCGGGCGGTGACGACGGCGGCGTAGCGGAGGGCGGAGGTCGTCGCGGCGTACCGCTGGGGGAGGGCGATCAGGGGCCGACGGGACGGCATCGAGGCCTCCGGGGGTCGGTCCGGGCAAGTCTTTGTTTGGCTCCAAACGGTAAGTCAACGGCCGTTCGGCGGCGAGGGGTTGACCGGTGTCCGCACCCGATCGTACGTTGTTTGGGTTCAAACGAACTGGAGGCAGTGATGGCTCAGGCTCCTCCCGCCGCGACGGTCGAGGGCGTCCCCGTCGACACCCGCCACTGGATCGACGGCACCCGCGTGGCCGCCGCCGCGCCCACCGCAGCCACCCCCACCTTCACCGACCACTCGCCCCTGGACGGCACCCCGCTCGCCCACATCGCACGTGGCGGCCCCGGCGAGGCGCGTGCCGCCGTGGTCGCCGCCCGTACCGCGTTCCCCGGGTGGGCGGCGACGCCGCCCGCCGAGCGGGCCCGGCTGCTGCACGCCGTCGCCGACGGCGTCGAAGCGCGCGCCGAGGAGCTCGCGGCGGTCGAGACCGCCGACAACGGCGCGCTGCTGCGCTCGCACCGCCACGGCGTCATGCCGCGCGTCGCGCACAACTTCCGCTACTTCGCCGACCGGCTCCTCGCCCTCGGTCACGAGGACTTCGAGACCAGGGGCCACACGAACCACGTCAGCTGGGACCCGGCAGGACCCGCCGTGCTCATCACGCCGTGGAACGCCCCGCTGCTGCTGGCCAGTTGGAAGGTGGCCCCGGCGCTCGCGGCGGGCTCCACCGTCGTGCTCAAACCCGCCGAGTGGACCCCCCTCACCGCCTCCCTCCTCGCCGACATCACGCACGAGGCGGGGCTGCCGCCGGGCGTCTTCAACCTCGTGCAGGGGTACGGCGACGAGGCCGGGGCGCCCCTCACCGCCGACCCCGACGTGCGCCGCGTCAGTTTCACCGGCTCCGTGCCGACCGCCCGCCGCGTCGCCGGGGCCGCCGCCGCGCACCTCGTGCCGTGCAGCTTCGAGCTGGGCGGCAAGTCGCCGCTGCTCGTCCTCGCCGACGCCGACCTGGAGCTGGCCGCCGACCTCGCCGTGGAGCAGTACGACAACGCCGGGCAGGTCTGTCTCGCCGCCACCCGCATCCTCGTCGAGGAGCCCGTGCGCGACGCCTTCCTCGGGCACTTCCTCGACCGGGTGGCGAAGCTGACCCAGGGGGACCCGCGCGACGAAGCCACCGACGTCGGGCCCAACATCCACCCCCGGCACGTGGAGCGCGTCGACGGGTTCGTCCGCCGTGCCGTCGCAGCGGGCGCGAAGGCCGTCACCGGCGGCGGCCGCAACACCGCGCTCGGCGGGAATTATTACCTCCCCACCCTCCTCACCGACGTCGCCCAGGACTCCGAGATTGTCCAGGAGGAGGTCTTCGGGCCGGTCCTCACCCTCCAGACGTTTCCCGAAGGCGACGACGACGAGGCCGTGCGCCTCGCCAACGGCACCCGCTTCGGCCTCGCCGCCACCCTCGCCGCCGGCGACCGCGACCGCGCGGCACGCATCAGCGCGCGGCTCGTGGCGGGCACGGTCTGGGTCAACTGCTTCTTCGTACGCGACCTCTCCGCGCCCTTCGGCGGTTCGCGCGACTCCGGCATCGGGCGTGAGGGCGGCGACTGGTCCTTCGACTTCTACTGCGACCTGAAGAACACCGTGACCGCGCCGACGGGATGGGCGCGCCATGGGTGAGGCGAGGGGCGAGATCGTCGGGGCGGGGCTCCTCGCCCACGTACCGACCATCGTGCTGCCCGAACAGACCCGCAAGGAGCTCAACGAGGGCCGGGAGATCAGCCTCGTCCCCGGCCTGCGCGCCCTGCGCACCGACGTCTTCGAGACGCTCGACTACGACACCGTCGTCGTCCTCGACTCGCACTGGGCGACCACCGTCGAGTTCGTGGTCTCCGCGCATCCCCGCCGCGCCGGTCTCTTCACCTCCGAAGAGCTGCCGCGCGGCATGTGCCGCATGCCGTACGACTACCCGGGCGACCCCGAACTCGCCCACTCCGTCGCACGGTTCGCGGACAGGCACGGCACCTGGATCACCCCGATCGACGACCCCTTCCTGCCCGTGTACTACGCCACGATCAACCTGTGGACGTACCTGGGCCACGGCCTCCCCGAGAAGAAGTGGGTCTCGATCGGGGTCTGCCAGACCGGTGACGCCGAGGACCACCTGCGGCTCGGCCGCGCGCTCGCCGACGGCATCGGCGCGCTGCCGGGACGCAAGGTCCTGCTCATCGCATCCGGCGCCCTCTCGCACACGTTCTGGCCGCTGCGCGAACTGCGCGCCCACGAGGCGAGCGACCCCTCCCACATCCGTACGCCCGAGGCGCGCGCCGCCGACCGGCAGCGCATCGAATGGTTCGAGCGCGGCGACCACGCGCAAGTCCTGCGCACGATGCCGGAGTTCCTGACCCACCGGCCCGAAGCACGGTTCGGGCACTACCTCATGATGATCGGCGCCCTCGGCGAGGAGCGCTGCACCGCCCCCGGGCGCCCCTACAGCGCGTACGAGAACTCCGTCGGGACCGGGCAGATCCACCTCTGGTTCGACCGCCCGGCCGACGGCTGGACCGGTGCAGGTACCGATGCGAGGGAGGGCGTCGCATGAGCGCGAGCACCACCGAGTACCGCCGCGTCCTCCTCGACGGAGCCGCCGTCCAGGCCATGCGCGACGGCGACGAGCTCGTGGCCCCGGACGGCCGCCGCGTCAAGGCCGCCGAGGCGCACCACCTCCCTCCCGTGCGGCCCTCCAAAGTGATCGCCGTGCACCTCAACCACCGAAGCCGCGTCGCGGAGTTCGGGGCCGTGCTGCCGCCCGCGCCGACCTATTTCCACAAGCCCGTCTCCGCCCTCAACGCCCACGGCGGCGCGGTCGTGCGCCCCGACGGCTGCCAGTACCTGAACTACGAGGGCGAGATCGGCATCGTCATCGGCCGCACCTGCCGCAACATCGCTCCCGGAGAAGCCGGTTCGTACATCGCGGGCTACACCGTCGCCGACGACTTCGGCCTGCACGACTTCCGCGACACCGACGCCGGGTCGATGCTCCGCGTCAAGGGCTCCG
The DNA here is from genome assembly GCF_055572995.1 of Streptomyces sp. NPDC030245. Taxonomy (NCBI): domain Bacteria; kingdom Bacillati; phylum Actinomycetota; class Actinomycetes; order Kitasatosporales; family Streptomycetaceae; genus Streptomyces; species Streptomyces sp. NPDC030245. Next base: position 386,521 of record NZ_JBVICF010000001.1, on the reverse strand, counting down.
ACACGCTCTGCCCGCTCGGGCCCGGCCTGGTCACCGGCTGGGACTTCCGCGGCAAGTACCTGCGGACGTACGTCAACGGCGTGCTCGCGCAGGACGGTTCGACGGACGAGATGGCGTGGGACATGCACTACCTCGTCGCCGACATCGCCCGCACGATCACCCTGGAGCCGGGCGACGTACTGCTCTCCGGAACGCCCGCGGGCTCCCGCCCCGTCCGCCCCGGGGACGTCGTCGAGGTCGAGGCCGAGGGCCTCGGCCGGCTCACCAACCACATCGTCACCGGGCCGACCGCGGTCCGCACCGACGTCGGCGCCCAGCCCACCGCGTCCGAGGAGGTCCTCTCCACGGCGCTCGGCGGCGACTGGGAGTTCCGCGGCATCCGCCCGCCGCGCCGCTGAAGACAAGTGAAAGACCTTTGCAGCAAGGGAGTTGGGATGGGCCGAGTCATCGTCACCGTCGACCTGGACGTCTGCCAGGACCACGGGCAGTGCGTGTTCGCCGCGCCGGACATCTTCCGGCTCGACGGCGAAGGTCACCTCGCGTACGTCGACGCGCCCGACGACTCGCTGCGCGCCGACGCCGAGGACGCCGCCGACGTCTGCCCGCTCCAGGCCATCCGGGTCGAGGGCTGACCCGTGGCGGCAGCGGCAGCGGTGGGCATCGCCGTCGTGGGCGCCTCGCTGGGCGGGCTGCGCGCGGCGGAGCAGCTGCGGGCCGCGGGCTGGCGTGGAGCGATCACGGTGTTCGGCGACGAACCCCATCCCCCGTACAACAGGACGCCGTTGTCCAAGGCGGTCCTCGCGGGCGAGGTGCCCGCCGGTACCACCCGATTGCGCCGCCGCCCCAGCGTCGAGGACGTCGCATGGCGTCTGGGCGTGGCGGTCGCGTCCGCCGATCCGGCCGCGCGCACACTCACGCTGGCCGACGGTTCGGCGTACGCGTACGAGGGTCTCGTGGCCGCGACGGGGGTGCGGCCACGACGACTCCCGCTCACCGGGGGCCCGCCCCGGCACGTCCTGCGCACCCTGGAGGACTCGGCGGCGCTCCGCGCCCGGCTGGGCCGGGGCGTCCGGGTGCTGGTGATCGGCTCCGGTTTCATCGGCTGCGAGGTCGCGGCGACGGCGCGTACGGCGGGCTGCGACGTGACGGTCGTCGCACCGGAGGCCGAGCCGATGCTCCTCGCGGTCGGCGAGGAGCTGGGCCGGGCGCTGCGCCGCCGCCACGAGGCGCGCGGCGTCCGCTTCCTCACCGGCCGCCTGGCCACGGAACTCACGCCCGGGTCCGCCGTCCTTGACGACGGCACCGAGGTCCCCGCCGACCTCGTCGTCGAGGCGGTCGGCTCCCTGCCCAACACCGAATGGCTGACCGCGGCCGCCGGACTCGACCTCACCGACGGCGTCCTCTGCGACGCCCACCTGCGCATCGCGGGACTCCCGCACGCGGTGGCCGTCGGCGACGTCGCCCGCTTCCCGAACCCCCGCTACGGCCCCGTGCCGCGCCGCGTCGAACACTGGTCGGTCCCCGGCGACACCGCCCGCCACGCGGCCCGCACCCTGGTCGCGGGCCTGACCGGCACCGACAGGCCCGACCCCGGCCCCTTCGCCCCGCTGCCGTCCTTCTGGAGCGACCAGTTCACGCTGCGCCTCCAGTCCTTCGGCCAGCCCTCCCTCGCCGACGCCTGCCGCCTCCTGGAAGGCGACCCGACCGCACCCGGGGGCGACCTGCTCTACGGCTACTACCAGGGCGAGCGCCTGATCGGCGTAGCCGCACTCGGCGGCCCCGCGGCCGCCGCCGCGGCCTCCCGCCACCGGCCCCAGCTGCTCACACTCCCCGAACCGGCGCTCTGACCCGACGCCGCGCCCGCAGGCGGTGCGGCTCCGCTCCTCAGCGCAACCCCGGCGGCAGCCACCCCAACCAGTGGCGCAGGAGCAGGCGGGGGACGCCGCGGGTGAGCCAGGCGGCGGTCAGGCCGATGGCGGCGCCCGCGGCGACGTCGCTCGGATAGTGGGCGCCGGACTGCACGCGCTCGACGGCGACCATGGCGGCCGGCACTGCGCACAGCCCGCCGGCCAGCGGCCAGCTCGGGGTGCAGGCCGCGGTGAAAGCCACGGCGGCGGCGGTGTGACCGGAGGGGAAGGACGAGGACTCGGGGCGGTCCTCGACATCGTCGTGGGGGATCCACTCCTTGGGCGGCCTGGGTCTGTCGACGAACTGCTTGCAGACGCCGTTGGAGAGGAGCTGTCCCACCGCCATGGAGGCGAGGCCCGCCACGGCGGCCGTACGGCCCCGCCGGCCGCCCGCGCACGCCATCACCACGGCCGCGCCCCACCACAGCTTGGTGCTCTCCGCCACCTCCTCCACCGCCGACAGCGCCCGGTGGAGGCCGGGCGGGGCACCGGCGGCGATCCGCTTGGTCAGCTGACGGTCTGCCTGATGTGTCTTCGCAAGCAACCCCATGACCAGGGAGTATCCCGTCGATCATCACTCATGCCCGGGATTCCGCCGCGCGTCGGCGTCGCGCCCGGGGAGAAACGGAACGGGAAAGGGGCGGCACCCCCGCACAGGGTGCCGCCCCTCCATCGCGAACCGGAACCGCCGCCGCATCGGTACTGAGGGTCGGGGACGCGGCGACGGTCCCGGAGTCTGTCCGGTGCCGTGGGGCACCGGGGAGCGCGGGCTACCGGTGGTCGCTGCCCGCCGAGTGGGAGGCCGCGCGACCGGCCTCCAGACGGGCCACCGGGATGCGGAACGGCGAGCAGGAGACGTAGTCCAGGCCCACCTCGTGGAAGAAGTGCACGGACTCCGGGTCGCCGCCGTGCTCGCCGCAGACGCCGAGCTTGAGGTCGGGGCGCGTGGCGCGGCCGGCCTTGACCGCGTCCTTCACCAGCTTGCCGACGCCGTCCTTGTCGATGGTCTCGAAGGGCGAGACCCCGAAGATGCCCTTCTCCAGGTACGCCGTGAAGAAGCTCGCCTCCACGTCGTCCCGCGAGAAGCCCCAGACGGTCTGCGTGAGGTCGTTCGTGCCGAAGGAGAAGAACTCGGCGGCCTCCGCGATCTGGTCCGCGGTGAGCGCGGCGCGCGGCAGCTCGATCATCGTGCCGAGCGCCAGCTTCAGGTCGACGCCGGTGGTCTCCTGGACCTCCGCGATGACCTGCTCGGCCTCCTCGCGGACGATCTCCAGCTCCTGGACGGTGCCGACGAGCGGAATCATGATCTCCGCACGCGGGTCGCCCTTGGCGGTCTTCCGCTCGGCCGCCGCCTCCGCGATGGCCCGCACCTGCATGGTGAACAGACCGGGGATGACCAGACCGAGGCGCACACCGCGCAGGCCCAGCATCGGGTTCTGCTCGTGCAGGCGGTGCACGGCCTGGAGGAGGCGCAGGTCGTTCTCGTTGGCGTCCTTGCGGGACTCGGCGAGGGCGACACGGACGGAGAGCTCGGTGATGTCGGGCAGGAACTCGTGCAGCGGCGGGTCCAGGAGGCGGACCGTGACCGGCAGGCCGTCCATCGCCTCGAAGAGCTCCACGAAGTCCTGCTTCTGGAGCGGCAGGAGCTCCTTCAGGGCGTCCTCGCGCTCCTCGTCGGCGTCGGCGAGGATCAGCCGCTCGACCATCTCGCGGCGTTCACCGAGGAACATGTGCTCGGTGCGGCACAGGCCGATGCCCTGCGCGCCGAAGCGGCGGGCCCGCAGCGCGTCCTCGGCGTTGTCCGCGTTGGCGCGGACCCGCAGGCGGCGCACCCGGTCCGCGTACGCCATGATCCGGTGCACGGCGGCGACCAGCTCGTCGGCGTCGTCGGCGCCCGCGTGCATGCGGCCCTCGAAGTACTCCACGACGGGCGAGGGCACGACGGGCACCTCACCGAGGTACACCTTGCCGGTCGAGCCGTCGATGGAGACGGTGTCGCCCTCCTCGACGACCACGCCGCCCGGCGCGGTGAGGCAGCGCCGCTTGGTGTCGACCTCCAGCTCCTCGGCGCCGCAGACACAGGTCTTGCCCATGCCGCGCGCCACGACCGCCGCGTGCGAGGTCTTGCCGCCGCGCGAGGTCAGGATGCCCTCGGCGGCGATCATGCCGTCGAGGTCGTCGGGGTTGGTCTCGCGGCGGATCAGGATGACCTTCTCGCCGGAGCGCGACCACTTGATCGCGGTGTACGAGTCGAAGACGGCCTTGCCGACGGCGGCACCCGGTGACGCGGCGATGCCGCGACCCAACTGCTCGACCTTGGCGCTCTCGTCGAAGCGCGGGAACATCAGCTGCGCGAGCTGCGCGCCGTTGACGCGCTGGAGCGCCTCGGCCTCGTCGATGAGCCCCTGGTCCACCAGCTGCGTCGCGATGCGGAAGGCGGCACCGGCGGTGCGCTTGCCGACGCGGGTCTGGAGCATCCACAGCTGCCCGCGCTCGATGGTGAACTCGATGTCGCAGAGATCCTTGTAGTGCGTCTCCAGGGTCTCCATGATCTGCATGAGCTGGTCGTACGACTTCTTGTCGATCTGCTCCAGATCGGCGAGCGGCACGGTGTTGCGGATGCCCGCCACGACGTCCTCGCCCTGCGCGTTCTGGAGGTAGTCGCCGTACACGCCCTGGTGGCCGCTGGCCGGGTCGCGGGTGAACGCGACGCCCGTGCCGGAGTCGGGGCCGAGGTTGCCGAAGACCATCGAGCAGACGTTGACGGCCGTGCCGAGGTCGCCGGGGATGCGCTCCTGGCGGCGGTAGAGCTTGGCGCGGTCGGTGTTCCACGACTCGAAGACCGAACGGATCGCGAGGTCCATCTGCTCGCGCGGGTCCTGCGGGAACTCCCGCCCGGCCTCCGTCTTGACGATCTTCTTGAACTTGGTGACCAGCTTCTTCAGGTCGGCCGCTTCGAGGTCCGTGTCGACCGCGACCTTCTTCGCCTTCTTGGCGGCCTCCAGCGCGTCCTCGAAGAGGTCGCCGTCGACGCCGAGGACGGTCTTGCCGAACATCTGGATGAGCCGGCGGTACGAGTCCCACGCGAAGCGGTCGTCGCCGGACTGCTTGGCGAGGCCCGTCACGGACTTGTCGGAGAGCCCGATGTTCAGGACGGTGTCCATCATGCCGGGCATCGAGAACTTGGCGCCCGAGCGCACCGAGACGAGCAGCGGGTCGTCGGCCTGGCCGAGCTTCTTGCCCATCTTCTTCTCGAGGGCGTCGAGGTGCGCACTCACCTCGTCGCGCAGCTCGGCCGGCTCCTCGCCGCTGTCGAGGTACGTCTTGCACGCCTCGGTGGTGATGGTGAAGCCCGGCGGGACGGGCAGCCCGAGGTTGGTCATCTCGGCGAGGTTCGCACCCTTCCCGCCGAGCAGGTCCTTGAGGTCCTTGTTGCCTTCGGTGAAGTCGTAAACGAACTTAACGCCCTCACTCGTGTGAGCTACGTGGGGATCTTTGTTTTCCGACACGGGTCTCGGCTCCTCGAGGACTCGGTGGCTGCCCTGACGGCGAGGAACATACCCAGATCGAAGGCACCTGGGTACGTCCACTTGCGCGTCATGCGGCCGTAACCACCCGTCCGCCGCTAGATCGAAAGTGACTCGGCAGTAGCGGAGGTGTCCGGCGTGGTTTCAAGACTTGAACTCACGACTCGCGTAGAACCCATAAAACGCTCAGATGAGCGGGGTGAACTCAGATGTGAGTTCACCTCATGAATGATCGAGCAGTGGCACTGAGTGCCACCCCTTGGAGAAGTGCAGTCGGCCGTGGAGGCCTCGGCGGGCGCTCATCTGAGCGCAACCCCTATCAGGGGTGGCGAGAATCACGCCGTTTGAAGGGGCCGGATGTCGGCATCCGGAGCTCCGCCGGACGCCCCGGACCGCCCGCGCGAGCGGTTCGCGCGCCGTGCTACACACCCAGCGCGAGGAGCCGCGCCTCCACCCTCTCGGGGGCGTACAGGTGCTCGACCACGAGTTTTCCCGCGCCGATCAGCGCCGCGTGTTCGCCCAGGCGCGAGGTGACCACCTCCAGGTGGGCCGTGGAGCGCGGCAGCGCGCGCCGGTAGAGCAGTTCGCGGACGCCCGTGAGGAAAGGGGTTCCGGCCAGATCTCCGGCGATCATCAAAACGCCCGGGTTGAGCAGCGTCACGACCGTCGCGAGCACCTCCCCGACGTGCCGCCCCGCCTCCCGCGCGAGCCCCACGGCGAGCGGGTGCCCCGCCTCCAGGAGGCGCCGCACGTCCGAGCCGGACGCCGCGGGTACGCCCGCCTCCGCCAGCCGGCGGGCCACGGCGCGGCCGCTGGCCACGGCGGCCAGACAGCCGTACGAGCCGCACTTGCAGAGTGCGTCCGCACCCTCGGACACGCGGACGTGCCCGATGTCGCCGGCGCCCCCGTCGATGCCCCGGTACACATCACCGCCGACGACGACCCCGGCCCCGATCCCCGTGCCCACCTTGACCAGCACGAAGGCCGAACAGTCCGGGTGGTGGGTGCGCTGCTCGCCGTACGCCATGAGGTTGGCGTCGTTGTCGACGAACACGGGCACGTCGAGGGACGACGCCCTGTCGGGCGTGTTGCGGGGGCCGGGGCTCGGCTGCTTGGTGGGCGTACCGCCCGTCCGCTCGGCGGGTCTGCTGCGCGGCTGCTCGGCGGTGGCCCCGCCGGTCATGCTGCCGGGGCCACCGCCCGGCTGCTGGGCGGGCGTACTGCTTGGCTGCTGGGCGCACCTGCCGCCTGGCCGTTCGAGGGGCTCGCGGCCTGTACGCCCATTGGGCGCATCGCTCGGGCGCTCGGCGGCCGCGCCGTGCGGCTGCTCGGGGGGCCTGCCGCCCGTGCGCCCCGCGGGGACATCGCTCGGGCGCTCGGCGGGCTCGTCGCCCGGTTGCTGGGCGGACGTACTGCTTGGCTGCTGGGCGGACCTGCCGCCTGGCCGTTCGACGGGCTCGCGGCCCGTGCGTCCATCGGGCACATCGCTCAAGCGCTCGGCGGGCACATCGTCCGGCTGCGCGGTGGACTCGCCGTCCGGGCGCTCGGCGGCCGCGCCGTGCGGCTGCTCGGGGGGCCTGCTGCCCGGGCGCCCCGCCGGCGCACCGCCCATCCCCCCGGCGGACGCACCCCCCATCCGCCCGCCGCCCGCCCGCCCCGCGGGCGCACCACCCGTGTGCTCCGCGAATGCCCGGCGCAGGCGGGCCCTTATGTCGTAGCCGTCCCAGCCCGGCATGATCGGGGGCTGTATGACGCGGCCCGTTGCGCTGTCGACCGGGCCCGGTACCGCGAGGCCCATGCCGCAGACCGAGCCGGGCGGGTGGCCCGTGGTGCGCAGTAGTTCGGCGAAGTGGGCGCCGAGTTCGGTGAGTACCGTGTCCGGGCCGTCCTCGACGGCCAGGGGGGCCGTGCGCTCGGCGAGGATTTCGCCGGTGAGGGTCAGCAGGGCGGTGCGGGCGTGCCGGGTCTCCAGGGCGGCGGTGAGGACGACGGCGTGCGTGGCGTCGAACTCCAGCCTGAGCGCGGGCCGCCCCCCGAGCGGCGAGTCCACCGGCCCCCCGGCCCCCTCTCGCAGCCACCCCGCGCGGAACAGCCGGTCGAGCCGCTGCCCGACGGTGGCCCGGGAGAGTCCGGTGGCCTGTTGCAGGGCGCCCCGCGTGGTGGCGCGGCCGCTGCGCACGAGGTGCAGCAGGTCTCCGGCGCCACCCGCGGTGACCCCCGTTCGCGTACGCCCCCGGCCCGCCGTCCGCATGCGCCCTCCCGCGCTCGCCAGCTCCTTGTGCGCCTCAACTCTGCGCTACATAGTGGGTTTTGCGTAGTGAGTAGGCGTAACTCTAGGGTTCCGTCAGCCGAAGTGACAGGGCGGCGAGTCTTTCGGGGAGGACCGCGTGGACCGCACCACGACCACCTGGCCCGCCGCTCACCGCGCCGCCGCCCGGCGGCGGACGCTGCGGGAGCGGGCGGCGGAGGTGCTGCGGGCCAACTGGACGGGCACGTCGACCGTCCCGTCCCGCGCGCTCTACCCCCACCAGTGGTCCTGGGACTCCGCCTTCATCGCGATCGGCCTGCGCCACCTCTCGCCGCTGCGCGCCCAGACGGAGCTGGAGACGCTCCTCGCCGCCCAGTGGGGCGACGGCCGCGTCCCGCACATCGTGTTCGACGACGCCGTCCCGCTCGACGCGTACTTCCCGAGCCCCGACTTCTGGCGCTCCACGACGGCGGGCCGTCCGGCCGGCGCACCCGGCGACGTGCAGACCTCCGGCCTCGTGCAGCCGCCGGTGCACGCGCTCGCCGCCTGGCTGGTGCACCGCGCCGACCCCGGCCTGTCCAGGGCCCGTTCCTTCCTCGGCCGCCTCCACCCGCACCTGACCGCCTGGCACCACTACCTGCTCTCCGCCAGGGACGCGGGCGGCGCGGGCCTCGCCGCCGTGCTGCACCCCTGGGAGCAGGGCATGGACAACAGCCCTTGCTGGGACGGCCCGTTGAGCCGCGTCGAGCCCGCCGATCCCGGCACCTACCGCCGCGCGGACCTGGCCCACGGGGCAGCCGAGGACCGGCCGACGGACCTGGACTACGGCCGGTACGTGCGGCTGGCGGCCGCGTACCGGGACCGGCGGTACGCGGACGGCGCGGCCCCCGGCGCCTTCCCGGTCGAAGGCACCTTCCCGGTCGAGAGCGCCTTCTCGGTCGAGAGCGCCTTCTCGGTCGAGGACCCGGCCTTCAACGCGCTGCTGATCGCGTCCGAATACGCGCTCGCCCGGATCGAGGACGAACTGGCCGCGGAAGGCGTCACGTTGACCCGTGACCCGGACGAGCGACGGGCGCGTGCGGAGGCGCTGACCGGGACGCTGGTGGACCGCCTCTGGGACCCGTGCCGCGAGCTCTTCCTCTGCCGCGACCTGCGCGCCCCCGGCCCGGCCGGCGAGCTCGTCGCCGAGCGCGGCGTCGCCGGTCTCGTCCCCCTCGTCCTGCCCGCGCTGCCGCCCGGCATCGCCGCGGCCCTGGTGCGCACCGCGTGCGGCCCGCACTTCGGCCTTGGCGGCCCGGCGCGGCTCGTGCCGAGCTACGACCTCACGGGGCCCGCCTTCGACCCGCGGCGGTACTGGCGCGGCCCCGCCTGGTTCAACACCAACTGGCTCCTCGTGAAGGGGCTGCGGCTGCACGGCGACCACCAACGGGCCGACGGGCTGCGCGACGCGCTCCTCGACGCGGCCCTCACCTCCGGGTTCGCCGAGTACGCCGACCCGTACACCGCCCGCGGGAGCGGCGCACGCGGCTTCGCCTGGACCGCGGCGCTCGCGCTGGATCTGCTGCTCGACGACGGCCGTGGCGAGCGGGCCGGGCCCTCCGGAGAAGAGGTGTGGGCATGAGTGATCGGCATCGGCTGCTGGTGCGGGGGCGGACGTTCGCGGCCGTCGGCGCGGGCGGTGACATCAGCGGCGTCGGCGCCGCGCGCGGTGGCGGCACGGGCCCGGACGGCCTGTTCGTACGGGACGCGCGGCATCTCAGCCGCTGGCAGCTGACCGTCGACGGGGCCGTCCCCGAGGTCCTCACACCCGTCGACACGTCTGGCGCGGCAGGCGGCGCGGCGCGCTGCGTCCTGGTGCCGCGCGGTGGCCGCCAGGAGCCTCCCGCGTACACCCTCTTCCGCGAACAGGCCGTCGCGGGCGGCGTGTTCGTCGAGAACCTGCGGGTCCTGAGCAACCGCCCGGTGCCGACCCGGATCGGGCTCGCGCTGACCGTGGACGCCGACTTCACCGACCAGTTCGAGCTGCGCGCCGACCACCGCACGTACGCGAAGCCGGGCGCCGTCAGGTCACGGCGGCCCCTCGACGCGGGCGAGGGCGTCGAGTTCACCTACCGGCGGGGCGAGTGGCGTTCCCGTACGACGGTGACGGCCGACCCGGCGCCGGACGGCATCGAGGAGACCGGCACCGGCGCGCGGCGCCTCGTATGGACGCTGGAGCTCGCCCCGCACGCCTCGGTGGAGGTGGCACTGAGTGCCGCCGCGCAGCCGCACGGAGAGCCCCCGCCGCGCGCGCCCGCGTCCGCCGCGGAGGCCGGGCGCCAACTCACCGCGATCGAGGCGGAGTACGCGTCGGGCGTCGCGCTGCCCACCGCCTGGCCGGAGCTCGCGGCGGCCTGCGCCCGCGGCCTCGCGGACCTCGCGGCGCTCCAGGTCCCGGCGCGGGGCCCCGACGGCGAGGAGCTGCGCGTGCCCGGCGCCGGAGTGCCCTGGTTCCTCACGCTGCTGGGCCGCGACGCCCTGCTGACCTCCCTCTTCGCGCTGCCCTATCTGCCGCGCCTCGCCGCCGCGACGCTGCCCGCGCTCGCCGCGGCGCAGGCCACGGAGGCCGTGGACGGCGCGGTCGCCCAGCCGGGCAAGATCGTCCACGAGGTGCGGCACGGCGAGCTCGCGCACTTCGGGCAGGTGCCGTTCGGCCGCTACTACGGCTCCGTCGACGCGACCCCCCTCTTCCTGGTGCTCCTCGGCGCCTACACGGAACAGACCGGGGACAGCACGCTCGCCCGCCGCCTGGAGCCGCACGCCCGCGCCGCCGTCGGCTGGCTGCTCGACCACGGCGGACTCACCTCGCGCGGCTACCTCGTCTACCGCGCGGACGAGGGCGGCCTCGCCAACCAGAACTGGAAGGACTCGCCCGGCGCGATCTGCTCCGCCGACGGCAGCGGGGCGACGGGCCCCGTCATGGCGGCGGGCGCGCAGGGTTACGCGTACGACGCCCTGCGGCGGACCGCCCGTCTCGCGCGGACCGTCTGGGGCGACACGGTGTACGCGGACCTGCTCGCCCAGGCGGCGGCCGACCTGCGGGACCGCTTCCAGCGGGACTTCTGGATGCCGGACCGCGGCTTCCCCGCGCTCGCCCTGGACGGCGAGGGGCACCGGCTCGACGCGCTCGCCTCGGACGCGGGCCATCTGCTCTGGTCCGGGCTGCTCGACAAGGAGTACGGCGAGACGGTGGGCCGCCGCCTCCTGGAGCCCGACTTCTTCTCGGGCTGGGGCGTCCGGACGCTCGCCGCCGGGCAGCCCGCGTTCCACCCCCTCTCCTACCACCGCGGCTCGGTGTGGCCGCACGACAACGCCCTGATCGCGCTCGGCCTCGCCCGCTACGGCCTGCACGACGAGGCCCGCGCGGTGGCCCACGGCCTCGTCTCCGCGGCCACCACGGCGGACGGCCGCCTCCCCGAGGTCCTCGCCGGCTACGACAAACACACCCACCCGACCCCGGTCCCGTACCCCCACTCCTGCCTCCCGGAATCCCGCTCGGCGGCGGCCCCCCTGGCCCTGCTGACGGCGGTGGGCGGGGCGTGACTTTTACCAGTGGGGTGCCGCATGGTCAATCGGGCACGGGAGTTCGATAAACCGGTGACGTGAAGTCGTCGGCCGGTTGTTTTTCCTAACGGCGACTTCGAACTGGTCTGCCCATCGGATAAGTATGGCTATTCCGCGCGTGCCGATGCCAGCATCGTTGGCATTCCTAACACGCCTCTGCGGAACGGGTGTTGGCCACCGGGTCGACGTACGGCCGCACCTTTCCGAAGGGCCGCAGCCATGCCTTCACTGCCGGAATCCGGCCGTCCTTCCGATGAACCCGTCGACGAGCTCCGGCGCAAGGAGCGGGAGCTGGCCGAAGCGGAGGCCAAGGCGTCACGGCGCCTGCGGATGGCGAACCGGCTGCTGCTCCTGCGAGCCGCGCTCGCGGCGACCGAGGCGGTGACGGGCAATCCGGCCTACCGGTCGGCGGGCATGGCCGTCCAGTGGGCCATCGACCGACTCCAGAACTCCGAGTGATGCGAGGCGAGGCATGAGCAAGGCCATGACCGACGGACCGTTTCCGATGCCGGTGTCGCGGGAGCGGCAAGAAGTCTGGATTGAGGCCGTGCTGGCCACTGAGGGGGTCAACCTTCCCCGTGGCGCGCTGGAGAACATCTCCCCCTTCGTCGTCGACCCCGAGGAGACACTAAGCGAGCCCGACGCCCAGGGGGTGCGCACGCTCAAGGGCGGCGCCGTCCGGCGCATTCGCACCGACGCCGGTGACATGGTCGTCGCCGTCGTCCGCATGCACGGCGTCGGCGGTGTGCAGTGGGGGCACAACGAGCGGATCAGCTCCATCTGGCGGTCCGTCGCCGACCCGACCGTGGGCCCGGAGACCGAGGGGACGCTGGCCTCGCTCCGGCCGTGGCGGGAGGTCGACGAGGACGGCAACGAAACCTTCTTCGCCGCGCTGGAAAGCAGCGTGCCCGACCGGCAGGCCCTGATGATGAACGCCGAGGACGCGGCGGACGGGTTGGAGAAGAAGGGGAATCGGCGCACATACGACCTGGAGGCGGACCTGGTCCTGAACGGACAGCAGGACCCTGGAATGTATGTTCCCCAACAGGTGTGCCTCCAGAACAATCCGGAGAAGGGGTCGGACGGCAAGCCACTTTACCCTGACGCCTATTGGGGATGGATGGCAGTTCGAGGAAACAATCGAACACAGAAGAGGCAGTCGATTTTCGGTTTGACTTCCGGTGAGGTTCTTTCCGGTGTACCGCTGGAGAAACTGGAGCGGGAAGGCGACGGAGTCGTCTGCGATCCCCGTGTCTGGCTCCCGCAGTTCTCCGCCCTCCTCAACAAGGAGCACGCGGAGACGGAGGACGACGACTTGGACCCCACCAACAGTCCGCGCGCGCGACGGGCGGCCGCCGTCGCGGTGGTCGACGCGCACCTGGTGGTCGGCACGCCGACCCCGCAACGGCTCTACCGCATCGTGCAGATGAACAACCGCAGGGACCACGTGCATCCGCCGCTGGAGTTCGAGGCCCTCGACCGCTCACGGGCACTGGGGCGGAGCGTGCTGGGGATGTACGTCGCCCAGCGGGTCATGGACGAGAAGACGGCCGAGGTCCTCGCGGGACTCGCGCCCATCCGTGAACTCCCGGGAGCCACCGCCGACATGGCGGTGTCGGAGCTGCGTGACATGCGGTCCATGCTGCTGCTCCAGGCATTCTTCCCCCGCGACGCCCACAGACAGCTTTTGCTGCGGCGCGCGCTCAGCGAGCTGCACCCGCCGTCCCAGCTCCAGGCGGGGGAGATCAACCAGAGGGCCCGCACTTGGTCCGCGCTGACCAGCGAAAGCTTCCCGAGGAGCTGGAATCCGCGTGTGGGGGAGGTCTTCTCCACCAGGGTCCGTGGCGGCATCGATCTGGACGGACGCAGGCTGCCGGAGCTTCTCGCCGCGGCCGGTACCGACGACACGGCCTTCGAGGAACTGGTGTCCTACCGGGCCGCGCACTGGCTGGCGTCCTTCGGGATCATCGAGCCCGACCGGGGCTCACTCGACGGCCAGGAGGCGATCGGCGACACGGGCGAGCGGGTCCGGCGTTCGCGCAGGACCGTCATGAACTGCCTCCAAGCGCTGCGCAACAAGCGTCGACCGATGGCCGTCGGTGTCCTGAAGGCGCTCGCGACGGCCATGGACGACGGGGACCGCAGGCCCTGGCGGGTCAGTGGCCAGGGCAAGGAGCTGCCCGGCCGGGCCATGGATTCGCTCTGGTTCGACCTGGAGTTCCCGAAGGAGACCGGGACGCGGCCGCGCAAGTCGGCGGCTCCCGTAGTGCCGAAGCAGCCGGGGGGACGGGTTCCGATGCCGGCCGGAACTCTGCCGTTCCCGGCCACGCCCGGGGCCTCGGCAGCCACGCCCGCGTCCCCGGCGCCAGCCGCGCCCCCGTCCGCCGCGACGGCATCGGCCGCCCCGCTCTCCGCGCCGCCGGCGGGGCCCGCGGTGAGTCGGCCCGCCCCCGGTGGCACCCCCGCCTCCCTCCTGACCCGTGTCGAAGACCGGATCAAGGGCCTGCACGCCGTCGCCGCCGAGGTCGCCGTGCTTCTGGAGGAACTCGCCGTGGAGAGCGACACCGCATCCGTGGAGCACCCCATCGCCCGGGACCGCGCCGACGCCCTCGTACGCCTGGTGAACCAGTCCCTGACCAAGCTGCGCAAGCTGCCCGAGCGCGTGGAGGATCTGACCGAACCCGAATGACACCTGTTATGACCTAGTCGTCGATGCCCGAGCGCTCCACCCCCGCCACGATCCACCGCTGGAAGAACAGGAACACCACAAGGAGCGGCACGATCGACACCGCTGCCGCGACGAACAGTTCGTGCAGGCGGATGACCTGGGACGTCGTGAAGGTGGCGAGGGCCACCTGGACCGTCCACGCGTCGCGGTCCTGGCCGATGACCAGGGGCCAGAGGAAGGAGTTCCACGCGCCGATGAACACGATCGTGCCGACGGCCGCGAAGACCGGGCGGGAGTTGGGGACGACCACGCGCCAGTACGTGCGCCAGTAGCCGAGGCCGTCCACCCGCGCCGCGTCCTCCAGCTCCCTGGGGAAGCCCAGGAAGTACTGGCGGAAGATGAAGCAGGCGAAGGCGGAGAACAGGGTCGGGACGATCAGGCCGCGCAGGGTGGAGACCCAGCCGAGCGACGAGACCAGCACGAAGCTCGGGACGAAGGTGACGGCGGCCGGGACCATCATCGTGCCGAGGATCGCGTAGAAGACGCGGTCGGCGTGGCGGTAGGGGATGCGGGCCAGGCCGTACCCGGCGAGCGAGGCGAGGACGAGGGTGCCGAGCGTCGTCGCGACGGCGATCAGGGAGGAGTTGAGCAGGGCGCGGGCCATCGGCACGGCCGGGTCGGCGAAGAGCTCGGAGAGGTTCGACCAGTGCAGCGTCGAGGGGAAGAACGTCCAGTCGGGGGAGGTGATGTCGTCCTCGGACGCGAGGCCGTTGCGGACGAGGAGGTAGAAGGGGATGAGGAACAGCAGCGCGAGGGCGATGAGCAGGGCGACCCGCAGCGCGCGGCCCACCCGGACCAGACCGTCCTCAAGTGGCCTCTTCACCGGTGTGGTCACGGTCCTCAGTCCTCCTTCCGGCCGAGGCCGAACCAGCGTGCCTGGCCGACCGTCACCACCGCGATGATCAGCGCCAGGAGCACCGCGCCCGCGCTGCCCAGGCCGAGGTTCTGCTCCCGGCCGAGTGCCGTGTAGTAGAGGTAGACGAGCGGCGGGCGCGCGTGGGGCGGGTAGCCGCTGGAGGTCGAGAGCAGGTTGTAGAACTCGTCGAAGGCCTGGAAGGCGTTGATGACGAGGAGCAGCGTGACGGCGACCGAGGTCGCGCGCAGCTGCGGGAGCGTGATGTGGCGCAGGACCTGCCAGCCGGGCCGTGCGCCGTCCACGGCGGCCGCCTCGTAGACGGTGGGGGAGATGCGTTGCAGGCCCGCGAGGAACAGGATCATGTAGAAGCCTGCCTGGAGCCAGAGGCGCACGGTGACGATGACCAGCCAGTACCAGGGCGGTTCCGTGGTCGAGAGCCAGGCGACCTGGTCGGCGCCGAACCAGTCGAGGACGGTGTTGGCGAGCCCGAACCGCACCCCGTTGAAGATCGACAGCTTCCAGATCAGCGCCGCCACGACGTAGCTGCACGCCGCGGGCAGGAAGAAGACCGAGCGGAAGAACGCCTGGGCGCGCCGCATCCGGTTCACCATCAGGGCGAGCGCGAGGGAGAGGACGAAGGTCGTCGGGACGATGAACGCAGAGAAGACCGCGAAGGTGACGAGACTGTCGGTGAACGCATCGTTCCGCAGCATCGACGTGTAGTTGTCGAGGCCGACGAAGTCGTCGGGCGAGACGGTGTTGTGGGCGTCGAAGAAGCTCAGGTACACGCTCCAGGCGAGCGGCACATAGGTGAAGAGGGCCAGGCCGAGCGCGAAGGGGCCGACGAAGATCCAGAACCAGAGGGTGCGGTTCTGGGTGCCGAGGAGCCGGCTCCCGGCGGGGGCGCGGCTCACGACTTCTTCTTGACCCGGTCGAGCTCCGCCCGCACCTTGCGTACGACGGATTTCACCTCGCTCTCCGGATTCGCGCCGGACTTGATGATCCGGCTCAGCGCGTCCTGGTACGCGGTGCGGCTCGCCGGGGTCCACAGCAGCGGCTCGGAGTAGCCGTACTCGGTGGAGTAGCGCACGGCGTCCGCCGCCGGGCCCTCCTTCAGCTTGTCGGCCTTCTTCGCGAGGGAGAGCCTGGCCGGGATGTGGAAGCCGTAGGACAGCGCGAAGTCCTCCTGGTACTCCGTCCTGTCGATCCACAGCCACTTCAGGAAGTCCTTCGCCTCCTTCTTGTGGCCGCTGCGGGCGCTCACCGCCGCGCCGTACGCCCCGACGGGCAGCGCCGCCCTGCCGTCGGGGCCGTCGGCGGGCAGCGCGAGGACACCGAAGTCGTCGCCCAGCTCCTTCCGCACGGCGGGCAGCGCCCACAGCCCGCACCACTGCATGGCGGTCAGCTCCTGCACGAACGCCGACGGGTCCGACCAGTCGGCGGGCGCGCCGAGCAGCAGCGACTTGTCGGCGTACAGCTGGCGCAGCCTGCCGAGGGCGCGGGCGGCCGCCGGGTCGTCGAAGCCGACCTTCCCGTCCTCGGTGACGGAGGAGAGGCCCGCCGCGTACAGGGGCGTGACGCCGAGGGCGCCCGCGCCGCCGTCGTTGCCGAGGAAGAGGCCCTTCACGTCCTTCGTGGTGAGCGCCTTCGCCGCGTCGACCAGCTCGTCCATGCTCTCCGGCGGCCGCACCCCGGCGTCGTCGAGCAGGCTCTTGCGGTAGTAGAGCAGGTGCATGTCGACGACCTGCGGGATCGCCCAGATCTTCCCGTCGTACGTCTTGGGGGCGAGCACGACCGGATTGAAGTCGTCGCGCACACCGTCGAACAGGTCGGTGAGGTCGACGACCTGACCGCCCCGGATCTGATCCAAGGAGGGGCCGTTGACCTCGAAGACGTCGGGGCCGGAGTCCGTGAGCAGCGCCGCCGCGGTCTGCTCGTCGTAGTTGCCGGGACGCCACTGGACGCTGACGTCCGCCTTCTCGTACGCGGCGGCGTACCGCTTCACGGCCTGCTCGGTGCCCGCCTCGCCGTACTGGTGGTACCACTGCGCGAGCCGCGGGCCCTTGCCGCCCGAGCCGCCGCCGTCGCGCCCTGTGTTGGACCCGCACGCGGTGAGCAGCCCGAGGGCGGCGCCCGTCGCACCCGTCCCGAGAAGTGTCCTGCGGCTGATGGCCATGCTGGTCGTCCCCCTGCGTGACGTAGGTGTGTGCCGGGCCCAACGATCAACCATGCGGCGGGATTACGACAGGGGTGTTGCAGCCGAGTGTCACCTGTCGGACACGCTGCGGCAGGGCGCGGGCGGGCGTGCCGCGTCAGTGCGCCGTCAAGGTGGGCCCTTGGTGTGTATGCGGCGCGTCAAGGGCGACGACGCGGTTCGGCGTACCGTCGTACTGTGCCGCACATGGGACACAACAGGACGAGACGGGGCGCCGCGCGGGCCACGGGGGCGCGCGGTGAGGCGGGCGCGCGCTGGGGGACGGGCGCGCGCCGGGGGACGGGTGCGCCCTGCGGGACGGATGCGCCTTACGGGCCGGGGAGTCCCTACGCGACCGTGGCGGACCGCGGCTGGGCGGCCGACGTGCGGACCGCCGTCTACTGCTCGCTCGGGCTCCTCGGGCTCGTCCTCTTCATCGACTGGGCCGGCGGCACCCTCGCCCCCGTCCGCCTCTGCCTGTGGGTCCCGCTCTCCGCGCTGCTCTACCTGGTCCTGCACCCCGTACGGGTGACCGCGGGGCCCGGCTGGCTCGCGGTACGGGGCCTCGGGCGCCGCAAGCACGTCTGCACCAATCTGCTGACCGCCGTGCGGCACCGCGAGGGCGTCGCCGCCCGGCTCGTCCTGTGCGACTCGCTCGGCAACCGCGTCGAGCTGGACCCGCGGGTCCTCGTCGACAACCCGCTCCTCCTGCACCGCCTCGACACCGGCGCCCGCGCCGCGCGGGAGGCCGGGCTGCTCAGGACGGGCTGCACCGAGCTGCGGCGGCTCACCGAGCGCGCGGACGGGGCGGCGGCGAAGGCCGTCTTCGAGGCGTCCGACCTGCGCTGAAGACAGGCGACCTCCGCTGAGGACAGGCGATCTCCGCCGAAGGACAGACTCCGAGGGACTTCGGCGCCGGGCACCCCACCCGTGGCACAGTTTGAAGGGTGGACATCGCATCCCGCGCCGACCTCGACGTGCTCCTCCGCCGCTTCTACACGGCCGCCTTCGCCGACCCCTTGATCGGCCCCTTCTTCACGGAGATCGCCGGCACCGACCTCGACGCGCACCTGCCGCACATCGCCGACTTCTGGGAGCGGGCGCTCTTGCGCACCGCCGAGTACCGGCGCGACGCGTTCGCCCCGCACGCCGCGCTGCACACGGCGCGCCCGCTCACCGCCGCGCACTTCGGCCGCTGGGTACAGCTGTGGCACGCCTGTGTCGACGGACTGCACCGGGGCCCGGTCGCGGACCGCGCCAAGGCGCAGGGTGAGCGGATCGCGCTCGCCCTGCTCCGGCGTCTCGGCGGCGGGGACGCGCCGACCGCCGGGGACGGCCCCGGCTTCGTCCCGCTGGCGGCGCTGGAGCTCCGCAGGGCGGCGTGACGCGTACGCCGCTCAGCCCTTGAGGTCGTCGCTCAGCCCTTGAGCCCGTCGTACCGCACGCGCGTGAGGCCCTCGGAGGCCGCCCAGAGCCGTTCGCCCGCCACGTCGTTCCGTGTCCACGGCGCCCGCCACGACCGGGTGGGCGCCCCGCGGAACCCGAGGGGTCCCGGCCCGGTGAACGAGTCGGGCCGTACGCCGGGCGCCGTCGCCGCGTAGAGCGTGGGCAGCGCCCCGGCCGCGGCGGACTGCGCGACGAACCGGTTGCCGAGCGCCATGACCCGCTCGGTGCCCCTGCGGCCCGTCATCCTGGGACCCGCGCTCTGCAAATTGGTCGAGGCGTAGCCGGGGTGGGCGGCGGCCGCGACGGTGTCGCAGCCGGTGGCGGCCAGGCGGCGCGCCAGCTCGTGGACGAAGAGGAGATTGGCCGTCTTGGAGCGGCCGTAGGCGAGCCAACGGCGGTAGTTCCGCTCGCTGTTGAGGTCTCCGATGTCGAGGTTGGCGAGCGCGTGCAGACCGGAGGAGACGGTGATGACGCGCGCGCCGGGGGTCTCCAGAAGGCGGGGCAGGAGCAGGCCCGTGAGCGCGAAGTGCCCGAGGTGGTTGACGCCGAACTGCGTCTCGAAGCCGTCCGCGGTGCGGCGGTAGGGGAGCGCCATCACGCCCGCGTTGTTGATCAGGAGATCAAGGCGCGCGCTGTCGTACGAGTCCGCGAACCGCCGTACGGACGCCAGGTCCGCCAGGTCGAGCGGCGCGAACTCGGCGCGGGCGCCCGGAACTTCGCCGAGCAGCCGGTCGACCGCGGCGCGCCCGCGTTCCTCGCTGCGGCAGGCGAGCAGCACCCGGGCGCCGCGGCGGGCCAGTTCGCGTGCGGTGACGTGGCCGATGCCGCTGTTCGCACCGGTGACCACGGCCGTGCGGCCGCTCTGGTCGGGGATGTCGTTCGCGGTCCACGCCGCCATGGCCGGGCTCCCTCGCATCGACTTCTTACTCAGGGGTAAGTCGGGTTACCCCAGGGTAGGACGGGCGAGGGAGCCTGCGGCAGGGGCGGGCGGTTCGCGGCGGGGGCTCGCCGTCAGGCCGCCGCGCCGCCGTCGATCACCAGATCGGCGCCGACCACCGAGCCGGATTCGTCGGAGGCCAGGTACAGGACCGCCGCGGCGACCTCCGCGGTCGTCGACACGCGGCCGAGCGGCGTCGACTCCTTCATGCGCGAGGCCCGGCCGGCCTCGGTCTCGCCCGGCTGGAGCGACATGGAGGTGGCGGAGGCGCCCGGGCTGACGGTGTTGATGCGGACGCCGTCCCTGATGTGCTCGGCGGCGGCCGCGCGGCTCAGCGCGGAGACGGCCGCCTTGGTCGCCCCGTAGGCGGCCGTGCCCGGCACGCTGGTGTGCGCGCCGAGGTTCGAGGCGATGTTCACGATGGCGCCGCCCGTGGGCTGCGTGCGCATCTGCTTGACCTCGGCCTGGAGGGCGAGCAGGACGCCGGTGACGTTGATGTCGAGCATCGTGCGCCAGTCCTCCTCGGGCAGCTCGGCGACGGGCTGTCCGGCGCGCAGGACGCCCGCGTTGTTCACGGCCACGTCCAGGGAGCCGAAGCGGTCGACGGTGGCGGCGACGAGCGCGGTGAGGTCGGCGGAGCGGGAGACGTCGGCGGTGACGGCGAGGGCCTTGCCCCCGGCGCCCTCGATGAGCTCCACGGTCTCCTTCAAGGGGCCCTCGGTGCGCCCGGCGACGACGACGTTCGCGCCCTCGGCGGCGAAGGCCAGAGCCATGGCCCGGCCGAGGCCGGAGCCGCCGCCGGTGACGAGGGCGGTGCGTCCTGCGAAGCGGGAGCGGGTGACGGAAGCAGACATGGCAACGTCTCTTTTCTTGACCGATC
Source organism: Streptomyces sp. NPDC030245 (assembly GCF_055572995.1). Taxonomy (NCBI): domain Bacteria; kingdom Bacillati; phylum Actinomycetota; class Actinomycetes; order Kitasatosporales; family Streptomycetaceae; genus Streptomyces; species Streptomyces sp. NPDC030245. The sequence goes on along the minus strand of NZ_JBVICF010000001.1, from coordinate 366,195 downwards.
GGTTCAATATAAGGGCAAATAAAAAGGGGTGCAGGGGGGCGCTGTAAGGCCGCGTGGACGGCCGGCCCTCAGTCCAGCAGGGCCAGCGCCTGCTCCACCGCGTCCCGCACCCGTGCCGGATCCGCGGAGGCCTTGCCGACCACCCGCACGCCCTGCATCACGACGAGCAGCATGCGGGCGAGCGTGAGCGGGTCGCGGTCCTCGGGCAGCTCGCCCTGCGCCTGCGCGCGGACGAGCGCGGAGTGCAGCAGGGTCTCGACATGGTCCCAGCTGCGCTCGACGCCGCGGGCGGCCGCCTCGTCGTGCGGGCCCAGCTCGGCCGCGGTGTTGGTGACGAAACACCCGGCCAGGCGGCCCTCCTCGGAGGTGGACTCCGCGCCGAAGCGGCGCACCACCGCGCGCACGGCGGGCAGTGCGGGGCCGGGCTGGGCCAGCTCGGCGAGCAGCAGCGGGCGCTGGAGCTCGCCGTACCTCTCCAGTGCCTTCAGGTACAGCTCGTGCTTGTTCCCGAAGGTCGCGTAGATGCTGGCGCGCCCGATGCCGAGCGCCTCGACGAGGTCCGCCATCGACGTCGCCTCGTAGCCGCGCCGCCAGAACAGCTCCAGGGCCGAGTGCAGCGCGGCGTCCGGATCGAATTCCTTGGTCCTGGCCACGAGGGGAACGCTACGTCTTTTTGGAACGCCCGGTCAAGCAACTCGTACAGGGTGCACCGCGACCGACACCTCCTCGTCGTCCAGGCACCGCCCCGTCTCCAGGTCGAACCGCTGCTTCAGGAGCGGCGAGGCGACGAACGGCCGCCCGCGCTCCGTCCCGAGCAGCCCCCGGGAGAGGACCGCGGCGCCCGTGAACGGGTCGCGGTTGTCGATCGCGTACGTGCGGCCCTCGCGGTCGAGGAAGAGCGCGGCCTGCCGGCCGTCGGGCAGCAGGGCGGCGAGGCCCCGACCCGGCATCAGCTGCGTACGGTCGCAGATCTCCAACCAGTCGTCGTCCAGGCGCAGTTGGACGCTGGCGGACGTCGATTCGCTCATCGTGCGGCTCCTTCCAGGGGGCGGGGGCTGATGGACAGCAGGGGCAGGTCCGGCTTGATCTGGTCGCGCTCGGGGACGAAGCCGACCGTGGGGTCGGGCACGCCCGGCGCGTTCACGAAGGAGACGAAGCGCGCGAGGCGCTCCGGGTCGTCCAGGGTCTCGGCCCACTCGTCGCGGTAGTGCGTGACGTGGGCGGCCATCAGCGACTCCAGCTCGTCGCAGATGCCGAGCGAGTCGTGGACGACGACGTCGCGCACGTGGTCGAGGCCGCCGTCGATCCGGTCCAGCCAGGCGGCGGTGCGCTCCAGGCGGTCGGCGGTGCGGATGTAGAACATCAGGAACCGGTCGATGAGGCGCACCAGTTCGGCGTCGCTCAGATCCTGCGCGAGCAGGTCCGCGTGGCGCGGGGTGGCGCCGCCGTTGCCGCCGACGTACAAATTCCAGCCGCTCGCCGTGGCGATCACGCCGAAGTCCTTGGACTGGGCCTCGGCGCACTCGCGGGCGCAGCCGGAGACCGCCGACTTCAGCTTGTGCGGGGCGCGCAGGCCGCGGTAGCGCAGTTCGAGGTCGATGGCCATACGGACGGAGTCCTGCACGCCGTACCGGCACCAGGTCTGCCCCACGCACGACTTCACGGTGCGCAGCGCCTTGCCGTAGGCGTGCCCGGACTCGAACCCCGCGTCCACCAACCGCGCCCAGATCACCGGCAGTTGCTCGACGCGCGCGCCGAACAAATCGATGCGCTGCCCGCCGGTGATCTTCGTGTAGAGGCCGAAGTCCCGCGCCACCTCACCGATGACGATCAGCTTCTCCGGGGTGATCTCGCCGCCGGGGATGCGGGGCACCACCGAATAGGAGCCGTTCTTCTGGAGGTTGGCGAGGAAGTGGTCGTTGGTGTCCTGGAGCGCGGCCTGCTCGCCGTCGAGGACGTAGCCGCCCGCGCCGATCGTCGGGGCGAGCGACGCGATGATCGAGCCGACCGCGGGCTTGCACTCGTCGCACCCCTCGCCGCCGCGCGCCTCCTCGCGGCCGTGCGCGTCGAGGAGTTCGCGGAAGGAGGTGATGCGCAGGGCGTGGACGATCTCGTACAGCTCCTGGCGGGTCTGCGCGAAGCAGCCGCACAGCCCGCCGTCACCGCTCTTCGGCAGGAGCTGCCCGATCACCTTCAGGCAACTCCCGCAGCCCGTACCGGCCTTGGTGCACTTCTTCACCTCGGGCAGCGAGGAGCAGGCGCAGATCTGGTCCTTGGTGACGTTGTGGCAGTTGCAGATCACCGCGGAGCCGGGCAGCGCCTCCGGGCCGAGCGCCACCGGGGCGCCCGCGCCCGCGGGCAGCACCAACTGCTCGGCGGGCACCGGCGGTACGGAACCGGTGAGCGGACGCAGCAGCCCGTACGCCTCCGCGTCACCGACCAGGATGCCGCCGAGCAGTTCACCGCCGGGCGCCATCACCAGCTTCTTGTACGTCCCCGAGCGCGAGTCGGTGTAGACGACGTCCAGGCAGCCCTCCGCTGTGCCGTGCGCGTCACCGAACGACGCCACGTCGACACCGAGGAGCTTCAGCTTGGTCGACAGGTCGGCGCCGGTGAACGCCGCCTCCCGGGAGGCGATGGCGGCGGCGGCCGTCTGCGCCATCTCGTAGCCGGGCGCGACCAGGCCGTAGACCCGGCCGTCCGCCGCGAGGGCGCACTCGCCGATCGCGTACACGTGCGGGTCGCTGGTGCGGCACTGCTCGTCGACCGTGATGCCGCCGCGCTCACCGACCGTCAGACCGTGCTCGCGGGCGAGCTGGTCGCGCGGCCGCACGCCCGCCGAGAACACCACCAGATCCGTGGCGACCTCGCTGCCGTCGGACAGCTTCATGCCGGTCACGGCGCCGTCCTCGCCCGTCACGATCTCCTGCGTGCCGGTGCCGGTGTGCACGGTCAGACCCATGCCGGTGATGGTCCGCAGCAGCGCGGCGCCGCCGCCCTCGTCGACCTGCACCGGCATCAGCCGCGGCGCGAACTCCACGACGTGCGTGGCGAGTCCGAGCCCCTTCAGGGCGCCCGCCGCCTCCAGGCCGAGCAGCCCGCCGCCGACGACCGCGCCGGTGGTGGCGCGCCGCTTCGCGTACTCCTCGATGGCGAGCAGGTCCTCGATCGTGCGGTAGACGAAACAGCCCGTCGCGTCCTTGCCGGGCACCGGCGGCACGAAGGGGTAGGAGCCGGTCGCGAGCACGAGCGTGTCGTACGCGAAGACGGCGCCGGAGCGCGCGGTCACCGTCCTCGCCTCGCGGTCGAAGCTCTCCGCCGCGTCGCCCACGTACAGCTCGATGCCGTGCTCGTCGAGGAACGCCCGGTCGGTCATGGAGAGTTCGTCGGGCGTGCGGCCCGAGAAGTACGAGGTGAGCTGTACCCGGTCGTAGGCGGGGCGCGGCTCCTCGCACAGCACCACGATCCGGTGGCTCGCCGTGAGGCCCTGCTCGGCGGCGGCCTCCAGGAACCGCTGGCCGACCATGCCGTGCCCGACGAGTACGAGAGTGGGGCGGGGGTGCGGGGTCTGTGCGGGCGTGGGCATCTCAGCGGCCTCCGTCGGAAGTGAGCAGGTGGAGCAGGGGGCTGTCGTCGTCGGGCAGCGGGTCGTCGGACTCCCACGCGCGGGCCAGCGCGCCGACCGCCGCGAGCTCGCCGAGCAGCACACCGCCGACGAGCCGGCCGCCGCGGACGACGACCTTGCGGTACGTGCCGCGGGTGGCGTCGGCGAGCTGGATGACGTCGTCGTCGGGGCGCGGCTCGGGGTCGCCGAAGGCGGCGAGGTCAAGCGGGCCAGGACCCGCCAGGGTGAGGCGGGTGAGGGTCCGGGTGCCGGTGTACGGGCGGGGTCCACCCGGCCCGGTGCGGTCGGGGGCGAGGGCAGCGGCGAGCACGTCGGCCTGCTCCACGGCGGGCGTCGCCAGACCGTAGACGCGGCCCGCGTGCTCCGCGCAGTCGCCGACCGCCCGGATGTGCGGGTCGGACGTCCGCAGCAGGTCGTCCACGACGACGCCGCGGCGCACGTCGAGACCGGCGGCCCGCGCCAGACCCGTGCGGGGGCGCACCCCGCAGGCAAGCACGGTCAGATCGGTGTCCAGCAGAAAGCCGTCGGCGAGCTCGACGCGGCGTACGGCACCGTCGGTGACGCCGACCCCGCGCACCCGGCACTCGGTGTGCACCTCCACCCCGAGGTCGGTGAGGTGCCGGCGCACCAGCTCCGACGAGGTCGGGTCGAGGTGCCGCTCCATGAGCCGCTCGGCCTGCTGTGTCAGCACGACCTGGGCGCCGCGCCGGGCGAGGGCGCGGGCCGCCGACACCCCGAGCAGGCCGCCGCCGATGACGACGGCGCGGACGCCCGGCGCCACGGCCGCGGACAGGGCGAGACAGTCGTCCATGGTCCGGAACGCGTGCACGCCGCCGGGCAGTTCGCGCGCACCGGGCGCGAACAGACCGCGCAGCGGCGGCAGGACCGGGTTCGAGCCCGTCGCGAGAACGAGCGTGCCGTACGGGACGACGCTGCCGTCCGCGCAGTGCACCCGCCGCTCGGCGCGGTCGACGCGCACCACGCGGGTGCGGAGCACCGGCCCCGGCGGGCTCGGCAGAGTGATCACGTCCGGCCCGTACCGGCCCGCCAGGACCTCGGCGAGCAGCACACGGTTGTACGGGGCGTGGTCCTCCTCGCCGATCAGTACCGTGCCGGCGCCGAGGCGCTGCGCCACGCGGGTGCCGGCCAGGCCCGCGCCGAGCACCACGACGCCGGTGCCCGGTGCGGGGCCGGGGCCGGTGCCGGCCCCGGGGCCGGGAGGCGTCGGCTGCGCTGAGGAGGTCATGTCCCGCAGCGTGCGGGGCGGGTGTTACCCGGCCGGGGCCGGGTTGTTTCTCCGGGGGAACGGTGTGCTCAGCGGGGGTCCTTCGGCGGTGTGAGGGGGTGGGTGGCCGCCCTGTCCCGCCGCTTCGCGGCGGATTCCTCCCTCCCACCCACCCGTTTGCCCCGCGCCGCATCCTTGCCGTAGGGGCCCTGACCCTCCCCAGGGATGTAATCGCGCCGCAAGAGGGCCGCCTGACCTCAGAAGTCGCTCAAGTCTCGCCGGTCCCCGCCGAAAACCGTGGACGGCGCGACGACCGCGTCCATAGGGTCGCGATCATGCCTGACATATCGCTGACCACGGTCGTCGTCCTCTGTCTCGCCGCTCTCGCGGCCGGCTGGATCGACGCCGTGGTCGGGGGCGGGGGACTGCTGCTGCTCCCCGCCATGCTGCTCGGACTGCCCGGCGGCACGCCCGCCGCGCACGCCCTCGGCACGAACAAGGCCGTCGCCATCGTCGGGACGACCGGTGCCGCCGTCACGTACGTCAGGAAGACACCCGTCGACGTGCCGACCGCCGTGCGGATCGGTCTCGCCGCGCTCGCCGGGTCGATGGGCGGCGCCTTCTTCGCGGCGGGGATGAGCACCGAGGTGCTTAAGCCCGTGATCATGGTGGTGCTGCTCGCCGTCGCCGCCTTCGTGATCCTCAGGCCCGCCTTCGGCACCGCGCCCGCCACCGGACCCGCGTCCCCGAAGCGGATCCTCGCCGCGATCGGCCTCGCGGGCCTCGGCATCGGCTTCTACGACGGTCTCATCGGCCCCGGCACCGGCACGTTCCTCGTCCTCGCCCTGACCGCCGTGCTCCACCTCGACCTCGTCTCGGCCTCCGCCACCGCGAAGATCGTGAACTGCTGCACCAACGCGGGTGCCCTCGCGATGTTCGCCTGGCAGGGCGCGGTCCTGTGGCAGCTGGCCGGTCTCATGGCCGTCTTCAACCTCGCGGGCGGCATGTTCGGCGCGCACACGGCCCTCAAGAAGGGCAGCGGCTTCGTCCGGGTCGTGCTCCTGACCACCGTCTTCGGGCTCGTCGTGAAGATGGCGTACGAGCAGTGGGTGGCGTAGCGCTCAGCGCACGGCCGTCAGGTGGGCGAAGACCACCACATTGCCCTGGTAGCCGGTCTGTTTCGAGTACTTGCCGCCGCAGGTGATGACCCGCAGCTCCGGCCGCGCCGCGGCGCCGTACACCTTCCGGTCCGGGAAGTCCTTGGCGTCGTACACCTCGTTCGCGTCGACCGTGAAGACGGCCACGCTGCCGTCCCTGCGCTCCACCTCGATCGTGCGGCCCTTGCGCAGCGCGCCCAGCTCGTAGAAGACGGCGGGGCCCTCCTGGTTGTCGACGTGCCCGGCGACGATGGCGGTGCCGCGCTCGCCGGGAGTGGTGCCCGCCTCGTACCAGCCCGCGAGGTTCTTGCGCTCCGGCGGGGGCACGTCGAGGCTGCCCTGCCGGGTCAGGCCGAGCCCCATCAAAGGGGTGTCGACGCCGATGGAGGGGATGCGCACGCGGTCGGGCGGGGACGGCGGGAGCGGTGCGGTGCCGGGGGTGTGGGAGGCGGCGGGCTGCTGGTGGTGGTTCTGGTGGTGGCGAGTGCCGGGGCCGGTTGACGCGGTCGACGCGGCCTGCGCGGCGGAGGGCTGCGGCGGCGGCTGTGGCCCGGCACCGCCGCTCAGCAGCCACGCCCCGGAGCAGAGCGCCACGGCGGTGACGGTCGCTATGACGGCGTTGCCGGTCTTCCTGCCGGCCTCTGTGTCGGCAGCACGCCGCGTACGAAGAGGCGTACGAGGACGTGTACGAAGACGCGTGCGAGGTCGTGCACGAAGTCGTGTACCGATGCGCATACGGCGGCCCCCTCGGGGTCGGGCGGTCCTGGCCCTCGTCCCCCTCCCCGCCCGCGGGGGATACGGGCCGGGAGGGGGCGGGGGGAGGCGGTACCGGTGGACAGCGGAGGGTGTCCGTCAGATCCTGTCGCCTCTCGCGCGGCGGTGCAGGAGCCAGGTACCGCCCGCGGCGGCGACGGCCAGGGCCGCCACTCCCGCCGCGGTCTGCACGGGGTCGGGACCGAGCGCGCCGCCGACCCCCGTCTTCACGTGTCCCTTCGGAAGCTGCTGGGGCCGCTCGCCGGCGGCCGCGGTGGAGGTGATCGTGACGACGAGATCACCCGCGACCCGCTTGTCCTTCGTACCGGAGCCGCCGGACCCGGAGCAGGTCGCGACGATCTCGTACGTGCCGGGCTGGGCGGACGGCGGCACCTCGAACCGTCCGGCGGCGGTCTCGCCGCCCTCCCGGCGCGTGCCGGGCGCCAGCGCGAACGTGCCCGCCCCCACCGCGCTCGCGTCCCCCGCCGCGGTCCCGCCCGAGCCACAGGCGCTCGTGTGCACGGTGACGGTGGAGCCGGGGGTGACGGTGGCGGGCCGGATCTCCAGGCCGTCGGCGGGCGGGCCGGGTGCGGCGGAGACGGGGGCGGCCAGGGCGCCGGAGGCCACGACGAGAGCGGTGACGGTCAGCAGGCGGGCGTGGCGGGCGTTGCGCATGTGCTCGTTCCTCCGAGGGGCCTACGCGCGAGCACGGCCCGCGGCACCCCCAAGTGCCGCTGCGTCGGTCGAACCCCGCCCTACCGAGGTAAGTGGCACTCGGCGACGCACGCCTCCTGATGAAGCAGCGGAAAGGGGGCCAGGCGGCGCTTCCTGACGCGGTGAAGGATGCGTTTCAGCAGGTCACCGGCTTGTCGGCGGAAAGTATGCGAAGAGCGGGGGCCGCGCCTGTGAATGGGTGACCCGGCCCGCCCGCGGCTCTCACATGCAGCTCTCACACGCGCCTTCCACACGCGCCTCTCACACGGACGCGTTCTCCTGGTTCTCGTCGGCGGTTTCGCAGGACCCCGCGGCGCACGGGATCTTCTTCTCCACCAGGCGGCGCGGGCCGGGCCCGCGCGAGCCGAGCGCGTCCCAGGTGTTCGACAGCGCGCACCGGGAGAGCGAGAGGCAGCCGCAGCCGATGCAGTCGGTGAGGTTGTCGCGCAGCCGCTGGAGGGTCCGTATCCGGGTGTCGAGGTCCTCGCGCCAGCACTGGGAGATCCTGGCCCAGTCCGCACGGGTCGGAGTGCGGTCCTCGGGGAGCAGGGCGAGCACCTCGCGGATCGTGGCGAGCGGCATGCCGAGCTGCTGCGACGTACGGATGAAGGCGACCCGGCGCAGGGTGTCGCGGCTGTAACGGCGCTGGTTGCCCGTGGTGCGGCGGGACGTGATGAGGCCTTCGCTCTCGTAGAACCGCAGGGCGGAGGGGGCGACGCCACTGCGCTCGGCGAGCTCGCCGATGGTGGCTTCCTTGGCTTTCGGCGTGAGGCGCTGGGTCATGCGGTCAGCGTAGTCATCCAACGCCCCGGACCTGAACCAATGTTCAGCTCCCCAACCCCGACCCCGACCAGGCCCGCGGTCCCGACCGTCGCCTCTGCCTTCGCCGCCGCCTCCGTCAGGCACCCGGCAGGCGTACCACCGCCAGCGCGCCCCCGTCCGCCGCGTTGGCCAGGATCACGCGGGCGCCGATCACCTGGGCCTGGCCGAACGCGATGGTCAGGCCGAGCCCGGTGCCCCGACCGCGTTCGCACGCACCGGTCCGGAAGCGCCGCGGGCCGTCCTTGAGCAGGTGTTCGGGGAAACCGGGCCCGTGATCGCGGACCGTGACCTCGACGCCCTCGACCCGCACCTCGACGGGATCGCCACCGTGCTTGCGGGCGTTGTTGACGAGGTTCGTCAGGATCCGCTCCAGGCGGCGCGCGTCCGTGCGGACGAACGTGTCGTACGCCGTCTCCGCGCCCCGCACGGCGAAACCGGCCCCGGAACCGCCGCCCGCACGCTCCGCGACGGTCTCGACGAGCCGCCCCAGCGGATGCGTCTCCAGCTCCGGTTCCTCCACCTCCGCGTCGAGGCGCGCCACTTCGAGAAGGTCCTCCGTGAGGGTGTGCAGCGCGCGGACCCGGTCGCGGACGAGCTCGGTCGGACGGCTCGCGGGCAGCAGCTCGGCCGCCGTGTGCAGACCGGTCAGCGGGGTGCGCAGCTCGTGGGCGACGTCGGCGGTGAAGCGCCGCTCGGCCTCCAGCCGCTGTTGCAGCGTCGCGGCCATCGTGTCGACGGCGGTGGCCAGTTCGGCCACCTCGTCCTTGCCGTGCCGCGCGCCGGGCGGGCGCGGGTGGTCGATGCGGGCGTCGAGGTCGCCCCGGCTGATGCGCCGCGCGATGGCCGCCGCCGTGCGCAGCTGACGGCTGAGCCTGCTGGACAGGCCCGCGCCGCCGAGCGCGGCGAGGCCGACGACGACGGCTCCCGAGATCAGCAGCCGCCGGTCGAAGTTAGCCATCTCGGCGGCCTGTTCGTCCAGCGGCTCACGGACGGACAGGACGTGCCGGGGGTGGTCGCCGACCGGCCGCGCCGCCCAGACGCACGGGTTGTCCTCCGACGCCATGTCGAGGTAGGTGGTGCGCTGCCCGGCCAGCGCCGCCCGCCGCAGCTGCGCGGGCAGTCCCGGGTCGTCGAGGGCGGAGTCCGTTTCGCTCCGGTCGACCTGTCCCGTCAACTCGTACAGCTGGCGTACGCGCACGAGCTGCGCGATCGCCCCGGACCGCGCGCCCGACGAGACCTGGTCGAGCCGGGCGTGGTGGACGAGCAGACCCGATGGCGACGGCGACCACGGCGCACCCCGCCGCGAGCAGCGCCGTGATCTTCCAGCGCAGCCCGAGCCCGCTGAGCACGGCGCGCGGCATCACGGCCCTCCCGAGGGAGCCGGCTCGTTCGTGTCCGCGGTCCGGGGCGGCTTCTGGTAGCTCTTGATGTCGCTGACCGTGGACATCCGGGCGCCGTCCCAGTGGAAGCGCACGGCCTGCTCGCCGCCCTCGGAGCACGAGGTGCGCACCAGCAGGTCGGGGCCGATCGTCGCCACGTCCAGGTTCCGGCCGGCGGTGAACAGGACGGGGAAGACCTTGCCGTCGTGTGCCGCGTAGACGGCCAGGAGCGACCGTCCGCTCTCCGTGTCGGCGGCCACCAGCATCTCGGGCTTCTTGTCGCCGGTCAGATCCGGGAACATCGGCGGCCGCAGTCCCGCCCGCCCCGGCCGGTCGATCGTCCCGCGGCCGACCAGCGGCTTCATACGGGGGTCGGCCCGCAGGATCGCGTGCACGTCCATCGCGGCGAGCCCTCCGGAACCGACCCTCGGCAGGCCCGGCAGCGCCCGAGGGGGCGGCTGGTGCGTGGCGGCCTCGGCGCCCGGGGCCCGCGCCGATCTGCCCGCCCAGGCGGGCCAGACCGCCTCGGGGTGCGGCTGGACGGAGACGGACGGCGCGGCGGCACCGTGCGCGAGACCGTCCGTACTGCCGCATCCGGAGAGCGCGAGGGCCGCCGGCACGGCGAAGAGGGCGCCGCTCAGGAGGAGCGGGCGGCGGAGGATCGGATTCATGGGTGGCTGACCGTCGTCGCGTGGGGGGCGGGGGAGGGGCGCGTGGGGTGAGAGGAGCGGGGTGGTGCTGGTGGGGGCCGGTCCGGGGACTGCGAAGGGGATTCGGCAGAGGGACCGGACCGGCCACCGCTCCCGAAGGTAGGAACCGTCCATCACGGATGACGGGAGATTGTGTAACAACTGCCCCATGCCCACCCGGAACGCCATGTTCAGGACCTTCGGCCTGGGCGCTCGCCCCTGGAGACCGTCCCTGGACACACCCTTGGGCGCCGCCCTCGGGCACCGCTGTGCACAATCGGGCGTATGGACGACGAACCGAACGTGCGGGTCCTGACCGTACTGACCACGACCGACGCCGAGGGCAAGGCGCGGGAGCTCGCGGGCGGCGCGGTGCGGGCGCGCGTCGCGGCGTGCGCGCAGATCGCCGGACCCGTCACGTCCGTGTACCGGTGGGACGGCGCGCTGGAGACCGCCCACGAGTGGCAGGTGCTGTTCAAGACGACGCCCGGCCGCTACGCCGCCCTGGAGGCGTGGCTCCACGACGCCCACGACTACGACACCCCGGAGATCATCGCGACCCCGGTGGTGCGGGGCAGCGCGGCCTACCTGGAGTGGGTGGAGCGGGAGACCGCCGAGTGACCTCGCGCGCCGGGGCCCGGCTGCCGTTCTTCGTGTACGGGACGCTGCGCCCGGGGGAGCGGAACCACGCCGCCCACCTCGGCGGCCGCATCGCCGCGCGGGGCCCGGCCCGGCTGCCGGACGCCGTCCTCTATGAGGGGCCCGGCTACCCCTACCTCGTCGAGCAGCCCGGCGGCGGCCCCGTCCACGGCGAGTTGGTGACCGCGCTGCCCACCGCCTACGACCAACTCCTCGCCGCCCTCGACGCCTTGGAGGAGTACCGCCCCGGCGACCCCCGCAACCTCTACGAACGAGTCGCCCGCGACGCACTCCGTCCTGACGGGTCGGCGGTGCCCGCCTGGGTCTACATCGCGGCCCCGCGCGTCGCGACCGGGCTGCGCGCGTCCGGGACGGTGATAGGCGGCGGTGACTGGGCCGCGCACCGCCTCGGGAGGTAACTCCCGGCTCTCGGGGTGGCGTTCACCCCACCAGCGCTCATGCGCGACTCAAACGCGTATCCACCCGATCCGGTGATCCGAACCACTCGTGCGAGCGAGTTCGCGCGACTACGCTCCGTGAGCACCGCCAAGCTCTCCGTGTGCACCTGCTGGTGCGCGAGGCGGTGCGTGAGCACCCTGTCAGAGAAGGAATCGCCCTATGCGCGTACGCCGTTCCCTGCCGGCCCTCATCGGTGCCATGGCCCTCGGCCTCGGCATGACCCTGGCGTCCTCGGCCTCCGCCGAGCCTGCGGCCGTCAAGAACCCCTGCGGGTTCTACAAGACCCACACCGACGCCTACTACAACCACTGCACGAGCGACGGCTCGAAGATCCTGATCGAGATCGACGACTGGGGCCCCAACACGACCAGGTGCGTGGGCCCGGGCGTCACCTGGATCGGCAAGGCCGGTGACGTGGACGGCGCCTGGTACATCGGCCGCACCTGCTGACCTCCGCCTCCCCGTACGACCGCGGGCCCGGACCTCGACCCGGGCCCGCCCCACCGCACTACGACCGCTCCCCACGCTCCCCCTCCGCCGCCCGCTCCACCCGCACCGCGCACACCTTGAACTCCGGCATCCGTGACACGGGATCCAGCGCCGGATTCGTCAGGGTGTTGGCCCGCCCCTCGCCCGGCCAGTGGAACGGCATGAAGACCGTGTCGGCGCGGATCGCCGTCGTGACCCGCGCCGGAGCCACCGCGCGGCCCCGCCGGGAGACGACGGCGACCGGATCGTCCTCCCCGACCCCCAGACGCGCGGCGAGCCTCGGATGCAGCTCCACGAAGGGCCCCGGAGCGGCGGAGTTGAGCTCGTCGACGCGCCGCGTCTGGGCCCCGGACTGGTACTGCGCGAGCACCCGCCCCGTGGTGAGCAGCACCGGATACTCCGCGTCCGGCTCCTCCCCGGCATCCCGGTGCGCCACCGGCACGAAACGCGCCCGCCCGTCCTCGGTCGCGAACCGGTCGAGGAACAACCTCGGCGTCCCGCGCCCCCGCTCGCTGCCGCGCCCCCGCTCCGTCTCCTCCTCCGGCTCCGTCTCCTCCTCCGGACACGGCCAGAACACTCCCGCCCCGTCGTCCTCCCGCAACCGCTCGTAGCTGATCCCCGAGTAGTCCGCGGCCCCGCCCGCGCTCGCCCGGCGCAACTCCTCGAAGACCTCCTCCGGTTCGGTGGGAAAGCCCTTCCCGTGGCCGAGGCGCTCCGCGAGCCCGTGCAGCACGTCCAGGTCGCTGCGCACCCCGGCCGGCGCGGAGACGGCCCGCCGCCGCAGCAGCACCCTCCCCTCCAGGTTCGTCACCGTCCCGGTCTCCTCCGCCCACTGCGTCACCGGCAGCACCACGTCCGCGAGCCGAGCCGTCTCGGACAGCACCACGTCCGCCACCGCGAGGAAGTCGAGCGACCGCAGCCGCTCCTCCACATGCGCGGCCCGCGGCGCCGAGACCACCGGGTTGGAGCCCATCAGCAGCAACGCCTTGATCTCCCCGCCCAACGCCTCCAACAACTCGTACGCCGACCTGCCGGGACCCGGTAGGGAGTCCGGATCCACACCCCACACCCCCGCCACATGGGCCCGCGCCGCCGGATCGGTCAGCTTGCGGTAACCGGGCAACTGGTCCGCCTTCTGCCCGTGTTCGCGCCCGCCCTGGCCGTTGCCCTGGCCCGTCAGGCAGCCGTACCCGGACAGCGGCCGCCCCGCGCGCCCCGTGGCGAGGCACAGATTGATCCACGCCCCCACCGTGTCCGTGCCTTTGGACTGCTGCTCCGGCCCGCGCGCGGTGAGCACCATCGCGTTGTCCGCGTCGCAGAAGAGACGTACGGCTTCGCGCAGTTCGGGCACCGCGACACCGGTGATCCGCTCGACGTGTTCCGGCCAGTGCGCCATCGCCGCCGCCCGTGCCTCCTCCCATCCGCTCGTCCGCTCCTCGATGTACGCCTCGTCCGTACGGCCCTCGGCCACCACCAGGTGCAGCAGCCCGAGCGCCAGGGCGAGGTCCGTGCCGGGCCGCGGCGCCAGGTGCAGGTCGGCCTGCTCGGCCGTCCGGGTCCGCCGGGGGTCCACGACGATCAGCGTGCCGCCGTTCGCCCTGAGCTCCGTCAGGTACCGCAGGGCGGGCGGCATCGTCTCGGCGAGGTTCGACCCGACGAGGATCACGCAACCGGTGCGCGGGATGTCCGCCAGCGGGAACGGCAGCCCCCGGTCGAGACCGAACGCCCGCTGCCCGGCGGCCGCGGCCGACGACATGCAGAACCGTCCGTTGTAGTCGATCTGCGACGTGCCGAGCGCCACCCTCGCGAACTTGCCCAGCGCGTACGCCTTCTCGTTGGTCAGGCCGCCCCCGCCGAACACCCCGCACGCGTCCGCACCGTGTTCCGCACGCGTGCGCGTGAGCTCACCGGCGATCCGGTCGAGGGCCTCCTCCCAGGTGGCCGGCGTGAGCCTGCCCGTGGCGTGGGACCGGACGAGGGGCTCGGTGAGACGCACCCGGGAGGAGAGCACGGCGGGAGCCGTGCGTCCCTTGCCGCACAGGGCGCCCTTGTTGACGGGGAACCCCGGCCGCTCGACGACCTCCACACCTTGGGGGCCCTTGATCAGGCCCATCCCGCATTGCAGCGCGCAGTACGGACAGTGGGTCGAAGTCGCCGTGGAGTGCATGGGGTCAGCGTGCGCCGGGCTTGTTACGTGTCCTGCGCCCGTGTGTTACACGTGCGGTAACCCCGTCTCAGTCGTCCCCGCACCCTGTGGTGAGGCCTCCCTCCCTGTGCCGTTGCGTCTCGGCTTCTCGTCTGCCTGGATTTGATCGTTGCCGGGTGCGGGTTGGTTTCGGCTGGTCGCGCAGTTCCCCGCGCCCCTGACGGGGCGCTCCGTTCCTTGCGCCCTTTACGGCGCGCGGGGTGTCGTCAGGGCTTGGGCTATGCCTGATTCGTGCGGGCCCAGGAAGTGGGGGTCCGGGTGGAACGTCGCGTCCAGGGCGGCCTTGCCTGCCGCGAAGATCTCCCGGGCACCGCCGTAGTACCAGGTGGCGTCGTGTTTGGCGTCCACCGCCACCCCGTACGACGAGACGCCCGCCGCGTCGCACAGCGCGACCGCTCTGCGTATGTGGAAGCCCTGGCTGATCAGCACCGCACGATTCACGCCGAAGATCTTCTTGGCGCGGACGCAGGAGTCCCAGGTGTCGAATCCGGCATAGTCACTCACTATGCGGCGGTCCGGCACACCGTGCTTCTTGAGATAGGCGCGCATGGCGTCCGGCTCGTCGTACTCCTCGCGGCTGTTGTCGCCCGTGACGAGCACGACCTCTATGCGTCCCGCGCGGTACAACTCCGCCGCCGCGTCGAGCCGGTGCGCCAGATACGGCGACGGATCGCCCTTCCACAGGCCGGCGCCGAAGACCACCGCGACCCGGGTGCGCGGCGCGTCCGCGACCGAGCCCACCTTGCCGTCCGTCGACACGAACAGCCAGGTCGCCGGCAGCAGCGCGAGCACGCAGAGCGCCATCACCGCCTGCACGGCACGCCGCTGTGCCTGCCGCGAGCGGGGCAGCCGAAGCCGCAGTCGCAGTCGCAGTCGGTCTCTCCGTCGCGCCGCCCCGGCGTCGGCCCCGCCCCCGTCCCTGGGCCTGTCCCGCCTGTCCCTGCCCGTGTGTCTTTCCATCGGTGATCCGCCCCCGTGCCCGCCGGATCTCCCCCGATCCGATCAATGCCACAACCGTAGACCGCCCCACCGGCGACGTCAGTGACCCGTGCCCCCGAAACACCCCCGAGAACACCCCGAGAAACACCCCGACCCACCCCTGACAGCGCCCCGTCGCCCACCGTGAGCCCGCCGCAAACAGTCGTCACGGCCGCGCAACGCGCCCGCAATATGTCCCCGCCATTCTCGGTTCATGACGCCGTCGACCGCTCTTCACGACGAGTCCGGCAGCACTCACCTCGACAGTACGGCGCAGATCATGGACCGCATCACCAGCCAGCTCGGCACCCAGCTCAGCCTCGTCTCACCCGACGGCAGCCGCCGCCCCGCCCCGCGCCCCGCCCCGCGTCCCGACCCCCGCCCCACCCTCGTCCTCGTCGCGCACGGCAGCCGCGACCCGCGCGCCCTCACCACCGTCACGGCACTCGCCGAGCGCGTCCGCGAGCAACGCCCGGGCCTCGCCGTCCGGCTCGGCCACATCGAGCTGAACGAACCGCTGCTCACCGAGACCCTCGCGGCGCAGCGGTCCGGCTCCGCCGTGCTCGTGCCGCTGCTCCTCGGCCGTGGCCAGCACGTCAAGCGCGACGTGCCGGCGGCCGCCGCGGGCGCGCCCCACCTCGACACGCGCGTCGCCGCCCCGCTCGGCCCCCACCCGCTGCTCGCCGAGGCGCTGCACGCCCGGCTCGTCCAGGCCGGCTGGCCCGAGCGCCCCCGGGGCGCGGGCGCGCGGCGCAGGCACGCGGTGGTCCTCGCCGCCGCGGGCTCCCGCGACCCGGAGTCGGCCGCCGACACGGAGACCGCCGCCGGGCTGCTCGCCGAACGCCTCGGCGTCCCCGTCGTGCCCGCCTACGCCGCGCCCACCGCGGCCTGCGCCCGCACCGTGCCGCAGGCGCTCGAAGCCCTGGCCGCGGCCGGGCGGACGCGCACCGCCGTCGCCGCCTACTTCACCGCGCCGGGCCGCTTCGCCACCCAGAGCGCGGCCGCCGCACCCTGGATCGCCGCGGCCCCCCTCGGCCCCCACCCGGCACTCGCCCGCCTCGTCCTGCACCGCTACGACCAGGCGCGCACCGCCCCGGCACCGGCCCGGCGGCGTCTGACCAGCGTGTGACCAGCATCTGACGGAGCGCTGACCCGGGAGGCCGAATCCAAGGGGCCAGATCCCTGTTTGTCACTGCTTGCGTCTACTGTCGGTGCATGGAAGGCACAGCACCGAAGGCGCGTCCCGAGGCCCGCACCGCCCAGGGCGCCCACAGCGTCCCCAGCGCGTACAGCGCCTACAGCGCCTATGACGAAGCGGCCGTCGAGCGGTGGGCCGCCGAGCCCGACAAGAGGCCGGGGCGCACGGCCTTCCAGCGCGACCGCGCGCGCGTCCTGCACTCCGCGGCGCTGCGCCGCCTCGCAGGCAAGACCCAGGTCGTCACGCCCGGCACCAGAAGCCAGGCCTGGGACGCCAGCGCCCGCACCCGGCTGACGCACTCCCTGGAGTGCGCCCAGGTGGGCCGTGAGCTGGGCGCCGCCCTGGGCTGCGACCCCGACCTGGTCGAGACGGCCTGCCTCTCCCACGACCTCGGCCACCCCCCGTTCGGGCACAACGGCGAACAGGCGCTGAACGAAGTCGCGGCGGACTGCGGCGGCTTCGAGGGCAACGCCCAGTCGCTCAGGCTCCTCACCCGCATCGAGCCGAAGCGCTTCATCCGCTCCGGCTCCACCGGCGAACTCGTCAGCGTGGGCCTCAACCTCACCCGGGCCGCCCTCGACGCCGCCACCAAGTACCCCTGGCCGCGCGGCGCCCACCCCTCCGACCCGGCGTCCCCCAAATTCGGTGTCTACGAAGACGACCGGCCCGTCTTCGACTGGATCCGCAAGGAGGCCCCGGGACAGCGCATCTGTTTCGAGGCGCAGATCATGGACTGGTCCGACGACGTCGCGTACTCGGTGCACGACTTCGAAGACGGCCTGCACGCGGGACACATCGATCCGAACGCGCTGCACGCCGAGCCCGAGCGCCAGGACATCTACGCCGTCGCCCTCGGACGCTATGTCCCCGCGGACACCGACCCCGAAGAGCTCGCCCAGGCCCTCGACCGCCTCCTCGACCAGGAGTGGTGGCCGCACGGGTACGACGGATCGGCCGTCGCGCAGGCCCGGTTGAAGGACGCCACCAGCCAGCTCATCGGCCGCTTCTGTCTGGCCGCGGAGTCCGCCACCCGCGGGCGGTACGGCACGGGACCCCTCGCGCGGTACTCCGCGGAGCTCGTCGTCCCCCGCGAGGCACGGCACGAATGCGCCGTACTGAAAGCTGTCGCCGACCGTTATGTGATGCAGCGGCCCGCCCAGGAGCGGCTCCGCGCGGACCAGCGCGTCGTCGTCGCCGAGCTCGCCGACGCGCTCACCACGCGCGCGCCCGACGGCCTCGACCCGCAGTTCCGCGCGCTGTACGACGCGGCGCCCGACGACCGCGCCGCCCAGCGTGTCGTCGTCGACCAGATCGCGTCCCTCACCGACGCGGCGGCCCGCGCCCTGCACACCCGACTGACGGCAGGACCGCGGTGAGACAACGGTAAGTGACCATGGAGTGACCACAGGGCGTGACGAATTGTGGCCAGTCGAGGCCACGCCCCCTTCCCCCATCACGCTCTGTGCGGGACGCTCCCTGGTGCAGCAAGGCCGAAGGGCAACGCTGTGTTCTTCCGGGGGACACCCCCGGTACCCCGGGCAAGGAGGCATCAAGTGGTCGACGCGGATCAGACGTTCGTCATTGTCGGAGGAGGTCTGGCCGGCGCCAAGGCGGCCGAGACGCTCCGCTCCGAAGGGTTCACCGGCCGGGTGATCCTCATCGGTGACGAGCGGGACCACCCCTACGAGCGCCCGCCCCTGTCCAAGGGGTACCTCCTCGGCAAGGAGGAGCGCGACAGCGTCTTCGTGCACGAACCGGGGTGGTACGCGCAGGCGGACGTCGAACTGCACCTGGGCCAGACCGTCGTCGCCGTCGACCGCGAGGCGAAGGCCGTGCGCCTCGGCGACGGCACCGTCATCCGCTACGACAAGCTGCTCCTGGTCACCGGCGCCGAGCCGCGCCGCCTCGACGTCCCCGGCACCGACCTGGCGGGCGTCCACCACCTGCGCCGCCTCGCGCACGCCGACCGGCTGCGGCACGTCCTCGCCGCCCTGGGCAGGGACAACGGCCACCTGGTGATCGCGGGCGCCGGCTGGATCGGCCTGGAGATCGCGGCGGCCGCCCGGGAGTACGGCGCGGAGGTCACCGTCGTCGAGCCCGAGCCGACGCCGCTGCACGCCGTCCTCGGCCCCGAGGTCGGCCAGATGTTCGCCGACCTGCACGCCGAGCACGGCGTCCGCTTCCACTTCGGGGCCCGCCTCACCGAGATCGTCGGCCAGGACGGCATGGTCCTCGCCGCCCGCACCGACGACGGCGAGGAGCACCCGGCGCACGACGTGCTCGCCGCGATCGGCGCGGCCCCGCGCACGGCCCTCGCCGAGGCCGCGGGCCTGGAGCTGGTCGACCGCGCGGCCGGCGGCGGCATCGCCGTGGACGCGTCGCTGCGCACCTCCGACCCCGACATCCACGCCGCGGGCGACGTGGCCGCCGTCCGCCACGCCCTCTTCGGCGCGAGCCTGCGCGTGGAGCACTGGGCCAACGCGCTCAACGGCGGCCCCGCCGCGGCCCGCGCCATGCTCGGCCAGGACGTTACCTACGACCGCGTGCCCTACTTCTTCTCCGACCAGTACGACGTGGGCCTGGAGTACTCGGGCTGGGCGCCCCCGGGGACGTACGACCAAGTGGTGGTCCGCGGCGACACCGGCAAGCGCGAGTTCGTCGCCTTCTGGCTGCGCGACGGGCAGGTCCTCGCGGGGATGAACGTGAATGTGTGGGACGTCACGGAGACCGTGCAGGAGCTCATCCGGCGGGGCGCCCGCCCGGACCCCGACGCCCTCGCGGACCCGTCGACCCCCCTGGCGTCGCTCCTGACGTGACCGGCCGGGCGGGAGTGTCACAGGCGCGCCGTAGTATTCGTACGTGGCAGGCAGGATCAATGACGAGGACGTGAAGGCGGTTCGGGACGCGGTCCCGATCGACGCCGTGGTCTCCGACTACCTCCAGCTGCGCAACGCGGGGGGTGGAAACCTCAAGGGCCTGTGCCCCTTCCACGACGAGAAGTCACCGTCCTTCCAGGTCAGCCCGAGCAAGGGTCTCTTCCACTGCTTCGGCTGCCAGGAAGGCGGCGACACGATCGCCTTCGTGATGAAGATCGACCACCTCACGTTCTCCGAGACGGTCGAGCGCCTCGCCGCCCAGGCAGGCATCACGCTCCGCTACGAAGAGGGCGGGTACAACCCCTCGCACCAGCGCGGCGAGCGCATCCGCCTCGTCGAGGCCCACAAGATCGCCGCCCAGTTCTACGTGGAGCAGCTGGAGAGCGCCGAGGCCGAGATCGGCCGCAAGTTCCTCGCCGAGCGCGGCTTCGACCAGGCCGCGGCCGCGCACTTCGGCGTCGGCTACAGCCCCGCGGGCTGGGACCACCTCACCCGCTATCTGCGCGGCAAGGGCTTCACCGACAAGGAGCTGACCCTCTCCGGCCTCTCCCAGGAGGGCCGCCGCGGCCCCATCGACCGCTTCCGCGGCCGCCTCATGTGGCCGATCCGCGACATCGGCGGCGAAGTGGTCGGCTTCGGCGCCCGCAAGCTCCGCGACGACGACAACGGCCCGAAGTACCTGAACACGCCAGAGACCCCGATCTACAAGAAGTCCCAGGTCCTGTACGGAATCGATCTCGCCAAAAAGGAGATCGCCAAGTCCAGCCGCGCCGTCGTCGTCGAGGGCTACACAGACGTGATGGCCTGCCACCTCGCGGGCATCACCACCGCCATCGCGACCTGCGGCACGGCCTTCGGCGGCGACCACATCAAGATCCTCCGCCGCCTCCTGATGGACAACGGCTCGGCCCGGGTGATCTTCACCTTCGACGGCGACGCGGCCGGCCAGAAGGCGGCCCTGCGCGCCTTCGAGGACGACCAGAAGTTCGCCGCCGAGACGTACATCGCGATCGCCCCCGAGGGCATGGACCCCTGCGACCTGCGCCTCGCCAAGGGCGACGGAGCAGTGGCCGACCTCGTCGAACCGCGCACGCCGCTCTTCGAGTTCGCCCTCCGCCAGATCGTCTCGCGCTACGACCTGGAGACCCCCGCGGGCCGCGCCGCCGCCCTGGACGAGGCCGCCCCCGTCGTGGCCCGCATCAAGAACAGCGGCGCGCAGCACGAGGTCGCCGTGCAGCTCGCCGGCATGCTCGGCATCCTCGACACCCAGTTCGTCGTCAAGCGCGTCGCACAGCTGGCCCGCTGGGCCCGCGACCGCGGCGGCAGGGGACCGGCCCCGGCCCCGCAGCGCCCCTCCCCGGCGTACGAGGCCGCGCCCCAGGGCTTCAGCGGCCCCGCGCTCAACCTGCGCAGCCCCGCCCACCGCACCGAGCGCGAGCTGCTCAAACTGGCCTTGCAGTACCCGCAGTTGGTCTCCCCGGCCTTCGACGCGTACGGCCTGGACGAGTTCACCGCCCCGCCCTATGCCGCGGTGCGCCGCGCCATCGAGGAGGCGGGCGGCGCCGAGCAGGGCGCGCAGGACCCGCAGGAGTACCTCGTCCGTGTCCGCGACGCCGCACCCGACGACGCGGTCCGCTCCATGGTCACCGAGCTCGCCGTCGAGGCGATCCTGCGCAAGACCGTCGACGAGATGTACGCGGGCATGCAGCTGGTCCAGGTCAGGCTGCGCGCCGTCGACCGCCGCATCCGGGACGTCCAGGGCAGCCTCGCCCGGCTCGGCGCGGGCGGCGACCCGCAGCATCTGGCGGCCGTGCAGAACGAGTTGTGGGTCCTCCAGCAGTACGGCCAGGCGCTGCGCGAGCGCGGCGCGGACGCGCTCTGAGGCGACTGCGGCGGCCCGCCGGGGTTCGCCTCCGCGGCTGAGGGTTACCCGGCCAGTAACCACGCGGTCACGGACCGGACTCAAAAAGTCACCGCACGCCCCTCGTGGCGGCCGTGTGTCGTGCCCCACACTGGGTTCCGGTGCCTGAGTCCTCGGAGCGCGGCCGACCCGCAGACAGCGGGTCCGACACCCCCGCGGTTCCACACATCGTGTCCGGGACGGACAGCGGCGAGGCCGTCGTCCCTCTCCCGTTGCCGCACGCCTCAGCAGCGATCACCCTGGAGGTCGCCCCCGTGCAGACCCAGACCCTCACCCAGACCGACACCGCCGCGCGCGCGGATGCGGAGACGAACGTCCTGGAGTCGGTCCCGCCGCAGAGCCGAGCCACCCGGCACCCGGAAGTGCAGGGCGACCCCGAGGCGGCGGAGCCCCAGGCGGTACAGGAAGCCCCGGAGGTCCCCGAGGCCCTGGAGCCCGAGATCCTCGAACCGCCCACACCCCGCAGCCGCGCCGACACCGGCGGCCCCTCCTCCGACCTGTTCCGCCAGTACCTGCGCGAGATCGGGCGGATACCGCTGCTCACCGCGGCGGAGGAGGTGGAGCTCGCCCGCGCCGTCGAGGCCGGTCTCTTCGCCGAGGAGAAGCTGAGCAACACCCCCGACCTCGACTCCCAACTCGCCCTGGACCTCGACAAGCTGGTCGTCGTCGGCCGGATGGCGAAGCGCCGCCTCATCGAGGCCAACCTCCGCCTCGTCGTCTCCGTCGCCAAGCGGTACGTGGGCCGCGGCCTCACCATGCTCGACCTCGTCCAGGAGGGGAACCTCGGCCTGATCAGGGCGGTCGAGAAGTTCGACTACGCCCGCGGCTACAAGTTCTCCACCTACGCGACCTGGTGGATCCGCCAGGCCATGTCCCGCGCCCTCGCGGACCAGGCCCGCACGATCCGCGTGCCGGTGCACGTCGTGGAGCTCATCAACCGGGTCGTACGCGTCCAGCGCCGCATGCTCCAGGAGCGGGGCTACGAGCCCACGCCCGAAGAGGTCGCCGCCCACCTGGACCTGCCGCACGAGCGCGTCAGCGAGGTCCTGCGCCTCGCCCAGGAGCCCGTGTCGCTGCACGCCCCCGTCGGCGAGGAGGACGACGTCGCGCTCGGCGACCTCATCGAGGACGGCGACGCCACGAGCCCCGTGGAGTCGGCCGCGTTCCTGCTCCTGCGCGAGCACCTGGAAGCGGTCCTGTCCACGCTCGGCGAGCGGGAACGCAAGGTGGTCCAGCTGCGCTACGGCCTCGCGGACGGCAGGCCCCGCACCCTGGAGGAGATAGGCCGGATCTTCGGCGTGACACGCGAGCGCATCCGCCAGATCGAGTCCAAGACCCTCAACAAGCTGCGGGACCACGCCTTCGCGGACCAGCTCAGGGGCTACCTGGACTGACCCCGAAGGCGCCTAGTCCACCTCGGCCACGGCTTGCGCGAACTGAGCCGCGTACAGACGCGCATAAGCCCCGTCCGCCGCCAGCAGGGCATCATGCGTGCCCTGCTCCACGATCGCCCCGTTCTCCATGACCAGGATCGTGTCGGCGTCCCGGATCGTGGAGAGCCGGTGCGCGATGACGAAGGACGTGCGCCCGTGCGCGAGGCGTGCCATCGCCTTCTGGATGAGCACCTCCGTCCTCGTGTCGACGGAGCTCGTCGCCTCGTCGAGGACGAGGATCACCGGGTCGGAGAGGAAGGCCCGCGCGATGGTGATGAGCTGCTTCTCGCCCGCGCTGACGCCCGTGCCGTCGTCGTCGATGACCGTGTCGTACCCGTCGGGGAGCGTCCGCACGAAACGGTCCGCGTGGGCGGCGCGCGCCGCCTCCTCGATCTCCTCCCGCGTGACGTCCTTCGCCGCGCCGTACGCGATGTTCTCCGCGATGGTGCCGCCGAACAGCCAGGTGTCCTGGAGCACCATGCCGATCCCGGAGCGCAGCTCGTCGCGCGACATCCGGGCGATGTCGACCCCGTCCAGCGAGATGCGGCCGCCCGTCACTTCGTAGAACCGCATCAGCAGGTTGACCAGCGTCGTCTTGCCCGCGCCGGTCGGTCCGACGATGGCGACCGTGTGGCCCGGCTCGACGACCAGGGAAAGGTCCTCGATGAGCGGCTTGTCCTCGTCGTAGCGGAAGGAGACGTGGTCCATCTCGACGCGTCCGCGCAGCTTCGCGGGCCGCTCGCCGGGCACCGGGTCGGCCTCCTGCTCCGGCGCGTCGAGGATGTCGAAGACCCGCTCGGCGGAGGCCACGCCCGACTGGACCAGGTTCGCCATCGAGGCGACCTGCGTGAGCGGCATCGAGAACTGCCGCGAGTACTGGATGAAGGCCTGCACGTCACCGATCGACAGCGACCCGGAGGCCACCCGCAGACCGCCCACCACGGCGACAAGGACGTAGTTCAGGTTCGAGACGAAGTACATCAGCGGCTGCATGACACCGCTGTTGAACTGCGCCTTGAACCCGGCCTCGTACAGCTGCTCGTTCTGCTCGGCGAACGCCTTCGCCGACTCCTCCTGCCGCCCGAAGACCTTCACCAGGGCATGCCCGGTGTACATCTCCTCGACGTGGGCGTTGAGCGCGCCGGTGGTCTTCCACTGCTGCACGAACTGCGGCTGCGACCGCTTGCCGACCTTGGTCGCCACGTAGAACGACAGCGGCACCGTGACCAGCGCCACCAGCGCGAGCAGCGGCGACACCCAGAACATCATCACCAGGACACCGACGATGGTCAGCAGCGAGTTGATGAGCTGGCCCATCGTCTGCTGAAGCGTCTGGTTGATGTTGTCGAGGTCGTTCGTGGCGCGGCTCAGCACCTCGCCGCGCTGCCGCTTGTCGAAGTACGACAGGGGGAGCCGCGACAGCTTCGCCTGTACGTCGCCGCGCAGCCGGAAGACGGTCCGGTTGATGGCGCGGTTCGACAGCCGCGTCGCCACGGCCATCAGCAGGCCCGCCACCAGGAACGTGCCGAGGGCGAGCAGCAGGACCTCACCCACCGCGCCGAAGTCGATGCCCTTGCCGGGGGTGAAGTCGACGCCGGAGAGCATGTCGGCCATGCCGCCGTCGCCGTTGTCGCGCAGCCGGTCGAGGGCCTGCTCCTTCGTCACCCCGTCCGGCATGTCACGGCCGACGATGCCCGCGAAGAGCAGGTCGGTCGCGCGGCCGAGGATCTTCGGGCCGAGCACGGTGAGCGCGACGCTCAGGACGCCGGCCACGAGCATCCCGTACATCGTGGCGCGCTCGGGCCTGAACTGCGCAAGCAGCCGCCTGCCCGAGCCCTTGAAGTCCATGGACCGGGAGTCGGGACCCATCATCGGTCCACTGATGCCAGGGGGCATTACGCGGCCTCCGCTTCCGTCAGCTGGGAGAGCACGATCTCCCGATAGGTCTCATTGGTCTCCATCAGCTCGTGATGGCGGCCCGTGCCGACGACACGGCCCTCGTCGAGGACCACGATGCGGTCGGCGTCCCGGATGGTCGACACGCGCTGGGCGACGATGACGACGGTCGCCTCCGCGGTCTCCCGGCCGAGCGCGGAGCGCAGCGCGGCGTCGGTGGCGTAGTCGAGCGCGGAGAACGAGTCGTCGAAGAGGTAGATCTCCGGGCGCTGCACGAGGGTCCGCGCGATGGCCAGGCGCTGGCGCTGGCCACCGGAGACGTTGGTGCCGCCCTGGGCGATCGGCGCGTCGAGCCCTTCCTCCAGGCCCTCGACGAACTCCTTGGCCTGAGCGACCTCCAGGGCGTGCCAGAGCTCCTCGTCGGTGGCGTCCGGATTGCCGTACCGCAGATTGCTCGCGACCGTGCCCGCGAAGAGGTACGGCTTCTGCGGGACGAGACTCACGGTCTTCGCGAGCAGTACGGGATCGATGGTGCTGACGTTCACGCCGCCGACCAGGACCTCGCCCTCGGTCGCGTCGATGAGCCGCGGCACGAGGCCGAGCAGCGTCGACTTGCCGCTGCCGGTCGACCCGATGACGGCGGTGGTCTCGCCGGGGCGGGCGACCAGGTGGATCGACTTGAGGACAGGCTCCTCCGCGCCGGGGTAGCGGAAGCCGGCGTCCCGGATCTCCAGGTGGCCGTGGCTGCGCAGCTGGTGCACCGGGTCGGCCGGGGGCACCACGCTGCTGTCGGTGTCCAGGACCTCCTCGATGCGCTCGGCGCAGACCTCCGCGCGCGGCACCATCATGAACATGAAGGTGGCCATCATCACGGACATCACGATCTGCATCAGATAGGTGAGGAACGCGGTGAGCGCGCCGATCCGCATGCCGCCGCTGTCGATGCGGTGCGCGCCGAACCACACCACCGCGATCGAGGAGATGTTCACGACGGTCATGACGATCGGGAACATCAGCGCGAGCAGCCTGCCGCTGCCGAGCGACACGTCGGTCAGCTCGGCGTTGGCCTTACGGAAGCGCTCCTTCTCGTACGTGTCCCTGACGAAGGCGCGGATGACGCGGTTGCCGGTGATCTGCTCGCGCAGCACCCGGTTCACGGTGTCGAGCCGCTCCTGCATGGTGCGGAACAGGGGCCGCAGCCGCCGCACGATCAGGCTGACGCTGATGCCGAGGACGGGCACGACGGCGACCAGGACCGCGGAGAGCGGCACGTCCTGGCCGAGCGCCATCACGATGCCGCCGACGCACATGATGGGCGCCGACACCATCAGCGTGAACGACATCAGGACCAGCATCTGCACCTGCTGGACGTCGTTCGTGGTCCGCGTGATCAGCGTCGGAGCGCCGAACCGGCCCATCTCGCGCGCGGAGAAGGACTGCACCCGGTCGAAGACGGCGGCCCGCACGTCACGGCCGAGGGCGGCGGCGGTCCGCGCGCCGTAGAAGACGGCGCCGACGTTGCAGACCATCTGCACGACGGTGACGCCGAGCATGATCCCGCCGAAGGCGAGGATGTAGCCCGTGTCTCCCTCGACGACGCCGTTGTCGATGATGTCGGCGTTCAGGCTGGGCAGGTAGAGAGCGGCGCAGGTCTGCAAGAACTGGAGCAGCACCAGCAGGGCGATGGGTTTGCGGTACGGACGCAGGTGAGTCCGGAGGAGTCGTATGAGCACGCTCGGTCTCTCGAGGAGTCGGGTGACGGCAAGTTGGGCGACGTGGCTCCCATACTCCGGCACCCGACCCAGGGGCGTGCAACCGATTAACCCATGACCGGGTCAAATTTCAGTCCCGGTCAAGAAATGTGCTCGCTCACTCAGTAGGTGAAGGCACCGGGGTGCGTCTGCTCCCGGACCGTGGCGTGCTGCTGCCGCACCGCCTGCCCCACCGCGAGCTCCTCCCCGGGCTCGAAGATCTGCGCCGCCGCCCCCTGCCAGTACGGCAGTTGACCGGTCAGCGCCCACGCGGCCTGGCGTGCCGCGCCGATCGCGGCGTAGTCCGCGGGCTGCGGCACCACGACCTGCGTACCGAACAGCATCGGCGCCGCGGCCTGCACGGCGGGCAGCTCGGCGGCGGCGCCCAGCAGGAACACCCGCCGGACCTCGACCCCCCGCGCCCGCAACACGTCGAGCGCGTCGCCGAGCCCGCACAGCATGCCCTCGAAGGCCGCCCGCGCCAGGTGCTCCGGCTTCATCGACTCGCGCCGCAGCCCGGTCAGCGTGCCCGCCGCGTGCGGCAGGTTCGGCGTCTTCTCGCCCTCCAGATACGGCAGGAGCACCAGGCCGTGCGCGCCCGGCGTCGACTTCATGGCGAGCGCGGAGAGCTCTTCCAGGTCGGTGAGGCCGAGCATCTCGGCGGTGCCCCGCAGTACGCGCACGGCGTTCGACGTGTGGACGACCGGCAGATGCATCCCGGTGGCGTCCGCGAGCGAGGTGATGATGCCGCGCCCGTCCGTCAGGGCCTCGTGGTGCACGGCCATCACCGACCCGGAGGCGCCGAGCGACACCACGGCGTCACCCTGCCCCACCCCGAGCCCGAAGGCCGCCGCCATCGTCTCGCCGGTCCCCGCGGAGATCAGCAGCCCCTCGGGTGTCGTCCCCGCGGCTTCGGCGGGCCCGATCACCTCGGGCAGCATCGCCTGGTGCCCCAGGGCGAGTTCGACGAGGTCCGGGCGGTAGGAGCCGGTCGCAGCCGACCAGTAGCCGGTGCCCGAGGCGCCGCCCCGGTCGGTCGTGCGCCGGGCGGGCCGGCCGAGGAGCTGCCACACCAGCCAGTCGGGTGCCTGCAACAGCCCCGCCACGTGCCGCGCCGCCTCCGGCTCGTTCTTCGCCAGCCAGCGCAGCTTCGTCACGGGGTGCGCGGCCTGCGGCACGCACCCCACGGCCTGCGCCCACGCCTCGCGGCTGCCGAGCCGGTCGACGAGGTCGACGGCGGCCACCTGCGCCCGCCGGTCGTTGCCGACGAGCGCGGGCCGCACGGTGTTGCCGTGCTGGTCGAGCGGTACGAGCGCGTTCTGCTGCGCGGAGACACCGATGGCCTGCACGCCTTCGAGGAGCCCGCCGCCCGCGGCTTCGCCGAGGGAGAGCAGCCAGGCCTGTGGATCGACGTCGGAGGGCCTGCCGCTCTCGGCGCTCTCCAGCGGATGAGGGGCGTACCCCTGCTTGAGCACGGCGCCCGTGTCCGTGTCACAGACCACGATGCGCGTGAAATCGGGCGAACTGTCCAACCCTGCGACTATCCCCATGCCTGGAATTCTGCCGCACCGCGGGACGTGTCCCGTACCTCTGTTCGCTCTCCGTGATCCATGACCGGATCGGCGGGGCTAGGTGTTGCTGGTGCCCCAGTCGTCCTCGGTGCCGCCGCCCGGTCCGCGCTCGCGCAGGGACCGCACCCGCTCGGCGACCGAGTCGGGCATCTTGTCCCCGACCTTCTCGGAGACCGTATGGAAGGCCTTGCCCGCCACCTCGCGCCCCTGCTGGGTCGCGGATTCCACGGTGTTGCGCACCGCCGGGTTCTGCGAGATCTCGCGGGCGGACTTCCGCAACTGCTCATAACGCTCGCGTCCGGCCCGGGTCCCGAGCACGTACCCGAGGGCCAGTCCCACCACGAATGTGAGCCGGTACCGCATGGCTGCCACCCTTTCCTTGCGTCGGCTTCGCACGTCTGTCACTCGTCTGTCGCTCGCCTGCTGATCGCCCGAGGGGATACCGATTGGCGGAGCACCCCCCTGCTTGCGCTAATGTATGTGTCGCAGCGAGCGCGCGCCGCCCGGAGAGTTCCCAGCTAGGCGCGTTCGATGCAACGAGACGATCCCCTGTAGCTCAATTGGCAGAGCAGCCGGCTGTTAACCGGCAGGTTACTGGTTCGAGTCCAGTCGGGGGAGCTCGGTCTCCTGTAGCTCAATTGGCAGAGCAGCCGGCTGTTAACCGGCAGGTTACTGGTTCGAGTCCAGTCGGGAGAGCTGTGAGGAAGGACCCCCGAGACGCCTCTCGGGGGTCCTTCTTCGTACTGGTTCCGTGCCCGGTGGAACCGCGCGGGCAGCGCTGGGGTCCTCATGGTCGTGCGATGCCGACCATCCGAAGCAGGAGATCGTATGAGCGGCTATGCTGCGGCAGACGGCGCGCACAAATGTGCGCGACGCGCCGTTAGGGGCGGTAGCTCAGCCGGTTAGAGCAGCGGACTCATAATCCGTCGGCCGTGGGTTCGAGTCCCACCCGCCCCACCCGGGCTCGTCAGTGAAGAAACGATCTGACCAGCCAGAACGTAACAGCGAGGGCCGTCACGTAAACCGTGGCGGCCCTCGTTTCACTCACTCGGCAGGACCGGGCGGCCCTTGCGGCGGCGCGGCCACTTGCGGGTGTCGCGGGGCTCCACGTACGGCTCCTCCTCCGGGGGCATGCCGCCGGAGATCGCTCGCTGGCGGGCCAGCTCCGCGTCGAATTCGAGGCCGAGCAGGATGGCCAGGTTCGAGAGCCAGAGCCAGATCAGGAAGACGACGACACCGGCGAGGGTGCCGTACGTCTTGTTGTACGACGCGAAATTGGCGACGTACAGCGCGAAGCCGCCGGAGGCGAGCAGCCAGAGCAGGACCGCGAGGGCGCTGCCCGGACTCAGCCAGCGGAAGCCGGGGCCCCGGACGTTCGGGGCGCGCCAGAAGAGCAGGCCGATCATCACGATCACGAGGACCAGCAGGACCGGCCACTTGGCGATGGACCAGGCGGTCAGCGCCGCGTCGCCCACGCCGATCGCGTCACCGGCCCGCTCGGCCAGCGGCCCCGTGAAGACCACGATCACCGCGCTGACCGCGAGCAGGAGCATGAGGACCACGGTCAGGGCGATGCGCAGCGGGGTCAGCTTCCACACCGGGCGGCCCTCGGGAAGGTCGTAGACGGCGTTGGAGGTGCGGATGAACGCCGCCACGTAGCCGGAGGCCGACCAGACCGCGAGGACCAGGCCCACGATCGCCATCACGCCGCTGGTGCCGCCGCTGTCCCCGAGCTGCCGCACCGCGTCGCCGAGCAGGTCGCGCACCGGGCCGGGGGCCAGCTGCTGAAGGTTGTCGAGGACCGTATGGGTCGCCGACTCGCCGATCACGCCCAGGAGCGAGACGAGGACCAGGAGCGCCGGGAAGAGGGAGAGGACGCCGTAGTACGTCAGGGCGGCGGCCCGGTCGGGCAGATCGTCGTCCATGAACTCCTTGCCGGTCCGCCGCAGGACCGACCACCAGGAGCGCGCGGGCAGTTCGGTGGGCTCGTCCGGGGCGGCCCGCTCGACCTCCGGACCCGGGCCGGTGTCGATGGCCGGCTCGTTCTCGCCATGCACATGTTTGTCCCTGCCGAAGAGTGCCATGCGGAGGCGAGTTGACCGGTTCGGGCGGCGTATGCCTGCTCGGATCCGCCGGTATCGGGCGGAAGGAGAGCTTGGAGGTTCCTCCAGAGCGCGGAGCGTGAAGGTGCATCTGCCATGTATTTCCGTATCAACTTTTACAAATGCCAGCCGATCGCGCCTATCTTGTCGCACATGCAGTCCTACACGATCGGGCAGGCCGCGCGTCTGCTCGGAGTCAGCCCCGACACCGCCCGCCGCTGGGCGGACGCCGGACGGGTCGCCACGCACCGCGACGAGGGCGGGCGACGGCTCATCGACGGCCGCGACCTCGCCGCGTTCTCCGTCGAGGTCGCGCAGAGCGGTGCCGCCGGGGCCGCGAACGGTGAGGAAGGCGTCCCGTACACCACCGCGCGCAACGCCTTTCCGGGCATCGTCACCGCCGTGAAGCTCGGCGACGTGGCCGCCCAGGTGGAGATACAGGCGGGACCGCACCGCCTGGTGTCCCTGCTCACCAGGGAGGCGGTGGAGGAGCTCGGCCTGGAGGTCGGCGTGGAGGCCACCGCCCGGGTGAAGTCCACCAGCGTCCACATCGACCGGACCTGACGCCCGGCCGACCGGTCCGCCCCCCTCTCCCTCTCCCTCCGCCTTCTCAAGGAGCCCCGTGTCCGCCACACGCCCCGCCCGCACCGCCCGCCGTACCGCCGCCGCGGCCGTGACCGCCGCGCTGCTCCTGCCGCTCGCCGCCTGCGGCAACGGTGACGACAGCGAGAGCAAGAAGGACGGGGGCGGCAAGGACGTGAGCCTCACCGTCCTCGCTGCCTCCTCCCTCACCGACGTCTTCGCCACCGCCGAGAAGGCGTACGAGAAGGAGCACCCCGGCACGGAGCTGACGATCTCCGCGGCCGGGTCCCAGGAGCTCGCCGCGCAGGTGAAGCAGGGCGCTCCCGCCGACGTGCTCGTCACCGCCGACACCAAGACCATGGACGGCCTGAAGGGCGAGACCGGCGAGCCCACCGTCATCGCGAAAAACCGGCTCGTCATCGCCACCCGCGAGGGCAACCCCGACAAGGTCAAGGGGCTCAAGGACCTCGGCGACAGCAAGCTGAAGGTGGTCCTCGCCGACGACACCGTGCCGGTCGGGCGTTACAGCAAGCAGGTCCTGGACAAGCAGGGCGTCGACGTGCGGCCGGTCTCCAAGGAGGCCAACGTCCGCTCCGTCCTGAGCAAGGTCGAGCTCGGCGAGGCCGACGCGGGCATCGTCTACCGCACGGACGCCGCGACCGCGCCCGGCAAGGTCGACGCCGTCGAGATCCCCGACGGCCAGAACGCCGTCGCCGCCTACCCGGCCGCGACCCTCAAGAGCTCCGAGAACGGCGAGGCGGCGGCCGCCTTCGTGAAGTGGCTCAGCACGCCCGAAGCGCAGAAGATCCTGCGGGACGCCGGCTTCCAGAAGCCGTGACCCGTACTCCGGCCGCCGTGACCCGCACCCGAGAGCGGCGCACGCGCCCCCGCCCGCCGCTCACCTTGGTCCTCCCCGCCCTGCTCGCCGTCGCCTTCCTGCTGCTGCCGCTCGTCGGCGTCCTGGCCAGGACCGAGTGGCGCGACCTCGGGAGCCACCTGACCACTCCGGGGGTCACGCAGGCCCTGAAGCTCTCGCTGTCCGTGTCGTTCTGGGCGCTCGGTCTCTCGCTGCTGCTCGGAGTGCCGCTGGCCTGGCTGCTGGCGCGCGTGGAGTTCCCGGGCAAGGCGCTCGTACGCTCCCTCGTGCTGCTGCCGATGGTGCTGCCGCCCACCGTCGGCGGCGTCGCGCTCCTGCTCGGGTTCGGGCGGCGCGGACTGCTCGGGCCGTGGCTGGAGGACACCTTCGGCATCGTGCTGCCCTTCCACACCTCCGGTGCCGTGGTGGCGGCGACGTTCGTGGCGATGCCGTTCCTCGTCATCAGCCTGGAGGGCGCGCTGGGCGGGCTGCGGCCCGGCTACGAGGAGACGGCGGCCTCACTGGGTGCGTCTCCCGTACGGGTGTTCCTCACCGTCACCCTGCCGATGGTCGCGCCCGGGCTCGCCGCGGGGGCCGCGCTGACGTGGGCGCGGGCGCTCGGCGAGTTCGGCGCGACGATCACCTTCGCGGGCAACCTGCCGGGCACGACGCAGACCCTGCCGCTCCAGGTGTACCTGCTGCTCCAGGACTCCCCGGAGGCCGCGACCTCGCTGTCGCTGCTGCTGCTCGCCATCGCGATGGCCGTACTGGTCGGGCTGCGGGGGCGGTGGACAGCGGGGGCCTCGGGGCGTGTGCGGGACGTACGGGACGTACGTGAGGGGGCGCGCCTCGATTCGGACACGGAGGCGGGGGAGGAGCGAGGGGCGGCGGACACAGGCGGGGTGGCAGAGGTCGGGGAGAAGTGGGGGCTGCATGCCGACGTCACCGGGCACAATCAGCTCACCCTCGACGCCGGCCCCGGCACCACCATCGCCGTCGTCGGGCCCAACGGCGCGGGCAAGACCACGCTCCTGCGTGCCCTCCTCGGCCTCACCCCGCGCGCCCACGCACGGCTGCGGCTCGGCGAGCGCGACGTCACCGCGCTGCCGCCGCACCGGCGCGGGGTCGCCTGGGTGCCCCAGGAAGGCGCGCTCTTCCCGCACCTGAACGCCCTCGGCAACACCGCGTACGGGCTGCGCGCGCAGGGCGTCCGGCGCGCCGGGGCCCGCCGCGAGGCACAGGCCTGGCTCGACCGGCTCGGCGTCGGGCACCTCGCCCACCGCAGACCCGCCCAGCTCTCCGGCGGGCAGGCGCAGCGGGTCGCGCTGGCGCGGGCGCTGGCGGCCAGGCCCCGGCTGCTGCTCCTCGACGAACCGCTCGCCGCGCTCGACCAGACCACCCGCGCCCACGTCCGCCACACGCTGCGCCGCCACCTCGACGGGTTCGGCGGGGTCTGCCTCATCGTCACGCACGACCCCGTCGAGGCGGTCTCGCTCGCCGACCGGGTGCTCGTGCTCGACGAGGGGCGTACGTTGCAGGACGCGCCGCCCGCCGAGGTCACCCGGCATCCGCGCTCGCCCTGGGTGGCCCGCATGCTCGGCCGCAACGCCTGGTCCGGCACGGCGGCCGCCGACGGCACGCTCGTGCTGGCGGGGGAGGGGCGGCTCGTCGTCGCCGACCCGCCGCAGGCCGGTGCACGGGCGCTCGCGGTCATCGCGCCGGAGGCGGTGTCCGTGCACCGCGAGAAGCCGACGGGCAGCCCCCGCAACGTATGGCCCGGGACGGTACGGGAGATCACCACCGCAGGGAGCCGGCTGCGCGTCCTGATCACCTCGCGCGAGGCGCCCGACCTGGTCGCCGAGATCACTCCGCAGGCGGCCGTGGAGCTGGGGCTCGCGGACGGGGTGGAGGTGTGGACGAGCGTGAAGGCGACGGAGGTGTCCGTGGTGGAGCTCTGAGGGCTTGTCACGGGTGTGTGAAGGGCGGCCTGCTGAGAGGACGTCGGGTTACAGCGGTGCCTGCCACGTCACCGTCGTCCCCGCCTCGACGCCGTCCGTGTCCCCGTCGTCGTACACCGTCAGGCGCACGCCCTCGCGGCCGTCGGGAAGCGTCGCCCGCGCGTCGACCGTCACGTCGACGCGGGTGACGCCGGTGCGGCGGGAGGTGGCGGCGAGGGAGCGGCGCAGGGCGGCGAGGAGGTGGCCGGCGGCCGGGTCGGTGACGCGAGTGTCGACGGCGCCGGCGAAGTGTACCGACGGCTGGACGCCGAGGATCGCGGCGGCGCCCGCCGTCTCGCGCAGGACCTTGCCGCGGAACGTGGCCGGTGCGTCGGCGGGCGGCTGCTGGAGCGCGAAGATCGCCGTACGGACCTCCTGGATGGTGGATTCCAGTTCGTCGACGGCGCGGTCGAGGGTGGACTCGACCGTGGTCGAGCGGGCCCTGCGGCGGGTCGACTCCAGCATCATGCCGGTGGCGAAGAGGCGCTGGACGACGAGGTCGTGCAGGTCGCGGGCGATGCGGTCGCGGTCCTCGAAGACCGCGAGGCGCTCCCGGCTCTGCTGGGCGTCGGCCAGGACGAGGGCGACGGCGGCCTGCGAGGCGAACTGCGTGGCGAGGAGCCGCTCGGCGGGGGTGTAGGCGGGCGCGCCGCGGCGGCGGGGCAGCGCGAGCGTGCCGATGAGCCGGCCCCCGGCCTGTAGCGGCAGCATCATGCTGGGCCCGAACCGGGCCCGCACGTGCGTCGTCATGCGCGGGTCGGTCGCGGAGTCCTCGATGAACACCGGCTCACCCCCGAGCAACTGCGTGAGCACGGCGCTGCCGGGCTCGATGGTGGTGCCGATGAGGTCGTTGGGGTGGGAGTGAGGGACCTGTACCGGGGGTGCAGCAGGGTCCGGGGCCGAGCCCGGGGTTGGGCCCGAGTCCGGGGCCGGGTCTGAGTCCGGGTCCGGCGCCGAAGCCGAGGCTGGGTCCGGGCCCGAGTCCGAGGCTGGGCCCGAGTCCGAGCCCGGGGCTGGGGCTGAGTCCGGGTTCGACGCCGGGGCTGGAGCCGGAGCCGGAGCCGGAGCTGGGTCAGGGTCCGGGGCCGATCCCGGGGCCGGGTCCGACGCCGAGGCTGGAGCCGGGGCTGGGTCCGAGCCCGGGTCCGGGGCCGAAGTTGGGGGCGAGGTCGAGGCCAGTGTGGAGGCTGAGGCGCCCCAGCCGTGGGGTTCGCCGTCTGTGGCGGCTGCGACGATGCGCATGCCGCCCGCCTCCGTGGGCTGGAGGATCACCCCCGCCGCCGCGCCCGCGAGTTTCCGTGCCCGGTCCGCGACCGTCATCAGCGCGTCCGGCGAGGCCTCGCCGGTGAGGAGGGCCGTGGTGACGGCCGCGGCGCCCTCGATCCAGCGCTCCCGCCGGCGGGCCGCCTCGAACAGGCGGGCGTTGCCGATGGAGATGCCCGCCTGGCTCGCCAGGACCCGCAGGAGCTGGCGGTCCTCGTCGGTGAAGGGGCCGCCGCCCGCCTTGCGGGCCAGCAGGAGCGCGCCGAAGGGCTCGTCGTGAACGTGGATCGGCACGCGGAGGACCGTGCCG
Source organism: Streptomyces sp. NPDC030245 (assembly GCF_055572995.1). Classification (NCBI taxonomy): domain Bacteria; kingdom Bacillati; phylum Actinomycetota; class Actinomycetes; order Kitasatosporales; family Streptomycetaceae; genus Streptomyces; species Streptomyces sp. NPDC030245. Next base: position 331,304 of record NZ_JBVICF010000001.1, on the reverse strand, counting down.
TCCGCCTCCTCGTCTCCGTCCGCCTCCTCGTCTCCGTCCGCCTCCGGACCTACCGTCGGGACGCCGTCCGGGAAGCGGCCGGGTCCGCCCGCCACGAACCGTTCCGCCGGCCCCTCGTGACCGGCGGCGGCGTCGACGGCGAGCGTGCCGACGCCCGCCCCGGTCAGCCGCGCCGCGCTGTCCACGACGTGCTGGAGCGTCGCGCGGAGTTCGAGCTCCGTGCCGACGCCGAGGACCGCCTCCAGGAGCGGTTGCAGCGAGGATTGCGGCGCGTCCGCTCCTTCGGGCGTCTCCGTCACGTACGACGTACTCCGTACTCCGTGCTTGAGGGCAATAGTGGGGAACGGTGCCTGTCAGCCCGACAGCGGGTCCAGGACCAGCGGCTGGATCTTGCCCTCCAGCATCGCACCGAGCCCCAGCACGGCGCACACGTCCGGCCGTTCCGCGATATGTACGGGCATTCCGGTCGCGTCCCCCAGCATCTGGTCGAGGCCGGGGAGGAGCGCGCTGCCGCCGACCAGCATGATGCCGCGGTCCGCGAGGTCGGCCACCAGGTCCGGCGGGCAGTCGCGCAGCACCTTGCCGATGCCGTCGAGGACGGCGGTGAGCGGGGTGTGGATCGCCTCGCGGACCGCGGCCGTGTCCACCTGGACCGAGCGGGCCACGCCCGTCGCGACGTCCCTGCCGTGGATCTCCGTGGACTCGGGCCCCTGCGTGGTGAGCCCGTTGCCGCGCAGGGCGAGCTGGAGGGGGCGTACGGACTGGGAGGGCAGCATCAGTTCGTGCTGGTGGCGCAGGTGCTGCACGATCGCGTTGTCGATGGCCTCACCGCCCACGGGAACGCGTTCCGCGGTCACGATCGAGCCGAGCGAGAGGACCGCGACCTGGGTGGTGGCGGCGCCGCAGACGAGGATCATCGTCGCCTCGGGGCGCTCCACGGGCAGGCCGCAGCCGACGGCCGCCGCGATCAGGGTGTCCACCAGCTCCACGCGGCGGGCACCGAGCCCGACCATCGTCTCGACGGCGGCGCGCTGCGCCAGCGGGTCCGCGTCGTGCGGGGTGCACGCGGCGGCGCGCAGCCGGGGTTTGCGGCGCAGGGTGCGGCGGAGCTTCTCGCCGAGCAGGTGCCGCAGCATGCGCTGGGCCATCTCGATGTCGACGACGGTGCCGCCGGAGACGGGGCGGACCACGCGGATGTAGCCGGGCGTACGCCCCGTCATCTGCTCGGCGAACTGGCCGACCGCGATGAGCGCGCCCGTCCGGGTGTTCACGGCGGCGGCGCTCGGCTCGTCGACGACGAGCCCCGCGCCCTTCACGAACACGCGGGTCCTCGCGGCACCCATGTCGACGGCGATGTGACAGCGGCGCAACTGCTCCAGACTGACGGTCATGGCAGGTCCTCCCGAGAGCGCAGACCGTACGGACCGTCGGACGGCGGTCCTGTCTCGCATCGTGCGGCGCACCCGCGCGGCTCGCGCGCTGGGTTGAGCCGGGCGGGGTGCGGCCGCACGGGTGGTGTTCGGGGCGTCGCGGGCCGTGCGGTTGTCCCACCTGTCCCGGTGGCGGATACGTGCCCTGGCGGTTTCCCGCCACGTCCCGTCAACTCCCCTGCAACACACGGCAGTCGACACTTTTCGCAGCACTCGGGTACCACCCCTGCCCGGGTCCGACGAAGAGAGGCAGCCTCCATGACCAGAGCCTCCGTGCGGCGAAGAGCCGCGCTCGTGGCCGCCGCCGGTCTCGCGTTCGCCCTGCTCCCCGCCGGGCAGGGCGGCGCCGCGGCCGCCGGCGCCCCCGGGGCGGCAGCCGCCCCCGCCCCCGTCCCCACCCCCGGCCACACCGTCACCCTCATCACGGGTGACAGGGTCACCGTCGCCCGGCTCCCCGGTGGCCGGCAGGCCGTCACCGTGGACCGGCCCGCGGGGGCGAGCGGGGCGGTGCGCAGCCAGGTGTCGGACGGGCACCTCACCGTCGTACCGGACGAGGCGCGGCCGTATCTGCGCTCCGGTGTCCTCGACGAGCGGCTGTTCGACGTGACCGAGCTGATCCGGCAGGGGCGCGCGTCCACCCGGCCGGGGAAGGCGGGTGCCGGGCTGCCCCTCATCGTCACGTACGACGAGAAGGCCCGCGGTGCGCGCGAGCTGCCGCGCGGGGTCGAGAAGGTGCGCTCCCTGGAGAGCGTCGGGGGCGTCGCCGTCACGGTGGAGCGGCCGGACGCGCTGTGGCGTTACCTGCGTGCGGAGGCCTCCGGCGCCGGCAAGGCATCCAGCCCCGGCAAGGCCCCCGGCATCGGCAAGATATGGCTCGACGGGCGCGTCGAGGCGGACCTGGCGCGGAGCAACGAGCAGATCGGCACCCCGAAGGCCTGGGAGGCCGGGCTCACGGGCAAGGGCGTCAAGGTCGCCGTCCTGGACACCGGCTTCGACACCGGACACCCGGACCTCGCGGAGCGCGTCGCGGAGTCCAGGAGCTTCATACCCGGCGAGGAGGTCGCCGACCGCAACGGGCACGGGACCCATGTCGCCTCCACCGTCGGCGGGAGCGGCGCCGCCTCCGACGGCAAGGAGAAGGGGGTCGCGCCCGGCGCCTCGCTCGCCGTCGGCAAAGTCCTCAGCGACGAGGGGTTCGGCAGCGAGTCCGAGATCATCGCGGGCATGGAGTGGGCGGCGAAGGACGTCGGCGCCAGGATCGTGTCCATGAGCCTCGGTTCGCAGGAGGCCAGTGACGGCACCGACCCGATGGCCGCCGCCGTGAACTCCCTCTCCGAGGAGACCGGCGCCCTCTTCGTCGTCGCGGCCGGGAACACCGGTGCGCCCTCCTCCATCGGCTCGCCCGGCGCCGCCGACTCGGCGCTGACCGTCGGCGCCGTCGACTCCGCCGACGAGGCCGCGTACTTCACGAGCCGGGGCCCGCGCGCCGGTGACCACGCGCTCAAGCCCGACCTGTCGGCACCCGGCGTCGACGTCCTCGCCGCCCGCTCCGGACTGGCCGAAGGCGAGGGCTTCTACACGGAGATGAGCGGTACGTCGATGGCGACGCCGCACATCGCGGGCGTCGCCGCGCTGCTCGCCGAGCGGCACCCCGACTGGACGGGTGCGCGGCTCAAGGACGCCCTGATGTCCACCGCGGCACAACTCGACGCGTCGGCTTACGAGTTGGGGGCGGGCCGAGTCAGTGTGCCCGACGCCGTCGACGCGTCCGTCACCGCGACCGGCAGCGCCGACCTCGGCTACTACCGCTGGCCGTACGACGCCAACAAGCCGGTCGACAGAACCCTCGCCTACAGGAACTCCACCGACGAGGCAGTGGAGTTGAGCCTCGCCGTGCGGGGCGCCGCCGACGGCGTCGTCACGCTCGCCGACTCCACCCTCACCGTCCCCGCGCACGGCACCGCGTCGACCACCGTCACCGGCGACGGCGCGAAGGCACCCGTCGGGAACACCAGCGGCGCCGTCGTCGCGAGCGCCGGCGGGAAGAAGGTCGCGCACACCGCGTTCGGGCTGGTCAAGGAGGAGGAGCGGTACACGCTCACCGTCCACGTCAAGGACCGTGACGGCGCGCCCGCCCCCGCCGATCTCGTGGTGCGGCGGCTCACCCGGGACACCGAGCCGTTCCCGGCCGCCGTGGGCGGCTCCGGCACGCTGAAGCTCCGGCTGCAACCGGGCACGTACGCCCTCTCGACCTTCCTCGACGTGCGGGGCAGCAAGGGCGAGGACTCCCTCGGCCTCGGGTTCCTCACCGACCCGGAGATCCGCCTCGACCGGGACCGCACCGTCACCCTGGACGGGCGGAAGCTGCGCGAGATCGAGGCCGACGTGGGCCGGCGCACCGAGACCAGGCAGCTGCTGATGGAGTACGACAGGAAAGCCGGCGGCGCCGACCTGATGGGCGCCGTCCAGGTGCCCGTGAAGTACGACAGCGTCTTCGCCGCGCCGACCCGGAAGGTCACCGAGGGAAGCTTCGAGTACCGCACCGTGTGGCGGCTCGGTAAGCCCATGGTGGCGGTGAAGGGCCTGCGCGAGGCCGTCGCCCAGCCCGGTGGGACGATCGCCGAGGGGCGGCGGAAGTGGACGCTGGTGGACGCGGGCGACGGCACCCCGGCCGCGTACGAGGGCAAGGACGTCCGGGGCAGGGCCGTCGTCGTGCGCCGGACGGACGCGGTCACGCCGGAGCGGCTCGGGCAGGCCGCGCAGGACGCGGGCGCCGCCGCGCTGTTCGTGACGGACGGCCGGGCCGGGCGCCTGAACGCCTGGTTCGGCACCGCGGACAACGGCGACCGGCCTTTGCAGATCGCCACGGTCGACGCCGCCGACGGGGCCAGGCTGATCGCGGCGGCGAAGGCGGGAGGTAAGGCCGAGAGCACCGGCACCCTCAACACCCCCTATGTGTACGACCTCTCCGAGGGGCACGAGGGGGCCGTCCCCAAGGACCTCACGTACGAACCAGGGAGGGCTGAAATGGCAGTCCTCGCCACGCGGTACCACGCGGTGAAGCCCGCGGCGGGCGGTGAATACCGCTACTCCATCACCGACGCCTTCCCCGTCGGGCTCGGCTTCCAGGAGAAGATCGACTACCCGGCCGAGCGGACGGAGTACGTCTCCACGGGCAAGGGCCAGTTGTGGCACGAGTCCGTGTCCACCGGGCCCGGCGCGCTGGAGGAGCGCAGCGGCCTCGTCGCCTACCGGGGTGGCGGGCACACGGAGTTGAACTGGTTCAAGCCGGTGCTGCACCCCTGGCTCGGCACCGGACTCGGCTGGGGCCAGACGCGCAGCGGGAACGACCTGGCGTTCAACGTGCCCGGCTGGGGCGATTCGGGCCCCGACCACACCGGCTTCGGCGACGTCTGGAGCGAGGAGTCGATGACGCAGGTCAGCGAGGTCTTCGTGGACGGGGTGAGCGTCGACCGGCGCAAGAGCTCGGGCGTGTACGTGTGGGGCGCGGACCCCGCCGAGCACACGTACAAGGTCGTGACCGACACGACCCTCGCCCCCGAGCGGTGGCACCTCGCGACGAAGGGCCACGCGGAGTGGACGTTCCGGTCCAAGGAGACCCCGGCGGACAAGAAGACGGTCCTGCCGCTCCTCAACCTCGGATTCGACGTCGACACGTCCCTGTCGGGCGACGTACGGGGCGGGCGCACCGTGCCGGTCGGGATCTTCGCGGAGTACGTGAAGGGGGCCCCGGACACGGGCACCATCGGGAGCGGCAAGCTGTCCGTCTCGTACGACGAGGGGACGACGTGGGAGAACGTCACCCTGAAGCGGGACGGCAAGAAGGCGGTCTGGGCAGGTGAGTTGAGGATGCCGCCTGCCGCCGGGTCCGTCTCCCTGCGGGCGTCCGCCTCCGACGACCGGGGCGGGATCGTCTCTCAGGAGATCATCCGGGCGGTGGGGGTGAAGTAGGGGATTTCCCCCGGCATCTGATCGGGCGGGAAGTCGGCACCATGGGTGCATGAGGTGGGAATGGATAGCACCCCTGATTACCGGCGTATCGGGCGTCACAGGGGTGTTCTTCACATGGCTGACTGGTGCGCAAGGCAGATCGCATACGGAGCGCATGGTCGCGCAATCGCAGCAGGCGGAACAGCGTGCGCACCTCCTCAAGGAACGGAGAGACGCCTACTTTGCAGTCATGCGAGCAGCGCATTTAGAACTGCAACGCTTGGAGTACGAGCGGACGACTCAGACCTCAAAGCTCCACGAGCTGGAGCAGTACTGGACCACAGAGAGGCGTATCGAGATGAGCGCCGACGCGCTGATTGGCCTCTTTACCTTTGGCAGCGACGAGGCACGAGAGTTCATCTACGAGTGGCGAGAAGCCGTTGACGGCGAGGACTTGGTCAAAATGAATGACCTCGCTGACAGGTTCCGGGTCCTTGTGAAGTCCGAGCTGAAGATCGAGTAAGTGCCGGAGCGCACCCCGCACGTCTTCCGCGCCAGGACGGGCCGGCGTCGGCCGGGCTGGACTCCAACCCGGCCGGCGGTGCTCATTGAGTGGTCCCGGTGGTGCTCACTGCGTGGTCAAGGAGCGCTTCATGATCTTGCCCATGTCGTTTCGTGGCAGCGTCTCCAGATACCGCACCACCCGCGGCCGCTTGTGCGGAGCCAGGGTCGATGCCACGTGGTCGGACAACTCCTGCGTAGTGGGCGGGGACTGGAGGTCGGTGGGGACCACCCAGGCCACGATGCGTTCGCCCAGGTCGGGGTCGGGCTCGCCGGTGACGGCGGCCTCCCGTACTCCGGTGTGGGCCAGGAGCGCGTTCTCGATCTCGCCCGCGCCGATCTTGTAGCCGCCGCTCTTGATGAGGTCGGTGGCCTTGCGGCCGACGATGCGCACATAGCCGTCGGGGTCCCGCACCGCCATGTCGCCGGTGCGGAACCAGCCGCCGGGCGCGAAGGCCGCCGCGGTCGCGTCCGGGCGGTTCAGGTACTCCGTGAACAGGTTGGGGCCGCGCACCTGGATCTCGCCGACCGCCTCGGGGTCGTCCGCCGGGAGCTCCTCGCCCGACTCGTCGACCAGGCGCAGTTCGACTCCGGGCAGCGGTACGCCGACCGCGCCCGCGCGGGGCTCGCCGTCGGCCCGCACGCTCGTGTTCATGAGGGTCTCCGTCATGCCGTACCGCTCGATGACGCGCCGCCCCGTGGCGGCCGCGATGCGCTCGTGGTCGTGGACCGGGAGCGCCGCCGAGCCGGACACCAGAAGCCGCGCCCCCGCCAGCGCCTTCACCAGCTCCGGGTCGTCCGGCAGGGCCTCGGCGATCCGGTGGTACATCGTCGGCACCCCGAACAGCATGGTCGCCCCGGAGCCGAGCTCGCGCGTCACGCCCTCGGTGCCGAACCGGCCGAGGTGCCGCACGGAGCCGCCGCGCCGCAACGGGCCGAGCGTGCCGAGGATCAGGCCGTGCACGTGGAACAGCGGCAGGCCGTGCACCAGGACGTCGTCGCCGGTCCACTGCCAGGCGTCCGCCAGGGCGTCCAGCGTGGCGGCGATCGCGCGGCGCGGCAGGACGGCGCCCTTGGGCGGGCCCGTGGTGCCGGAGGTGTAGACGATCAGGGCGGGGGAGTCGGGGGCCGGTTCGGCGGGGGTCTGTTCGGCGGGTGTGGCGCCTGCCGGGTGGGCCGCGTCGTCCTGCCGTACGTCGACGTCGTGCCGGTGCACGTCGGCCAGAGGGGGCGGCAGGGGGACGCCGGGCTCGGCCAGCACCAGGGAAGGCGCGCTGTCGCCGAGGATGTGCGTGAGCTCGGAGTCGCCCGACTTCGGGTTGAGCGGCACGGCAGGCACCCCGGCGAGCAGCGCGGCGACCACGCCGACGGCCGTTTCCAGGGACGGGGTCGCCCAGACGGCGACCCGGCTCTCGTCGCGCAGCCGCAGCGCCAACGAGTCGGCGACCGCAGCCAGTTCGGGGTAGGTCAGTGAGCGGTCGCCGAACCGGAGGGCCTCGCCGCGTGCGGCGTTGAGGGCCGGGAAGAGGGGGTCCACGTGTCGTACTCCTCGAAGTCCGTCGGGGTGGTCCGTGCGGAGCGTGTGCGGTCTCCGCACCGGGGCGTCATGGGAGTGTTGCTCCCCGCAGGCGCGGTGTCACAGTGACCACTGGAGTCGAGCACGGTCAAGCATCGTCGGACAGGGGGCACCCCATGAGATGGCGTACGACAGTGAGCCTCGCGGCGAGCGCCGCGCTGCTGGCCTCGGGCACGACCGCGGCGACCGCGGCAACCGCGGTGACCTCGGCGGACACCGCCCCGGCACACGCGGGCGGTGCCTGCTCGCCCCGGGTCTCCGTCGCCCGGTACTCCGACGCGCTGAACAAGGCCGAGGTCGACGGCCGGCTCGTCGGCGGCCTCTCCGCACTCGCCGTCGAGCGCGACGGCTCGGTGAGCGCCGTCTCCGACCGCTCGGCCCTCTACAGGATCGACGTGCGCGGGAAGCAGCCGCAGGCCACGGCCCGGGTGCCGCTCGCCGACGAGTCGGGGGCCGCGCTCGACTCGGAGGGCCTGGTCGTCGAGCGCGACGGCAGCCGCCTGGTGTCGGACGAGCGGGGCCCCGCCGTCCGCCGCCACGGCAGGGACGGTGCCCTGCTCGCCCGGTTGGACGTGCCGCAACCCCTGCGGGTCGCCCCCGCGGGCCGCGCCCGGCCGAACCAGACCTTCGAGAGCCTCGCCCTGCTGCCCGGCGGGCGCACCCTGGTCGCCGGGATGGAGGGCCCGCTGACGGGAGACGGGACGGACTCGGCGGGCCGGACCCTGAACCGCGTACAGACGTGGCAACGTCCGGCCCCCGGCGCCGGGTTCACGCTCGGCCGGCAGCTCGCGTACCCCGTCGACCCCGGCTTCGGGCTCGTCGAGCTCGCGCCGACGGGAGACGGCAGGCTCCTCGTCCTGGAGCGGGGCTTCACCCCGGACTTCCTCATCGACGTACGGCTGTACGTCGCGGACCCGCGCGGCGCCGAGGACGTGACCGGCGTCGAGACCCTAGGCACCGGTACCCGCGCGCTGCGCAAGACCCTCCTCGCCGACCTCTCCGACTGCCCCTCGCTGGGCGCGCCCTCGAACCTGCCGCCCGGCAACAACCCCCTGATCGACAACATCGAGGGGATGACGGTGACGGGCCACCACCCGCACGGCCCGGGGCGCGACCGCCTGCGCCTGCTGCTCGTCAGCGACGACAACGAACTGCCGCAGCAAATCACGCGCCTGTACGACGTCCGGGTCACGCTGCCCCGCCGCTAGGGCAGGTGTCGGAAGTCCCGGCTGCCCCGCCTTCAGTACGTCAGCACCACACCCGCGTACGACACCCCCGCGATCACGACCCACGAGACGAGCCCGAGAGCCGCGACGCGGCCGCCCGTGCGGGTCAGGGACGGCAGGTCGACCGCGCTGCCCAGTCCGAACAGGGCGGCCGCCAGCAGGAGTTCCTGGGCCGTGTGGGCCAGGTCGAGGGCCGTGCCGGGCAGCCATCCGGTGGTGCGCAGCGCCACCATGGCGAGGAAGCCGGCGACGAAGAGCGGCACGAGCGGCGGGCGCTTGGCACCCGTGGTCCCGGCGGCGGTGGCCGGGACCCGGCGGCGCGCCCGTACGGAGAGGGCCACCGCCGCGACGAGCGGCGCGAGCAGCGCGACCCGCATCAGCTTGACCAGGACCGCGTCGCCGAGCGCCCCGGCGCCCGCGGTCTGCGCGGTCGCCACGACCTGCCCCACGTCGTGCACGCTCGCCCCGACCCAGCGCCCGAACTCCGCGTCGCCGAGCCCCAGCGGATGCTGGAGGAGGGGGAGCACGGCGATCGCCAGCGTGCCGCACAGGGTGACCAGCGCCACCGAGGTGGCCGTGTCCCGTTCGTCGCTCTCGGACACCTCGCTGACCGCGCCGATCGCGGACGCGCCGCAGATCGAGTAGCCGGTGGCGATCAGCAGGGGCTGGTCGCCGCGCAGCCCCATGCGGCGCCCCAGCCACCAGGTGCCGAGGAAGGTGACCGCGACGACGCAGAGCACCATCGCGACCGAGGCCCAGCCGAGCCCGAGCACGTCGTCCAGGCTCAGCTTCAGGCCGAGCAGCACGATGCCGACGCGCATCAGCCGCTTCGCCGCGAACGTCAGCCCGGCCTTGCCGGGACCGCGTACGTACGCGTGCGCCGCGCCCGGCAGGTGGGCGGCGACGATGCCCAGGACCACCGCGGCGGTGAGCATCGGCACGCCGGGCACCAGCCGGTGCACGCCCCAGGCCGCGGCGACGCCCAGCACGGCGAGCGTCAGGCCCGGCAGTTTGCGGGGCGGGCGGGCGAGGGTGGTGGGGGCGCGCGGCGTACGGGACTTCGGGCGTTCGCCGAGGAGTGCCATTACCGGTCGGCCGGGAGCTCGTACACCCGGCGGACGCTGCTGCCCAGGCGGGCGATGTCCGCGCCGTATATGTGGATCGATATCGCGCGGCTGCCGCAGGCGTTCCACACCCGGTGGATGTCACCGGGCGGCGCGAAGCCGCAGACCGAGCCCTGCGGGTTGACGACGTCCTCCGTGGCGACGAGCCGGGCGGCGCCGCCGTCCTCGGCGGCGGGCACCAGGCGGTAGCGGCGCTCCCGCTCCTCGCCCTCGTGGACGCCCGTGACGCACCACGACACGTGGTCGTGGACCGAGGTCCGCTGCCCCGGCAGCCAGACGAGCGCCACGATCGAGAAGCTGCCGTCGTGCTCGGCGTGCAGGACGTGCTGGCGATAGTGGTCGGGGTCGCCCTCGCACTGCTCGTCGGTGAGCAGATCGGCGGTGCCGAGGTGCGGGGCGAGCCGCTCGCCGACCAGGTACGCGGTCAGGTCGGGGGGCAGGCCGCGCCCCACGGCCTCACGCACGTCGGCGACGAGGGCGTCGAGGCGCTCTGTGGTCCGGGCGGCCCGGTACGCGGTCGGAGTGCTCATACGGGCAGCGTCGCGCCGCCGATCCATCACGTCCAACGACAGTCTTTTGGCAACCCCCCAACTTCCGCTTATGGATGCGGCGGCGCGGGGGCGCGGGCGGTCAGCAGCCGACGCGGTTGGCGGCCACGGTCCGCAGCTCGTCGAGGACCAGGGCGGTGGCCGGTATCCGCAGATGGTCCTTGAGGACGTACGCCGACACCTGGCGCCGCGAGGCCGGGTCCAGGGCGCGGCCCGTCACCTTCTGGTGGCAGAGGAAGTTCAGGACGAGACCCGGCATCATCGCGATGCCGAGCCCCTCGGCGACCAGGCTCTGCACCACCAGGTTGTCGTCGGTGGTGAAGGCGATGTCGGGCGCGAAGCCCAGCTCGGCGCACTCGTGCAGGAAGTTGGCCCGGCAGCGCGGGCACCCCGCGATCCACCGCTCCTCCGCCAGCTCGGCGAGCCTGACCGACCGCTGGCGCGCCATCCGGTGCCCGGCGGGCAGCAGCACGGTCAGCTGGTCCTCCAGGAGCGGGATCTCCGCCAGCTCCTCCGGCACCTCGTCGTGCAGGCCGGGATAGGTGAAGGCGAGCGTGATGTCGCACTCGCCGCGCACCACGCGCCGCAGCGATTCGGGCGGCTCGTCCTCCAGGAGCTCCACGCGCACCCCCGGGTGCCCGGTGGCGAGCCGGGCCAGGGCCTCGGGGATGAGGGTCGCGTTGGCGCTGGGGAACGCGCAGACCCGCACCCGGCCCGAGCGCAGCCGCGTGATCGCGTTCATCTGCTGCTGGGCTGCGGAGATGTCGTCCAGGATGATCCCCGCGTGCCGCGACAGCGCCTCGCCCGCCTCCGTCAGCCGCATGCGGCGGCCGACGCGGGTGAACAGCGGAGTGCCGACGGACCGTTCCAGAGCCTTCATCTGCTGGGTGATCGCCGGCTGCGTATAGCCGAGCGAGCGGGCGGCCGCCGAGTACGAACCGGCCCGGACCACCTCGTGGAACGTCCTGATGTGCCGCGAATCGAACACCGTCGAATCATAAGCAGATGTTGGAGGCGGCGAACAAGGCCGGGGCCGGGCTTTTGCCTCCGGGGCACGCGCCTCTTCTTCCCGAGGGTGCATGAGGCGCGGTTGTTAGCCTGCGGGGTCCGTGACCGCGTACGTACAAGGAGTCCCCCGTGGCAAGCCCCCGCATCGCACTGGTCACCCGTCGGCCGATGCCCGAGTACGACCACGACCTGCCGTCCCTCGCGCGCGCCCTCGGCGACACGGGCGCCGAGGCGCACCTCGTCGGCTGGGACGACCCGGACGTCGACTGGTCCGGATTCGACCTCGCGGTGATCAGGTCCACGTGGGACTACAGCTGGCGCGCCGGCGAGTACGTGGCGTGGGCCGAGCGGTGCGCCCGGCTCACGCGGCTCGCCAACCCCGCGGACGTCGTCCGGTGGAACACCGACAAGCGCTACCTCGGCGAGCTCGCCGAGGCCGGTGTGCCCGTCGTCCCGACCTACTACCGCGCGCCCGGCGGCGCGGCGGAACTCCCACCTACCGACGGAGAGTTCGTCGTCAAGCCGACGTCCGGCGCCGGCGCGCGGTACGCCGCCCGCTACCGCGCGGACGAGCGGGAGACCGCACTGGCGCACCTGGCCCGCATGCACGAGGAGGGCTTCACCGCCATGGTGCAGCCCTACATGCGGCGCATAGACGTGACCGGGGAGCGCGCCCTCGTCTTCTGCGGCGGGCAGTTCCTGCACGCCGTCCAGAAGGGTGCGGTCCTCGCGCCCGGCACGGCGTACGACGCGGCCAAGACGGCCCACCCCGACCTGCGCCCCTGGCAGCCCACCGAGGCCGAACTCGACGTCGCCGCGCGGGCGTTGGCCGCGGTGCCGGGCTCCCCCGAGCTGCTGTACGCGCGCGTGGACCTCGTCGACGGCGCCGACGGCGACCCGCACGTCATGGAGCTCGAACTCGTCGAACCCAACCTCTTCCTCGCCGTGCACCCCGGTTCGCCGACCCGCGTCGCGGAGGCGATCCACAAGGCGGCGCTGTAGCACGGGCTCCAGCGGAGGGGGCTCACGGTCGCCTGGGGGTAATGGCTGAGCGTTGGAGCAACCCCCAGGTGAACTCGGCGACACACGACTGCCGTTGACCCTGCCCATCCGGCGCTTCGAACGCGAGGCCCCACCGCGTCGGCGCCGACCCCTCCATGGGGCGCGCCGGAGCGAAGGCGCGCGCCACCTCGTCGACCGTGCACGACCACGGGGTGAGGTCGTCGAGGGTCCGCAGCTCGGGCGCGGGCGCTTCCGGCGCGCGCACCAGCCAGTCGTTCCACACCGCCCCGTTCGGCGCGAGCAGCACCTCGAAGCGCAGGTCGGGCCAGAGCGGCACCGGCCAGCGCAGCGCCTCGCACTCCAGGTCGCCGATCCGGCGGCGGGTCGCCGACTCCGGCGTGCCGAGGACCGAGCGGTAGCGCGCGGCGGCGCCCCGGGAGCGCGCGGAGCGGGTCATGGCCTGCCAGCGGCGGTTGGCCTCCCGCATGTCCGCGGCGGACGTGCCGAGGGCGCGCCGGGCGTCCTCCACGAGGCCGGGGTTGTGGTCGGCCATGCGGCGCAGCAGGACCAGCTGGAAGTCCAGGGCGTTGAACGAGGGGCTAGCGGACATGCACCCCATCGTCGCGCACCGCGAGCGCCCCCGGGCGGTGGCCGTCGGGCAGGAACAAGACCGAGTTGACGTACCGCGGGTGTCTCGGTGTGAGCACCCGGCGCAGCAGGCCCTGCGACACGACGTACGCCGTGCCGGACTGGTGCGTCTCCAGGTCGAAGGAGGCCAGCGGCAGCCATCTGTCGTGCGGCAGCACCCAGCCCCGGTAGCCGTGGCCGCGGGTCAGGAGCTCCACGATCGGGGCGATCGGCTGGATGCGGGACTCCAGCTCGATGAAGATCGCCGGACGGTCGCGGGTGATCAGCTCGTGCGCGCCGCGCAGCACCGGCAGCTCGTTGCCGTCCACGTCGATCTTGAGGAAGTGCACGTCGCGCAGGCCGAGCCCGTCCAGGGTCACGCACGGCACGTCCACGGCGACGTCGTGGATGTCGCGGCGGACGAGGGACGACACGCCCCGCTCACCGCGGTCGCCGCGCGGCAGCCAGAGCCGGGCCGTGCCCGGGCGGTCCGTCGCCGCGGCCTGGACCACCCGGACGTTGCGGGGGGTGCTGGCGCGGAGCAGCCGCGCCAGGTGCGGCACCGGCTCCACGGTCACCACGCGGCGCGCGCGGGGGGCGAGCCGCCGCGACCACGGGCCGTACCAGCCGCCGACGTCCACGGCGGTGCCGCAGCCCGGCGGGCAGAGGTCGGCGAGCCGCCCCAGCTCCGGTTCGAAGCGGGGGTAGACGAGCCGGGCCAGGGCGGCGATCAGACGGTCGGGGACATAGGGCGCCACGCGGGCGGCGAAAGTCATGTGCACCCTCTCGTCAGGGGGACATTCGTTTGAGCAGCTGCTCGTGCGCGTCCTCCGGGACCTGTTCGCCGGAGGAGGGCAGCAGCTGGGGTATGCCGTCGACGACGGGGTAGCGGCGGCGCAGCCGCGGGTTGTACAGCGACTCCTCCGGTACGAGGGGTTCCTCGGCGGGCAGCAGGTGCAGCGGGCCCTTGTCGAGCGGGCAGGCGAGGATCTTCAGCAGCGGGTCGTCGGGGTTCATCCGCTGGTCAACTCCTTGGGGGCGGTCGAGGGTCGGGGAGTGGTGCCGTCGTGCTTCGGCATGGCGATGAGCACGGAGACGGCGAGGACGGTGCCCGCGATGCGCAGCGTCAGGCGCACCGGTTCGTGCGGCAGCGCCTCGCCGAACGCGAGCGTGCCGAGCACCGCGGTGAACAGGGACGTCACCGTCGTGCACACCGGGACGATCAGCGACGCCCGGCAGCGCTGGAGGGCCGCCTGCGACATGATCAGGCCGAACGCGCCGGTGAACAGGAGCAGATAGGGGTAGGGCGAGCGCAGCAGGCCGCCGAGGGCGCCGCCGATGTCCTCCGTCGTCAGATAGCTGGACACGCCCTTGATGGCCAGCGAGCTCACCCCGTACAGCAGGCCCACGGCGACGCCGTACTCGACGCCCGCCGTCGGCATGCGGTGCCGGTGCCTGGCGCGGCGCTCCGCGGAGCCGTACAGCCAGACGCCGGCCGCGAGCGACGGCAGGCACACCGTCAGGATGAGCGCCACGGGCGCGCCGCGGCCGACCGTGTCGCTGTCCTCGCTGAGGGAGAGGACCACCATGAGCAGCGCGAGCAGGATCGCGGCGACCGCGTACCGCTCGCGGCCCGAGGTCCGCTCGCCGAGCAGGACGGAGGAGAGCAGCAGGAGGAGGACCAGACCCGATACGAAGATGCCCTGCGCGGCGGCGATCGGCAGGGTGCGGTAGACGGCCAGCTGGGCGGCGAAGCCCGCCGCCAGGGCCAGCGAGCCGCCGATCCACAGCGGACTGCCGAGCACCTGCCGCAGCAGCCGGGCGGGGCTGCGGACGCTGATCGACGGCATGGCCGTCAGCGCCCGCTTCTCCAGGACGAAGCCGGTGCTGTAGAGCAGGTTCGCGATCAGTGCCGCGGCCACGCCCCACCACATGGTCAGGCCCTTCGGGCGTGCAGCAGGAGGATCGAGGCGGCGCTCGGCACGGCGCAGGCGAGGCGGTCCAGGGCGCGCAGCGGGCGCGGCACGCCGTGGAAGGGGGCGCCGGAGAGGCGTACGACCTCGAAGCCGGCGGCCGCGACGAACTCGCGCAGGGCGCGGGCCGTGTACAGCCGCAGGTGTCCCACGACCTCCTTGCCGGGGCGGCCGTGGATGGCGCGCAGGCTGACCTCGGAGAAGACGGGCTGCACACCGGCGAGGAGCAGGCCGCGGTTGTACCAGGCGGCGAGGTTGGGGGTGGAGAGCATCAGGTGTCCGCCCGGCCGCAGCACCCTTCTCAGCTCGTCGAGGGCGCTGTCCGGGTCGACGAGGTGTTCGACGACCTCGCTGAACAGCACGGCGTCGGCGGCCCCGTCGGCGAACGGCAGGCCGCCGTCGGAGAGTTCACCGCGGACGACGTACGGGATCCGGGCGTGCGCCCGCTTCAGGGCGTCCTGCGACCAGTCCACGCCGATGACGCGGTGGCCCGCGAGGACCGGTGCCGCGGTCGCCGCGGCCCTGCCGTCCCCGCAGCCGATGTCGAGGACCGTGGCGGTGCGGGCGGTGGCGGGGCCGAGCGCGGCGGCGAGGATGCGGGCCTGGCGCAGGCTGCGGGCGTCGCCGGACGCGACGGGGACGGCCGGGTTCTCGTAGAAGTCCCGCAGTTCCGCGGGGCGTCGGGTGGTCGTGGTGGTCACTTGGGCCCCTCCTTCTTCTGCGCGGCGGGGCCGCCGGGCTCGGTGTGCTCCGTCGCGTGGAGGTAGTGCTCGAAGAGGTCGCGCAGGTGTGCGCCGTCGCCGTGGCTGAGCAGCGTCTTCGACCAGCGCAGGGCGAGGTGGAGGCGGCCCGCCGTCGAGGCCGTCGTCACGGTGAGGCCGCGGGGCAGCCGGGCCGGCGCGGAGAACCACACGGCGTGCGCGCGGCCCGCGTCGCCGAAGTCCAGGGCGTACGGCACGCGGCCGATGTTGCTGAGGAGCGTCGTCGACGTCCAGGGCGCGGCGGCCCTGCGCAGGCCGCGGGTGGCGGCCGCCCGGAGCGTGACGGGGAGCACGGGCGCGGTCAGGAGCGCCGCCCCGCGGCCCAGTTGGGGGCGGGGCAGGGCCTTGAGGGCGCGGGTGCGTTCGGAGGTGCGGCGCAGCAGGTCGCGGGTGGCCTCCCAAGTCCAGTCGCGGGACGCCAACTCATGCGCACCGAACGCGACTTCGACGAGGCGGGTGCCGTTGCCGATCGGCATGGTGGCGTCGCGGGGGCGGTCGTCGACGGGCATCGTGATGCGCAGGGGGCGGGGCCGGGCGCCGTGTTCCCGGTTCCAGTGGGCGAGCATCAGCGCGGTGGCGACCATGAGCTGGTCGTTCACGGTGAAGGGGGAGCCCTTGGGGCGGCGCGGCACCGGGAGCTCCGCGACGAGCATGCCGTTGCCGGGTGAGGGCTCGGGCGAGCCCTTCGCGACCCGGGCCGGGGGCGACCACCCCGAGGGCGCGTCGGGCGGCAGCTGTTCCTGTGCCGCCCCCGGCCCGGCGGGCGCACGGGAGGGCGGGGCCGCCGGGGAGTTGTCGCGGCCGCCGTAGAGCTCCGCGGCGGTCGCGAGGACGCGCAGGCAGGCGGGGCCGTCCAGTGCGGTGTGGTTGATGGTGAGGAAGAGGACGGAACCCCGGCTCCCGGCCTCCGCCGCGCCCTCCGCCGGGGGCGGCGTGACCACCTCCAGGCGGATCGGCGGGGAGGACGTCAGCGGGGGCGCCTCGGCCAGGGCGCGCTCACGCGCCCGCTTGAGGGCGTCGGGCTCGGCGGGCGGGAACGTCACGACCTCGACGTCCGGGTCGGCCGTCAGCTCCCACTCGTAACGGCGCCGGTACCAGGGACCCCGCGCCTCCCGCATCAGGATGCGGGGGTGGCGGCGCAGGGCCTCGGCGAACGCGGTCCGCAGGCGGTCCGGGTCCGGGGTGCCCGGCAGGTGCACCTCGATGTGCACGGTCTCCGGCTCCTCCTCCTGGAGGCAGTGCCGGGAGACCTCGTCGACGACGGGGAACGGCACGCGCGCGGGCGGTCGCCCGGGGCCGTCCGCGCGCCGTGCCGGATGTTCCAGTGCGGTCATCGCTGGGTGCCTTCTCCTGTCGTGGCCTTCCGTCCGCGGCGTGCGAGGCGCAGCGCCCTGCGGCCCGGCGGTGAGGGTTCCGGCTGGGCGGCCGCGGGGCCGCGGGCCGAGACGGTCGGGCCCGCGTCGTGCCGGGGCGCTTCCGGTGCGGTGTCCGGGCCGCCTCGCGTGCGGCGGGGCAGCGGGGGCGTCGCGGGGGCGGGTCCCGGCGTGGGCGGGTAGGGCGGGACCGGGCCGTACTCCAACGTATCCGTGGTGCGGTGCCGTGTCTCCCGTACCGTCACCAGCGCCGCGAACAGCGCGATGAGAGCGAGGAGTTGGGCCACCGGGCCGAACGCGCCCTGGTCCGCCGAAGTCGCCTCGCCCGCGCCCGTCGCCGCCGCGACGCCCGCGCCCGCCATCGCCAGGAACGCGATCGGCACCAGGAGCGCGTGGCGCCACCAAGCCAGGAGGGCGAGTGCCGGGACCAGCAGGGCGAACGGGCCCGCGATCACCGCGGCGACCAGCGTGAGCGCCACCGTGCCGAGGACGATGCCGGGGGCGGGCGGCGGTCCTGCCGGGGCGTCCGTGTCGGTGTCGCGGCGCCGCGTGAGGACCACGACCAGGCCCGCCAGGGCGAGGACGCCGACACCGGCCAGGATCAGCCCGATCTCGTAGATCTGCGACGGTTCGTAGGTCAGCTTGACCGTGCCGCCCTCGCCGTTCGGCACCAGCCAGCCCTGCTGCCAGCCGTCGAGCCGCACCGAGGTGAGCTCCTTGCCGTTGAGGGTCGCCTTCCAGCCGTCGTTCACGTTCTCGTACGTGGTGAGGTACGAGGCCGCTCCGGAGCCGACCGTCACCTCGCGGCGGTCGCCGAGCCAGTCCTTGACCTTCAGCTCGCGGGTGGCCGTGTCGACCTCGCCCGGCGTGCCGTGGGTCAGCGACGCGTCCATGACGGCCAGCGGGCCCGCGTCGCCCGTCTCCACGCTGTGCGCCCCCGCGCCGAGCCGGACCGCCGAGGACTTCTCGCCCTCCTGGCAGAGCGTGATGTCGACCGGGCGCCGCTCGGTGAGGTCACGGACCCGGCCCTTGGCGCTCGTCTCGTACAGCTCGCCGTCGATCGACATCGTCGGGCCCTGGCCGCAGGGCAGCGAGAAGCGGTCCGCCGGGTCGGGCTGCTTGGTGCGGTACTCGTCGAGCGCCGGGACGTACACCTCGGTGAGGCCCACCGGCAGCTGGAGGTCGTCGTCCGCCACCGGGTTGTGGACCGTGAGCGGCGCGGTCTCCGTGATGGTGATGTCCATCTCGTCGGTGGTGATCGGGGCGAAGCGGGCGTTGCCGTGCTCGTCCACGCCCGCGGTCGCCGCGCCGTCCGGCGAGCTGATCTCGATCTTCACGGGGCGGGTGGAGAGGCCGCCCGCGGCGGGCAGCACGATCTCGCCCACCGGCTGCTTGCCCGGCCACTTGAGGTGGATCACGGGGCGGTCCGCGGAGCCCGCGATCCAGCCCGTCGTCAGGTCGCCGTCGGTGAGGTTGCGCGGTGACAGACCGCTGCCGAGCCGCGCCGTGGAGTCCGCCGTCGCGATGATCTGCCGCTCCTGCTCCGGCGCCACCTTGTACAGCAGCTCGTCCAGTTCGGCGCCCGGCACGGCGACCGCGCTCGCCTTGAACTCGTACGCGCCCTCGCCCGTCGTCGTGAAGCGGCGGTGCAGGCCGGCCTCGGAGTTCACCGGCGACAGGGCGCTCGGGTCCGACGAGCGGTGCATGGAGTACGTCGTCGCCTTGGCGTCGGTGGACTTCTCCGCGTCCCTGGGGAGCTGGAGGAGCTTGGTGACGCGCACGTCGGGGATGCTGATCTCCGCGAAGCCCGCGCCGGCCAGGCCGGGGCGCGGCTCCTCGGTGTCCACGATCGTGATCCTGATCCAGTCGGTGGTGCCCGGGCGGGCCTTGATCCGCTGGGCCGTGCCGTTCGGCTGGAGGTCGCTGGTGACGCTGCCCCGCTCCGTCTCCACGCGCACCCGGGTGGGCGCGGACCGCACGCCGTCCTGCGGCAGCGGTGTGACGCGGAAGGAGGACGGGACGGAGATCGCCGCGTTGAACTCGGCCTTGATCCACTCGCCGTCCGCCGCACCCGAGCCGCCCTCGGCCCAGGCCGTGGCCGGGTTCCCGTCGAACGCGTTCACCGGGTCGTACTGCGGCAGGTGGAAGAGCCAGTTGCCGTAGCTGGACGCGGAGACAGACTTGGCGCCGCGCAGCTCCGCCGTCGTCTGGTGCTCGACGCCCTTGGTCGGCAGGATCTGGTGCGGCTTCTTGCCCGGGTCCTGCACGGCGTCGACGGCGTTGCGCTCATCGCGGCCGTACGTGTAGGAGGTGTTGGAGTTGACCAGGCCGAAGCGGGTGTCGGCGCGGCGCAGGCCGTCGCCGACCGCCTGGAGCCCCGGCGCCCCGATGCCCGGGTGGTTGTCGCCGGTCAGGACGGCCGGGCGGTCCCGCATCGACGGGTCGGCGGAGAGCGGGAGCAGCGCCTCCGGGCCGCCGCTGACGACCGCCGTGTTGGAGACCGGCTTCAGACCCGCCTGGCCGGGGCGCTCGGCGCCCTTGCCCGGAGCGTAGATCTCGACCGCGCGCTGGCGCGGATAGAGCCCCTCGACCTGGATGGGGGTGTCGTCCTCGATCTTCCCGCCGGTCGTCGTCGGACCGAGGCCCGTGACCCGGCTGAAGCCCGACTCCTCCAGGGTCCGCTTCACCGTCGCGGACGGCACGTGGCCGACCTGGTCGGGGTCGAGGTCGTTGCGTACGACGACGTAGTACAGGCCGGCGCGCGTCAAGTAGTCGCGCAGGCCCGGCACTTGGCCGCCGGTCATCAGCGCCTGCTCGACCGCGTCCATCGCGCGGCGGTTGCCCGGCGTGCCGAACGGCACGTAGTCGCGCTGCGCCCACCGCGAGTCGGCGAGCACGTCCAGGGGCTGGTCGATGGGCGAGCCCCAGGTGTAGATGCCGTGCGCGGTCGCCGGGACGACGAGGGCACGGGAGTCGGGGGAGTACTTCTCCAGCCAGTCGGCCGTCGCCTGCCAGTACGTCGGCAGCTTCTGGAACGAACCGGGCTGCAAGATGGAGCCGTTGAGGTAGGGCCAGGCGAGGCCGGGCAGCACCAGGGCCGCGGCGATCAGCGGCGCGAGACGCCGCCCCCGCACCGGCCGCGCACCGCGCGCCTGGGAGGCCACGCCCACCAGGTGCATCAGCCCGAGGACCAGCGCGAGCGCCAGGCCCGTCTGGAACTTGTAGATGTTGCGGAACGGCACGAGGCCGCCGTTCAGCCAGGACTGGACGGTCTCGTGGAAGGGCGCCCCGAACGCGCCGCCGTACCCGGCGAGCGTGACCAGGACGACGGACAGCACCGTCAGGACCAGCCAGCGCCGCTCCGGCAGATCGCGCCGCGCGAGGCCCGCGAGGCCGAGCGCCGCGGCGAGCGCCGAGCAGACGATCGTCACGACGGCCGTCGCCACCGTCCACCCGGCGGGCAGCCACGCCTCGCCGAAGTGCAGGTACGCGACCCAGTTCCCGGCGCCGCGCAGCGTCTCGGTCGCCGACATCGTGCCCGTCGTCGTCGCCGAATTCTCCACGTACGGAAGGAAGTTCTCGCCGTAGATGCCGAGCATCAGCAGCGGCACGACCCACCAGGCGGTGGCGAGGATGACGCCCGGCACCCACCAGGTGATCAGTCTTCTCTTGCGGGGGCCGTTCGGCCGGGAGAGCAGATAGAGGCCCACGGGCAGCAGCGAGGCGAGCGTCGCCGCCGCGTTCACGCCGCCCATGAACGGGATGATCAGCGCCGAGCGGCACGCGGCGAGGCGCGCGCTGATCCGCTCGTCGGCGAGCGGAAGCAGCACCCACGGCAGCACCGCGCCGGGCAGCGCGGCCGCCGACGTCGACCCCACCACCACGGTGAACGTCGGCCACAGCGCGTACACCGCCGCGCCGAGCAGCCGGCTGGGGCGGCTGCCGACGCCCAGGCGCTCGGCGAGCCGCAGCGCACCCCAGAACGCCGCCGCCACGATCAGCGACAGCCACAGCCGCTCGGCCAGCCACACCGGCAGCTGCACCAGGTCGGCCAGGCCGTAGAACGGCAGCATCGGGAAGACATAGCCGACGTACTGGTCCTGGATACCGCCGAAGCCGCCCCGGTCGTGCCAGAGCTGGCCCAGGTCGGAGAGGAACTGCCAGGGGTCGACGGCGACACCGAGCTTGGTGTCGAACGTCATCCGCCCCGGTTTCACCGCGAGGAAGAGCACGAACACCACGGCCCAGAACCCGAGGAGCCAGCGCCGCGAGCGCGGCCCCCGCGAGGGTTCGGGGGCATCGGTCGTGGGTCTTACGGCCGCCGGGGGTGGGGCCTGGACCGTGGTCATGGACACCGCCTGAGAATGAGAAGGAGATTCCAGGTCGCGATCTCGCGCACACCCGGCACCTTGGTGATCGCCCCGGCCAGGAACGGCCAGTAGCGCGAACGCGCCGATACGACGGACACGTCGTCGCGGCCCCGCACCTCGCGCAGGGTCGTGCCGACGTGGTGGGCGAAGAGGTTCTCGCCGAGCGTGTGCTTCGCGGCCTTGCCGGTACGCCGTTCATAGCGGGCGCGGGCCCGGTCGGCGCCCAGATAGTGCCAGGGCGCCCACTCGTGCCCGCCCCACGGGGAGAGCCAGTTGGTGAACGAGACATAGATCAGACCGCCGGGCCTGGTGACCCGGACCATCTCGCTCAGGAACGTCTGCGGGTCGTCGACGTGCTCCAGGACGTTCGAGGAGAACGTGACGTCGGCGACGCCGTCCGCCAGCGGCAGCAGATATCCGTCGGCCACCACCGCGCCCTCGGGCGGCTTGGCCCCCAACTCGGCCGGATCCGGCTCGAAGAGGAAGCACTGCGCGCCGCGCCGCCGGAACTCCTCGGTGAAGTAGCCGCCCCCGCCGCCGATGTCGACGACGACGCGGTCCTTCACCGGTACGTACGCCTCGACCTGGTCGGCGGCGTCCCGGGCGAGGAGGGTGTAGCACCGTTCGGGTTCCCGCTGCTCGCGCAGGAAGGCCCGGAAGAGGGTGGCGGAACGGCGCAGCGAGGGGTCCTTCACGCAGACCCCTGGGGTATGCGGGCCGCGTGGTGGGCGGCGACCGCCTCGGCCGCGACCGACTGGAACTGCCGCACCGTGTTGCCCCAGCGGAACTGCGCGGCCCGCTCACCGGCGGCCTTGCCGAGGGACCTGCGGCGTTCGGCGCTGAGGGCGAGGGTGCACCAGGCGGCGGCGAAGGAGCTCTCGCCGCGGGCGAGGAGCCCGGTCACGCCGTCCTCGACGGAGTCGCACACCCCCGGGACGTCGAAGCCGATCGAGGGCGTGAAGCGGGTCGCCGCCTCGGTGATGACGAGACCCCAGCCCTCCACGGCCGACGGATGCAGCAGCAGCCACGCCTCGCAGAGCAGCCGGTGCTTCTCCGCCTCGGAGACATGGCCCTTGAACTCGACGCCGGGGCCCGCCAGTTGTTCGAGGCGGCCGCGCTCTGGGCCGTCGCCCACGATCACGAGCCGCCCGCCCGTGACGGGTCTGACCCGCTCCCAGAGCCGCAGCAGGAGATCGATGCGCTTGTACTCGACGAGCCGCCCCATCGCGAGGAACAGGGGCTCGTCGGAGCGGGGGTGCAGCGGCCCCGGCTCCTCGACGCCGTTGTGCACGATGCGGATGCGCTCGCGCTCGACGCCGATCGCCCGCAGCGCCGTCGCCGTCGACGGCGACACGGCCACGAGCAGGTTGTCGCGCTGCGCACCGGACAGCGCCCAGTGCTCGAGTCGTCGGCCGAGCCGTGCCGCGGGGGCGAGCGCGCCCTGGAAGCGCATCCCCCACAGGTCGGTGTGGACGTGGTTGACCAGGCACAGCGTGGGCCCGCGGTGCCACAGCGGCGCCAGGTACGGCATGCCGTTGCAGACCTCGACGAGCAGGTCGCAGTCGCCGACCTGCCGGGCGAACGCGGAGCGCGCCCGTACGAAGTGGCCGAGGTCGCCGCCCGCGGACACCACGCGGTAGTCGCGGTACGCGGCGGGGCCGCCGCACAACAGGGTCACCTGGTGGCCGAGGCCACTGAGCCCGTCGGCGAGCCGGTCGACGAGGAGTTCGGAGCCTCCCGCGGCCGGATTGCCGAGGTCGCGGTGGGCGAGGAAGACGATCCGGCGCGGCTGTGGGGGAGGCGCCGGAAGGTGCTCCGCGCGGCGTGGGGCGGCCGCGCGCAGCGAGGACGGTACGTGCTGGGGCATGCGTGCTCCAACTCGTCTCAGGGTGCGGAACTGTGGGGGGCCGGTCGGCTGAACGGTCCTGCTGGGGTTGGTGCGGGGGTGGAGCCGGGGCGGTGCGGGGCTGTGCGTGGGTGGGGTGGATAGTTTTCGCCGCCCCGTACCGCGCGGCTACTCACCGAAGTGACAATTTTTGCGCTTTCAAGGGCTGACGAATCATCACATCGTGCTTGTTTGCAGGGCGGTCGGTGACGGATCCGGATTCGGACTCCCGGGCTCCGCCGAACCGCCGTGCCGTCCGGGGCCGTTCGCCCCGTCGTCGTGGCGCCGTCCCCGCGCGACGAGCACGACACCCGCCACCGCCAGTACCCCGCCCAGCACGCCCGCACCTACCGGAAGCGTCTCACCGACCAGTTTCAGACGGCTGCTGTCGTCGTCGGCGAGCTTCACCTGCGCCTTCTGCGTGGCCGGCGTGAACGCGATCCGCTCGCTGTCGAGCAGCACCGTCGCGTCCTTCTCCGAGCCCGGCGCGCGCAGCGTCTTGCGGGGCCCGATGGCGGCGTAGATGATCCGGCCGGTGCGCTGGTCCGCGACGAGCTCGATGCCGTGGTTGGCGTAGTACTCGTCCGCGATGACCTGGCTCTTCCTCGGTTGGCCGACCATCCGCCCCGGCACCTGACGGGTGCCGGTCTTGGTGGCCTTCACGGTCGCGGTGAAGCGGTAGCCCTCGTACCCCTGGATCTTCTTCGTGCCCCGGTAGGTGAGCGGCACGGTCGCGCCCAAGGTGTTGTCCCACCAGCGGTAGGAACGCTTCTCCACGTCGAAGGGGAACTTCAGATAGGCCTCGCCCTCGAAGTACGGCTCCTCGTCGCAGCAGTGCACCGGCTTGTTGGTCTTCCGGTCGGTGACCCAGCGTTCCTGGGTCCACTGGAGCGCGTCGTGCGGGCTGGCGGCGGGCAGCGACTTGTCCGGGTCGACGGACGTCACCACGTCCCAGACGGCCCGCCCGCTCTCCTCGCTGTCGGCGACGTCGCCGCGGACCTGGCGGGTGATCGTGAGGTTCTTGTCGTGAACGGTCTTGATCTTCTTGGTGTCGAAATAGCTTCCTTTGCCCTTGAAGACCGTGATGGTGTCGATGTCCACGGGCGTGCGTTTCGCTCGGGGCTCCACGTACCAGGCCAGCATCGGCGCGAGGACCAGAAGAAACGCGCCGAGCCCGAGAAGGATCAGCGACAGAGGTGAGGCGGTGCGGCGCATGAGGTCACTCCTGGGCTGAGGCGGGAGAAGTGTTACTGAGCCGTATGGGCCGGGAACGTAGGCCCACCCTTGACGAAGTGTCAATGCATTGCAGAGACTGGGCCCTTGCCGGACGGGGCCGGCACGGGCTGTGCGACCAGGACTTTTCGGCCGGAGTTCGAGACCGGCCGAGCGCCTGCGCGCCCCGGGGTGGGGACGACCTCCGACAGAGAGGCTGACCCTCGCAATGCATCGACTGCTCGCCGCTTCACTCACCGTCGCCGCCGCGGCGCTCCTCGCCGTGGGCGCGGCGCTCGGCATCGTCGCGCTCCTCGACGCCACACCGGACCAGCCCAATACGCCGCTCGTGCATTACGAGACACCGGCGCGGGGGCAGTGAGCGACCGTGGCCGCCACCAGCGCTCAGCCGTCCGGCGACCGGACGGCCGACGACAGCTTCCCGGGTGAGACGTACCTGCCCGCCGACCGGCCGCCGGAGGGCGCGCACCGCTCCGCCTGGCGCGACGTACCGCCCCGGCAGGTGCGGCAGTTCGCCGCGCTCGCCCTGGAGGAGGTGCCCGCGCTCGCCCAGGACATCCTGCGCGAGATCCGCGCCGAGTACCCCGGCCTGCCCGTCGTCCTCGACGACTCCGGCGAGCCGATGGCCCTGATCGGCATCCGCCGCGCCCTGGAGGGCTTCGTCCAGCAGCTGGCGTCCCAGGAGGGCCGGCCCCGCTACCACCTGGAGGTCTTCCAGGAGTTCGGCCGCGGCGAGGGCCTGCACGGCCGCAGCCTCGACTCGCTCCAGGCGATCTACCGCCTGGGCGTACGCCTGGCCTGGCGCCGCCTCGCCGAGATCGGCCAGCAGATA
Organism: Streptomyces sp. NPDC030245; assembly: GCF_055572995.1. Lineage (NCBI taxonomy): Bacteria > Bacillati > Actinomycetota > Actinomycetes > Kitasatosporales > Streptomycetaceae > Streptomyces > Streptomyces sp. NPDC030245. The sequence continues at coordinate 305,824 of NZ_JBVICF010000001.1, read as the reverse complement.
GAGATCCCGCCGCCCGCCATGTACGAACTCGCCGAGTCCGGCTTCGAGTACCTGGACGGCCTCGTCGACCAGTCCGTACGCGGATACGCGGAGGCGGCGGCCCGGGAGGCCGGCGAACGCCTGCGCCTGCAACGCAAGTTGATGGAGCTGCTGCTCTCCGAGCGGCGCTCCGACAGCACGCTGGGGCCCGTGAGCGGACCCGGGGCGGGCGTGGGCCCCGCGTCCGGCGGCAAGACCTCGGCCCTCGGCAACGCCCTCGGCGAGCGCGCTGCCCGCGTCGGCTGGCAGCTGCCCGAACGCGTCGCCGTGGGCGTTTTGCTCCGCCCCGCGCGGGAGGCCGTCGCACCCGCCGTCGGCGAGGGCGTCCTGCTCGACATGGAGGCCGAGCAGCCCCGCATGGTGGTGCCCGACCCCGAAGCGGCGGGACGGCCCGAACTCCTGCGCCGCGCCATGACCGGCTGGTCCGGCGCCATCGGCCCGCCCGTCGCCCTGGCCGACGCCGCGAAGTCGCTGCGCTGGGCGGAGGCGGCGGTGCGTCTGATGGAGCGCGGGCTGCTGCCCACCGGCGAGGTGCTGCACTGCACGGAACACACCGAGGCGCTGGTGCTGCTGCAACCCGAGGAGCTCATCGAGGACCTGGCCCGCCGCTGTCTGGCCCCGCTGGAACACTGCGGTCCCGCCCACGGCCGGCGCCTCGCCGAGACCCTCCTGGCCTGGCTGGAAACCCGCGGCGGCGCACCCGAGGTGGCGGCCCGCCTGGGCGTCCACCCGCAGACGGTCCGTTACCGCCTGCGCCAGATAAGGGAGCTCTGGGGCGACGAGGTGGACGACCCGGACCGCCGTTTCGAACTGGAACTGGTGCTGCGGGCGCGCCGCTTGAGAGGCCTCCTGGGCAGGGCGTGACGCCCGCGCGCCACGCCGCGGAACCACCGGACTTTTCGATTCCGCACACAACCTTCACAGCCCCCGCTTCCGCTGTTACCGGCGTGGCGCCTAGCCTCCATGCCTCATGGACTACTGCCACCCGTGCCGCAGGCACCTCAACGGCGCCCTCGCCTGCCCGGGGTGCGGAACCCCGGCCGACGCCTGCCGGGAGTACGCGCAGTCCGTCACCGCGTCGCGGGAAGAACCCGACACCCACGACGGCGCGGACGAGGAGTCGTCCCCGCGCGTCCGCGGCCGCGGCCGCCGCAAGGAGCGCGCCCGCAGGGCGCACCGGCGCAGACGCCGCAAGATCCTGTTCGCGACCGCGGGCCTCGCGCTCGCGGCGGGCGGCCTGAGCCTCGCCGAGCTGGGCACGGAGGGAAGCGCCGGCGACCGGGCGGCCTCCGCCCCGGACGGCGGCGCCGCGGACCCGTCCCCCTCGGCGTCGACGGGCGCGGCCGGGAGCGCTTCCGGCGGCACGACGGCCGAGGACGCGGCGGCCACGTCGTCCGGCCCGAGCGCGGACGAGTCCAAGGACGCCGAGAGGCGGGACGACAAGGACGGCAAGGAAAAGAAGAAGGACGACGGCGATACCGGCGACGGCACCGCCGCCGACCGGCACGGACAGGACCGGGAAACCGAGGCGGGCCAGGGCAACGACGGCCCCGGCACACCCACCTCCACCGCACCCCCACCCCAGGGCGGCACCCCGGACACCCCCGCCCCGACGCCCCCGCCTCCCACGGACGCCCCGAAGCCCACGCGCCCTCCGGAACCCGAGCCCACGGAGCCGTGCGACCGCTTCCTGTGGTGGTGCACGTAAGCACCTGCCGGCGCGGCCCCCGGCTACAGCAGCCGGACTCCCGCCCAGGCACCGACATCGCACTGCCCGTCGGCGTTGTTCCCCGTGGTCACGACCGTGCCGTCGGCGCGCAGGCCGAGCGTGTGCGCCGAACCGGCGGCCACGGCGACGATGCCGCGCCAACGGCCGACATCGCACTGTCCGTGGCTGTTGTCTCCCGCTGCCAGGACGCGCCCGGACGCCGTGACGGCGACGGTGTGGTGGCTGCCCGCGTCGAGCGCCACCACATCCTCCCAGTTCTCGACCGCGCATGCCCCGCTCGCCCGGTTCCCGGACGCGACCGCCCGCCCGTCGGCTCGGAGGCCGACGGTATGCACGGACCCGGCCGACACGGCCACCAGGTCACGCCACCCGTCGACGGCGCACTGCCCTCGCCGGTTGTTCCCCACGGCCAGTGCACGCCCGTCCGACCGGACACCGACCGAGTGCCAGTCACCACAGCACAGCGCGACCATCTCGCGCCAGGACCGCACGTCGCACTGGCCCTCCGCGCTCCGGCCGGCGGCCAGCACGCGCCCGTCGGCGAGGAGTCCGAGCGTGCGCCGCCACCCTGCGGCCACGGCCGTCACGCCGTGCCATGCGGCGACATCGCACTGCCCGTCGCCGTTCCACCCCGTTGCCAGCACCGTGCCGTCCGACCGAAGTCCGACCGTGTGAGACCTGCCCGTGTTGGCCGCGGTGTGGACGTTGCCGGCCGCTACCGCGACGACGTCCACCCACCCCTTGACGCGGCATTCACCGGCACCGGTATGACCCACGGCAAGAACCGTCCCGTCGAACCGCCGCCCGACCGAATGACGCCTCCCGGCCGCCAGCACCGACACGTCAGCGACCAGTCCCACTCCTCGGCGTCGGCGCGCACTCGCGACCATGAGACCCGACCCTACGTCGGCCCGACCGCCCGCAGTGCGGCGCAGCGGGAGGACGGATGCGTCAGGGGTGGGGAGGGGGTGCCACGGTCGGTGGACGCGGGGTTGCGTTAGCCGGGAGAATGCGCTGGTGGAGATCGTCACCGCCGTGGCGGGCGACGCCGATGCCGTCGCCGAACCCGGCGTACTGCACGGGTTCGCCTACACCTGGCCCGTCACCGCCCCACCCGCCGGCCCGTCACTGAGCCAAGGGCTCAGATAGTCCCCTCGCCGAGCATCCTTCGCAGCAACCCCCGCAGCACGACCCGCTCCTCGCGTGACAGTTCCGCCAGCGGCTCGCGGGCGAAGTCCAGGGAGTCCCGGAGGCTCCGGGCGACCTCCGTGCCCTGTGCCGTGGGTGCCGCCAGCTTGACGCGGCGGTCGGACGTGTCGGGGCGTCGCTCGACGAGTCCGCGTGCCTCCAGGCGGTCGATGATCCCCGTGATGTTCGACGGCTCGCACTTCAGCTTCTGCGCGATGCGGCGCATGGGCATAGGTTCGAGGGAGAGCAGCCGCAGGACGCGCGCCTGCGCGCCGGTCAGCGCGTGCTCGGCGGCCGCCTCCTCGTACTCCTCGTAGTAGCGCGCCACGACCGTGCCGATGAGCTCGACGACTTCGAGCGTCAGCGGGTCGGTGTGAGGGGAGCGGCCGCGAGGTACGCGGTCGTCGGAGCTACTGGTGGCCATGGTGACCAGGCTACCCATTTACTTGACATCATGAAATATTCAGGAGCATGGTTGTTTAAGAACATCAAGTACTTTCCTTGATCTCGAATATTTCCTGACGCTGATCCGCAGTAGGAGGACGCCCCCATGACCGTCACCCCCGAGCAGCAGCTTCCCTCCGTCAGCCGCGAGTGGCACCTCGTGCGGCGCCCGTCCGGCTGGCCGGTGCCGGAGGACTTCGCGCTGCGCGAGGTCCCCGTGGAGGCCCCCGCCGAGGGCCGCGTCCTCGTGCGCAACCTGCACTTCTCCGTCGACCCGTACATGCGGGGCCGGATGAACGACGTGAAGTCGTACGTGCCGCCGTTCCAGCTCGACCGCCCCATGGAGGGCGGCGCGGTCGGCGAGGTCGTCGCGTCGAACGCCGAGGGTTTCGCCGTGGGCGACCACGTCCTGCACTTCGCGGGCTGGCGCGAGTACGCCTCCGTCCCCGCCCAGCACGCCACGAAGGTCGACCCGGAGGCCGCGCCGCTCTCCGCCTACCTCGGCGTCCTCGGCATGACGGGCCTGACCGCGTACGCCGGGCTGCTCGAAGTGGCCTCCTTCAAGGAGGGCGACGCCGTCTTCGTCTCCGGCGCCGCCGGTGCCGTCGGCGGCCAGGTCGGCCAGATCGCCAAGCTCAAGGGCGCCTCCCGCGTCGTCGGCTCGGCCGGCTCGGACGACAAGGTCAAGCTGCTCGTCGAGGAGTACGGCTTCGACGCCGCCTTCAACTACAAGGACGACAAGCCCGTCGTCGAGCAGCTCAAGGAGGCCGCCCCCGACGGCATCGACGTCTACTTCGACAACGTCGGCGGCGAGCACCTGGAGGCCGCGATCAGCCGCCTCAACGTGCACGGCCGGGTCACGATCTGCGGCATGATCGCGGGCTACAACGACACCGAGCCGACCCCCGCCCCGCGCAACCTCGCCCTGGTCATCGGCAAGCGCCTGCGCCTGACGGGCATGCTCGTCCAGGACCACAGCGCGCTCCAGCCGGAGTTCGTCCGCGAGGTCGGCGGCTGGATCCGCTCCGGCGAGCTCAAGTACCGCGAGACGGTCGTCGAGGGTGTGGAGAACGGCGTGGACGCCTTCCTCGGCATGCTCCGCGGCGAGAACACCGGAAAGATGATCGTCTCCCTCGGCTGAACGGGCCCACCGGTCGGCTCAACGGGACCACCGGTTCACTTCCGGCATCCGATAACCTGATTCCGCAAACCGTGGTTGTGGGCGCGCACCACGTCACATCTCAGGAGGAAAGAGCAGTTATGTCCATCCAGAAGATCGACGTCAAGTACACCGCCGTGGCCACCGCGGAGAACGGCCGCGACGGCCGCGTCGCCAGCGACGACGGCAAGCTCGACGTCGTCGTGAACCCGCCGAAGGAGATGGGCGGCAGCGGCGCAGGCACCAACCCGGAGCAGCTCTTCGCCGCCGGCTACAGCGCCTGCTTCCAGGGCGCCCTCGGCGTCGTCGCCCGCAAGGAGAACGCCGACATCTCGGGCTCGACCGTGACCGCCAAGGTCGGCATCGGCCAGAACGAGGCCGGCGGCTTCGGCCTGGAGGTCGCCATCACCGCCTCCATCCCGAACGTGGACGCGGCCACCGCGCAGTCGCTGGTCGAGAAGGCGCACCAGGTGTGCCCGTACTCGAACGCCACGCGCGGCAACATCAAGGTCGAGGTCTCGGCCGCCTGATCCGCGGACGCGCACGGATGTGAGGGCCGCTTCCCGTCGGGGGCGGCCCTCAGTCATGACCTCGGCGGTCAGCCCGCCGCGAGCGCCGCCTCGTGCACCGCACGGACCAGCCGCTCGTTCTCGACGGCGGGACCGCCCGGGTACGCGAACCGCCGCCGCGTGTACCCGTACGCGAGGCCGCTGCGCGGGTCGGCGAACGCCTGCGAGCCGCCCGCGCCGCTGTGCCCGATCGTGCCCGCGCCCAGGAACGGGTACACGGCCACCGACGGCGCCTGGAAACCGACCGCGAACGCCTTGAAGGCGCCCGAGACCAGGTCGTGCCCGACGGACTGGACCTGCCCGAACGCGGCGACCGTGTCGGGCGTGAGCAGCGCCTCCCGGCCGTCGAGGCCGGTGACCGCCGCCGCGTACATCCCGGCGAGGCCCCGCGCGGACGCCACTCCGCCGATCGACGCGTTCCCCTCGGCGCGCAGGAGCCGGGAGTTGGGCGCCGCCTCCAGGTCGGTGGGCTCGGCCGCGTGCCGGTTGAAGGCGAGGGCGTTGAAGGTGTGCGGCTGGGGCGGTTCCGCGGCGAGCAGGGCCGCCTGCTCGGGCGTGGGCGCCATCGGCTGCACGGAGCGGAACCGCTTCTCGTGCTCCTCGGGCAGCCCGAGGAAGAAGTCCAGGCCGTACGGGGCGCGGACCCGCTCCTCGTACACCTCCCGCAAGGTACGCCCGGTGGCGCGGAACACCACCTCCCCGGCGAGGGCCCCGATGGAGAAGGCGTGGTAGCCGAAGGCGTTCCCCGGCCGCCATAGGGGGTGCTGCGCGGCGAGGCGCGCGGCGATGGCCCGGTCGTCGGCGAGCTCCTCCGGCGAGAAGCCGACGTCGGGGCCCGCGACGCCCGCCCGGTGCGCGAGCAGCTCCCGCAGGGTCACCGCACCCTTGCCTTCGGCGGCGAACTCCGGCCAGTACGCGGCGACCGCGCGGTCCAGGTCGAGGACGCCGTCCTGCACGAGCAGGGCCACGACGAGGTGGGCGGCGCCCTTGGTGGACGAGAAGACGCCGTACAGACTCTCGCCGGTGACGTCCGGGCCCACCCACAGGTCGACGACCCGGCGCCCCCGCACGTGGGCGGTCAACTGGCCCTCGTACTCGGGCAGTTCGTTCGCGAGTACGGCGGTGAACTCCTCTCGCACCGCCTCGTACCCGTCGGCGACCGTTCCCTGCACTCGGATCTCACGGGTCATGGCGGCGGGGCCTCCTGAGGGCGCGGCGGTGGGACAGTGACTCGGTCAACCGCCGCGCCCCTGCGGCGCATTCCCGCTACCGGCCGGAGCCTGACCGCATCAGCGTCCTACGCTCAGCAGCGCCCGCCCGACCTGCGGGAAAATCCCCTTCGGGTGGTCGCGGAAGAGCGGCTCCGTACCGAACAGCACCACGTCCGCGCCGCCCGCCGACCCGCTGACGACCGAGGCGCGGCCCGCCGCGGCCGCGGGGCCGCCCGAGCCGTCCTCCGTGGCCCGCCAGTGCCCGGAGACGAGCGGGTTGCCGGTGCCGTACTTCTGCTCGACGCGCACCCCGCGCCCGAGGTCGGTGAACCACGACGGCGAGTAGACGAAGCTGTGGTCCGGCGCCCCGCCGGTGACCGTGCCGCCCGCGTTGGCCACCCGCACCACGCCGTTGGCGTCGCCGTTGCCCTCGACGGCCGTCACGGGGAGCAGTCCGGCGTCGGCGTTGAGCGCGGCGCCGGCCGCGCCCCGCCCGACCAGACCGCCGCCCCCGGCGAGGAACCGGTCGAGCCCGGCGCGGGCCGCCGGATTCAGCTTCCCGCGGTCGAGCCCGGCCGACACGAAGAGGACATCGGTCCCGCGCCAGTCGAAGCCGGAGTTGAGCACGGCGGTCGACACGGGCACGACGTCGAAGTCCATCTCCCGCAGCGCGAACAGCTCGCCCGGCGTGACGGCCGCCGCGACCCGTGTGCGGTGCAGCGCGGCGCCGCCCTTCGCCTTCGTGGCGTCGAAGGCGACGTCGTACTCCTTCGCGGCGGCGGTCGCGGCACGTCGCGCGGACGACGGCACGACGGCACTGCCGTCCCGGTCGCGCCGCACGGAAACCCCCTTGTCCAGAAGGGAGTTGAGCGCGGCGATCTCGCGCGGGTCGTCGAGGCGCAGCCGCAGGTCGCCGTGCGGCGCCACGTACCCGACGCGGGACGCGGCACGCACCGTGCGGCCGTGCACGCCACGCAGGTCACCGCTCTCGACGGAGTCCACGCTCGCGCCCCACAGGCGGCCGAGGCTCCACCCCGAGATGTCGTACATGGTCGACACCTTGTCGCTGATGTCGCGCCCGTCGGCCAGCATCACATTGGCGAGGCCGCGCTTCGGCTGGTGCATGTCGACGACGTACGACCCCTTCGGATACGTCCGTCCGCCGAGCCGGAAGCCGTGGCTCGCGCGCTTCACCCGCACGTCGTTGGCGACCAGATGGTCGACGAGCCGCGCCGCCGCCGGCGCGGACCGCTGACCGCGCCCGTCCGCGGGGATCACGTACGCGCGCGGGAACTTGGTCGTGTACACGTCCTCGGGGCCGATGCCGGGCACCCCCGGCACCGTCTCCTCCGACACCGGGACCTGCTCGGCGCCCGTCGCGCCCCGCCGGAAGACCTCGATCTGGTCGGCGATCACCGAGGCGCGGTGGCGGTCGGTCCAGTCAAGGGTGGCGCGCATCGCGGCGCCCGCGATGTCCACGTTGATCGCGGCCCTGCGGCGCAGCTCCGCGACCGGCTGCGTGTCGTACGCGGCGTTGTTCACCTGCATCGGGAACTCGATGGTGTGCGTCGCGACCGCGCCGTGGAACGGCATGTACTGCGGGGTGAAGATCGGCGGCCAGTCGTCCCAGCCCTCCTCCTGGTCCCGGAAGGGAATGACGGCGGGCTTCACACCGTCCTTCTCCTCGGTGTAGCCGAGCCCGTTGACGGCGGCCTCCATGCCGAGGGCGTTGGCGTAGGAATTCTTGAGGAAGAGGTCGTACTCGTAGTTCTCGCCGTGCGGGGGAGTGGTCGGCTCGATCAGCGTGCCGTTCACGTACCCGTGCAGGTCGATCATGACGGCGGGCTGCTTGGTGATGGCGATCCGCCGGACCGCGCGGGTCTCGGGCTGCGAGGCGGTGACGAAGTCGCGGTTGAGGTCGAAGCCGTTGGCGTTGGCGCGGGTGCCCGCGACACGGCCGTCGGGGTTGGTGGTGATGTTGAAGTAGAGGCGGTTGTGGGCGAGCAGCGACCGGCTCTTCCGGTCCTTCGCCTTCGCCAGCTTCTCGATGAGCTTCAGGGCGGCGTCGGTGCCCTCCCACTCGTTGCCGTGGATGTTGTTGTTGATGAAGACGGGCGTCTTGTACGCGGACTTGATCGTCCTGTCCCGGGCGGCGGCCGCGGGGGAGTCCTCGATGCGCTCGCGCATCCGCTCCTGCCGGGCCGTCTCCCGCGCGGACTCGGGGGCGGTGACCGTCACCAGGTAGAGCTGGTGCCCGCCCGCGGAACGGCCCGCGATCTCCACGCTCACGCGGTCGCCGAGGCGTTGCAGGGCGTTCAGCTTCGGGGCTATGCCGTGGTACGGCGTGAGCCCCAGTTTTATCGACTTGTCGGCAGGGTTCTCCGGGGGTGCGGTGAGCTTCAGCTCGCGCGGATAGCCGCGGCCCTTGGCGCCGGCGAGACCCTTGTCGTCGGCGAGACCCGCGTCCCCCGTGCTCCCCGCGTCGCGGAGGGCGCGCTCGGCGGCCGCTTCCGGCGCCGTGGCGGCCCGGCCGGAGCCGAGCGGCGAGCCCTCGCGGACGGCGGGGCGCGGCGTCGGGTCGGCGCTCGCGCTGCCCGGGGCGAGCGCGGTGAGGACCAGCGCGCCCGCGGTGGCGGCGGTGGTGAGCAGAACGGGTCTGGATGGCCGGGATATACCCATACGTACCTCCGGGAGATCGGTAAGCGAGGTCTTACCGGTTCAACTCCCGTTCAACAAGAGGGCCTTGTTCCACACTTGTGCACCACCTGTGACAGTCCTGCCGACCGCCGCCGGGCAAACCCCCGCCCACCTGCGGCTAGGGTGTGCCGCATGCGCGATCTGGGTGTGGGCTTCGGCTACTTGATGAAGGGCCAGCGCTGGGTCGCCCAGCACGGCAAGCAGTACGGATGGGGGCTGCTGCCCGGCCTCATCACGCTCGTCCTCTACGCGGGCGCGCTCGTGTCGCTCGCCCTGTGGGGCGACGACCTCGTCGGCTGGGCCACGCCCTTCGCCGACGACTGGTCGTCACCCTGGCTCGGCCTGTTCCGCGGCTTCCTGACGGCCCTGCTCTTCGCCCTCGCGCTGCTGCTGTCCGTCCTCACCTTCACCGCGGTGACCCTGCTCATCGGCGACCCCTTCTACGAGAAGCTGTCCGAGCAGGTCGACATCTCCGAGTGCGGCCACGCCCCCGAGTCGGGGCTGCCGTTCTGGCGTGACCTGTGGATCTCGGCGCGGGACAGCCTGCGCATCGTCGTGCGCGCGCTCTGCTGGGGCGTGCTGCTCTTCGCGCTCGGCTTCATCCCCGTCGTCGGCCAGACCGTGGTGCCCGTGATCGGCTTCTGCGTGACCGGCTTCTTCCTGGTCGAGGAGCTCACCGCGGTCGCCATGCAGCGCCGCGGTGTCGAACTCCGCGAAAGGCTCGCCCTGTTGCGCGCCCGCAAGACCCTCGCCTGGGGCTTCGGGACGCCGCTCGCCGTCGCCTTCCTGGTGCCCTTCGTCGCGGTGTTCCTGATGCCGGGCGCGGTCGCGGGCGCGACGCTGATGGCCCGGGACCTGCTGGGCGAGAACGGTCCCTCGGGCCGTCAGGACGACGAGGCGGCCGCGCCGAGGATGCCCCGCACCTGAGCGATGATGTCGAGCCGGTTCCGCACGAACTCGGGATCGGTCACGGCGCCCGTCGCCGGGTCGGTGTTCCCCGCGCCGAACTGAAGGACGGGCGTGTGCACATGCCCGCCGGGCAGCCGGTCGCGCAGCCCGAGGCGGTCCCGCAGCAGCGTCGCCCGGTAGGCGATCTCGTTCGACAGATAGTCCCCGCCGCCGCCCGCGCGCGCCGTCGACCCCTCGGTGGGCCCGCCCGGCCGGACCACGGGCTCGGTGCCGCCCGCAGGTATCTCGGTCACCGACGTGTTGTCGTACACCGGGAAGCGGCCCGTCTTCGCCGCGACGATCTCCTTGTACGGGAGGGTCGTCGACGTCCACTGGGGCTGCGTGGCGGGATCGCGCACCGGCACGGTACCGGTGCGTGACAGGTTCTCGTTGTCCGCGAAGCCGCCGCGCCAGGCGCCGTTGGTCCGCTCGATGTCGAACCGGCCCACGCGGCCCTGGCTGATGGTGGTGAAGAGGTCGACGCGAGGCAGGTGCGGGCGGAGCGCCCGCTCCACGGCGCCGTCCGCGAAGTCGTCCCAGCGGACCGGGAAGACCATTGCCTCGACGCGCGCGGGCCCGTCGGCGGTCCGGATCGTCGTGCCGTCCAGGGCGAGCGCCGCGGCGCCCGACGGATTGCTGATCCGGACGTCGCGGTCGAGGGTGAAGGGGTCGAAGCCGGTGACGAGGATGCGCTTGACGTGCCCGTGCCCGTGCTTGCCGGAGCGGTGGTCGACGGTGTCCTGCCCGCGGGACGAGCGTTCCAACGCGCCAATGAGCTTGCCCCGTTGACCCTCGGCGAGGGCGAAGCGGGAGGGCTCCCACTGCCGCAGCTCCCGCGTCATGCCGAGCCGGGCCCAGTAGAGCGGCCGGTCGTCGTCCTTGCTGAGCCCTGCCTGCTGCTCGCCCTGCGCCCGGTCGACGGCCCGCCGCCACAGGGACTTCCCTTCGCGTACGACGAGACGCCGGGCCTGGTCGTAGGAGCGGGCCCGCTCCAGCGCACGCGCCAGCTCGGGGGCGGCGGTGTCGAAGCCGCTGCGCCGCAGGATCTCCCGAGGGGCGGCACGGTCGAGCCGCGCTTCCTCGACGGTGGGGGCGGTGGGCGCGGTGGGGGCCGCGGGGGCGGTGGGGGTGGCGGAGGCGGGCGCCGGGAAGCCGAGCCCCAGCCCGGCCAGCAGGGCGGCGACGCCGAGAGCGCCGATTCGTATGTGCACGCGAGTCCTTCCGTAACCGGTGAGGTGGCGGAAGTATCGCGGGGCGCGTGGGGTGAGCGCTACGGTGCCTTCCGCCCGAACCGGCTGCGGGCCGCGGCCGCGAGCAGCGCACACCCGACCGCTCCGACCACGAGGTCGGTCCAGACCGGGGCGCCGGCCTTCCGCAGCAGGGCGGAGACGCCGAACGAGGTGTCCCAGCCGGCTTCCGTGATCGCGGAGCCGAAGCCCTGCACGAGCAGGATGAAACCGAAGAGGGCAAGAAGCCCCGCGGACGACGTCTTGGTCTTGGTCTTCGTCTTGCTGGCCACGTATCTCGTCTCCTCATGAGCGGCGCTACAGGTAGGGCGGTTGCGCCGCTTGTTCCGATGCGGTCGCATCACATCATGCACGTGAGGCGGGATACGATGCAACCGCATCGAAAAGCCCCGGGGCTCGCACCCCGCTCCCGCCCCCCGTAAGGAAAGGCACGCGAACCATGCCCAAGCAGGTCGACTACGAGGACCGCCGGGCCCGCATCGCCGAGGCGGTGTGCCTCCTGATCGCACGCTCCGGGATGGAGGCCGTCAGCCTGCGCGACGTGGCGACTGAGGCGGGGGTGTCGATGGGCGCGGTACAGCGGTGCTTCCGTACGAAGGACGAGATGCTGCTCTTCGCCCTGGAGGGCATCTCGCAGCGGATCGGCGACCGGGCGAAGGCACGCATCGCGGCGTCGGGCACCCCGGAGTCGGCCGTGACCCTGCTGGACCGCACGCTCTGCGCCCTGGCGCTCGTCGAGCCGGAGGACGAGACGGAGGCGCGGGTCTGGGGGGCGTTCGTCGCGCACGCGGCGGTGAGCGGCGAGTTGGCGAAGGTGCTGCGCGAGACGTACGCGAAACTCCACGAACTCCTCGTCTGGCTGATCGGCTACGGCCAGGACACGGGTGAGTTGACCTCCTCGCTGGACCCCTCCGCGGAGGCCCACGCCTTGGTGGCTCTGACGGACGGCCTCACCGCGCAGGTACTGGTGGGCCACCACACGCCGGAGTCGGCGCGGGAGGTGCTGAAGAGGTACGCGGAGGGCCTGACGGTGCGGGTGGGGTGAGCGGTCCCTCGCCTGCGGGCCGGTGGGGGCTGGTCGCGCAGTTCCCCGCGCCCCTGGGTACCCCGGCGTACCGTCGACCAGAAGTTCCCCGCGCTCCTGGGTGACCCGGCGGGCGGTCACCGCAAGGACCGGCACCTCCCTCGGCCCCGCCCGCGCTGATCACAGGGCTCGTGATCCATCTGCTGCTGAGTCCCCGGCGCTGAGCAGTCGGCCGATGACGCGGCGCGCGGTGTTCGCCATCACCGGGTTCGTCTCCTGGTAGTACGCGAGTTCCGTGGCGGCGATCGTGAGGGCCCAGCCCCGGCCGCGCGCCCACATGGCGTCGTCGGCGGCCGGGCCGAGCGCGGCGCGGAAGGTGCGGCGGGCCCCGGCGTCCATCAGGTACCACGCGGCGATCAGGTCGACCCCGGGATCCGCCGTACCCATGCAGCCGAAGTCGATGACGGCGCTGAGGCGGCCCCCGTCGACGAGGACGTTGCCCGGTTGCAGGTCCCCGTGCACCCAGACGCCGGGGCCCTCCCACGCCGGGGCGCGTACGGCGGCCTCCCACACGGCGGTCGCGGCCCGCCCGTCGATGAGCCCGCCGAGTCCGGCGATCACCTCGCGGGTGTGGGTGTCGCGCCCGGCGAGCGGGTCGCCGCGGTAGGAGGTGGGCGCCCCGGCCGCGTCCACCTCGCGCAGGGCGGTCACGAACTCCGCGACGTCCTCGGCGAACCGGGAGAGGAGGGCGGGCTCCGCGAGCGGCCGGGCCGGGTCCGGTGTCGTGCCGTCCAGCCACCGGAACACCGACCACGCGTACGGGTACCCGTCGCCCGGCCGCCCCTTCCCGAGCGGCACCGGGACGGCGACGGGCAGCGCGGGTGCGAGCCGGGGCAGCCACACCTGCTCCCGCTCCACGTCCTCGGCGGCGCCCGCCACCCGCGGCAGCCGTACGACCATGTCCGCGCCGAGCCGGTACATGGCGTTGGACGTCCCGGCCGACTCGACCCGCTCCACGGGCAGCCCGGCCCACGCGGGGAACTGCGCACCGACCAGCCGCCGCACCAGCCCCTCGTCGATGTCGGCCTCGTCGGCGTGCATCTTCCCGCTGCCCACATGTCCCCCTCGGTTCATCGCTCCGGCCCCGCATGGAAGCCGTCAAGGAGCCCGCGGGTCAAGGCAATTCATGAGAAGCCGTACACCGTCTCCGACGCGTACGCCTCGCCCGGCCGCAGCACCGTGGAAGGAAAGTGCGGCCGGTGCGGCGAGTCGGGGAACCGCTGGGTCTCCAGCGCGATCCCGCCGCAGGGCGGGAAGGGGAGCTCCGGGGCGAAGTGGTCCGCCGTGTACAGCTGAAGGCCCGGCTCCGTCGTCGCGACGGTCAGGGTCCGCCCGGAGCCGGGGTCGCGCACCACGGCCACCTCGACCGGCTGTGCCGTGACCCCCTTGTCCAGCACGTAGTTGTGGTCGTGGCCGGGCCCGGCCCCGCGAGCCGCACGGAAGTCGAACCGGGTCCCCGCCACGTCCTCGTACACCCCGGTCGGAATCCCGGCACCGTCCGTCGGGGTGATGCGGGAGGCCGCGATCCGCACCTCGTGCCCGAGGGCGCTCCCCGTCCCCGCCCCTGCGAGGTTCCAGTACGTGTGGTTGGTGAGGTTCACGACGGTCGGCGCGTCGGTCGTCGCCCCGTACGCGATCCGCAGCGCCCCCGCCCCGTCCAGCGAGTACGTCGCCGAGACCACGAGCCGCCCGGGATAGCCCTCCTCGCCGTCGGGGGAGACCCGCGAGAGCCGCACCCCGTGCGCGCCCGCGGGCTCCGCGTCCCAGACGTGCTTGTCGAAGCCGCGCTCCCCGCCGTGCAGCGCGTTGGGCCCGTTGTTCCGCGCGAGGGTGTACGTCCGCCCGTCGAGGACGAAGGAACCACCCGCGATCCGGTTCGCGTACCGCCCCACCAGCGCCCCGAAGTACGGCCCCGGGTGTGCCAGATAGCCGTCGAGCCGCTCGAAGCCCAGCGCCACCGGCACCACACGCCCCGACCGGTCCGGGACGTCCACCGACTGCACGATCCCGCCGTACGTCAGGACACGCACCCGCACCCCGGCCCTTTCCAGCGTCCAACGGTGGACGGGGCTGCCGTCGGGAAGCGTCCCGAAGAGTTCACTGCGCATGATCGAGACCCTAACGGGGCCCGCGCCAGGACCACCCCGCTAGGCGGCGGGCTTCCGCGACGTCACCTGTCGGTAGGCGATCTCGGCGAGCCGCGCCTGGCCGTTCTTGCTGGGGTGGAACCAGTCCCAGTGGCTCAACTGGTCGCCGTCGAAGCGGTAGTCGAAGACCGCCCCGCCGTCGTGCCGGCAGCGCCGGTCCTTCTCACACACCTCTTTGAGGACTTCGTTGTACGCGACCACACGGTCCCGCACCGCGTCCCGCCGCTGTGTCGCCCGCACGTCCAGGTCGTCCGGGTCCGCCAGCATGGAGGCGCAGATGCCCAGCTTCCACACCTGCTTGCCCAGCGGATTGGTCCGCCCCTGGGACCAGAGCCGCTTCAGGTCCGGCACCGACGCCACGTACACCTGCGCCTTCGGCAGCTCGCGGCGGAGCGTGCGCATCGCCTCCTGGAAGTCGGCGCGGAACCGCGCGACCGGCGTCATCGCGTCGGCCGACGAGCGGCAGGCGTCGTTGGCACCCGTCATCACCGTCACCAGCTCAGGGCGCTCGGCGGCGGCCTCCTCGACCTGCCCGGTCAGATCCGCCATGCGGGCGCCGGTCTTCGCGTGGTTCCAACTGTGCGTGGCGGCGCGCTCCTTCCCGAGCAGCCGCGTCGCCAGGCTGTTGATCTCGGTGTCGGTGCCGGTCGCCCAGGACGCCTCGGGGCAGTCGGAGAGCACCGAGCAGGCGTCGAAGCCGCGCGTGATGGAGTCGCCGACGGCGGCCAGCGAGCGGGGCGAGGTGTCCCAGGAGGGGGTGGGTTTCGGGGACGGCCGGTGGGCGGACGAGCCGCCGGGCGCCCCGGAGTTGCCGCCCTGCGCGTCGCACGCGGTGAGCGCACCGCCGCAGAGAAGGGCCGTCGTCGCGAGGGCGACGACGGCACGCGAGCGGTGCCTGCGGTTGCGCATCCCCTGCTCCCCTCGGTCGTTCAACGTGACGTCGTGCGCGTGGCCGGGGTTGCGCCCCGCCGGGTGAAAGGTCGGAGTTTCCTGGCCTTCGGACCGACGGTACGTCACACTCCTTGCGCCGCCGCACGGTAGCCTCGGCCCGTAGCCGCCGGGCCACTGCTGCCACGGCGGCGACAGGCGGGTGGTCCACCCGGTGGCGCCCCGCTGCGGTGGTTCCGCTAAATTACATCACGTCACATCTGTCCCCTTTTCCCAGGTTTATCTAGTATTTGGGGAAAACTGCTCGGCACGGGCGCGAGGCCGCTGGGGAAGGCGAACCTCGACCCACACTGGAGGTCCCGGTGACGACACGTGGAGTTCTGTACGTGCACTCCGCTCCGCGCGCGCTGTGCCCACACGTCGAGTGGGCTGTCGCGGGCGTGCTCGGTGCGCGTGTGAGCCTCGACTGGATCAGACAGCCCGCGGCGCCGGGCACCTGGAGATCCGAATTCTCCTGGCAGGGCTCGGTGGGCACCGCCTCCAAGCTCGCCTCCGCCCTGCGCGGCTGGGATCTGCTGCGCTTCGAAGTGACGGCGGAGCCCTGCACCAGCGCCGAGGGCGAGCGGTACAGCGCCACGCCCGAGCTCGGCATCTACCACGCCGTGACCGGCATCCACGGCGACATCCTGATCCCCGAGGACCGGCTCCGCGCCGCGCTGGCCCGCTCGCAGCGCGGCGAGAGCAACCTGGAGGCGGAGCTCGCCAAGCTCCTCGGCAAGCCCTGGGACGACGAACTGGAGCCCTTCAGGTACGCGGGCGAAGGGGCGCCCGTGCGCTGGCTGCACCAAGTGGTCTGACCCACGCGAAGGGGCCCCACCCATGGGTGGGGCCCCTTCGCGTCATGTACGGAAGACTCAGACGCTGCGGAACGCCAGGACGACGTTGTGGCCGCCGAAGCCGAACGAATCGTTCAGCGCCGCGATCGTGCCCTCGGGCAGCGGACGGGCCTCGCCGCGGACGATGTCCGCGTCGACCTCGGGGTCGAGGTTGTCGATGTTGATCGTCGGCGGGGCCATCCGGTGCTTCAGCGCGAGGACCGTCGCCACGGTCTCCACGCCGCCCGCGCCACCGAGCAGGTGCCCGGTCATCGACTTGGTGCTGGAGATCGCCATGTGGTCCACGTCGTCGCCGAACGCCTTGCGCAGCGCCTTGATCTCCGCGACGTCACCCTGCGGCGTCGAGGTCGCGTGCGCGTTCACGTGCACGATCTCGGCGGGCTTGAGGTCCGTCGTGTCGATCAGGTTCTGGAGCGCCGCGGCGATGCCGTTGCCGGACGGCTCGGGCTGCGTGATGTGGTGCGCGTCGGCCGAGATGCCCTGGCCGACGGCCTCCGCGTAGATCTTGGCGCCGCGGGCCTTGGCGTGCTCCTCGGACTCCAGGACGATCACACCGGCGCCCTCACCGAGCACGAAGCCGTTGCGGTCCGCGTCGTAGGGACGCGAGGCGCCCTGCGGGTCGTCGTTGTTCTTGGACATCGCCATCATGTTGCCGAAGGCGACGATGGGCAGCGGGTGGATCGCCGCCTCCGTGCCGCCCGCGACGACGACGTCGGCACGGCCGGTGCGGATCATCTCGATCGCGTAGCCGATGGCCTCCGCGCCCGAGGCGCAGGCCGACACCGGGGTGTGGACGCCCGACATGGCGCCCAGCTCGATGCCGACGTTGGCCGCCGGGGAGTTGGGCATCAGCATCGGCACGGTGTGCGGGGAGACGCGGCGTACGCCCTTCTCCTTGAGCACGTCGTACTGGTCGAGGAGCGTGGTCACGCCGCCGATGCCGGAGGCGATGACCGCGCCGAGACGGTGCGGGTCCACGTTGGTGTCCTCGCCTGCCTTGGCGGTGTAGCCGGCGTCCGCCCAGGCCTCCTTGGCGGCGATCAGCGCGAACTGCGCCGACCGGTCCAGCTTGCGGGCCTGCGGGCGGGGGATGACCTCGCCCGGCTCCACGGCGATCTGGCCGGCGATGCGGACCGGCAGCTCGGCTGCCCAGTCCTGCTCCAGCGTGCTGACGCCGGAACGGCCCGCGAGCAGGCCCTCCCACGTCGAGGCTGCGTCGCCACCCAGCGGTGTGGTTGCGCCGATACCGGTGACGACCACGGTGCGATTGGTCGAGTTCACAGGAAAATTCTCCACGGTGTTGAGGGGATCAGCGGCGCCACCGCCGGGTGGCGACTGAGCACGGCCTGGATCAGGCCTGGTGCTTCAGGATGTACTCGGTCGCGTCGCCGACCGTCTTGAGGTTCTTGACGTCGTCGTCCGGGATCTTGACGTCGAAGCGCTCTTCGGCGGCGACGACGACCTCGACCATGGACAGCGAGTCGACGTCCAGGTCGTCGGTGAAGGACTTGTCCGTCTGGACGTCCTCGACCGGGATGCCGGCGATCTCGTTGACGATCTCCGCGAGACCGGCGACGATCTCTTCCTGCGTGGCGGCCATGTTGGCGCTCCTTCTTGTGTATCCAGAGGGTGTGGCGTCGTGGGTGCGGACCGGGTGATCCGCACGTGATGCCTAGGGGAGGGTAACGACCGTGGCGGCGTACACGAGACCCGCCCCGAAGCCGATGACGAGCGCGGTGTCGCCGCTCTTCGCCTCGCCGGTCGCCAGGAGCCGCTCCATCGCGAGCGGGATCGAGGCGGCCGAGGTGTTGCCGGTGGTGCGCACATCACGGGCGACCGTGACGTGTTCGGGCAGTTTGAGAGTCTTCACCATCGAGTCGATGATCCGCTCGTTGGCCTGGTGCGGAATGAAGACGTCCAGGTCGTCCGCGGTGATTCCGGCCGCGTCCAGCGCCTGCTGGGCGACCTTCGCCATCTCGAACACGGCCCAGCGGAAGACCGCCTGGCCCTCCTGCGTGATCGCAGGGTACTTGGCGGGGGCCCCGCCGTTGCGGTACACGTCCCAGGGCTCGGTCTGCTTGATCGTCTCGGCCTTGTCGCCCTCCGAGCCCCAGACCGTCGGGCCGATCATCGGCTCCTTGGCCGGGCCCACGACCACGGCGCCCGCGCCGTCCCCGAAGAGGAACGCCGTCGCGCGGTCGTGCAGGTCGGTGAGGTCGCTGAGCCGCTCCACACCGATGACCAGGACGTACTCGGCGGAGCCGTCGACGACCATGCCCTTGGCCAGCGTCAGGCCGTAGCCGAAGCCGGCGCAGCCCGCGGAGATGTCGAACGCGGCGGGCTTGCCCGCGCCGATCTTGTCCGCGATCTCGGTCGCGATGGCCGGGGTCTGCTTGAAGTGCGAGACGGTGGAGACGATCACGGCACCGATCTGCGCGGGCGCGATGCCCGCGTCCGCGAGCGCCTTGCCCGACGCCTCGACCGACATCGCGGCCACGGTCTCCTCCTCGGAGGCCCAGTGGCGGGTCGCGATGCCGGAGCGGGAACGGATCCATTCGTCGGACGAGTCGATCGTCTCCAGGATGACCTCGTTCGGCACCACACGGGTGGGCCGGTAGCCGCCGACGCCCATGATCCGCGCGTACGGATGGCCCTTGCCGGCCTTGATCTTCGACATGCGCTACGGCTCCTTGTCTGTCGTCGGCTCAGGAATGCTCGGCGACGAGCGCGCGGGCCGCGTCGAGGTCCTCGGGGGTCTTCACCGCGAGCGTCTGGACGCCCTTCAGCGCGCGCTTGGCCAGACCGGTCAGGGTGCCACCGGGGCAGACCTCGATCAGCGCGGTCACACCGAGCTCCTCGAAGGTCTCCATGCACAGGTCCCAGCGGACCGGGTTGGCGACCTGGCCGACCAGGCGGGAGATCACGTCGGCACCGGTGGCGACCGTGCGGCCGTCGCGGTTCGACACGTACGGAACCGTCGGGTCGGCGGCGGTGAGACCGGCCGCGGCCTGCTCCAGCCGCCCCACGGCGGGCGCCATGTGCTCCGTGTGGAACGCGCCCGCGACCTTGAGGGCGACGACCTTGCGGACACCTTCGGGCTTGTCGGCCTGAAGGGCCTCCAGCTGTTCCAGCGTACCCGCCGCGACGATCTGGCCCGCGCCGTTCACGTTCGCCGGGGTCAGACCGAGCTTGTGGAGGTGCGGGACGGTGACCTCGGGGTCGCCGCCGAGCAGCGCCGCCATGCCGGTCTCCGTGACCGCGGCGGCCTCCGCCATCGCCAGGCCGCGGGTGCGGACGAAGCCCATGGCCGCGTCGTCGCTCAGCACCCCGGCGTACGCGGCGGCGGTGATCTCGCCGACGCTGTGTCCGGCGACGGCGCCCGGCGTGATGTCACCGAGTGCCGCGGCGGACAGCAGTCCGGCGGCCACGAGCAGCGGCTGGGCCACGGCCGTGTCGCGGATCGCGTCCGCGTCGGCCTGGGTGCCGTAATGGGCGAGGTCGAGCCCGATGGCGTCCGACCAGGCGGCGATGCGGTCGGCAGCACCGGGGAGGTCGAGCCAGGGGGTCAGGAAGCCGGGCGTCTGAGCGCCTTGGCCGGGAGCGACGAGTACGAGCACTCTTACACTCTCTCTTGTGGACGGCGGGGGCCGCCCGTGGGGACAGGGACGAAGAACGGCTGAGGGAATTGTAGGAGCTCGACAAAACCCTACGATTGAAGATCCCCGTCGGCCAGACGTCCCAGAATCAGCGCGATCCGCAGCGTGAAGGCGGAGCGCACATCGGAAGGTGACCAACCGGTGACGTCAGTCACACGTCGGAGCCGGTAGCGCACGGTGTTGGGATGAACAAAGAGCATCCGGGCCGCCCCTTCGAGGCTGCTCGCCTGCTCCAGGTAGACGCTCAGCGTCTCCAGGAGCGCGGAACCCGCCTCCTCCAGCGGTCTGTAGATCTCCTCCACCAGCTGCTCACGGGCCGCCGGATCCCCCGCCATCGCGCGCTCCGGCAGCAGATCGTCCGCGAGGACCGGCCGCGGGGCGTCCTGCCAGGCGGCACAGGCCTTGAGTCCGGCGGCCGCGGCCTGCGCGGAACGGGTCGCGGCGAGCAGGTCGGGAACGATCGGTCCCGCCACCACGGGACCCGCGGCGTACGGCCCGATCAAGGACTTCGCCACATGCAGCGGATTGTCGTTGCCGCCCGCGATGACGACCAGGCGGGTGCCGAGGACACCGGTCAGGACCTGCAATTTCGCGTGCCGGGCGGCGCGGCGGATGGCCTCGACGGTGAGCTCGCTGTCGCCGTCGGGGGCGGTGCCGAGGACCACGCAGACATGGTCGGGCGAGTTCCAGCCGAGCGCGGCGGCGCGCGAGACGGCGCCCTCGTCGGCCTCCCCGGAGAGCACCGCGTTCACCACCAGGGACTCCAGGCGGGCGTCCCAGGCACCGCGTGCCTCCGCGGCCTGCGCGTACACCTGCGCGGTGGCGAAGGCGATCTCGCGGGCGTAGACGAGCAGGGCCTCCCGGAGCACGGACTCGTCGCCGGGGGCCGCGACCTCGTCGATCGCGGACTCCATCACCTCGATCGTCGTACGCACCATCTCCACGGTCTGGCGCAGGGTGATCGCCCTGGTCAGCTCGCGGGGAGCGGTGCCGAAGACATCGGTGGAGATGGCCTGGGGGGCGTCCGGGTGCCGGAACCACTCGGTGAACGCGGCGATACCGGCCTGCGCGACCAGACCGATCCAGGAGCGGTTCTCCGGCGGCATCGCCCGGTACCAGGACAGCGTCTCGTCCATCCGCGCGATGGCCTGCGCCGCGAGGCTCCCTGACGACTTCTCCAGCCGCTTCAGGGTCGCGGTGTGGGCGTGGGCGGACCGGCGGGCGTCCTGGCCGGACTCCGGGCGGGATTCCCGGCGGGACTCCTGGTGGGCTTCGTTCGCTGAGGGTTCGGGCACGGGACAAGACTGCCTTATCGGGGCGGGGACGTGCGGTGCCGGGGCTACGGTGGGACGCGTGACAGACGTACGGCGCTCCGGCGACCGGTACCGCGGCGGGGAGACCGCGGCCGGCATCGAGTCCTTCCACGCCTTCTCCTTCGGGCCGCACTACGACCCGGACAACCTCCGCTTCGGCGCGGTCCTGGCCTGCAACGAAGAGCGCCTCGCGCCCGGCGCGGGCTTCGACGAACACCCGCACAGCCACACCGAGATCATCACCTGGGTCGTCGAGGGCGAGCTCACCCACCGCGACTCGGCGGGCCACGCGTCGCTGGTCCGCCCCGGCGACGTGCAGCACCTGTCCGCGGCGGGCGGCGTCCGCCATGTGGAACGCAATGACGGCGCGGCCCCGCTCGTCTTCGTCCAGATGTGGCTGGCCCCCCTCGCCCCGGGCGGCGACCCGGCCTACGAAGTGGTCCGCGGGATCGCCGACTCGACGCCGTACGCGGTGCCCCGCGCCGGGGCGCTGCTCCATGTGCGGCGCCCGGCGGCGGGCGAGCGGTTCGCGGTGCCGGCCGCGCCGTTCGTGTACGTCCATGTGGTGCGCGGCGAAGTCGCCCTGGCCGAGGAGGAGTTGGGGCCGGGCGACGCCGCGCGGATCACCGGCGGGGCGGGCCTGGAAGGGGTGGCCTCGGGCGCGGCGGAACTGCTGATCTGGGAGATGGCGGACGCACCCTAGCCGCCCCAGGGGCGCCCGGTCAGCCGCGCAGCTCGGAGAGCACCGCGTCCGTGAACGGGGGCCACACCTCGGCGGCCCACGGCCCGAAGGGCCGGTCGGTGAGCGCGACACAGGCCGCCCCCGCGTCCGGGTCGATCCACAGGAACGTCCCCGCCTGCCCGAAGTGCCCGAACGTACGGGGTGACGAGGAACTTCCCGTCCAGTGCGGCGTCTTGGAGTCCCGGATCTCGAACCCGAGGCCCCAGTCGTTCGGGTTCTGATGCCCGTATCCCGGCAGGACGCCCTTCAGGCCCGGGTACGTCACCGTCATCGCCGCCGCCACGGTCCGCGCGTCGAGCAGCCGGGGGGCCTGCACCTCCGCGGCGAACCTGACGAGGTCGTCGACCGTGGACACCCCGTCCTTGGCGGGCGACCCGTCGCCCTCCAGCGCGGTCGCGGTCATCCCGAGCGGCTCGAGCACCGCCTGGCGCAGATACTCCCCGAAGGGGATGTCCGTCGCCTTGGCGATGTGGTCGCCCAGCACCTCGAAGCCCGCGTTCGAGTACAGCCGCCGCGTCCCCGGCGCCGACGTCACCCGGTGCTCGTCGAAGGCGAGGCCGCTGGTGTGCGCCAGCAGATGCCGCACGGTCGACCCCTCGGGCCCGGCGGGCTCGTCGAGCTCGACCGCCCCTTCCTCGTACGCGACGAGGGCCGCGTACGCCGCGAGGGGCTTGGTGACCGAGGCGAGGGCGAACCGCCGGTCCGTGGGGCCGTGCGTCCCGACGACGGTGCCGTCCGCACGGACGACGGCCGCGGCAGCGGTGGGGACCGGCCAGTTCTCGATCAACGCCAGGCTCTGCATGCCCCCGAGCCTAAGCGCCCTACAAGGTGAGCCGCATCGAGGGGTCGGGCTTGCGCACGAAGCCGAGCGAGACGTACAGCGGCTCCGCCTCCTGCGACGCGTTGAGGTCCACGCTGGCCGCCCCCTGCTCACGGAACCAGTCGAGCAGCACCTCCATGCAGGCGCGCGCATGCCCCTTGCGCCGCTGGTCCGGGTCGGTGGCCACACTGAACACCTGGCCGACGCGGCCGTGCGGATTGCCGGCCCGCCCGATCCGGTACTCGACCGTCCCGACGGCCAGCGCCGCGAGCCCGCCCGGCCGCTCCGGATGGTCGATCACGAACGCCGCGAAGTTCCCCTCGGCCTCCGCGAGGCGGCGCCGCAGGGTCGGCACGGACTCGGCGTGCCAACTGGTGTCGGACGCGCCCCCCGAGTGGGCCGTGTGCACCGCATCGATCATCACCTGCCGCAGCCTGAGCAGTTCCTCGGCATCCTCTGGCGTCGCACGACGTACAAGACTCATGGCCGGGACCGTAGTGACCAGGGGGCGGGGCGTCTCCTGAATTTCCACCGCGGCCGCAGGTGCCCGCGGATTCCCCCTTGCTTGGAGTGCACTCCAGGGTTCTAGCGTGAGGGGCATGACGGTGACGGAGACCAGCAGCGCACCAGCCCGGCCGAACGGTGAGGACCGCTACACGATCAGCGAAGTCGCCGCCCGTACCGGGCTCAGCGCCTACACCCTGCGCTGGTACGAGCGGATCGGCCTGATGCCGCACATCGACCGCTCCCACACCGGCCAGCGCCGCTACAGCAGCCGCGACCTGGACTGGCTGGCCTTCGTCGGCAAGCTGCGCCTGACCGGGATGCCGGTGGCGGACATGGTCCGTTACGCGGAACTGGTGCGCGAGGGCGAACACACCTTCCCCGAGCGCCAGGAGCTCCTGGAGAGCACCCGGCGCGACGTCCGCGCCCGCATCGCGGAGCTCCAGGACACCCTCGCCGTCCTCGACTACAAGATCGACACATACGCGGGCGCCCGTCGGGCGTCGGAAGGGCCCTGAACACGATGACGGACACGAACATCACGAAGGTGCGACTCGGCGACGAAGGCCCGGAGGTCGGCGTCCAGGGCCTCGGCTGCATGGGCATGAGCTTCGCCTACGGCCCCACGGACACCGGCGAGGCCAGGGCCACCCTGGACCGCGCCCTGGACCTCGGCGTCACCCACTACGACACCGCCGACGTCTACGGCATGGGCGAGAACGAGAAGTTCCTGGCCCCCTTCGTCAAGGCACACCGCGACGAGATCGTCCTCGCCACCAAGTTCGCCCTGGCCATCGACCCGGCCGAGCCGACGAAGCGGCGCATCGACAACTCCCCCGAGTACATCCGCGCCAGTATCGACGCCAGCCTGCGCCGCCTGGAGACGGACGTCGTCGACCTCTACTACATGCACCGCCGCGACCCGCAGGTGCCCATCGAGGAGACGGTCGGTGTGCTCTCCGAGCTCGTCGCCGCGGGCAAGGTCAAGCACGTGGGCCTGAGCGAGGTCACCGGCGCCGAGCTGCGCGCGGCGCACGCCGTCCACCCGATCGCCGCCGTGCAGTCGGAGTGGTCGCTCTTCAGCCGCGACATCGAGCGGAGCGTGGTCCCCGCGGCCGCCGAGCTCGGCGTGGCGCTCGTGCCCTACTCGCCGCTCGGCCGTGGCTTCCTCACCGGCTCCTTCACCCACGCGGACAAGGAGCTCGCCGCGGACGACTTCCGCCGTCAGCAGCCCCGCTTCACCGGCGAGAACGCCACCGCCAACGCCGCACTCCTGGCCCCGGTCCGCGCCGTCGCCGACGCCCACGGAGCGAGCCTCGGGCAGATCGCCCTGGCCTGGGTCCAGCAGCGGGCCGCGGTCCACGGCCTCCCCGTCGTCCCGATCCCCGGCACCCGCAGGCCCGCCCGCGTCGAGGAGAACACCGCGGCCACACGCATCGTCCTCACCGACGACGACCTCGCCCTGCTCGACCCGATCGCCGCCGACGTCGCGGGCAACCGCTACGCCGACATGACCTTCACCTCGGCGGGCCGGGAGTAGCCGGCAGCGGCGGCCCGGTCAGAGCTCCGCCAGCAGCTCGGCCTTCTTCGTCGTGAACTCGTCGTCCGTGAGCAGGCCGGCCTGGTGCAGCTCGCCGAGGTGCCGGATGCGGTCCGCGATGTCCGCCGGATCGCGGCGCACGGCCCGCACCGCGGGCGCGCCCGCGCCGACGCCGTCGGGCAGCAGGGCCGGGCTCGACGCGCGGACCGCGGCGAGGACCGACGCGGCGAACGGCAGCGACTCGTGGACCGGGCCGTAGCCGAGGCCGAAGACGATGGCCGCCGGGTCCTGGTCGGGCTGGCCCGGCTGCTGCACCGGGGTCTCCCGGCGCAGCAGCCGCAGATGGCCCTCGAAGACCTCCGGGGAGCGCCATTCGATGCCGCTCAGGTCCGTGACGGGGAAGCTCTGGTCCCCGGCCTTCCACTTCGCCGACGACGCGCCCGTCCAGAACCAGCGGAAGGCCACCTGCTTGCCGTCGAAGGACGCCTTCCCGTCGTACGCCTTGAACTGGAGGGGCGCCACGGGGGCGGCCACCAGGAAGCGGTCCGCGGGCTCCTCGCGGTCCGGGGCGAGCTGCGCCCGCAGCTCGTCCGCGTAGTACTCGGCGAGCGTCTCCCGCTCCGCGGGCAGCACCAGGCGGTACGGGTCGCTGCCGTCCTTGAGCTGGCCCGCCGCGGCCTCCATCAGCGGATCGGCGCCCGGTCTCGGCACGGCGTGCAGCACCACGGTCCCGCGTTTGCCGGGGGAGAGCGTCACTGCCGCGATCGCCTCATGGGGGATGCGCCGCTCACCGAGAGCCTGGAAGAGCTTCGGCGTGCGGATCCCCCGTTCGAAGCGGATGACCACGGAGTCGGACTCGAACTCCCAGGCGGCATGAAATCCGGCCAGAACATCACCCATGCGGCTCATCGTAGGCGGCACGAGCGCCTCCGTCCCTCCTGCGGCGGGCCGCTGTTTCATCGATTTCTACGCGCGTCAGGCCGCCGCCGCGCCGGAAAAACCCTTCCGGCAGGCGTCGTCGTCGCTCGCGCACCGCACCGAGTGGTACGCGCCGGTGCCGATTTCCGCGAAGTTGCGCAGGCTCTCCGTGCCCGGCTCGAAATAGCCCGTGTGGCCCTGCGCGCCGGCCGCGGAGAGCACGCGCGCGCCGAAGCCGACGGCCACCGGGTCGGCGCCGTGGCCGAGCCCGCCGATCTCCATGTTCGGTACGTCCTGGATCCAGTCGTCGCCGTCCCGGGTGGCCCAGATCCGGGCCTTCGTACCCAGGTGCGAGGCCGAGTCGGCGCGCATGCCGGGGCTGCCGGCCACCGCGATGTCCGTGACCCGCGGGGGCAGCTTCCGCGCGGCCACACCGCACACCACGGAGCCGTAGCTGTGGCAGTACAGCGCGACCGGCGTGCGGCCGGGCAGGCCGCGCACCAGGGAGTCGAGGCGCGTGGCGCCGTCCTCGGCGCGCATCGCCGTCGCCGCGTCCACGCCGATCCCGACGGGCGCGGTGTAGTCGGCCCAGGCGATCACGGCGGTACGCGCGCGGGGGTCCACCGCACGCTCCTCGCGGTAGAGCGCCCTGGCCATGCCGACCGGCGCGGAGTACTTGCGGAACGTGCGCTCGAAGGTCAGTACGTTGGTGTCGACACCGGGCACGACCACCGACACGCGGCGGGCCTTGTCCATGTCTCCGAAGACCTCGGCCATGCGTCCCGCGCCCATGGGGTCGAAGGCGAGCACCTGGCGTCCCGGGCGCATCATCACCCCGAACCGCTTCATTCTGCGCTCGGCCTCCTGCTTCCCCAGCGGGGAGAGGCGGTTGTCGCGCATGCGCTGGCGCTCCACCTTGCGGGCCTGCCCCAGTGCGATGTGGTTGGCGCGGTAGCGGAGCCGGGTGGGCGCACCGTTCATGTTGCCGACCGCGAGCGGGTAGCGGGCGGCGAGCCGGTTGCGCTGCTGCGTGTCGAGCGAGGCGAAGAAGTGGGCGATGCGGCCGGCGGGCCCGTCCGGGTCGGGCAGCGCGCGTCCGTCGATGCTGCCCTTCTCCCAGGCGGTGAGCGCGGCCTCCAGAGGCGACGCGTCGCCTCTGTTGTGGCGCACGGCCGTCCAGCCGGTGGTGGCGAGCATGACGAACACGACGGCGAGCGCGAGCAGGGCACGCCAGGCGTTGAGTTGAGGGGAGGAGTCGAAGGAAGTCACTACGGAACACCCTAGGAGAATCGTGATGTTTACCGTGCATCGCGTGAGGCAGATCACGTTTCCGTAGGGGTAATTGAGGCAAAGCCGACACGGCGAGCGACCCAGGGTGTATGGGGGGCTGCTCAACGTAGGAGCGGCTCCGGCCGGTTGGACGGTCGACCGGACGGCCGGGCCGGGCGGTCGGCCGAGCGGCTTCAGAGGGTGCGGGGGGTGCGCCACTCCTCGGCCAGGGCGGGCCCCAGGTGGTCGAGGTACGTCTCCGTGAGATCGCGGATCGACTCCGGGCTGGTGTCCTCGCCCGCACCCCACAGCCGTCCCGTCACGCGCATGACGCCGCTGAAGGCCGCCACCGCCACGCGCGGGCGCGGGTCGCCGTCCACGTCGAGGCCCTCGCGCTCGGCGATCACGCGGGCGATCTCGTCCTCCATCTCGATGGAGCGGCGCAGGTGGACGGCGAGCAGGGCGGGTGTCGACTCGATCATCTGGTAGGTCCGCATGTGGAGTTCGACCGGGACGACCTCCTCGATGGACTGGCCCATCGCCTCCCAGGCGCCCAGCACGGCACCGCGCAGCGCCACCAGCGGGGCCTCGTGGGCGGGGCGGTCGCGCAGGGCGCGGACGAAGCGCGCCTCCACCATCTCCTGGACCGCGAAGGCGGCCTCCTGCTTGTTGGCGAAGTAGCGGAAGAACGTGCGCTGGGAGACGTCGACGGCCTCGGCGATCTCGTCGACGGTCGTCTCCTCGTACCCCTTGGTGGTGAAGAGTTCGAGCGCCACGCGCAGCAGGGCGTCCCGGGTGCGCTGCTTCTTGCGCTCGCGCAGCCCCGGCCTGGGGCTCTCCGCGGTCGTCTTCACACCAGGGTCCTCTTTCCGGCTGTTTGCCCGGTTCACCTTACCTGTGAGGCACGTGACAGTTACCGACTAGTGAAATGGTTTGTCAACTGTCAGACGCTGTCACTAACCTCGGCGCATGACTAGTCAGACCACCGTCGACAAGGCGGACGAGGCGCCGGAGCCCGTCTCCGTTCCGGCCCCGGCCAAGGGGCTCCGCGGCCACCCCTGGCTGACGCTCTTCGCCGTCGCGATCGGCGTGATGATGGTCGCCCTGGACGGCACCATCGTGGCGATCGCCAACCCGGCCATCCAGAAGGACCTGGGCGCCACCTTCGCCGAGGTGCAGTGGATCACCAACGGCTACTTCCTCGCCCTCGCCGTCGCGCTGATCACCGCGGGCAAGCTGGGCGACCGCTTCGGCCACCGCCAGACCTTCCTCATAGGCGTGGTGGGCTTCGCCGCCGCCTCGGGGGCCATCGGCCTCTCCGACACCATCCCGCTGGTCGTCGCCTTCCGCGTGCTCCAGGGGCTCTTCGGCGCCCTGCTGATGCCCGCCGCGCTCGGCCTGCTCCGGGCGACGTTCCCGGCCGAGAAGCTCAACATGGCCATCGGCATCTGGGGCATGGTGATCGGCGCCTCCACGGCCGGCGGCCCGATCCTCGGCGGTCTCCTCGTCCAGCACGTCAGCTGGCAGTCCGTCTTCTTCATCAACGTGCCGGTCGGCATCATCGCCGTGGTGCTCGGCGTGGTCATCCTCAAGGACCACCGGGCGGAGAACGCGCCGAAGTCCTTCGACGTCGTCGGCATCGCGCTGCTGTCCGCGGCCATGTTCTGCCTGGTCTGGGCGCTCATCAAGGCCCCGGAGTGGGGCTGGGGCGATGGCCTGACCTGGACCTTCATCGGCGCCTCCGTGCTGAGCTTCGCGCTCTTCGCCGCCTGGGAGTCGAAGGTCGCGGAACCGCTCGTCCCGCTGGCCCTGTTCCGCTCGGTGCCGCTCTCCGCGGGCGTGGTCCTGATGGTGCTCATGGCCATCGCCTTCATGGGCGGCCTCTTCTTCGTCACCTTCTACTTGCAGAACGTGCACGGGATGAGCCCCGTCGACAGCGGCCTGCACCTGCTGCCGCTCACCGGCATGATGATCATCGGCTCGCCGCTGGCGGGCGCGATGATCACCAAGGTGGGCCCGCGCGTCCCGCTGGCCGGCGGCATGCTCTTCACCGCCGTCGCCATGTACGGCATGTCCACGCTGGAGGCGGGCACGGGCAGCGGCCTCATGTCGATCTGGTTCGCGCTCCTCGGCCTCGGCCTCGCCCCGGTGATGGTCGGCGCCACGGAGGTCATCGTGGGCAACGCGCCGATGGAGCTCTCCGGCGTCGCCGGCGGTCTCCAGCAGGCCGCGATGCAGATCGGCGGCAGCCTCGGCACGGCCGTCCTCGGCGCCGTCATGGCGTCGAAGGTCGACAGCGACCTGCCGGACAACTGGGCCGGGGCGAAGCTTCCGCCGCTCAGCGAGGCCGAGCTCGACAAGGCCGCCGAGGCCGTCCAGGTCGGTGTGGCGCCGGTGCCGCCGAAGGCTCCGCCGTCCATCGCCGACCAGATCACCTCGGTCGCCCACGACACGTTCATGTCGGGCATGGGCCTGGCCTGCCTGGTCGCCACCGGAGTCGCCGTGGCCGCGGTCTTCGTCGCGTTCCTGACCAAGCGCGGCGCCAACGCCGAGGCGGGCGCGGGCGTGGGCCACATCTGAGGCCCACGCCGCCGCAGTTGTCGCGAGTCTCGGGGAAAGCCCCTCAGGGAGAACCTGGGGGGCTTTCGCCTATCAGGGTGGCGCGCCTGCGCACCCCTTCCGGCGGGCCGACCCGCGGGTCCACAGTGCAGACAGAAGATCCGCGCGGACAGAGGATCCGGGCGGACAGAGGATCCGCACACGGCATACGGGGGACGACACACATGCGTACGACCACGTTCACGACCACGCTCACGACCGTCACGGCAGCCGCACTCGCCGCGATCGTCCTCACGCCCACGCACGCCGGGGCCGCCGCCCCACCGACACTGCGCGGGTGCGGCGCCGGCGAGCTCTGCCTCTGGGAGAAGGCGAACTTCCACGGCACCCGCCATGCGTACGAACTGGCGGACATCGACATCGAGAGCTGCACCGCGCTGCCGGAGGGGGGCAGCGCGGAGGCCGTCGCCAACCGCACGGGACGGCCCGTGACGGTGTACCAGTCGGCGGAGTGCGCCGAGACCGGCGAGTTCAACACCTATCCGGGCAGCGGCACTTGGGCCCCCGAATCCCCTTATCGGGTACGGGCTTTCAAGGTCTGGGAGAGTTGAACGGGGGTACTCGCAAAACACCACGCGCAAGCGCCCCGGCTCACGCGGCCGTACGTGGTCGCGGAGTCGGCAGGATCGCGCGACGCTCACCGGGACGGGAGGCTCCGGCTACGCGCCGGGCTTCCCCGCTCCGGGCCGCGGCACCGCACCCACCTGCGGCGCCGGACCCGCCTGCGGCTCGGCGCCCACCGCTCCCGGCTGCGCACCCGACAGCGCCGTCACCTGCGCCCGCAGCGCCCGTACCTCGGCCGTCAGCGCCTCGATCGCGGCCGTCTGCCGCCGCTCCTCGGCGTCGTCCTTCTCGAAGCGGGCGATGAACCACGCCGCGATGTTCGCGGTGACGACACCGAGAAGGGCGATGCCCGACAGCATCAGACCGACCGCGAGCACCCTGCCGAGGCCCGTCGTCGGCGCGTGATCGCCGTAGCCGACGGTGGTCATCGTGGTGAAGGACCACCACACCGCGTCGCCGAGCGTCTTGATGTTCCCGCCCGGTGCGTCCCGTTCCACGGAGAGCACCGCCAGGGAACCGAACATCAGCAGGCCCACCACCGAGCCCACGACATACGTCGTCAGCCGGATCTGCGACGCCATCCGCGCCCGGCGGCCGACGAGAGTCAGTGTGGCGACGAGCCGCAGCAGCCGCAGCGGCTGAATCATCGGAAGGAGCACGGCACACAGGTCCAGCCAGTGGGTGCGCACGAACCGTCCGCGGTGCTCGGCGAGGAGGAGACGCACGACGTAGTCGACGGCGAACGCGCCCCAGACGCACCATTCCACCAACGAACAGGTACGCGTCACGGCCCGGCCGGCGTCGGGCAGCACGATCGGCACGGCGTAGGCGACGGCGAACGCCACCGCGAGCGCGAGGAGCGGGCGCTGGGTGCGCCGCTCCCAGCGGCTCTGTGCGGTTGGCGCCGGTTCTTCCTTCATGGGCGCATCGTAGAAAACGCCGAAGGACGGCGGGACCGTACCCCGCCGCCCTTCGGATGGAGTGTTACGCGTCGCCCCCGGCCGCGCCCGGGTCCGCGGCCGTGACGTCGAGGAGCTGGTAGCGGTCGATCGCCTGCTTCAGGACGGAGCGGTCGACCTTGCCCTCACGGGCCAGCTCGGTCAGCACGCCGACCACGATCGACTGCGCGTCGATGTGGAAGAAGCGGCGGGCCGCGCCGCGGGTGTCGGCGAAGCCGAAGCCGTCCGCGCCCAGCGACTGGTACGTGCCGGGCACCCAGCGGGAGATCTGGTCGGGGACGCTCCGCATCCAGTCGGAGACGGCCACGAACGGGCCCTCGGCGCCGGACAGCTTCTGCGTGACGTAGGGGACGCGCTGCTCCTCGTCGGGGTGCAGAAGATTGTGGCGCTCCACGTCCACCGCCTCGCGGCGCAGTTCGTTCCAGGAGGTCGCCGACCAGACGTCCGCCTTGACGTTCCACTCCGCGGCGAGGATCCGCTGCGCCTCGACCGCCCACGGCACCGCGACGCCGGACGCGATGATCTGGGCCGGAATGGCGCCCTGTTCACCAGTCTTGAAGCGGTAGATGCCCTTGATGATGCCGTCGACGTCCACGTCGGCGGGCTCGGCCGGGTGCTGGATCGGCTCGTTGTAGACGGTGAGGTAGTAGAAGACGTCCTCACTGTCGGGGCCGTACATCCGGCGCAGGCCGTCCTTGACGATGTGCGCGATCTCGTAGCCGAAGGCCGGGTCGTAGGCGACACAGCCGGGGTTCGTGGAGGCGAGCAGCTGCGAGTGGCCGTCCGCGTGCTGAAGGCCCTCACCGGTCAGGGTCGTGCGCCCGGCGGTCGCGCCCAGGACGAAACCGCGCGCGAGCTGGTCGGCCATCTGCCAGAACTGGTCGCCGGTGCGCTGGAAACCGAACATCGAGTAGAAGACGTAGACGGGGATCAGCGGCTCGCCGTGGGTGGCGTAGGCCGAACCGGCGGCGATGAGGGACGCCGTGCAGCCCGCCTCCGAGATGCCGTCGTGCAGCATCTGGCCCGTCGGCGACTCCTTGTACGCGAGGAGGAGTTCGCGGTCCACCGCCTCGTACTGCTGACCGAGCGGGTTGTAGATCTTCGCGCTCGGGAAGAACGCGTCCATGCCGAAGGTGCGGTACTCGTCGGGGGCGATCAGCACGAAGCGCTTGCCGATCTCCTTGTCCCGCATGAGGTCCTTCAGGATGCGGACGAACGCCATGGTGGTGGCGATCGACTGCTGGCCCGAGCCCTTCTTCGCGGCCGCGTACGCCTTGTCGTCGGGCAGCTGGAGAGGCTTGGCGCGCACGACGCGGGTCGGGACGTAGCCCCCGAGGCCCTTGCGGCGGTCGTGCATGTACTGGATCTCTTCGGAGTCCCGGCCCGGGTGGTAGTAGGGCGGGGCGCCGTCCTCCAGCTGCTTGTCCGTGATCGGGATGTGCAGCCGGTCCCGGAAGCCCTTGAGGTCGTCGACCGTCAGCTTCTTCATCTGGTGCGTGGCGTTGCGGCCCTCGAAGTTCGGGCCGAGGGTCCAGCCCTTGACCGTCTGGGCGAGGATCACCGTCGGCTGGCCCTTGTGCGCCTTGGCCGCCGAGAACGCCGCGAAGATCTTCTTGTGGTCGTGACCGCCGCGGCCCAGGTGCAGGATCTGGTCGTCGGTCATGTTCTCGACCATGGCGCGCAGCCGGTGGTCGTCGCCGAAGAAGTGGTCGCGGATGTACGCGCCGGTCTCGGTGGCGTACGTCTGGAACTGGCCGTCGGGCGTCGTGTTCAGCTTGTTGACCAGGATGCCGTCGCGGTCCTGCGCGAGCAGCGGGTCCCAGCTGCGGTCCCAGACCAGCTTGATGACGTTCCAGCCGGCGCCGCGGAACTGCGACTCCAGCTCCTGGATGATCTTGCCGTTGCCGCGCACCGGGCCGTCGAGGCGCTGGAGGTTGCAGTTGACGACGAAGGTGAGGTTGTCCAGGCCCTCGCGGGCGGCGATGGAGAGCTGGCCGAGCGACTCCGGCTCGTCCATCTCGCCGTCGCCGAGGAACGCCCAGACGTGCGACTTGGAGGTGTCCGCGATGGAGCGCGCCTCCATGTAGCGGTTCATCCGGGCCTGGAAGATCGCGCCGAGCGGACCGAGGCCCATGGAGACGGTCGGGAACTCCCAGAAGTCCGGCATCAGGCGCGGGTGCGGGTACGACGAGAGGCCGTTGGGCGCCTTGGACCTCTCCTGGCGGAACGCGTCGAGCTGCGGCTCGGTGAGCCGGTCGAGGAGGAAGGCGCGGGCGTAGATACCGGGGGAGGCGTGCCCCTGGAAGAAGATCTGGTCGCCGCCGTCGCCCTCGTCCTTGCCGCGGAAGAAGTGGTTGAAGCCCACGTCGTAGAGCGAGGCGGAGGAGGCGAAGGTGGCGATGTGGCCGCCGACGCCGATGCCGGGGCGCTGGGCGCGGGAGACCATCACCGCGGCGTTCCAGCGGGTCGCGTTCAGGATCTTGCGTTCGACTTCCTCGTTGCCGGGGAAGAACGGCTCGTCCTTGGTGGCGATCGTGTTCACGTAGTCCGTGCTGCGCATCTCGGGCACGGCGACGCGCTTCTCGCGCGCACGTTCGATCAGTCGGAGCATCAGGTAGCGGGCCCGCTCGCGGCCGCGTTCGTCGACCGCGGCGTCGAGGGAGTCGAGCCACTCCTGGGTCTCTTCGGGATCGAAGTCCGGGACCTGACTCGGCAGGCCGCCAATGATGATCGGGTTGCGATCGGATCCGGAAGCCACGCTGTTCCTTCGCTGTTGGGGCTCTCGCCTGCGGTGTGCTGGCCGTGCGGCGTTTCCCATCGTGTACCTCGCGGACGCAAACGTCATGTCTACCGATTGGTAACCGAGACGCTCATCCGGCCACCCTGGGGTAGGCTCGGCCCAAATCGCAACGATACGCCCAACGTGTCCAGCCGCTTCGCAGAGCCGTTCGGCCTCGTACAGGTGTGGCGGCAGTTGCGGCGACACGGTCGGGAACATCACCGTTTCGGCGGTCTCGACGGCCGGGTACTTGCGCGATCCGTCCCGCCCGTGTGGACTACGGCCAACGCCCCGCGCACGCGCGTGGCTGACAGGCATTCCCAAAAACATGATCAGGAGGCAATCCGTGAGCGCGACCGCGGACCACGCGGAGACGAACCTTGCCGTAAGGCTTGGTTTCCAGCCCGACCAGGTGGTCCAGGAGATCGGCTACGACGACGACGTCGATCAGGAGCTCCGCGAGGTCATCGAAGAGACCATTGGCTCCGAGCTCGTCGACGAGGACTACGACGACGTTGCCGACGCCGTGGTGCTCTGGTTCCGTGAGGACGACGGGGACCTGACCGATGCGCTGGTGGATGCCATCGCCTACATGGAGGAAGGCGGCTCGATCCTGCTGCTCACTCCGAAGACCGGTCGTGACGGGTACGTCGAGCCGAGCGAGATCGGCGAGGCGGCCACCACAGCGGGCCTCTCCCAGACCAAGAGCATCAACGCCGGCAAGGACTGGAACGGCAGCCGGCTGCTCACCCCCAAGGGCGCCGCCAAGAAGCGCTAGAGCGCCGGGCCCCGATGGAGCCCGCAGCGGCACCGCGTAACGACCGTGAGGCCCCCGCCGACGACCATCCGTCGGCGGGGGCCTCACGCGTGTGCCGAGCGCCCCGAAAGGCGTAGATCCCCGCAAGTAGGGTGGGTGTCACCCGAACGGCCCCACCCGAGGGGCCCCGTCGAAGGGATGCGCACTCATGGCGATCGAGGTGGGCACCGAGGCCCCGGAGTTCGAGCTGAAGGACAACCACGGCCGGACCGTGCGGCTCTCCGACTTCCGCGGCGAGAAGAACGTGGTGCTGCTCTTCTACCCGTTCGCGTTCACCGGCGTCTGCACCGGCGAGCTCTGCGCGCTCCGCGACGAGCTGCCGAAGTTCGTCAACGACGACACCCAGCTGCTCGCCGTCTCCAACGACTCCATCCACACGCTGCGCGTCTTCGCCGAGCAGGAGGGCCTGGAGTACCCGCTGCTCTCCGACTTCTGGCCGCACGGCGAGGTCTCGCGGGCGTACGGCGTCTTCGACAAGGAGAAGGGCTGCGCGGTGCGCGGCACCTTCATCATCGACAAGGAGGGCGTGGTCCGCTGGAGCGTCGTCAACGGCCTGCCGGACGCCCGTGACCTGAATGAGTACGTCAAGGCCCTCGAAACGCTCTGAGCAACCCCCGTTTTCGCTCGCGGCCGGGAACCGGTCACTAGGATCCACACGTTGATCCGATGGCAACGCAACGCTTGGGGCTCCCCGCCCCTGGACACCAATTGGGAGGACTCGTGGGAGTCAGCCTCAGCAAGGGCGGCAACGTATCGCTGAGCAAGGAGGCGCCGGGCCTGACCGCGGTTCTGGTCGGCCTCGGCTGGGACGTCCGCACCACCACCGGTACGGACTTCGACCTCGACGCCAGCGCGATCCTGACGAACGCGGAGGGCAAGGTCAGCAGCGACCAGAACTTCGTCTTCTTCAACAACCTGAAGAGCCCCGACGGCTCCGTCGAGCACACCGGTGACAACACCACCGGTGAGGGCGAGGGCGACGACGAGGTGATCAAGGTCGACCTGGCCGCGGTCCCCGCCGACGTCGAGAAGGTCGTCTTCCCCGTCTCGATCTACGACGCCGAGAACCGCCAGCAGTCGTTCGGCCAGGTCCGCAACGCGTTCATCCGCGTCGTGAACCAGGCGGGCGGCGCCGAGATCGCGCGGTACGACCTCTCCGAGGACGCCTCGACGGAGACCGCGATGGTCTTCGGCGAGCTGTACCGCCACGGCGCCGAGTGGAAGTTCCGCGCGGTCGGCCAGGGTTACGCCTCGGGCCTGCGCGGCATCGCGCAGGACTTCGGCGTCAACGTCTGAGCCGAGCACACCCCCGCGTCATCCGTCCGGCGCCGCACACGCACGAGGTGCGGCGCCGGACGCGCTCAACCACCTGGTGCGCCCGTCACCGCGGGCGCACGGCTCTCGTCACCACGGGGAGGACCAGCACCATGGGCGTCACGCTCGCCAAGGGAGGCAATGTCTCCCTCTCCAAGGCCGCACCCGATCTCACCCAGGTCCTCGTGGGCCTCGGCTGGGACGCGCGCTCCACCACCGGCGCCCCCTTCGACCTCGACGCCAGCGCCCTGCTGTGCAACGCGGGCCGGGTCCTGGGCGACGAGTGGTTCGTCTTCTACAACAACCTGAAGAGCCCCGACGGCTCCGTCGAGCACACCGGCGACAACCTCACGGGTGAGGGTGACGGCGACGACGAGTCGGTCCTGATCGACCTCTCCAAGGTGCCGGCCAACTGCGACAGGATCGTCTTCCCCGTCTCGATCCATGACGCGGACAACAGAGGGCAGACGTTCGGCCAGGTCAGCAACGCGTTCATCCGCGTCGTGAACCAGGCGGACGGCCAGGAGCTCGCGCGGTACGACCTCAGTGAGGACGCCTCCACGGAGACCGCGATGATCTTCGGCGAGGTCTATCGGTACGGGGAAGAGTGGAAGTTCCGTGCCGTCGGGCAGGGGTACGCGTCTGGCCTGCGTGGTATCGCTCTAGACTTCGGGGTCAACGTTTCGTAAAGCAGGGGACCGGCGCGGGGGAGACCGCTAAACGGGAGCCCGTAAACACACGATTGGGTAACCAGTGATTCTGAAAACCTTCGGCTGGTCGTTCGCGGTGACCGCGCTCGGCCTGGTCGCCGCGGTGTTCTACGGGGGGTGGACCGGCTTCGGCGTCGTGGCGATCCTGTCCATCCTCGAGATCTCGCTGTCCTTCGACAACGCGGTGGTCAACGCCGGAATCCTGAAGAAGATGAGTGCCTTCTGGCAGAAGATCTTCCTCACCATCGGTGTCCTGATCGCGGTCTTCGGTATGCGACTGGTCTTCCCCGTCGTGATCGTGGCCATCAGCGCCAAGACCGGCCCGATCGAGGCGGTCCGCCTCGCCCTCAACGACAAGGACCAGTACCAGCAGCTGGTCACCGACGCCCACCCGTCGATCGCCGCCTTCGGTGGCATGTTCCTGCTGATGATCTTCCTCGACTTCATCTTCGAGGACCGGGACATCAAGTGGCTCGGCTGGATCGAGCGCCCGCTCGCCAAGCTCGGCAAGGTCGACATGCTGTCGGTCTGCATCGCGCTCATCGTGCTCATGATCACCGCGATGACCTTCGCCACCCAGGCCCACCAGCACGGTGGCACCCATGTGGACAAGGCGCAGACGGTCCTCATCTCCGGTATCGCGGGTCTCATCACGTATCTCGTCGTCGGCGGCCTCTCCGGCTACTTCGAGAACAAGCTGGAGGAGGAAGAGGAGCGCGAGCACGAGCAGGAGGAAGAGGCCAAGCGGTCCGGCAAGAAGGTTCCTGCCGTCGTGATGGCCGGCAAGGCCGCGTTCTTCATGTTCCTCTACCTGGAGGTCCTGGACGCGTCCTTCTCCTTCGACGGTGTCATCGGCGCCTTCGCCGTCACCAACGACATCGTGCTGATGGCGCTGGGTCTCGGTATCGGCGCGATGTACGTCCGGTCCCTCACGGTCTACCTGGTCCGCCAGGGCACCCTCGACGACTACGTCTACCTGGAGCACGGCGCGCACTACGCGATCGGCGCCCTCGCCGTGATCCTCCTGGTCACCATCCAGTACGAGATCCACGAGGTCATCACCGGCTCCGTCGGCGTCATCCTCATCGCCTGGTCCTTCGTCTCGTCCGTGCTGCGCAACCGGAGGCTGGCGGCGGCCGAGGGGAACGCGAGCGGTGACAAGACCCAGGTGTCGTCAGGTGTCTGACACTGACTGATTCGCTCACCGAGCTGTCCGATTCCGGTTTCCGGAGTGTGATGACGGCCCGGGTGAGGAACGCTCTGTGCGGGGCGGCCGTCGAGGAGATGTCCTCACGGCCGCCCCGTCGGTTCCGTAGGCGGCACAAGGGCACTTGGGGGCGGAATGTCCTTCTGGGACGGTCTGTGGCGCGGGCGCTCGATGGACTTCGAGTCGGGCAGCGCCGCCAGCAACTCCATCGAACTCACCAAACGGCACCCGACGGTCTCGCTCTCCAAACAGGGCGCGGCCACCGGCAACCTGCGCGTCAACCTGTCCTGGCAGATGCGTACGTCCGACCTCATCGGCAAGCCGCGCCGCGGCGGCGGCCTGCTGCGGCACCCCTTCAAACTCTTCCAGCCCGACGTCGTCCAGGCCCACACACAGGGCGTGGTCAACGTCGACCTCGACATCGGCTGTCTGTACGAACTGATGGACGGCACCAAGGGTGTCGTACAACCCCTCGGCAGCTTCTTCGGGGACCTGAACGGCCCGCCGTTCGTGAAGCTCAGCGGCGACGACCGGTTCGGCTCACCGTCCGGCGAGACCATCTACGTCAACCTCGACCACCGCGAGTCCATCAAGCGGCTCCTGGTCTTCGCCTACATCTACGACCAGACGCCGGCCTTCGACCGCACACAGGCCAAGGTCACGCTCTACCCCAGCAACGGCCCGCGGATCGAGATCGACCTGGACGAGCGGCAGCCGCAGGCCCGCTCCTGCGCGGTCGTCTCCATCGAGAACGTGAAGAACGAGCTGATCGTGCGCCGCGAGGTGAAGTTCGTCTACGGCTTCCAGGCCGAGCTCGACCGGCTGTACGGCTGGGGACTGCAATGGGGCCGGGGCTACAAGACCAAGGTGGGCTGAGCCCCGTGCGCCCGCCGGGCCGGCCCGCCCTCTCAGCGGGGCAGGAACTGCGGCCCCTGCGGCGGCAGCCGGAAGTTCGGGTCCGGCATCGGCGTCACCGGCTGCGGATAGCCGTACGACGGCTGGGCGACCGGGGGCGGCGGCGCCATCGGGGCGGGCTGGGTGGCCGCCGCCGGCGGATAGCCGTACGCGGGCTGGGGCGCCGGGTGGCGGGGCGGCTCGGGCGGGTAGCCGTACGCGGGCTGCGGGGGCGTCTGCGGGGCCGGCTGGGCGGCGGACGGCTGGGGGTGCTGCGGCACCGGCTGCCGGGGCGGCAGGGGGAAGGAGGCCGAGGGGGCGGGCGAGGGCTCCGGGGCGCCGGAATCCGAGTCGTCCACGGAGATCCCGAAGTCGGAGGCGAGCCCCTCCAGACCGTTGGAGTACCCCTCGCCGAGCGCACGGAATTTCCAGCCCTCACCGCGGCGGTAGAGCTCCCCGCAGATCAGCGCGGTCTCCTCGCCGGTCTGCGGCGTGATGTCGAAGTAGGCCAGCGGCTCGCCCTCGGCGACCGCGGCGTCGAAGAGCAGGATCCGCAGCGCGGGTACGTGCTCGAAGGAGACACCCTCGGCCGACGCGGCGAGGAGCACACGGTCCACGGCCGGATCCAGACCCGCCAGATCCGTCTGGATCGTGTCGGTGAGCCCCTCGGCGACCCGCTTCTTGCCGAGCCGCCAGACCTTGCCGCCGGGGTGGCGGGGCTGGTTGTAGAAGACGAAGTCCTCGTCGGAGCGGACCCGGCCGTCGCCGCCGAGCAGCAGCGCCGACGCGTCGACGTCGGGGACGCCCTGGCCCGGAGCCCAGCGCAGCACCGCGCGGACGGACGAGGCTTCGAGAGGGACGTTCGACCCCTTCAACATCGCGTGCGTCATACGGTCATCCTGCCTTCCCCCGCACGAGTGGGACAACGCGGGGGGCCGAAGCTCCCGGTCGCGTCATCACGCCCCTGACCTGCGGGTGCTGCGAACGTGCGACGGTGGTGTGGTGAGCATGTGTGACATGGCCGGGTTACCTGAAGTTCATGCCCGGAGGGAACCCCCGGCACCCGTCTCTACGTACTATTACCGGCCACATCCGAACGGCCCACGTCGACGAAACAGGCGACAGCAGGGGAATCACATGCGTCATTTCGGGCACATCGCCCCAGAGGTGCGTCAGCGCCTCTTCCACCGGGAGCCGTGTGCCTTCACCGCGGACTCCCCGCCCCACCTGCTCGCGCCCGCCCTGGGCGCCACGCTCTACAGCCCGGCCACCCGCCCCCGCCTCGCGGAAGACATCATGAAGCAGGCCGGGCGCGGCGTGGTCTCCATGGTGGTCTGCCTGGAGGATTCCATCGACGACTCCGAGGTCGCCGACGCCGAGGAGAACCTCGTCCGGCAGTTCGCCGACCTCGCGGAGCGGGACGCGGAGCCGCCGCTGCTCTTCATCCGGGTCCGCGCCGCCGAGCAGATACCCGACCTCGTCCGCAGGCTCGGGACGAGCGTCCGGCTGCTGTCCGGATTCGTACTGCCCAAGTTCACCGAGGAGCGGGGCGTTCCGTTCCTGGAGGCGGTGGTGGCCGCGGAGGCGGAGCTCCCCGCGGGGCCCGCGGGCGGCCAGGGCCGCCGACTCTTCGCCATGCCCGTCCTGGAGTCGCCCGAGCTGCTGCACCTGGAGAGCCGCGCCGAGACCCTCGCCGGCATCGCCCGCACCGTCGACAAGTATCGCGACCGGGTCCTCGCGCTGCGCCTCGGTGTCACCGACTTCTGCTCGGCGTACGGACTGCGCCGACCGCCGGACATGACCGCCTACGACGTGCAGATCGTCGCCTCCGTCATCGCCGACGTGGTCAACGTCCTCGGCAGGGCCGACGGCACGGGCTTCACCGTGACCGGGCCCGTGTGGGAGTACTTCCGCGTCCAGGAGCGGATGTTCAAGCCGCAGCTGCGCCGCAGCCCCTTCCTGGAGAGCCGGGCCGAAGAGCTGCGCCAGGCCCTCATCGCGCACGACATGGACGGGCTGCTCCGCGAGATCGAGCTCGACCGCGCCAACGGACTGCTCGGCAAGACCTGCATCCACCCCTCGCACGTGCTGCCCGTGCACGCGCTCTCCGTGGTCAGCCACGAGGAGTTCAGCGACGCCGAGGACATCCTCCGGCCCGAGCGGGGCGGCGGCGGGGTGCTGCGCTCCTCGTACACGAACAAGATGAACGAGGTGAAGCCGCACCGCGCCTGGGCCGAGCGGACCCTGCGGCGCGCCGAGGTCTTCGGCGTGGCCAAGGCGGACATCGGCTTCGTGGAGCTGCTCACCGCGGGACTTCCCGCTTGACCGGCCGGACTCCCCGGCCGACGAAGGTGCCGGATCTCCGGCCGACGAACGTGCCGGTTTCCCGGCCGACGAACGTAAGGGACATGACGTACGTGACTGAAGACGCGGTGCCGGAGACGACGGCGTGGTCGGGGACCTGGGTCGCCGAGCGGCTCGGGGTCGGGCTCGACGGTGACGCGTCGCTGCGCGGCCTGCTCGGCCTCGCCCTGCGCCGCAACCCCAAGCGGGCGCACCTCCTGGTGTCGAACGTCCTGGGCAAGCACGTGCCCCAGCGCCCCTCGGTCGTGTACGCGGCCGGGCACGACCTCGGCGTCCGGGTGCGGGAGCTGCTCGGCGACGACGAGGCCCGGCGCGCCGTCGTCCTCGGCTACGCGGAGACCGCGACGGGCCTCGGCCACGCGGTCGCCGACGGCGTCGCCCTCGCGCCCTACCTGCACTCCACCCGGCGCCCCGTCGACGGCGTCGAGCGCGCGGGCGGCTTCGAGGAGTCCCACTCGCACGCCACCTCGCACCTGCTGCTGCCCGAGGACCCGCGGCTGCTCGCCGGCGCAGGACCCCTGATCCTCGTCG
This sequence comes from Streptomyces sp. NPDC030245, assembly GCF_055572995.1. Taxonomy (NCBI): domain Bacteria; kingdom Bacillati; phylum Actinomycetota; class Actinomycetes; order Kitasatosporales; family Streptomycetaceae; genus Streptomyces; species Streptomyces sp. NPDC030245. Next base: position 264,058 of record NZ_JBVICF010000001.1, on the reverse strand, counting down.
ACGACGAGTTCTCCACCGGCAACACCGTCCTCAACACCATCCGCGCCCTGCACGAGCGCTTCCCCCGCGAGCGGTACGTGATAGTGGCGCTGGTCGACATGCGCTCGCCCGCGGACCGGGGGCGGCTCGCCGGCTTCGCCCGCGAGATCGGCGCGCGCGTCGACCTCGTCGCCACGGCGTCCGGCACGGTGCGGCTGCCCGACGGCGTCCTGGAGAAGGGGCAGGCGCTGGTCGCGGAGTACGAGACGCGCACCGTCCCGCCGTCCGGAGGGGACCTCGATTCCGGCCCCGGTCCCGTCACGCGCGTCGAGCTCGGCTGGCCCGCGGGCGTCCCCGACGGCGGGCGGCACGGCTTCACGCCCGCGCACCGCGCCGCCCTCGACGCGGCGCTGCCGGACATGGCGGCCGAGATCGAGAAGGCCCTGCCGGCCGGGGCGCGCCGCGTGCTCGTCCTCGGTTTCGAGGAGCTGATGTACGCGCCGCTCGCGCTCGGCGCGGAGCTGGAGCGCAGGATCGGCGGCGGGGCGCGGACCGGCGGTGAGGCGGGGGCCGGTGACGGAGCGCGGGTCGGTGGCGGGGCGCGGGGCGACGGCAGGGCGCGGGGCGGTGTCGAGGTGCGGTTCTCCACCACGACGCGCTCGCCCGTCCTCGCCGTGGACGACCCCGGCTACGCGATACGCACCCGCCTCACCTTCCCCGCGCACGACGACCCGGCCGACGGCCCCGGCACGCGGTACGCGTACAACGTCGCGGGCGGCGGCTTCGACGCGGTCGTCGCGGTCGTGGACTCGGTCGCGGACACGCCCCAACTGCACGGCTCCGACGGCCTGTTGGCGCAGCTGTCCGCGCACACCGGGCACGTCCTGCTGGCCGTCGTCCCCTCGTACGTACCCGAATGCGCATCCCGGCACGTCCCTGAAAGGTCCCGCATGCTCCCCGCGCCCCTCCGCGGCCCCGCCTTCTCCTCGTACGCGCCCGAAGACGTCGGCTGGCTGCTCCAGGACCTCTCGGACGTGACGCTCGAAGCCCCCACGGAGGAGCGCGAGGAGGCGATACAGAGCGGTGGCGCGCACTACGCCGAGTCGCTGCCCGTCGAGTACCAGCCGAGCGAGCGCTACCAGGAGCTGTTCCGCGCCGCGCTCGACACGTCCGCCGCCCGCATCGCGCAGGCCGTCGGCACGGTCACCGAGACCGTACTCGCGGAGCGGTCCCCGCGCCCGGTCCTGGTCTCCCTGGCCCGCGCGGGCACCCCCGTCGGCGTCCTGATGCGCCGCTGGGCCGCCCACCGGCACGGCCTCGACCTGCCCCACTACGCCGTGTCGATCGTCCGCGGCCGCGGCATCGACGCCAACGCGCTGCGCTGGCTCGCCGCCCACCACGACCCGGCCGACGTCGTCTTCGTCGACGGCTGGACCGGCAAGGGCGCGATCACCCGCGAACTGGCCGACGCGGTGCGCGAGTTCGAGGCGGCGGGCGGCGCCGCCGGGTTCAGCCCGGAGATCGCCGTGCTCGCCGACCCCGGCTCGTGCGTCCGCACCTACGGCACCCGCGAGGACTTCCTCATCCCCTCCGCCTGCCTCAACTCCACGGTCTCCGGGCTCATTTCGCGCACCGTGCTCCGCGCCGACCTGGTCGGCCCGGACGACTTCCACGGGGCGAAGTTCTACCGCGAGCTCGCGGGGGCGGATCTGTCCGGCGAGTTCATCGACGCGATCGCGCGCCGCTTCGCGGAGGTCGATGACCTGGTGGACGCGCAGGTCAAGGAGGTGCTCTCCGCCGATCGCGAGCCGACCTGGGAAGGCTGGGCCGCCGTCGAGCGCATCAGCGAGGAGTACGGCATCCACGACGTGAACCTCGTCAAGCCGGGCGTCGGCGAGACGACCCGCGTGCTCCTTCGCCGCGTCCCCTGGAAGATCCTGGCCCGCGCGGGCGCCGGGGCCGACCTCGACCACGTACGCCTGCTCGCCGAGCAGCGGGGCGTGCCCGTCGAGGAGGTCGGTGAACTCCCGTACACCTGCGTCGGGTTGATCCACCCCAAGTACACGCGCGGCGCGACGGGCGCGGACGGCAGGGCGGTGACCGCCAAGTGAGCACCATGGTGATCGCCAGCGACCTCGACCGCACCCTCATCTACTCCACCGCCGCCCTCGGCCTGATCATGCCCGACGCCGAGGCGCCACGCCTGCTCTGCGTCGAGGTGTACGAGGGCAAGCCGCTGTCGTACGTCACCGAGACCGCCGCCGGGCTCCTCGACGAGCTGGGCCGCACCGCCGTCTTCGTGCCGACCACGACCCGGACCCGCGAACAGTACGGGCGCATCCATCTGCCGGGCCCGGCGCCGCGGTTCGCGATCTGCGCCAACGGCGGGCACCTGCTCGTCGACGGCGTCTCCGACCCCGACTGGCGGGCGGCGGTCGACCGCCGCCTCGCCGCCGAGTGCGCCACCCTCGACGAGGTCCGCGCCCACCTGGTGCGCACCGCCGACCCGGCCTGGCTGCTCAAGGAGCGCGTCGCCGAGGACCTCTTCGCGTACCTCGTCGTCGAGCGCGCGCTGCTGCCCGCGGAGTGGGTGAAGGAGCTCGCCGTCTGGGCCGAGGAGCGCGGGTGGACCGTCTCGCTCCAGGGCCGCAAGCTCTACGCCGTGCCGAAGCCGCTCACCAAGAGCGCGGCGGTACGGGAGGTCGCGCGGCGGGCCGGCGCGACGGAGGTCCTCGCGGCGGGGGACTCGCTGCTCGACGCCGACCTGCTGCTCGCGGCGGACCGCTCCTGGCGGCCCGGCCACGGGGAGCTCGCCGACACGGGGTTCACGGCGCCGGGGCTCACGGTGCTCGGGGAGCGCGGGGTCGCGGCGGGGGAGTCGATCGTGAGGGCGTTCCTCAGGGCGGTGGGGCCCCAGTAACCTGGGGCCATGCCTCGATACGAATACCGGTGCCGGTCCTGTGGTGAGACCTTTGAGCTGAGCCGTCCCATGGCCGAGTCGGGGGATCCCGCGGTGTGCCCCGGAGGGCACGAGGACACGGTTAAGTTGCTTTCCACCGTGGCTGTGGGGGGCTCTGCTGCGGCGCCGAGTGGTGGTGCGGGTGCTGCTGGTGGTGGCGGGGGCGGTTGTTGTGGTGGGGGCTGCTGCGGGTGAGGCGTGGCGCCGTTGGGGGACTGGGGGAGTTCGTCTGCGGGCTGGGTGTGGCTGGTCGCGCAGTTCCCCGCGCCCCTGAAAGCGCTGCCCTGCGGGCGCTTTCCCCCTCCGGGCCCCGCGCCTCTGAAAAGCTGCCCTGCGGGCGCTTTCCCCCGGGCCCCGCGCCCTCCCGGGCTAGCGGAGCGTCGTTCCTGCGGCCGCTTCCAGTAGGGGCAGCTCCGCGCGTGTCGGGGCGCCCTCCCAGTCGCCGCGGGTTGTCACCGCGAATGCTCCCGTCGTGATCGCTCGGGCCAGGCGGGTCCGTACGTCCGTGTCGTCCAGCAGGGCCGACAGGTAGCCGGCGACGAACGCGTCGCCGGCGCCCACCGTGTCCACGGCCCGCACCTCGCGTGCGGCGGAGTGGAGTTCGCCCTCGGCGGTGTGGACCGTGGCGCCGGCCGCGCCGAGTTTGACCACGACCTCGCGGACCCCGTCGTCGATGAGGCACTTCTCCGTGGCGCCCGCCGGCAGGCACAGCGGCAGTTCGTCGTCGGAGGCGATGAGGACGTCGACGTACGGGAGCCATCCGCGCAGCTCCGTCGCCGCCTGCTCGGGACTCCACAGGCGGGCGCGGAAGTTCACGTCCAGGCAGACCTGGGTGCCGTGCTCGCGGGCGAGGCGCAGGGCGCGCCGGCACGCCTCGGCCGCCGACGGGCCGAGCGCCGGCGTGATGCCCGTCAGGTGCAGGACGCGCGGGGGCCGGGCGGTCGCGAAGGCCGCCTCGACCGCGTCCGGGGCGAGCCGTGAACCCGCCGACCCCGCACGGTAGTAGTGCACGCGGGTCACCTCCGGCAGCCGCGGCTCGAAGAGGACCAGGCCCGTCGGCGCCAGCGGGTCGCGCGTGGCCGCGGTGACGTCGACGCCCTCCGCGCGCAGCGTGCGCAGGACCAGCTCACCGGCCTCGTCGTCGCCGACCGCGCCCGCCCAGCGGACGGTGTGGCCGAGCCGGGACAGGCCGATGGCGACATTGCTCTCGGCGCCCGCGACCGACACGTCCATCGAGCCGCCCAGCTTGAGGGGGCCGCTGCCGCGCAGGGCGACCATGGTCTCGCCGAGGGTGAGGACGTCGCTCATCGGGCCGTCACCGCCGTGACCGCCACGAACTCCGCCGCCCGCGCCCGCAGCGCGCCCAGGTCGCCGCCGTCCGCCGCGTCACCGATCAGCGGTGAGCCGACGCCCACCGCCACCGCGCCGAACTCCAGATACGCCTCGGCGGCCACCGCGTCCACCCCGCCGACCGGCACGAAGGGCGTGTGGGGGAAGGGGGCGCGCAGCGCCTTGAGATACGTGGGGCCGCCCATCGCCGACGCCGGGAAGACCTTCAGCGCTGTCACGCCCGCCGCCTCGGCCGCGATGACCTCGGTGGGCGTGAGGACGCCGCCGAGTACGGGCAGTCCGAGGCGTACCGCCTCGTCGACGCCCGCGCCGAGCCCCGGCGTGACGATGAGGTCGGCACCCGCGTCGGCGGCGCGGCGGGCGTCGTCGGCGGTGCGGACCGTGCCCGCGCCGAGCCAGGCGTCCGGGCCGAGCTCGGCCCGCGCCCGGCGCAGCACGCCCAGGGCGTCGGCGCCGCTGAGGGAGACCTCGACCAGCGGAACGCCGGACTCCACGAGCGTCATGACCGTACGGAAGGAGGCGTCGGGATCGGTGCCGCGCACGATGGCGACGAGGCGCCGCGCCCGGAGATCCGTGGGGAAGTCACGCATCTCCCCACATTCGCACAGTGGTTCAAGCCGGACCCCGGGCGGGGTCGTGCGACAGGCTCTCAGACCCCCTGCCCCCGCTCCTCCCGGATCTGCGCGACCACGCGCGCCACGGTCGTGCGAACCGCCTCGGTCTCGGTGAGGAAGTGCCAGTAATCGGGGTGGCGGCCCTCCAAGGAGGCCACCGCGCGGTCCAGGCGGGCCACGGAGTCGTCGAGCGGGCGGGCGTGGCGCGGCTCGGGGGTCTGGCGGCCCGCCATCGCCAGGCGCTGTGCGTCCCGGATCGCGAAGCGGGTGCGGTCGATCTCCTGCTGCGGGTCCTTCGACACCGCGTTCAGCCGCTGGAGGCGGTCGCCGGCCGCCGAGACCGCCTCGTCCGTGGAGTTCAGCAGGGCGCGGACGGTCGAGAGCCGCGCGGTGGCGTCGGGCCAGCGCTGCTCCTCACGGGCCTGCCGCGCCTCCGCGAGCTTGGCCTCGGCCTGGCGCACGTGCTCCGCGGCCTGGTCGGGCACGTGCTGAAGGTCCTGCCAGCAGGCGGCGGAGAACCTGCGCCGCAGCTCGCTGAGGACGGGCTCGACCTGGCCGCTGCGGGTCGTCAGCGCCTGCGCGCGGGTGCGCAGCGAGACGAGCCGCCGGTCGATCTCGGCGGCCCGCTCGGGCAGCCGCTCGGCCTCGGCGCGCACGGCCTCGGCGTCGCGCAGGACGCGGTCGGCCCGCTGCAACGTCTCCGGCACCCCGTGCCGGCCCGCGCCCTGGTTGAGCTTGGTCAGCTCGGGGCCGAGGGCGGCGAGCCGGGCGGCGAGGTCGTCGGCCTTGAGGCCCGCGGCCCGCACGGTGTCCAGGGCGTTGCTCGCGGCGAGCAGCGTCTGGCGGGCCCGCTCCACCGCGGGGGCGAGCCGCGCCAGTTGGGTCTCCGCCTTGTCGAGCAGCGGGCCGAGGCCCTGCTGGAAGCGCTCCAGGTCCTGCTTCGTCCTGCCCAGCTCGGTCCTGGCCGCGGTGAGTTCGGTCTTGGCGCGGGCCGCGACCGAGGACTCCAGGTCGTCCCGGTCGAGGTCGTGGGCGTCCACCGCGTTGATGTACTGATGGCTGACCTCGTCGATGCGCCGCCCGATCGCCTCGAAGTCCGAGACGGCGCGCTGGGCCGCGGGCGAGGAGTCCACGGCCACGATCGTCTCGATGGAGATGCGCAGATCGCGCTGGGCGGTGTCCAGTTCGTAGAAGGCCGCGGCGGCGGCGTCCTTCGCGGCCTGCGCCTCGGCGCGCAGGCTCTCGCCGCGGCCGCCGAACCACCGGCGGGTGCCGCCGCCCGCGAACGCGGCCGGCACGGCGGCGGCGAGCAGCGGCAGGGAGAGGGTGACGGCGGTGACGAGGGCGAGGGTGTCGAGGGCGGCACGGAGGGGAGCGCCGCGGCGCGCGCTCCCGCCGGGCCGGGGCCGGGACCCGGGGCGACGGCCGGGAACCCGCCGGGCGCGCCCCGCGCGACGACCGACCGCACCCGCCCCGCCCCCGACCCCTGAATCCGCCGCTGTGGCTGTCGCTGCTGTGGTGCTCTCGGCCTCGGTTCTGTCCGGTGTGTACGGCTGCGAAGGTGTCGCCGTCACTATCCCTCTCCCGTGCTTCATCCGCCCTGCCCGGTGTCACATTCTCCCACCGGTTAAGGACGAATACACGGGCCGGTTAGTTCGCGCTGCGCACAGTGACTTTGCCGTCGGCGCTGCGGACGGACAGGCGGTGGGAGCTGGTGTCGTCGCGCGGCACCGACACGTCGACGGAGCCGTCGGAGACGTCGGTCCGTACGTCGTACGCGACCTTCTTCCCGCCCTGCCTGCCGGGCACCGCTATGTCGACGGACCCGTCCTTGCTCCGGGCCTCGACGCGGTCGGGCACGGAGGCCAGTTCCAGGCGCACGCGGCCGTCCTTGGAGTCGACGCTCACCTGTCGCGAGGTGATGTGGCGTGCGGTGACGGAACCGTCGGAGCTGCGCAGGTCGAGCGGTCCCTCGGCGCCGTCGACGGTGACGGAGCCGTCGGAGCTGCGCAGGTCGAGAGGTGCGCGGGTGTTCTTGACGGTGACCGAGCCGTCCTTCGTCCGTATCTTCAAAGGCTTCTGGAACCCGCTCGCCGTGACCGAGCCGTCCTCGTTCTCGACGGTCACCGCGACCCCGCGCGGCACCTCGACCCGATGCCTGGCCGAACAGTTGGCGATGACTCCGGAGCACTTCATGTCGAGCGTGAGCCGGTCCCCGTCCATCTTCCACGTCACCTTGGGGTCGCCGCCCAGTACGGTCTCCCCGTCGAACCACCGGGTCACCTGCACGCCCTTGGCGTCGCTGTCGGCGGGGGCCAGTTCGAGGGTGGAGTCGCTGGACACGACGGTCAGCGTCTTGCCCGCCAGGGCGAACGTCCGGTGCTCCGGTTCGGTGTCGTCCGCGGCGTCGGCCCCGCACGCGCCGACCAGGAGGACGACGGCGACGGTTCCGCCGGCGGCGGCGAGTGCGCGGGTGGTGCGCGTACGGCGACGGGTGCGGACGGGCATGGCGGGCTCCCCCTGAAGTGATCTTGTGCTCCGGGACAGACCTTACGGAACCGCCCGAGCCGGGAGAATCCCGCCGGCCACCGGATCCGGGGTGGGGTTAACCCCCGGCTGCCCGCTGCCCGCTGCCCGCTGCCGATAAGGGGTTTGCGGGGCACTGCCTGCGGCAAGGTAGGCTGTCCACTCGTCCCGGGCGCGTAGCTCAGGGGTAGAGCGCCTCCCTTACAAGGAGGATGTCGGCGGTTCGAAACCGTCCGCGCCCACCGGGTGAAGTAGCGGGTTGATCCTGCTCGTGGCCCCCCAGCCGTGATCGGCTGGGGGGCTTCTTCATGTGGGCCACTGCGGGGCCGCTGCGGGGCCTCCCCCGGGGTCACTCGAATGGGCTAATCGAGGGGTGCGGGGCCAGATCGGTCCGATCGCCGCAGGCGTGCAGGTGGGGGGCCTCCGACGGGGCGTCCGGGCACGGTGCGTGACTTTCCTGGTTGCGGTGTGCCGCCGGGCGGAGCGCGATGGAGGGGAGGCGTGCGTCCTCCGAGGCGAAAGTCGGTTTTCGCCTGTCGCGCGCTCCAAGGGAGTGATCACCCATGACGCAGGGCGAGGCCTTCACCACCCCCGACGGGCTTGCGGGCCTGACGGCCTACGACCGGACCGGCGAGAAGATCGGCAGTGTCGAGCAGGTGTATCTCGACGACCGCAGCGGCCGCCCCGAGTGGATCACCGTCAAGACCGGTCTGTTCGGTATGAAGCAGAGCTTCGTCCCGTTGGCCGGCGCCCGCCGTCAGGAGGACAAGCTGCACGTGGCGACGACGAAGGAGGCCGTCAAGGACGCTCCCCGTATCGACGCCGACCAGCACATAGAGCCGGGTGAGGAGCACGAGCTCTACGCCCACTACGGACTCGCCCGGCCGGACGCGACCACGCGCGGCACGGCGGGCGGCAACCAGACGCGGACCGCCGCCGGTATGGCGGGCGCGGGCGCGGGAGCCGGTGGCTCGCGGGAGTTCGCCACGCGGGCCGGCGCGGCCGACACCGGCAAGGCCGAGGACATGGTGCGCTCCGAGGAGCGGCTGCGGGTGGGGACGGAAGAGGAAGTGGTCGGGCGGGCCCGTCTGCGCAAGGTGGTCGTCACCGAGGACGTAAAGACGTCCGTACCCGTCTCCCACGAGGAGGTTCGTGTGGTCCGCGAGCCCATCCGGGAGGGCGACCGGACCCGCGCCAACATCGGCGAGGCCGAGACCGAGGTGACCCTGCACGCCGAGAAGGCGGTGGTCAGCAAGGAGTCGGTGCCGGTCGAGCGGGTGCGTCTGGAGACCGAGAAGGTCACCGAGACGCAGGAGATCTCCGACTCCGTGCGCAAGGAGCAGATCGAGTTCGACCGCGGCAAGGGCGAGCGTGAGCGCGGTGGCGCGATGGGCGACGCCTGGCGCGACCGGAAGCAGGGTCCGCGCCACTGACGCCGCTCCGGGTGCCGGCAGGTCGCCATCAGTGGCGCAACCTGCCGTGGGCTGCCAAGGCCCCCGCCGACAGGCGACTGTCGACGGGGGCCTTCGCGCTTCACATGGCGCTGTTCTTCGGCCGTCCCTGCCGGGGCCTCAGCGGCCGGATCCGGGGTGCGTCCTGCGGTACCTGCGGTCCCACCGCTCCTGGCGCTCCTTGCGGATGCGGTAGTCGCGGTACGTCTTGGGGTAGCCGCCGCCTCCTGCGCCGCCTCCCCCACCCGCACCGCTTCCGCCACTGCCGCCGCTTCCGGAACCGCTCTTCTTGTCGGCCGAACCGCCCTCGTAGAAACGGACCAGGTAGAAGGCGAGTGCCGCCGCGGCCAGCCAGAGCAGAGGCTGATCGAAGCCGAGGCCGACGAGAGCCAGGATCGCGACGACTATCAAGACGTTCATGGCTGCACCTCCGTGGCTCGAAGGGGGCTCTTGTGCGCGGCTGGTAGGGAGTCAACGCCCGCTGTCTGCGCGTGTCAATGGCTTTACGGGAGTCAGTCGCCGGGCGTCTCGTGGACGTGCTTGAGGTGGGCCCGCGCGGCGACGACGTCCGGTCCGGAGACCTGCTCCCAGTAGCGGTGGCAGGTCACGAAGACCGCCAACTCCCTTTCGCGCGTGCGCAGTTTCTCGACCTCGGCCTGTTCGTCGGGGGTCCAGCCGGGGGAAGCGGGGCGTTCCACCCTGCGCCAGCCACCCGTGTCGCTGAAGCCGTCGAGGGGCTCGACCGACCAGGGCAGGCGTTTGAGCAGCGCCAGGAGCGTGGAGCGGACCTGGTGCAGTTCCTCCTGGCCGGCGAGGAGGTCGCTCGGGAAGTCATGGGCTGGGGTGGCAGGCACGCCGTAATGGTACTCCTGTTCGAATTGCGTGTGCGAGTGATCCGGCCGGTGGGTCTGGTCTCGAACTCGGCACCGACCCTCTGGTTGGCCCGAGGTGGCTTGAGGTGGCCCGAGGCGGCCCGCGGGGCGGCAGGTCGGTGGCAAGCTGGAGGCATGTGCCGCAGCATCAAGACGCTCCGTCCGCCCGCCATCCCCGAGGACGCCACCGAGGAGGAGATCCGGGCCGCCGCGCTTCAGTACGTACGCAAGGTCTCCGGCTTCCGCGCCCCGGCCGCGCACAACCGCGAGGTGTTCGAACGCGCGGTGGACGCGGTGGCGGAGGCGACGGCGGAACTGTTGGCAGGCCTGGAAGTACGCGGGGCACGCGCGTCGTAACCGCTCACGCTGTCGCGCCCCCCGCGCCGGTTCGGCTTCCGTGGCCGCGCATGTACCGCCGGAAACGGCGCCGGGTGGCTTTTCAGGCGGGTGGCTTTTCAGGGGCGCGGGGAACTGCGCGCCAAGCCGCGACCGGCCCGCAGGTCGCGGAGATACGGACCGCCCCTGTGCGCGAGGCCCGGCCTTCGTGACGGCGCGTGCTGCGAAAGGGTGCCCCGCCCCGGGTGGCCTCTCAGGGGCGCGGGGAACTGCGCGCCAAGCCACGACCGGCCCGCAGGTCGCGGGATGCGGACCGCCGGGACGGCGGCGGGCTTACGCCTCCGCCGCCTCCGCCCCCGGGCGGCGCACCAAGAACGCCGCCCCCGCCCCCGCCGCGAACAGGGCGAGAAGTGAGACACCCGTGGCGAGCCACGTCGCGCCGAGCCACTGGCCGCCGAAGTAGCCGAGGGCGACGCTGTAGCCGGCCCAGGCCAGGCCCGCCAGGGCCGACCAGGGCAGGAACTCGCGCAGCTTGCGGTGGGCCGCGCCCGCGCCGAGGGAGACGATCGAGCGGCCCGCCGGTGCGAAGCGGGCGATGACGACGAGGATGCCGCCGCCCCGCGCGAGCGCGGTGCCGAGCCGTTCCTGCGCGGTGGTCAGGCGCCGGGAGCGGGCGATGGCGCGGTCGAGCCGTTCGCCGCCGCGCCAGGCCAGGCGGAAGGCGACCATGTCGCCGAGCACGGAGGCCGTCGCCGCGCAGAGGGTGAGCACCAGAATGTCGGGGACGCCGTGCGGCACATGCCCCGCACCGGTTCCGGCCGCCGCGGCCGCCGTCGCCGACATGATGACGAGGACGCCGCTCGGCAGCACGGGTACGAACACGTCGAACAGGACGGACAGGGCGACGACCGCGTAGATCCACGGACTGCCGGTCAAGGCCCCCACACTCTCAAGCACCGTAACTCCCCGTTACTCCCCGGTTGGCAGCGCGTTGCCGCTGTTGTCGCGGGGAACGGCAGGGGCGGCCTGGTGACAGCTGTACAGCGTACGCCGCGTGGGGGGCGAGACATCCACTGGGGGTTTAGATGTTCCCTACATCACGTTCACCCGGCTGCCTCCTCCGATGCGGCGTACGGCCCCGAAGTCCCGAGTCCGGGCGGCCCCCGTGCTCAGGCGTCCACGCGAAACGGCGCCCCCTCACCCGTACCGCGAGGCACGAGTGAGGAGGCGCCGCCCCGTGAGCGGATGCCGCGCGGGTCAGGCCGCGACCGGCGCGCGCTTCGAGTCCGCGTCCTGCCCGTCGGCCCCGCTCTCGCCCCGCGAGGCGAAGAACCGGTCGAGGCCGAACGCGCCGGACCCGGTGAAGACGAGCAGCAGCATGGACCAGCAGAAGAGCGCCGGGGCGTCGCCGCCGTTCTCGATGGGCCACAGCGCCTCCGGCTGGTGGACCGTGAAGTAGGCGTAGGCCATCGAGCCGGACGAGACGAACGCGGCGGCCCGGGTGCCGAGGCCCAGCAGGACCAGCGTGCCGCCGACGAGCTGGATGACGGCCGCGTACCAGCCGGGCCAGGTGCCGGCGGCGATCGTGCCGCCGCCCGCCGCGCCGCCGAGGACGCCGAAGAGCGAGGCGACTCCGTGGCAGGCGAAGAGCAGGCCGATCACTATGCGGAACAGGCCGAGGGCGTAGGGCTGGGCGCTGTTGAGACGTCCAGTCATGGTGGGGAACTCCTTCGGTCGGGGGACGGTAACCGAGCGGAGGCCCAAGATTAGGCGAACCTAATTAGTGCTTGCAAGTTCAACATTCGGTCGGCCGAAGATTCCGCTTCGGCTCCGCCCCGGGCCCGGGAAGCGGCTCGTCGGCCCCGGCGGCCAGGCGGAGCGCGGCCCGCGCCACCGCGTCCGCGTCCGACAGGGTGACCGAGTCCACGCCGGGTCTGGCACCGGCCGCGGTCACCCAGTGGACCCCTTCGGTGGGCACTCCGAACGCGAACCTCCGTGTCTGGACGCGGCCTTGACGGTCGATCAGGCAGTAGGGCCGCGGCGTCACGTCGAGGCCTCCGGTTTCATAACCATCGACCACATGCGGCCTGCACCCGCCGCCCGCCAGGAGCTCGCCGAGCAGCGCGTCGCCGGTGCGGCGCAGGTCGGGCTCGGGCAGCCGGGCCTCGATCAGCGTGGTGACACGGACGGCGGAGTCCGGCACGTCGGGGGAGTGCGCCAGGAACGCTCCGTCGTCGGGCCGCACGGTCAGGCGCGGGCCGAGCACCTCAAGGACCCCCGCCTCGATCAGTGCCGTCATCTCCTCGATGCGGCGGCGCGGCGGGCCGATGGACAGGAAGGCGTTGAGGGGTGTGTACCAGCGGTCGAGGTGGTCGCGGCGCGAGGCGCCGGAGAGGCCGCCGTGGTCGACGATGCCGCGGAGCTCGTTGCGCAGGTCGCGCAGCACGTCGAGGGCGGCCTTCAGCGGCCCGGCGACATTGCCGAGCGCGGCCTGCGCGGCGTCCTCGCGCAGCCGGTCCAGGAGCCACGCGCGATGGGCGCGTGCGGAGGCGAAGGGGCGGGCCGGGTGCGGCCGGGAGAGCCGGTCCCACGACCAGCGGTCGGCTTCGGCGATACCGAACTCGCCCAGGACGCGCGCCTCTTCAGGGCTGCGATGGGCGGTGGTGAGAAACCGTCCACGGAAGTCACTCACCTCCGCCGGACCGCTGCCGCGCCGGCCCGCAAGCATCGCCGCGTAGTAGACCGTCTCCACCTCCTTCGCGATCAACGGCCATATCTCGACGAGGAAGTCGGGGGCGTCCCCGCTCTCCGCGCGCTTGCGGAAGCGGGCCACGACGTCAGCGGTCAGGACCGCGGGGACGTGCCGCCCGTACGGGCCCTTCGCGTTGTCGCCGCGCGCCTGGTACGGGACGCCGCGCCGCGAGCCCGCGTACAGGCGCGGCTCGCGGCCCGAGGGCAGGTACCGCAGTGCGCCGCCGCGCGTGCGCGCGTACCGGCCGCCGCGGCCCTCGGTGAGCAGCGCCATGTGGTCGAAGAAGTTGAGACCGAGCCCGCGCAGCAGCACCCGCTCGCCGGGGGCGACGGCGGAGAGGTCCAGGTCGGCGGGGTTGGCGGGCGGGAAGTGGCGCAGGCCGTGCCGCGCCGCGTGGTCCGTCAGGCGCCGCTGCTCCGGCGTGGCGGCCGTCGGCAGGTGGCCCTGCGCGAGCACGACCGCCGCGAGGCCGGACAGGCGGCGGCCGTCGTCCAGTACGAGGGTCTGCGCCCCGTCGGCCGTCCCGGTCAGGCGCACCGCGCGCGCCGCGTGCACCTGGACGCGGACCGCGCCGGGGGCGCCGCGCACGGTTTCGGCGAAGACCCACTCCAGGTAGCGGCCGTAGCAGGCGCGGGTCGGGTAGTCGTCGGGCCCGAGCCCCGGGGCGTGTCCGGCGGCCGCCCATTCGTACAGGCTCGGGCCCGGCCGTATCGGCCCCGAGCAGTCGACGCTCTCGTCCGTGAAGAGGGTCACCTGGGACGCGACGGTGTTCATCAGGAGCTCGGCGGGCTGCGCGGTGCGCCAGACGCGGCCGGCGCCCGGCGGGGCGGGGTCGATGACATGCACCGTCAGCCGTGTCCCCGGTGCGAGGAGTTCGGCCGCCGACGCGCAGAGCCGTTCGAGCACGCTGGTGCCGCGGGGGCCCGCGCCGACCAGGGCGAGGGCGGACTCGTGCGGTGCGGGCCGGGGTGGCGCGGGTGGGAGCGGCGCGGATACGGGTGCAGACAAAAGCGTGACTCCCGGGGCATATAGAGAACGCCGGAACGCCAGAACCTCGAAACAGCTGCAACGCTGCAACGCTGTAACGCTGGAACCGGACGGTCCGCATCGGTCCGCCTCATCATGCCGTCGGCGACCCTGATGCCGAACCCCTGCCGGAGGATCCGCTTCCGGCTGTGGGACGCGTCACGCCCGGACGTCCGTCACGAGAGGCGCGTCGACTCCGCCGTCTCCAGGCGTACGCTCCCGCCGCGCACCGCCCGTGCCTGATCGAGCCGGAGCAGGGCCGAACGGCCGCGCAGCGTCAGGGTCATCAGCTGGTTGCCGAACCAGGGGCTGCCCGTCCTGCGCCAGTCGATGCCCGCCTGCGTCACCCCGCCGTGCCGCGCGAAGCGCCGTCCCAGGGCGCGCCCCACCCGGCTCCAGCCGAAGCGGAAACCGAGCTTGATGGAGGCGGGGATGGAGTTGTGCACGGGGGAGCAGGTGAGCTGGAGGACCCGGGCCTCGGGGCCCTCGCCCGCGGGCCAGCTCGGCTCGGCGATGTAGGCGTGGTGGACGTCGCCGGAGAGCACGCACACCGTCGCGGGGGCCCGCGGGCCCGAACCCGCCTCCGCGATCAGCGCGGTGAGCGCCTCGAAGGAGGCGGGGAAGGCGGCCCAGTGCTCCAGGTCCGAGCGTCTTCGCAGGTTCTCGCCGAAGCGGGCCCAGCGGTCGCCGCGCTCGCCGCCGCACAGCGCTGCGTTCCACCCCTCGGCGTCGTGGATGAGGTGGGGGAGGAGCCAGGGCAGGGAGGTGCCGATGAGGAGATGGTCGTACGAACCCGGCTCCGCCAGCGCCTGCTCGCGCAGCCAGTCGGCCTCGTCGGCGTCGAGCATGGCGCGCCCGCCCTCGGCCAGGACGCGGGCCGCGCGGGTGTCGACCATCAGCAGGCGGACGCGGCCGAAGTCCCGCCGGTAGCTCCAGCGGGCGGTGGTGGGGTCCGCGTCGGCCTTGGCGGCGAAGGCGCGCAGCGCGTCGGTGCCGTCCGGGGTCGCGCACACCGAGGCGTAGAGGGCGTCGCGCGCGAGTTCTTCGGGCGGCAGGTTGCCGAGGTGCTGGTAGACCCAGTACGACATCAGGCCGCTCAGGATGCGCTCGCGCCACCAGGGCGTGGCCCGCATCTCGGCGAGCCAGGCCGCACTGGTGTTCCAGTCGTCGATGATGTCGTGGTCGTCGAAGATCATGTTGCTGGGCACGGTGGAGAGCAGCCAGCGGATCTCCGGGTCGAGCCAGGACTCGTAGTAGAGGTGGGCGTACTCCTCATAGTCCGCGACCTGGGCGCCCGGGGGATCGGCGAGGTCGCGGCGGGCGGCGAGCCAGCGCTGGGTGGCCTTGGAGGTCTGGTCCGCGTAGACCTGGTCGCCCAGGAGCAGCAGGACGTCCGGGCGCTCGGCGGCCGGGTCGGCGGCGATGCGGGCGGCGAGGGTGTCCAGGGCGTCGGGCCCCACGGGGTCGTGCTCGCCGGACGGCGGCGCGGCCCACCGGCAGGAGCCGAAGGTGACGCGCAGCTCGTCGGCGCCGGTGTCGCCGCCCTCGGCCGGCGTGCGGATGGTGCTCGCGGGATGGGGCGATTCGGGCAGGGGCCAGACGGCGGCGCCCTCGCCGTCGCCGAGCCGCACCTCGTACGCCGTCTCGGTGCCGGGGGTCAGGCCGGTGACCGGGACGAGTGCGTAGTGATGGCCGGAGATCTGGAAGGTGCGCGCCGAGCCGCGCGCGCCGTCGGCGCACCGCACCTCGGCGGTGCAGGGCCGGTCGGCCTCGACCCAGACGGTCGCCGTGGCGCCGTCGACGTACCTCAGCAGTGGACCCAGGCGCAGCCGTGCCACAGGTGATCACCCTCCTCCGTCGCCCCGTACGGTACGGAACGACGGAGGAGGGCGGGCCGGTTCCGGGCAACCCGTCGGACCCGGCAGGACCGCCGGCGGTCAGGAATCGTTTCAGCAGCCGCTGAGCAGGGAGGACAGGGCGCTCTTCTCCTCGGTGTTCACCGACAGCTTGTAGTGGTGCTTCACGTCCACCCACATCCGGGCGTAGTAGCAGTGGTACGAGGTGGTGGGCGGCAGCCATTCCGCCGGGTCCTGGTCGCCCTTGGCCTGGTTCACGTTGTCGGTGACGGCGATCAGCTGCGGCTGGGCCAGGTCGTTGGCGAAGCCCTCGCGCTGCGCGGTGGTCCAGCCGCTCGCACCGGACTTCCACGCCTCGGAGAGCGGCACGACGTGGTCGATGTCGACGTCGGACGCGGCGGTCCAGGTGCCGCCGTCGTAGGGGGACTTCCAGGTGCCGGAGGTGGCGGCGCAGCTGGCGTCCTGCTGGACGTTGGTGCCGTCGCGCTTGAGGACGACCTCGCGCGTGTTGCAGGTGCCGGACTGCGTCTTCCAGTGCGGGAACTTGTCGCGGCTGTAGCCGTCGGAGGAGCCCTCGGCCTTGACGGTGAGCTCGCCGAGGTAGGTGCGGGCCGTGGCGGCGCTGACCGGGGCCGGGGGAGCGGCCTGGGCGGAGGTGCCGGTGAGGAGGGTGGTGGCGGTGGCCAGGGCGAGGGCCGCGGCGGCGAAGGCGGGCCGGGTGCATCGACGCGCGTAGACAGTGGGCATGCGAACTCCCTTGGTGTGGGGGGCTGTTGACCGGTGGGGCGGTCAGAGTTGCGGGTCGTGGTTACGGGTGGATGTGCGTCTAGTGACAGGGTCGCGTCAAAGAGGTGCCGACTTCAAGGGTTCTGGCGGGGCGTCAAGTGCATTGGGCGGGACGGAAGTTGCATTCCGTGCATTTCCGTGCGGCGTGTGCGCTCCTGACCTCGGCGCACCCCTTCCGCACCCCTCCGCACCCCTTCCGTGCGCTTGCGTGTTCCAGGTCACTCCGGCGCGGGTCAAAAGTCCCTGGTCGCGACCTCTGCGCCGTCCCGTACGATGGACGGCGCAGAAGGGGAGTAGCTCTTCGCCGGACCGTCGACATACTGCTCAGCTCGTCTGAGCCGGCGCCCGGAGGCAGGCCCCGCGGGGCAGGCCAGCGAGACCTTCGGCAAGCAGTGCCCGACGTGCGCAGCCCTGTGTACGTCCAGACGTCCACACCCGTGTACGTCCGTGTGCGCTGCCGTGCCGAGGTGTCGTACGCGAAACGGTGGAACACTCTCGGTGGGGCGGCCCCGACCGATTGAGGAACCCTTGATCAGCTTCAGCGTGACGGCGCTCGTCTTCGGCGTTGTCTTCCTTGCCGAGCTGCCGGACAAGACGGCGCTGGCCGGCCTCGTCCTCGGCACGCGCTACCGCGCCTCGTACGTGTTCGCCGGCGTCGCGGCCGCCTTCACCGTCCACGTGGTGCTCGCCGTCGCGGCGGGCAGCGTCCTGACCCTGCTGCCGCAGCAGCTGGTCCACGCGCTGACGGGCGTCCTCTTCCTCGGCGGCGCCGCGATGCTGCTCCTGAAGGGCGGCGGCGAGGAGGAAGAGGTCAGGCAGCCCGAGGACCAGAGCTTCTGGAAGGTCTCGGGGGCGGGCTTCATGCTCATCCTCGTCGCCGAGTTCGGCGACCTGACGCAGATCATGACCGCGAACATGGCGGCGCGCTACGACGACCCGCTCTCCGTCGGCCTCGGCGCGGTGCTCGCGCTGTGGGCGGTCGCGGGACTCGGCGTCGTCGGCGGAAAGGCGCTGATGAAGCGGGTGCCGCTGGCGCTCATCACGAAGATCGCGGCGCTGCTGATGCTGGGGCTCGGGGTATGGAGTCTGTATGAGGCGATTGCTTGAGGTCGGGTCGCTCTGGTGATCCCGGTGGCCTTGGGGGTGCTGGGGGTGCTGGTGGCCCGGGTGGTGCCGGTGGCACTGGCGGCGCAGGTGGCCTAGGCGGCCCTGGTGGTGCTGGTGGCCCAGGTGGCCCAGGTGGCCCAGGTGGCGCTAATGCCGCTGGCGGTCCCGGGTCCTTTTTGCGGGTCTTGACCGGTCTGACCTGCGGCGTTGGCTTTTGGGGCCCGCTTTTTGTACCGTGCAGAAACAAAGTGGCTCCGCCCGTACTCCCTGACCGGCGGGCGGGGCTGCCTTGATCTTTCGCTGCCTCTGCGCTCTGGAGCACCCGATGACGGCGACGACCGCCGACTCTGTCGCACCCGTTCTGACCGCCCGGGCCGTTCTCCTCGACATGGACGGCACCCTCGTGAACTCCGACGCCGTCGTCGAGCGCTGCTGGCGGCGCTGGGCCGTGCGGCACGGGCTCGACTTCGACGAGGTCATCAAGGTCGTCCACGGGCGGCAGGGGTACGCGTCCATGGCGGTGCTGCTGCCGGAGCGCCCCATGGAGGAGAACTACGCGGAGAACCGCGAGATGCTCGCCGCGGAGACCGCCGACATGGACGGCGTCGTGCCCGTGCCGGGCGCGCCCGCCTTCATGGCCGCGCTGGCGGACCTCGGCCTGCCGCACGCGCTCGTGACCTCCGCCGACGTGCCCCTGTCCACCGGCCGCATGGCGGCGGCCGGGCTCGCGCTGCCCGACGTACGGGTGACCGCGGAGAGCGTGGGCGCGAGCAAGCCGGACCCCGAGGGGTTCCTCAAGGGGGCGGCGGCGCTCGGGTTCGACCCGGCGGACTGCGTGGTCTTCGAGGACTCCGAGGCGGGCATACGCGCGGGACAGGCGGCCGGCATGAGGGTGGTGGGCGTCGGCCCCCGGGCCGCGCGCTTCGCGCCGACGGTGCATGTGGACGACCTGACGGGTGTGGGGGTCGCGGACGCGGGGGACGGGTCGATCCGGCTCACGTTCGCCTGACATCCGCACCGCCGACCGGGCTGAGTGAGGGCCTGGTTCGGCCCGGCCCGGCCCGGATGGACTGGCCGGCGAGGCGGTTCAGGGCTCCGAGGTCTCCGCCTCCAGGCTGCGGCGGGTCTGGCGGCCGTACTCGCCCCGGGCGTCGTCCGTGAGGCCGCGGGCCCACTGGTAGCGGGCCACCGCGTCGGCGACCCGGAACGTGTAGACGCCGTCCCGCTCACCCACGTACAGGTAGAGCTGCGCCAGCCGACCCTGCAACTCGGCGACGGGCGCCCCCTTGTCGCCCTGCCTCAGCGTGGTGTCGGCCGCCTTGCGGGGCGGCGCTGACGCCGACGGCCGGGTCGAGCCGGTCGCGCGCGCCGTCGGGGACGGGGCCGAGGGCGTCGGTGACGCCGAGCGGGTGGGCGTGGGCGTGGGCGGCAGGTTCACGCGCGGTGCGCTCGGGGTGACGGAGGGCGTGCGCGAGAGGGAGGCCGACGCGGACCGTCTCGCCGACGGTGGGGCGGGCTTCGTCGGATCGGCGTACGCCGACGCGGGGTCGCCCGGCAGTGCCCGGTCCCGGGTCGGCCCGTCCGTGGCCGACGAGACCAGCCCCACCGCGAAGACGCCGACGGCCACGACGGCCGCTGCGGTCCCGGCCCCGCCCACGGCGAGCAACGCGAGGCGCCGCTTGCGACCCGAGGCCACGTCGGCCACGGGCTCACGGTGCCTTTCGGTGCCCGTGCCGGTGTCGGCGCCGACCCCCACGCCCCGGTGGCCGGAGAAGCTGCGGGGCGTGGGTGTACCCGCCCCCGCATGCCCCGCAGGTACGGCCGTGTCCGGGTCCGGCAACGAAACGTAGGGCCGTATGCGCAACGGATCGAAGTCCCCGGCGACGGCAGCCTCCGCAGACCGCACACGAGCACGCTCCACAGCATCAACCGACCCCACCACGCCGCCCACCCCTGCCCCACGGGCCGGGCCGCCCGCGCCGCCCGCGCCGCCCGGGTTTGCCGGGTCGGCGGCGTCGACCCGGTCGGCCGTGCCGTCCTTCCGCGGCGGCCGCACAGCGTCGCCCTCGCCTGCTGCGCAGGCAGGGCCTGCCGGGCCGACCGCGTCTGCCGGGCCTGCCGGGCCGACCGCGTCTGCCGGGCCTGCCGGGCCGACCGCGTCTGCCAGGTCACCCGCACCGCCCGTGCCTGCCGGGCTGCCAGCGCCCGCCACGCCACCCACCCCCGCCACGCAACCGCAAGCGAAGGCGGCACCCCCGGCCTCACCAGGTCCGGCCCCGCACGCGGGGCACCCTCGCCCGCCCCGTAACCCCTCCTGCCGTTCGTCCCGTCCGGCCACCGGCCGTTCCTCCCCTCCTGCGTCCCGCCCGCCCCGAGAGCTCCAGCGATTATGCAGACCCTCGCTTCAACAGGCCATAACGGGAGACACGGACCAGGATGGAATGGGAAGGCCGCAACGGACTCCCCGGGCTCAACAGACTCACCGGACACTTCAGCCCCGATAGACCCGATAGGCCCGGCAGGCCCGGCGGGCTCGGCGAGAACAGCTGAGCCCGCCGAACCGGCGAGAGCAGTCGGCTCCGTCGAGCCAGTTGAGCCAGTTGACCCGAGGATCCGCGGCCCCGACGGACCCCCAGGAGGTGTCCATGTCGCAGGACGTCAGCGCCCGCTCCGCAGGAGAGGGACCCGGCCCCGGTCACACGCACGCCGCCGGCGGCGGCAACGGGCATCCCCCCGGAAACGTATTGATCTCCATCGGCGCACTGCTGCTCGGCATGCTCCTCGCCGCCCTCGACCAGACCATCGTCTCCACCGCTCTGCCGACGATCGTCAGCGAGCTCGGCGGCATGGACCACCTGTCGTGGGTCGTCACCGCGTACATGCTGGCGGCGACGGCCGCGACCCCGCTCTGGGGCAAGCTCGGCGACCAGTACGGCCGCAAGAAGCTGTTCCAGACCGCGATCGTGATCTTCCTGGTCGGCTCGGCGCTGTGCGGCATGGCGCAGAACATGCCGCAGCTCATCGGGTTCCGCGCGCTACAGGGACTCGGCGGCGGCGGGCTCATGGTGCTGTCCATGGCGATCGTGGGTGACCTGGTGTCGCCTCGCGAGCGCGGCAAGTACCAGGGTCTGTTCGGCGCGGTGTTCGGTGCGACCAGCGTCCTCGGGCCGCTGCTCGGCGGGCTCTTCACGGAGCACCTCAGCTGGCGCTGGGTCTTCTACATCAACCTGCCCATCGGCGTGCTCGCCCTCGCCGTCATCGCCGCCACCCTCCACATCCCGGTGCGCGGGACCCGGCACACCATCGACTACCTCGGCACGTTCCTCATCGCGTCCGTCGCCACCTGCCTGGTCCTCGTCGCCTCCCTCGGCGGCACCACCTGGGCCTGGGGCTCGCCCCAGATCATCGGCCTGGCGGTGCTCGGCGTGGTCCTCGCCGTGGCCTTCGTGGCGGTGGAGCGCAGGGCGGCGGAGCCCGTGATCCCGCTGAAGCTCTTCCGCATCCGCACCTTCACGCTCTCCGCCGTCATCAGCTTCATCGTCGGCTTCGCGATGTTCGGGGCGATGACCTATCTGCCCACGTTCCTCCAGGTCGTGCAGGGCGTCTCCCCGACGATGTCGGGCGTGCACATGCTGCCGATGGTGGCCGGCATGCTCCTGTCGACGACCGCCTCCGGCCAGATCGTCAGCCGTACGGGCCGCTGGAAGGTCTTCCCGATCGCCGGTACGGCCATCACCACGCTCGGACTGCTCCTGCTCCACCAGCTGAACGAGAACAGCGGCACCGGCGAGATGAGCGCGTACTTCTTCGTCTTCGGTCTGGGCCTCGGCCTGGTCATGCAGGTCCTCGTCCTCATCGTGCAGAACGCCGTCAGCTACGAGGACCTCGGCGTCGCCACGTCCGGCGCGACGTTCTTCCGCTCCATCGGCGCCTCCTTCGGCGTCGCGATCTTCGGCACCGTCTTCACCAACCGGCTCGGCGA
The DNA here is from genome assembly GCF_055572995.1 of Streptomyces sp. NPDC030245. Classification (NCBI taxonomy): domain Bacteria; kingdom Bacillati; phylum Actinomycetota; class Actinomycetes; order Kitasatosporales; family Streptomycetaceae; genus Streptomyces; species Streptomyces sp. NPDC030245. The sequence goes on along the minus strand of NZ_JBVICF010000001.1, from coordinate 242,462 downwards.
CAAACTCACCGACGCCCTCGGCGGACAGCAGCTGCCGCCCGGCCTGAGCGTGAGCACCCTGGAGACCGACCCGCGCGGCATCGCCCGGCTCCCCGCCGAGCTGCGCCCCAGCGCCCTGCACGCGTACGCCTCGGCCATCACCGATGTCTTCCTCTACGCGGCGCCGGTCGCCCTGGCGGCCTTCCTCCTCGCCTGGTTCCTGCGCGAGGACAAGCTGCGCGCCTCCGTCACGGCACCCGACCCGACACAGACGCTGGCCAGCAACCCCGTGGAGCGTTCGTCGTACGACGAGTGCGCGCGGGCGCTCTCGGTGCTCGGGACGCGCGAGGGCCGGCGCAAGATCTACGAGAGGATCACGGAGCGGGCCGGCTACGACCTGCTGCCCGCGTCGAGCTGGCTGCTCCTGCGCGTCGCCCGGCACGGCTCCGTCGAGCCCGGCGTGCTCGCCGAGCGCACCACGGTGCCGCTGACCGTCATCACGGCCGCCGCCCGCCAGGTCGAGGAGCGCCGCCTGGCCGAACGCCAGGGCCTGGAGATGGTCCTCACCGACCGGGGCCGCGAGGTCGCCGCCGAACTGGCCACGGCCCGCGAGGAGTCCCTGTCCGAACTGCTCGGCGACTGGTGGGGCCCCCACCGCCCGACCGACCTGGCCCAGCTGGTCAAGGAGCTCAGCTCCGAACTCTGCGGCTCGGAGGCGGAGCGCCCCCACAACGGGTCGACGGTGGCGCGAGCGGCGTGATGGAGTGAGGCGGCCTGCGCTCAACTGCGCACGCGACAGGTGCAGTTGAGGGCATCGCCGCGATACTGGTGGGCATGCCGAACCATGAGGACCGCGAGGACCGTGAGGAAGGGTGGCGGCCCCGGGGGTACACGGGCCCGGCCTGGCAACCGCCCAAGCCGCCCCCCGGGGGACCGCCCGGCGTCCCGCCCGAGCGCCCGCCCGTCGGACCGCCCCGCAACGGAGGCGGCGCTCCCGGAGGACCGTCGCGCTGGAGTGTGCCGGGCGTGGTCACGGTGATCGTGGTCGCCGTCTGGAGCGTCCTGGCCTACCAGTGGACCCAGCAGAACGACTGCGAGCTCCCGGAGTCGTACGGCCTCGTCCTCTCCCACGGCACTCCGGACCCTTGGGAACAGTGCGGGGACTGAGGAGGGGGAGGCGCTCCATCGTCTCCGGACGTCTCTCCGGACACGGCAATGTCCCGTACTCGGAGCTGAGTGCTCGATCCGGGTACGGGACACTGCCGCTTGCCGTCGCGAGGCTATGCGCCCTTGGGCGCGGCCTGCTGGATGACCTCGAAGGACCAGACCGAGGACCCGCTGGCGGCGGGCTTGGGGCGGTCGCCGCCCTCGCCGCCGCCCTGGTGCGCGGCCTTCATGGGGCCCTCCATCCACGCCTGGAAGGAGGCCTCGTCGCGCCAGCGGGTGTAGACCAGGTACTGGTCGGTGCCCTCGATCGGGCGGAGGAGTTCGAACCACTCGAAGCCGTCCGAGTTCTCCACCGCGCCCGCACGGGAGGCGAAGCGCTTCTCCAGGATCTCGCGCTGTTCTTCGGGGACGGTGAGGGCATTGATCTTCACGATGCTCATACCGCCATCCTGCCGCACCGGGATGTCGGAGCGGCGTGAACCCCGGCGGGGGGAACGGGAGCGCGCGTCACAGGCGCATCAGGCGTTCCGCCGTCTCGCGGTAGTCGCGCAGGGCCAGACGGAGCTGCTCCGTGTCCCCGGTGGCGGCGTCGCCGGTGGCGCCGGTCGTGTGGTCGCCGGTGTGGGGCCGGGGCGCAGCGGGCGGGGTGGCGTCGATGGTCGCGGGTGCGGGCTCGCCGGGTGCGCCCTGCGCCGGCAGGGACTGCCAGGACGTGCGCAGGGTGCGGCGGTATTCCTCCAGGGTGCGCGTCAGGTCGGCGATCGTGTCCTCCAGGACGCGGTCGGCGCTCTCGACGGCGGTTCGCGGCTCGTCGACGAAGCCGTTCACGGCGTTCTGGAGGCGCAGCGTCAGCTTGTCGCGTGCGTCGGGCGGGAAGAGAGCGGTCCCGGTGCCGGTGCCGTCAGCCATGCTGAACTCCCTTGTGGGTGATGCCGGTGGAGCGCTTGTTGATACCGCGCCTGCTGTCGTGCGCGGCGTCGGCGTCGGCGTGGTGATCCTTCACCAAGGCGTCGAAGAGCGCCCGCGCCTCGATCATGGCGGCGCGCATCTCCTCGGTGCCGGTGCCGGTGCCGGTGCGCTGTTCGTCGGTGCCCGGCGTCTCGAGCGCCGCGCGGTGCACCTTGCGGTAGCCATGGACGTGGTGGGCGTGGTGCACGGAGAGCGCGTCGACCTGGTCCTCGTAGTGGCCCGCGTCGGGGAAGCCGCGGGCCGCCGCCACCTCCGAGATGAGCCGGTCGGCCTCGATCAGGGCCTCGCGGGGCGAGTCGACGAAACGTTCCTGGGCGACGGTCCAGCGCGCCGTGTACCCCTCGCGGGCGGCGGGCGCCAGCGGTCGCGTACGCAGCGAACCGTGCCGCTTCACACGCTCGCCGAGGTCGCGCTCGGCGGCCTTGGTGTCGCCGTCGTGCCGGGCGACCGCGCGGTCGTACTCGGGCCCGAAGCGGTGCCTGAGGCTGCGCTTGCCGCCCGCGCCCCGCCGCTTGCGGCTCAGTACGGCGAAAGCGGCGGCGACGAGGACGACGGCGACCACGATCAGAACGATGAGCAGGACTGTGGACATGGGTGGGTGCCCTTTTCGGCTCGGGGATCGGCCTGGGGCGCGAGACCCTGGGGGCCTCGACACCCGTTCCCCGAATCGAGTTGCCCGAAAAGGGACCGTCAAACGGCGGCTCCCGAGGGCGGGTCAGGCCTGGTGGCGCCTCCGCCGGTCGCGGGTCACCTCGTCGACGTCGTACGTCGGGTCGGGGCCCTCGGGGAGTGGCTTGTCCCTGGGGCCGTGCGTCCGCACGGGGGAGGCGCTTAGGATGCGGCAGCGCGACACAGCGGCCGCGGACCGCCAACCACGGCCGTGCCGCCCCGAGTTGAAGGAGCGTACCGACGTGCTGGAGCTGACCATGGCCTCGGTGTCCGGGGCGGACGCGGGCGCCACCGCGGGCATGTTCATGGCCGAGACGCCGAGCGAGCCGGGCGCGGTGCTGCGGGTGGGACGGGACAGGAGCGTGTGCCGTCTGGTGACGCCCGACGACTGGCTGTTCGTGTCGCGTACGCATCTGGAGTTCCGCTGCGGGCCCGACGGGGCCTGGTCCGTCCGGTGGCTGCGCGGCTCGAACCCCGATCCGGCCTCCGAGGTGCGGGTGGTGTCCGACGGCGCGGCGCGGCCCCTCGTCTACGGAGGGGCGGCGTCGCTCTCCCGGGGCGGCTCCGGGGAGATCGTGATCCAGGACAGGTCGGGGCCGCGGAGCGTGAACATCGGTTACTACCACGAGGGTTGAGCCCGCACAGGTCTGGCGTCAGGGCAGTACGCGGGCGAGTGCGAAGCCGTCGTACCCCTTGACGCCGACCGTCTGCACCGCCGTCCCGTTCAACTTGGGGTGGTCGGCGATGAGTTCGAGCGCGGCCCGGGTGCCGAGCACGCTCGGGTCGGTGCTTGCGGCGTCGGTGACGGCACCGCCCCGTACGACGTTGTCGAGGATGATCAGGCTGCCCGGGCGGGTGAGCTTGAGCGACCACTCCAGATAGTGCGCGTTGTTGGCCTTGTCGGCGTCGATGAAGACGAGGTCGAAGGGGTCGGGGTGCGCGGCGTGTTCGGCGCCGAGCGCGGTGAGCGAGTCGAGGGCCGGGCCGACGCGCACCTCGACGAGCTTGTCGAGTCCGGCGCGGGCGAGGTTGCCGCGCGCCACGTCCGCGTGGACGGGGTTGTGTTCGAGGGTGATGAGGCGGCCGTCGGAGGGCAGGGCGCGGGCCAGCCAGATGGTGCTGTAGCCGCCGAGCGTGCCGATCTCAAGGACACGGCGGGCACCCTGTGTCTGCGCGAGGAGGTGGAGCAGCTTGCCCTGGTTCGGGGCGACGTTGATGTGGGGGAGGCCGGCCGTGTCGCTGTCGCGCAGGGCTGCGGTCAGGGCCTCGTCGGCGGGGGCGAGGAGGTCGGTGAAGTAGTCGTCGACGGAGTTCCACTGCTGCTGGTTCATGCGGCTCGCACGTTCCCTTCGGCTGCTCGACGTTCGAATGTTCGACTCTCTAGTTAGTTTCGCTAAGGAGTCTACGGTGAGTGGAGGGGATTGTCAGTGGGGGCTCGCATACTGGGAGTTGTAGATCAGCGGGTTCTGGCGACGGGGGAAATTGTGGTGGCGTACGGGGGAAATGTGGTGGCGTACGGGGGAGTGGTGCGGGGGTTCGCCGAGCGGTGGCTGCCCGAGATGGTGCGGTCGGCCGGGGAGGCCGAGGGGCCGGGTGACTTCGTGTGCTCGCCGGCCGGCATGTGGCTCGCGTTGGCCTCCGTCGCGGCGGGCGCCCGTGGCGAGACCGCCGACGAGCTGCGGGGGCTGCTCGGCGTCGCCGGGGCCGAGGCCGCCCGCGCGGTGACGGAGGGCGCGCGGGCCCTCACGGACACGGACGCGCTGGGCGCCGCCACGCGCGTGTGGAGCCGGGTGCCGGTCCTGCGGGAGTACGAGAAGGCCTTGCCGGACATCGGCTTCGGGCCCATGGACGCGGACGCCGCCGACGCGTGGGTGCGGGAGGCCACGGGGGGCATGATCGAGCGCCTGCCCGTGACCGTCACCCCGGACACACTGCTCCTGCTGGTCAACGCGCTGGCTTTGCAGGCGCGTTGGGAGGACCCCTTCGAGGGGGCGGCCACGCGGGACGCCCTCTTCACGGACGCGGTGGGCGTCGCGCATCAGGTGCCGACCATGCGGCGGGAGGTGGCGTCGGGGGACGCGTGGAGGGTGGACGCGGCTCTGGGTGCGGGGGCAGCGGCGGACGCGGGTGCGCGCGTCGTCGAGATGTGGTGTGCCTCGCGTGACGGGCTGCCTTCTCTCCGGGGCGTACGGGTCCGGTTCGTCCTCGGGGAGCCGGGGGCCGGGCCTGCCGCGGTGCTGCCGCTCGCCTGGGCGCCTCGCGAGCGGCGGTCGGCGATCGACGCCGAGCAGATCGTCATGGCCCTGCCCCGCTTCTCGCTGCGTACGCGCACCGAGGCGACAGGGCAGCTCGGCGCGCTCGGCGTGCGGTGGGCCATGAGCGACGCGGCCGACTTCTCCGGGATGTCGCCGGAGCGGCTCGCGATATCCCAGGTGGTGCAGGAGGCGGTGGTGAGGATCGCGGAGCGGGGGGTCGAGGCGGCGGCGGTGACGGCCGTGCCGATGCGGCCGGGTTCGGCGTACCGCCCGCGACGGGTGGAGCGGGTCGCCTTCGACCGGCCCTTCGGGGTCGTCGTGCTCGACGGGGCGGGGGAGATGCCGCTGTTCGCGGGGTGGCAGGCGGGGGCGCCGTTCCCCGAGCCGGCCCTTTAGGGGACGTCGCAACCCCTCAGCGCCCTCGCCTCCGCCTCCGTCTCCACCGCCGGCGGTGACCCCGGCAGCGGGCTGCGGGCCGATTCCGTCATGTACCAGACGGCGATGCCGCCCACCACGGCCGCCACCATCATGTAGTACGCGGGCATCATCTTGTCGCCCGTCGCGCCGATCAGTGCCGTCACGACCAGGGGGGTCGTGCCGCCGAAGACCGAGACGGAGATGTTGAAGCCGATGGACAGGGAGCCGTAGCGGACCTTGGTCGGGAAGAGGGCGGGGAGCGTCGACGGCATCGACGCCGTGAAGCAGACCAGGAGCATGCCGAGCGCGCCGAGGCCCAGCGCGATCGCCCACAGGGAGCCGTCGCGGATCAGGAGCATGGCGGGGACGGAGAGCAGGAGGAAGCCGGCGCAGCCCGCGGCGATCACCGGGCGGCGGCCCACACGGTCCGTGAGCGCCCCCATGAACGGCTGGGCGCACATCATGAGCGCCATGACGGCCAGGATGACGAGCAGGCCGTGCGTCTCGTCGTACTTGAGCTCGCTGGTCAGATAGCTCGGCATGTACGACAGCAGCATGTAGTCCGTGACGTTGAAGACCAGGACCAGGCCCATGCAGAGGAGGAGCGCCTTCCACTGGCCCGTGACCATGTCGCGCAGGCGCACCTTCGCGCGGGTCTGCTCGTCCTTGTGGGCCTTCTCCAGCTCGGCGGCGAAGGCCGGGGTCTCCTCCAGCTTCATGCGGAGGTAGAGGCCGATCAGACCCATCGGACCCGCGATCAGGAACGGGATGCGCCAGCCCCAGGAGAGCAGGTCGTCCGAGGAGAGCAGGGCCGTCATCAGGGTCACGAGGCCCGCGCCGCCGATGTAGCCCGCCAGCGTGCCGAACTCCAGCCAGCTGCCGAGGAAGCCCCGCTTCTTGTCGGGGGCGTACTCGGCGATGAACGTGGAGGCGCCCGCGTACTCGCCGCCCGTGGAGAAGCCCTGCACCAGGCGGGCCGCGAGGAGCAGCACGGGTGCCCAGACACCGATCGACGCGTACGAAGGGATCAAGCCAATCGCGAAGGTGCCCGCCGCCATCATGATCATGGTCAGGGCGAGGACCTTCTGACGGCCGACGCGGTCGCCGAGCGGGCCGAAGACCATGCCGCCGAGCGGCCGGATCAGGAAGGCCGCGGCGAAGGCGCCGAAGGTGGAGAGCAGCTGCGCCGTCGGGTTGCCCGAGGGGAAGAAGACCTTGCCCAGGGTGACGGCGATGTAGCTGTAGACACCGAAGTCGAACCACTCCATCGCGTTGCCGAGGGCGGCCGCCTTCACCGCGCGCTTGACCATCGCGGGGTCGGTGACGGTGACGGTGCCGTCCTGAGCTGCTTCTTCCGGGGCCCCGGTCCGGGGCTCGGGCAGGTGTCCTTGCCAGGACTCCGGCTTGCGTACTGCGACGGGTGTGGCGCTCGCCAAGGGTTCGCTCGCCTCTTTCGGTCGACGACAAGGACACGGCCGCACCCGGTAGCCGGGGGCGGCCCGAAAAGCGACCATAGGTGCAAGGGGCATCATTACGGTGGGTGTCCGGGCGGCAGCGGACCGCACGGAAACCGCTGTTGTCCAGGCCAAACGGCTTTTCGCCCGGTAGGGGAGACTAGGTCTGTATGTGATCTATGTCGCCGCCCCGGCACGGAACCGCACGCATACGGCACGCCAAGCGCACGCCAAGCACACGTGAACCGCACAGGAGCGGCACCGGAACCGCAGGTCGGGGGCCGATTCCCGGCCCCCGGCGGCGGGCGCGGCACCGTGCGGCGCCCGGAGAGGCCGAGAGAAAGCGATGTGGCTGCCAGGTGAAAAGGTGGTTGCGTGCGTCTCACATGAGGGGCTTGGAAAGGGCCGCGAAGAGCTTGGACAGGGCAGAGGACAGGACGAGCGGGGCGGGAGGGTCGACGGCGCGTGGCGAACGTTGAACACAGGAGTGGCGGCGCCCTGGGGGCAGGGCCGGCCGGTGGCCCCGACTCGCGGACCGGAGCGGCCCGCGTCGTCCTCTGGCTGCTCGCCGCCGTCCTCGCGATCCGGCAGGCGACCGACGTCCTGCGGACCCCCGCGGGCGAGCGCCTCACAGACCTGGAGACGTGGATCGGGCCCGAGGGCGTCCTCCATGTGAAGGGCTCCTTCTACGACACGGACAAGTTCACCGGCACCCCCTTCGCGGGCCTTGTCCTCAAGCCGCTCTCACGCTCGGGCGAGCAGGCGCTCGGCTGGGCCTGGACCTTCGGCACGCTCGGCCTCGTCGTCGCGCTCGGCCTGGTCGCCGCCCGCGCCCTGCCCCGGCCGGTCACCCGGCGCACCGCCCTGCTCGCCGCCCCCGTCGCGGTCAGCCTGCTCATGCTGTCGCTGCCGGTCCGCAACACCCTGCACCTCGGCCAGACCAGCATCCTCCCCGTCCTGCTCGTCCTGCTCGGCCTCTTCGCGGTCCGCGGCGAGCGGACCGGCGGAGTCCTCATCGGCGTCGGCGCGGCCCTCCAGCCGACCATGCTGCTCTTCGCGCCGCTGCTCTGGTACACGGGCCGCAGGAAGGCCGCCGCGTCCACCGGCGCCGCCTTCGCCGCCTGCACCGCGCTCACCTGGGCGGCGATGCCGAGCGATTCGTCGACGTACTGGTTCCACCACCTCGGGGGCGCGGGCCTCGGCGCGAACCCGGACGCCAACGCCAACCAGTCGCTCCACGGCATGCTGCTCCGCTTCGGCTTCGAGGGCCCGCTGGAGATCGCGCTCTTCCTGGCCCTGAGCGCGGCCCTCGTCCTCGTCGGCCTGCGCCGCGCGGTGCGCTACGCGAAGGACGGGCAGCTGCTCCTCGCCGTCGCGATCACCGGCTGTGTCGCGGTCGCGGTCTCACCGACGACCTGGCAGCACCAGCTCCTGTGGGTGCTCTTCGCGGTGGTCGGCCGGGTCGGCAAGCGCCGGTCCGACCGCTACATGTGGCCGGTGGCCGTCGTCCTCGTGTCGACGCTGCCCGCCAAGATGATGCTGCCGAACATGCCGGTCACCGAGCCGATCCGGGACAACGTCGTGCTGATCGCGGCGCTCGCCGCGGCCACCGTCGTGCCGTTCCTGCCGCGGACGCACCCGCAGTACCGCAGCCCCATCCCCACGGACTACGCGGCGCCCGTCCCGGCGCGCTGGAAGTGGGTGCCGCTCGTCCCGTTCTGGCGGCGCGTGGTGACCCGCCCGAACCTGCTGCTCGAACTGCTCCTGATCCGCGTCGGCTACTCCGCGTATCAGCAGGTCAGGCTCGCGGCGACCGGTGGCACGATCTCCGGGGGCCGGGCCACCGCCGAGCACCACGGCGAGCAGGTGCACGCGATCGAGCAGTTCCTGTTCATCGACATCGAGCACTGGTTCAACCAGCTGACGGCGCGGACCGGCTGGATGGAGGAGTTCTTCAACTTCTACTACACGTCGTTCCACTTCCTGGTGCCGCTGAGCGTCCTCGCGGTGCTCTACGTCCGCCGCCCCGCCGACTACCGGTGGGCGCGCTCGGCGCTCGGCTTCGCCACCGTCCTCGCCCTCATCGGCTTCTGGGCCTATCCGCTCGCCCCGCCGCGCCTGATGCCGGAGCTCGGCTTCACCGACACGGTGCACGGCGTGCAGGACTTCACCCAGCCCGACTACGGCACGCTGACCGCGCTCACCAACCAGTACGCGGCGATGCCCTCGCTGCACTTCGGCTGGTCGCTCTGGTGCGGCCTGGTCATCGCGGTCGTCGCGCCCCGGTGGTGGATGAAGGCGCTCGGCCTGCTGCACCCGTTCTTCACGGTCTGCGCGATCGTGGGGACCGGCAACCACTGGATCCTGGACGCGGTGGGCGGCGCGGCCGTCGTCGGCGCGGGCTTCGGCCTCACCTATCTGCTGTCCGGGCCCCGGGTCCGGCAGCAGCGCGAGACGCCCGTGAGGGAGCCGGTCACCGGCATGTCGAAGGACGACTGCGCGCAGGACCGTACCCCGAGCTGATCTCGTAGGTGCCGGGCGCGGGCACCGACAGACGCGTGAACTCGCCGTGCCGCTTCAGGCAGGCCCCCTCCGCCCGGAGCCACGGCGAGTACACGAGGCGTACCGTCACCGAGCCCCGCTCGGGCACCCGCACCACCACGTTCGAGCCCGTGGAGCGGACGACGGCCGCGGGCTCGGACACCAGCGGCACCGGGTCCTTCACCCGGAAGATCTGCCAGTGCGCGTCCTTCCACACCGGCTCCAGCCACTTCGGGCCGCTCGCCACCAGCTCCGCCTCGTCCTCGGCGAAGCCGTCCGGCTTGCCCGCGGGCAGCACCACGTATCCGACGGCCCACTTGTCGAGCCACTTGCGGTAGCTGGCCGCCGAGAACGACCCGTCGTAGAAGAGGCGGCCGCGCTCGATGTCGAGCTGGCGGTTCCAGCCGCGCGCCATGTTGACGTACGGGGCGAGGGCGGTGGCCTCGCGGTGGTTGCGGGTCGGCACGACCTCGACGCGGGTCCGGTTGGCCTCCAGGCGCTCCAGCTCCCGCACCACGCCGTGGGTGTCGACGGCCCACTTCGGCACCTTCGTGGAGACCCGCAGGTCGTCGAGGGTCTTCTGCGCCACCCAGGCCGAGGACAGCACGAGCGCCACCGTCAGGACGATCCGGCGGGCCCGCGTCAGGCCGGGGGCGAGCAGCGCGGCGAGCAGCACGGCGGGCCCGACCAGCTCCGCGAGCCGCTCGACGTTGGTGCCGATGGGGGAGGGGATGAGGTACGTGAGGACGGTCCCGGCCGCGTAGACGGCCGCGCCCCACCGCAGCACCCGCCACTCGCGCGGGCCCGCGACGATCAGCGCCAGGCTGAACAGGACGGGCGGGAAGATCCGGTCGAAGGGCATCAGGTGCTCACCGGTGAACGGGAAGAGCACCGTGGTCGCCGCGACGACCAGGAACGGCGGCAGGAGCAGCGCGGCCGACCGCACCCAGTCGCGTACGAAGAAGTAGCCGGCGCCCGCCACGACGAGGAAGAGCCCCGCGACCGGGGACCCCATGGTGGCGAGGGCGGCGCAGACCACCGCGGCGACGGTGCGCCGGCGGCCCACCAGGGCGAGACAGGCGGCGAGGCCGAAGGCGAGGCCGAGCGCGAACGTCGTCCGCCCCGAGGCGACGTTGCACCAGACGGCGAGCGAGGCGAGCACGGCGGGCCACAGGGGTCTGCGGATGCCGGTGCGCTCGATCAGGACGGCGACCAGCCAGGCGCCCGCGATCCCCGACACCGCCGTCACGGTCTTCACACCGAGGGCGGCCATCAGATAGGGCGAGATCAGGCTGTAGTTGGCGGTGTGCATGCCGCCGTACCAGAAGAGGTTGTACGCGGCCGTGCCGTGCTCGGAGGCGAACCGCGCCCAGGCCTCCTGCGCCGCGAGGTCGCCGCCGCCCGTCGCGAGGAACGCCACCCACACGGCGTACAGGGGAAGGGTGGGGACGGTGGCCAGGAGCGGTACGCGGTAGCGCCGCAGGAAATGCCGGAGCGGGGGGTTCCGGCCGGTGGACGCAGTGCCGGACGGGGCGAGCGAGACGTCGGCAGAGACCACGGTCACCGTTTCCGTTCGAGTCCTGGGAAGCCAAGGTTCACTTCTCAGGACGCTTCATGCAACGGAAACGTTGGTTCCGTAAAGGTGATTGACCTGATAGGTCGCCTCAAGGCGCTCTATCGGCTCATGGGCGGGCGCCGCGGCCGGTGCTGACCCGGAGCTCCTTGACGCCGTTGAGCCAGGCGGAGCGGAGTCTGCGCGGGTCGCCGGTCAGGCGCAGATCGGGCATGGTGTCGGCGATCGCGTTGAAGATGAGGTTGATCTCCAGGACGGCGAGGGACTTGCCGAGACAGAAGTGCGGGCCGCCGCCGCCGAAGCCGAGGTGCGGATTGGGGTCGCGGCCGATGTCGAACTTCTCGGGCGACTCGAAGACGTCGGGGTCGTGGTTGGCCGACGAGTAGAAGATGCCGACCCGGTCGCCCTTCCTGATCCGGGCGCCACCGAGCTCGGTGTCCTGGGTGGCGGTGCGCTGGAAGGAGACCACCGGGGTCGCCCAGCGCACGATCTCCTCCGCCGTCGTGGCGGGGCGCTCGCGCTTGTAGAGCTCCCACTGGTCGGGGTGCGTGAGGAAGGCGTGCATGCCGTGGGTGATGGCGTTGCGGGTGGTCTCGTTGCCGGCCACCGCCAGCAGGATCACGAAGAAGCCGAACTCGTCGGAGGAGAGGTTGCCCTCGTCCTCGGCGGCCACCAGCTGGCTGACGATGTCCTTGGCGGGGCACTCCTTGCGGGCCGCGGCGAGGTTCATCGCGTACGCGACGATCTCCATGGCCGCCTCGGCGCCGATCTCCTCGGTGATGGCGTACTCCGGATCGTCGTACGCCGCCATCTTGTTGGACCAGTCGAAGATCTTGGAGCGGTCCTCCTGGGGCACGCCGATCAGCTCGGCGATGGCCTGTAGCGGAAGCTCGGAGGCGACGTTCGTGACGAAGTCGAAGGAGCCGTCGTCGCCCGCGCCGGCGAGCGCCGTCTCCACGATGGAGCGGGCGCGGGCGCGCAGCGCGTCCTCCAGGGAGCGGATGGCGCGGGGCGTGAAGCCGCGCTGCACTATCTGGCGGACCCGGGTGTGCTCGGGCGGGTCCATGTTGATCATGATCAGTTTCTGGACCTCGATCCGGTCCCGGTCCATCGACTCGTTGAAGCGGATGATCGCGGTGTTGACGTTGGTGGAGAAGAGCTCCGGGTGCGTGGAGACGTACTTGACGTCCTCGTGCCGCGTGACGGCCCAGTAGCCCGCGTCGTCGTAGCCGGAGACGCGGTACGGCTGGGTCACCCAGTGCACCGGTTCCGTCTGCCGCAGCCGCGCGAACTCCGGCAGGGGGATCCGGTCCTGGATCAGGTCGGGGTCGGTGAAGTCGAACCCGTCGGGCAGCGCTGGACAGGACATCGGCAACTCCAGGCGTGAACTGGATTCCGACGGGCCGCCCGGCGCATGTCCTGACGGTCAGTCAGAAGGCTTGGCCCGCAAGGTAGTAACGGGTTCTACAAGACACAAGGCCCACGGCGGGTCCGGTTGCGTGCGGATCCCGGGCGCAGTGCGTGCAAGACCCTTGCGGCACCGGGGCTCCGCTCCGCAGACTGCTGAACGGAACTAGAACGCGTACTAGTTCTACTCGCGAGCCGCCGGGACGGCTCGCGGGACGTGGAGAGGGAGGACCACCCCATGGCCGCGGAACCCGTCATCGTCGAAGCAGTGCGCACGCCCATCGGCAAGCGCTCAGGCGCGCTCGCCAATCTCCACCCCGCCTACCTGCTCGGTGAGACCTACCGCGAACTTCTCGGCCGCACCGGCATCCACGCCGACTGCGTCGAGCAGATCGTCGGCGGCACGGTGACGCACGCCGGTGAGCAGTCCATGAACCCGGCGCGCACGGCCTGGCTCACCATGGGGCTGCCGTACGAGACCGCGGCGACCACCGTGGACTGCCAGTGCGGCTCTTCCCAGCAGGCGAGCCACATGGTCGCCAACATGGTCGCGGCCGGTGTCATCGACGTCGGCATCAGTTGTGGCGTCGAGGCGATGTCGCGGGTGCCGCTCGGCTCCGGGTCCAAGCACGGCCCCGGCAAGCCCTTCCCCGACGAGTGGAACGTCGACCTGCCCAACCAGTTCGAGGCCGCCGAGCGCATCGCCCGCAAGCGCGGCCTCACCCGCGAGAACGTGGACTCGCTCGGCCTCATCTCGCAGGAGCGGGCGGCCGTCGCCTGGGCCGAGGAGCGCTTCAAACGCGAGACGTTCGCCGTGCAGGTGCCCACCACGGAGGAGGAGCAGGCCGCGGGGCAGGGCATGTGGCGGCTCGTGGACCGCGACGAGGGGCTGCGCGACACCACGATGGAGGGCCTCGGCGGCCTCAAGCCGGTCATGCCGACCGCCGTGCACACCGCGGGCAACTCCTCGCAGATCTCGGACGGCGCGGCCGCCCTCATGTGGGCGTCCAAGCGGATGGCGCGGGCCCTCAAGCTGAAGCCGCGGGCCCGCATCGTCGCGCAGGCCCTCGTCGGCGCCGACCCGCACTTCCACCTGGACGGTCCGATCGACGCAACGCGCGCGGTGCTCGGCAAGGCCGGGATGTCCCTGAAGGACATCGACATCGTCGAGGTCAACGAGGCCTTCGCCTCGGTGGTGCTGAGCTGGGCGCAGGTCTTCGAGCAGGACCTGGAGAAGGTCAACGTGAACGGCGGGGCGATCGCGCTCGGTCACCCGGTCGGGGCGACGGGGGCGCGGCTCATCACGACGGCCCTGCACGAACTGGAGCGCAGGGATAAGGAGTTCGCGCTCATCACCATGTGTGCGGGCGGGGCGGTGGCGACGGGGACGATCATTCAGCGGCTGTAGCCGCAGCGGGACGCGAAGGAGGCGGCGACCCCGGTCCGGGGTCGCCGCCTCCTTCAGTGGCGGGTCACGGCGGCTCAATACCAGCCGTTCGCCTGCCAGTGGCTCCACGCGCCGGTCGGGCTGCCGTAGCGCTCGTTCATGTACTTGAGGCCCCACTCGATCTGGGTCTCGGGGTTGGTCTTCCAGTCGGCGCCCGCGGAGGCCATCTTCGAGCCGGGCAGGGCCTGGACCAGGCCGTAGGCGCCGGACGAGGAGTTGGTCGCGCTCGGGTTCCAGCCGCTCTCGTGCGAGACGATCTTGTCGAACGCGGCGAACTGCGCCGGGTCCGGGATCATCTTCTTGGCGATCGCCTTGGCGGACGCGGGAGCGGCGGCGGGGGCGGCGGCCGGGACGGCGGCCTTCGCGGTGGTCGGGGTGGCTGCCTGGGCCGGTGCCGCGGCGAAGACCATGCCGGAGGCGGCGGCGGCGACGAGGCCGCCGGTGAGGGCCTTCTTCGGAGAAGCGATGCGGCGGATGAGCGAGGCGGGCACAGAGGACCTTCCGGTGGGGAACGGGGCGGTCGCGGCGCACGCCGTCGCACACGGAAGTGTGGGGGACATGCGGCGGCGCCGAGGCCCCGGGGGGCTGTCGGCGCCTTGCGACTCATCCAGAGAAACAGGCCCGAGCCCTTGCCGCAATGACCCCTTTTACTAGTGGAAGCCGCACTCGGACCGAATGTCCATCGTGTGACGTGGCTCTCAATGCCCAGGTCAGACGGGGTATTGATGCATGTACGTCAAGAGGTGCGGGGTACGGACCTCTTTCGTAGAGGACCAAGGTCCTGTGGGCCGCCTCACGCACACGGGCCCCCGATGTGACGGCCCGTGCCGGCTCCCTCACGCCTTGGGGGCCTCGAATGTGACCGGCGCCTCGAACGCCGCCCGGCGCGTGGCCCGCCGCAGCGCCTTCAGGACGGCGGGGCCGAGCGCGAGGCTCAGCAGCACCGTGACCACGGCCCGCGGCAGGTCCCAGCCGAGCGAGGTCGCCAGGCAGTACGCGACGAAACGGCCGAGGTTGTCCGCGAGCGGATCGCCCGGCACGAAGGAGACACCGGTGGCCAGGCCGCCGAGGTAGGGCCACCCCTGGAGGTTCATCACCGTGCCGTACAGGACGGAGGAGACCGCCCCGTAGGCCGCGAGCAGCCACAGCTCACGGCGGCCGCGCAGGGTGTCGGGCCCCGGCAGCAGCCCCGCGCCCATGCAGACCCAGCCCATCGACAGCATCTGGAACGGCATCCACGGCCCGACACCACCGGTCAGGAGCGCCGACGCGAACATCGACACCGCCCCGAGCACGAACCCGAAGCCGGGCCCGAGCACCCGGCCGCTCAGCACCATCAGGAAGAACATCGGCTCGATGCCCGCGGTCCCCGCGCCCAGCGGCCGCAGCGCGGCACCGGCCGCGGCCAGCACGCCCAGCATCGCGATGGCCTTCGCGTCGAGCCCGACGTCCGCGATGGTCGCCACCACGACGGCGAGCAGCAGCGGAAGCAGCGCCGCGAACAGCCACGGCGCGTCCTGCGCGTGATCGCTGAGCCCCGAACCGCCGGCCGCGAGCAGCGGCCACCCGAACGCGGCCACGCCCACCGCGCTGACCAGCGCGAGCGCGGCGACGGAGCGGAGGCCGAGGCGGATGGGACGCACCCGGCGCGGGCCGCCCGGCGCGAGGGGGACCTTCCGCCCACCCGTCACGACACGCCCTCCTCGTCCAGTGCCAGCGCCTGCCGCACCTGCGCCACCGTCAGCCACTCCTGCGGCGCGAGGACCTTCGTGACCTGCGGCGCGAAGGACGGCGACGACACCACGATCTGCTCGGTCGGGCCGTCCGCGACGACCTCGCCGTCCGCGAGGATCACCACGCGGTGGGCGATCTCGGCGGCCAGCTCCACGTCGTGCGTGGCCAGCATGATCGCGTGGCCCTCGGCGGCGAGCCCCCGCAGGATCCCGACCAGCCGCGCCTTCGCCGCGTAGTCGAGGCCGCGGGTCGGCTCGTCCAGGAGCAGCAGGGGCGGGCGCGTGGCCAGCACGATCGACAGGGCGAGCGCCAGACGCTGCCCCTCGGAGAGGTCCCGGGGGTGCGTGTCGTCGGTGATGCCGGGCAGCAGCTCGCTCACCAGGGCGCGGCACGCTCCCGGCGGCGCACCGGCGTCCCGGTCCGCCGCGGCGCACTCGGCGGCCACCGTGTCCGCGTACAGCAGGTCGCGCGGCTCCTGCGGGACGAGGCCGACGTGCCGGATCAGCTGCCGCGGTGCCGTGCGGTGGGGGACCGCGCCGCCCACCCGGACCGTGCCGGAGGTGGGCTCCAGCAGACCGACGAGGGCGGAGAGGAGTGTGGACTTCCCGGCGCCGTTGCGGCCCATCAGCGCGACGGTCTCGCCGGGGGTGACGATCAGGTCGACGCGGCGCAGCGCCTCGACGCGGCCGCGGCGCACGGCGAGGCGTTCGACACGGGCGGCCGGCGCGGCTTCGGGCGTGCGGGGTGCAGGGGACGTACGGGGTGTTTCGGGTGTACGGAGCGTACGTTCCTTGCGCAGCCGGGGCCACCGGCCGGGGGTCCGCTCGGCGGCGGCCGGTTCGGTGGGCGTGTCCCGGGGCGGACCGGCCTCCGCGAGCCGCTCCCGCAGCGCGCCCGCCCTGCGCCGCGCGTCCCGCACGGTCAGCGGCAGCGGCGACCAGCCCGCGAGACGGCCGAGCGCGACCACGGGCGGGAAGACGGGGGAGCGGGCCATCAGCGCGGCCGGATCGCCCAGCACCGGCGCCTCGCCCGGCGCGGCGAGCAGCAGCACCTGGTCCGCGTACTGCACGACCCGCTCCAAGCGGTGCTCGGCCATCAGGACGGTCGTGCCGAGATCGTGCACCAGCCGCTGGAGCACGGCGAGGACCTCTTCCGCCGCGGCGGGGTCGAGGGCGGACGTCGGCTCGTCGAGAACGAGGACCCGCGGGTGCGGGGTGAGGACCGACCCGATGGCGACGCGCTGCTGCTGGCCGCCGGAGAGGGTGGCGATGGGACGGTCGCGCAGGCCGGCGAGACCGAGCAGGTCGAGGGTCTCCTCGACGCGCCGCCGCATCACGTCGGGCGCGAGCCCCAGCGACTCCATCCCGTACGCCAGCTCGTCCTCGACGGTGTCCGTCACGAAGTGCGAGAGCGGGTCCTGGCCCACGGTCCCGACGACGTCGGCGAGCTCACGCGGCTTGTGCGTACGGGTGTCGCGCCCCGCCACGGTCACGCGGCCGCGCAGGGTGCCTCCCGTGAAGTGCGGCACGAGCCCGCTCACGGTCCCGAGCAGCGTCGACTTGCCGACCCCGGACGGCCCGACGAGCAGCACGAGCTCGCCCTCGGGCACGGTGAGGTCGACCCCGCGGACGGTCGGCCCGGGCGCCCCCTCGTAGGTCACCGAGACATCCTCGAAGCGGATCATGAGGGCTCCTCGGAGGGTGTGGGGCGTGTGGGGGAGGTGGGTTCGTCGGGGGAGGGGGCCGTTCGCCATGCGGCGGGCGAGGCGCCCCACTGGGTGGCCTCGGGAGCAGCGGCCCTGTCCCTGTCCTGACTGTCCTGGTCCTGCCGCACGGGTGACGTCCCGTCCGCCCCCGGCACCGGAGCCACGACCGCGGGAAGCAGCCCGATCAGTACCGCAAGCGCGGGCCACAGCGGCAGGGACGGGGCGACCAGCGGGACGACGCCGGGGTGGAGGGCCGCCGGGTCGTGGGACGCGGACCAGATGACCAGCGCCGCCACCGCGACCCCGGACGCGGAGACCAGCCAGGCGCGCGGGCCCCACGGGTCGGGCCGGTAGCGGGTGCGCACCGAGCGGCGACCGCCGAGCCGCAGCCCCGCGAGCGCGGCGAGCAGCCCGGCGAGCAGGCAGGCCAGGCCGTACGAGGCGCCTTGCGCGGTCAGCAGTCCGTACGTCCCCACGCAGACGCCCATCAGGCCCCCGAGCGTCAGCACGGCCGTCACCCTGCGCACCCCGGCGGGGACGGGCGCGGTGCGGCCGAAGCCGCGCGCGTCCATCGCGGCGGCCAGCGCGACCGACCGCTCCAGCGCGCCCTCCAGGACGGGCAGGCCGACCTGGACGAGCCCCCGGATGCCGCTGTCCGGGCGGCCGCGCAGGCGGCGCGCCGCGCGCAGCCGCTGCACGTCGGTGATGAGGTTCGGCGCGAACGTCATCGCGACGACGACGGCGACCCCGACCTCGTACAGCGCGCCCGGCAGCGACTTCAGCAGCCGCGCCGGGCTCGCCAGGGCGTTCGCCGCGCCGACGCAGATCAGCAGGCCGGCCAGCCGGATGCCGTCGTAGAGCGCGAAGACCAGGCCCTCGGCGGTGACGCGGCCGCCGATCCGTACGCCCTTCGCCCAGTCGGGCAGCGGCACCTCGGGCAGGGTGACGACGGTGTGCGTGCCGGGGATCGGCGAGCCGAGCACGATGGCGAAGACGAGACGGATCGCGATGACGACCAGCCCCAGCTTCACGAACGCGCCGTACGACTTCGCCCACGGCGCCGACGTCCGCCGCGCCGCCACCACATAGCCGGCGACACCGATCAGCAGGCCGATCAGCAGCGGATTGGTGGTGCGGGACGCCGCGGTGCCCAGGCCGATGGCCCACACCCACCAGGCGCCCGGGTGCAGGGCGTTGCTCCGGTGCGCCTGGGGGGCGAGGCGGCGCCGGAGGGGTCCGGGCGCCCTGCTGCCGTGGTCGGTCATGGTGCTCTGCTGTCGGATTCGGAGTCGTTGTCGATGGTGGTGTCCGTGCCGGTCCGTGGGGCCGGCCCCGTGTCAGCCGCGGCGGCGCCTGGTCTGCCAGATCGCGGCACCGCCGAGCAGTGCGACGGCGGCGATCCCGGCGACCATGCCGAGGGAGGGCCCGCCGTCGTCCGCGGTGTCCGAGTCCGTCTTCGGGCGCGCCTCGGTGGCGTCCGAGCCGCTGACCTGCTCGCCGCAGCCCGTCTTCGGGTAGCCGTCGATGGCACAGAGCAGCGCCTTCACGTCGTAGCGCAGCGGCTCGGCGACCGAGGCGAGGGCGTCCGCGCTGGTGGCGTCGGGGGCGACCCGCGCGCAGGCCAGCCGCGGCGCGGGCGGTGTCTCGCCCTTGGGCGCGTCCTTCCGCAGGCCGAAGTCGATGACCAGCGCGACCCGCTTGCGGCCGTCCTTGGCGGGCGTCTTCGCGCAGATGTCCTGGAAGTCGGCCCGGCCGCGCGGCCGGGCGGAGTTCTTGGAGTCGTCGGAGACGGAGAAGCGGAAGCCCTGCACGTCACCGTCGTCGGGGTGCGCGGTGCCCGGCCCTTCGTTGGCGTACGTCCACCGGTCGCCGTCCCGCTCCCAGAACGACCAGTAGCGGTAGCCGGCGGCCTGGGCGGGCGCGGCGAGGAGAAGGCCGAGCAGGGCCCCGAGGAGCGCCCCGGCCAGCAGCCGGCCGCGCCGCACCCGGCCGCGCGTCACGGCTGCTGCTTCTTGCGGTTGCCGCTGTACAGGAAGCCGATGCCGATGCCGGCGACCATGCCGACACCGATGATCCACCAGATGCTGACGCCGCCGTCGTCGTCCTTCTTCTCGTCCGCGTCGGAGGCCTCCGGGGACTTCGCGGACTGCGGGGCCGGGCCCTGGGCGTTCAGCTGCTTGACGAGGTCGGCGCCGCCGAAGTCGCGGGGGTCCATGCCGGTCGCGTGCGCGGCGAAGATCAGCTTGGAGTACGCGGCCGGGCCGGACTGCTTCGCCCAGTCCGCGGAGTTCTTCGCGAGCCACTGGGCGGACTTCTCGGCCTGCTCGCTCTGTCCCGCGGCGGCGAGGGCGAGCACGGAGTCGGCGGTGGTGCCGAAGTCCGGCTGGTCCTTGGCGCCCGCCATCGGCGACATGAGGTGGTCGTCGGCCTTGCCGAGGGCGTCGAGCAGGTAGCCGACGCCGTTGCTCGCGGCCTGCGTGGCGGTGTCCGGCTTCGCGCACTTGGGCGCGGTGTCCTCGGACTTCTTGGGCGCGGTGACGACGAGGCCCTTGCCGAGGCTGCCGAGCACCCCTGCGGCGGTGGCGTAGGCGTTCGGCGCGAGCTTGCCGGACTTGGGGTCGGCGAGGCCGAAGGCGCCGCCGTCCTTGCAGTCCATGGCGAGCTTCGGCAGCGCGTCGTAGGCGGACTTGCCGTCCTGCGACTTCACGTCGGCGGGGTTGCGACCCGCGGCGACGAGCGCGCCGACCACGATGCCGGTGGAGTTCGCGTCGGAGGGCAGCCCCGGGGTGTTGCCCCAGCCGCCGTCGGTGTTCTGCACGGACTTCAGCCACTCGACGCTCTTCTTGACCGTCGCGTCCTGGCCGCCGAGCGCGGCGAGGGCCTGCACGGCGGCGGCGGTGGAGTTGCTGTCCACCGGGGTCTTGGAGTCGCACGGCTCGCTCGCGTCCGCGCGGTACGCCGCGAAGCCGCCGCTCGCGCACTGCTGCCCGGTCAGCCAGTCGACGGCCTTCTCGGCGGGCTCGACGCCCTCGCTGTTCTGGGCGAGCAGGGCGTACGACTGGCGGAAGACGCCGTCGAACTTGGGGTCGCCCTTGCCGTAGAGGCCCGAGGGGAGCGCGGCCGAGGGCGACGGCTTGCCGTCGTCCGCGAAGGCGGCCGGTGCTGCCACCGAGCCGAACACGGCCACGGCGGCCAGGACCGCTGCGCTGCGGCGAACGTTCATGATGCGGCGGGTTGCCTCTCCCTGCGGGGAGCGGGGCGGCACGGCGCGTGCGAGCACGGCTGCCGGGCGGCTCCGGCTCCGTATACCTCGACGGTGCCGCTCATCGGGGTCCGATGAAGCGAGCCGGTCACGAACCGCACCGGGCATTCCGGCTTGCCACGCTCGATGGCATACGGATGGGGGCCTCCCCTGCTCGAGCGAAGCCGAGAGCTCGGGGAAGGGTCAGCGCCGGATTCGCACCGGCTTCCCCCTGCGCGGACGTGAGGACGACTCGCCCACTCTATCGGCCGGTCCGTGCGCCCTCCGGGTCACACCGCCACGAACGCGACCGGATCGCTCCCCGCCACGGCCTCCGCGCGCCCCAGCTTCACCAGGCGCCGCACATGTGCCTCGGCCTCCGAGACGGCGATGTTGCGCGAGCCGTAGGGGATCTCGTCCCAGGGGCGGTTCCACTCCATGCGCGCGGCGATCTGCCAGGGGGTGAGGGGCTCGGCGAGCAGGGTGAGAAGTCCGGTCAGGCGGTCCTCGTGGTGGGCGAGGAGTGCGCGGACGCGGGCGGGGGCGTCGGTGAACGCGCGCTGGTGGGCGGGGAGGATCTCCGCGGGGACGAGGCGGCCGACGCGTTCGAGGGAGTCCAGGTAGTCGCCGAGGGGGTCTGTGGCCGTCTCGGCGTCGGGGTCCTCGTACAGGCCGATGTGCGGGGTGATGCCGGGCAGCAGGTGGTCGCCGGAGAAGAGGCGGCCGTGGCCGGGCAGGCCCGTGGGGTGGTCCTCCTCCAGGTGCAGGCAGACGTGTCCCGGTGTGTGGCCGGGCGTCCAGATCGCGCGCAGCCTGCGTCCGGGCAGGGCGAGGAGTTCGCCGGGGGTGATGGGGCGGTCCGGAAGGGCGGGCGCCAGGCCGGGGAGCTTGCGGGGGCGGCCCTCGTCCCTGGCACGGACGAGCGGGGCGATGTGGTCGGCGGGGGCGCCGGCGGCCGTGAGCTTGTCGACCAGGTAGGCGTACCAGCGGTCCGGGGGGCTCGACCGGGTGCGGCGGACCACGGCCGCGTCGGCCTCGTGCATGGCGATCCACGCCCCGGAGGCGTCCCGGACGCGCTGGGAGAGCCCGTGGTGGTCGGGGTGGTGGTGGGTGATGACGACGCCGTGCACCTCGGCGGGCGCGACGCCGCACGCGGCGAGTCTAGCGGTGAGGGTGTCCCAGGACGTCGGGTCGTCCCAGCCGGTGTCGATGAGGACGGGGCCCGCGTCGGTGTCCAGGAGGTGGACGAGGGTGCAGCCGAGGGGGTTGTCGGGGATCGGGACCTTGATGCTCCACACGCCGCCGCCGTGCTCGGTCACCGGCGGGTCCGTCACCTGCGGGGTCGGGGTCATGGGGCCTCGTCTCTCGTCGCCGGGTGCCGCCACTATAACTAGAACTGGTTTCAACGGGCGGCCAAGTCGGCCGACTCGACGCAGAGTTGGCTCTTCCGCTCGTGGACTCCGCCAACTAGAACTGGTATCAGTTCTGAAACGGTGTCAGGAACCGCCCCGCAGGAGGCAGTCAGCCATGACCGAGCTCGTGGAACACGGACAGCTGTTCATCGGCGGGGAGTTGGTGGACCCGCTGGGCAAGGACGTCATCGACGTCGTCTCCCCGCACACCGGCGAGGTCTTCGCGCGGGTGCCGCACGCGGCCCCCGCCGACGTCGACCGCGCCGTCGCCGCCGCCCGCGGGGCCTTCGAGCACGGGCCCTGGCCGCGCATGACCCTGGACGAGCGCATCGAGGTCATCACCAAGATCAAGGACGGCTTCGCGGCGCGCCACGAGGAGATCGCCCGCGTCATCAGCACCGAGAACGGCACCCCCTACACCTCCAGCGTGATGGTGCAGGCGCTCGCCGCGATGATGGTGTGGGACGCGGCGATCACCGTCGCCCGCGACTTCCCGTACGAGGAGGCGCGCGACGGAGTCCTCGGCAGGATCCTCGTCCGGCGCGAGCCGATGGGTGTCGTCGCGGCCGTCGTACCGTGGAACGTCCCGCAGTTCACCGCCGCCGCCAAACTGGCGCCCGCGCTGCTCGCCGGGTGCCCGGTGATCCTCAAGACCTCCCCGGAGGCGCCCCTCGACGCGTACATACTCGCCGAGCTGGCCGCCGAGGCGGGGCTGCCCGAAGGAGTCCTCTCGATCATCTGCGCCGACCGCGAGGTGAGCGAGTACCTCGTCGGGCACCCCGGCGTCGACAAGGTCTCCTTCACCGGGTCCGTCGCCGCGGGCAAACGCGTCATGGAGGTCGCCGCCCGCAACCTGACGCGCGTGACGCTGGAGCTGGGCGGCAAGTCGGCCGCCGTCGTCCTGCCGGACGCCGACGCGGCGAGCGCGGTCGCGGGCATCACGCCGTTCGCCTGGATGATCAACGGCCAGGCGTGCGTGGCCCAGACCCGCATCCTCGTGCCGCACACCCGCTACGACGAGTTCGCCGAGGCCTTCGCCGCCGCCGCGTCCGCCCTGAAGGTCGGCGACCCGCTCGACCCCGCCACCGAACTCGGCCCGCTCGTCGCCCGGCGCCAGCAGCAGCGCTCCCTCGACTACATCCGCATCGGCCAGGAGGAGGGCGCCAAGCTCCTCGCGGGCGGCGGCCGGCCGCCCGGCCTCGACCAGGGCTGGTACGTCGAGCCGACGCTGTTCGGCGGCGTCGACAACTCCATGCGCATCGCCCGCGAGGAGATCTTCGGGCCCGTCATCTGCCTGCTGCCGTACGGCGACGAGAGCGAGGCGGTGCGGATCGCCAACGACTCCGACTACGGACTCAGCGGCAGCGTCTGGACCGCCGACGTCGAGCACGGCATCGACATCGCACGGCGGGTGCGCACCGGGACGTACTCCGTGAACACCTTCAGCCTCGACATGCTCGGCCCCTTCGGCGGCTACAAGAACTCCGGCCTCGGCCGCGAGTTCGGCCCCGAGGGGTACGGCGAGTACTTCGAGCACAAGATGATCCACCTCCCCAACGGCTACCAGGGGAGCGGTGCCTGATGGGGGACCGCTGGCACATCGAGGTCGACCGGTCGGTCTGCATCGGCTCCGGGATGTGCGTGCTCACCGCGCCCGGCGGCTTCGAGCTGGACACCGCCCGCCAGTCGCACCCCACCGCGGCCGAGACCGACGCCGACGAGAAGATCCTGGAGGCCGCGGAGGGCTGCCCGGTCGAGGCGATCACGATCGCCCTGGCGGGCGGCGGCGAGATCGTCTTCCCGCCGGAGGAGTAGCCCGGACCGGCCCGAACGCCGTGCGCCCGCGCCCTGTTCATCCTGATCAAGGCGCGGGCGTCGCCATTTGTCCGGTCCGCGGATACTCTGTGCTCTCGAACAAGAGCGAACGTGACTTTACGCATGCGTTCCGCACGGCCATCCGATGACACTCGTGACTGTTCCGCCTCTTTGCGTCCTGGAAATCTCTCTGCCACGCCCAGCGGAGAGGGGACACCATGGACAAGCGGTACGAGGTCTACTGTCTGGCCGACAGGCACTTCTACGAGACCCCGGACCGGTTGTCGTCCAAGGGTGCTTCGAGCGCCCCGGAGTTCCCCGCCGCGGGTCGCCCCGTTCCCGCAGGATGGCGCTCGGGACGCATCGGCGACTGGCTCTCCCTCGTCCCCGTGGACGACGGCGGAACCTCGCTCCCCGGCCCCCAGCAGGGCTGGAAGATCCACGTCTCCGCCACCCTGGAGAACGCCGACCGCGTCACGGCGACCGTGTGGGACTACTGCGTGCCGCGCGGCATCCCCTTCAAGTTCGTGCCGGCCAAGCACCTGCTGCACCTGCGCAACAGCAAGTACGCCGGACGTGACCACAGCGGCAAGGCCGTCACCGTCTACCCGGCCGACGAGGCGCAACTGGAGCGGACCCTCGGCGAGTTGGGCGACCTGCTCGACGGGTCCGAAGGACCGTACATCCTCACCGACCTGCGCTGGCGGCAGGGCCCGCTGTACGTCAGGTACGGCGCGTTCACCCGCCGCATGTGCGACAACGGCAAGGGCACCCTGGTGCCCGCCATCGAGAACGGCGAGGGACAGCTCGTACCCGACCCGCGCGACCCCGCCTTCAAGGTCCCCGAGTGGGTGACCCTGCCGGCCTTCCTCGAACCGGCGCTCGCGGCCCGCAACACGACGACCCTCGCCGACCTGCCGTACCGCATCGAGAAGGCCCTGCACTTCTCCAACGGCGGCGGCGTCTACGCCGGCACCGACACCCGCGACGGCCGCAAGGTCGTCCTCAAGGAGGGCCGCCCGCACGCGGGCCTCGCCTCCGACGGCGCCGACGCCGTGGCCCGGCTCGAACGCGAGAGGGACGCCCTGGAGAAACTCTCCGGACTCGGCGTCGCCCCCGAGGTCCGGGACTGGTTCCTCCTCGACGGCCACCGCTTCCTCGTCATGGACTTCCTCGAAGGGTCCACCCTCAACTCGTTCTTCGCCCACCGGCACCCGCTGTGCACCAGCCGGCCCGACACCGCGGCCATCGCGGAGTACACGGCCTGGGCGCTGCGCATGCACCGCGCCGTCGAGGAGGCCGTCGCCGCCGTCCACGAGCGGGGCGTCGTCTTCAACGACCTGCACCTCTTCAACATCATGGTCTCGCCCGACGAGAAGTCCGTCTCCCTCCTCGACTTCGAGGCGGCGACAGCCGTCGGCGACGCGGGCCGCCAAGTCGTCGCCCACCCCGGCTTCCTCGCGCCACCGGACCGCAGGGGCACCGACATCGACCGCTACGCCCTCGCCTGTCTGCGCCTCGCCCTCTTCCTGCCGATCACCTCGCTGCTCTCCATCGACCGCGGCAAGGCCGCCCACTTCGCACAGGTGATCGCGGCCGAATTCCCCGACGTACCCGAGGAGTTCCTGGCCGAGGCGGTCGCGGAGATCGAGCGCGGCGGCCCGAGTACGGCCGGGAGCCCCGGGCCCGCGGCGGTGACGGCCACGCCTTTGGTCGACCCCGGCGACTGGCCGCACAGCCGGGACTCCATGGTCAAGGCCATCCTCGCCACCGCCACCCCGGAACGCGACGACCGGCTCTTCCCCGGCGACATCGCGCAGTTCTCCGAGGGCGGCGGCCTCGGCCTCGCGCACGGCGCGGCCGGCGTGCTGCTCGCCCTCGCCGAGAGCGGCGCCGAACGCTACGAGGAGGGCGAACGCTGGCTCCTGAAACACACCGCGCCCGCCCCGACCGGCACCCCGCTCGGCCTCCACGACGGTCTCGCCGGCGTCGCCCACGTCCTCGACCGGCTCGGCCACCGCACCCGCGCCCTCGACCTCGTCGAGGCGATCCTCCGGGAGAACTGGCAGCGGCTCCCCTCCGACCTGTACGGCGGCCTCGCCGGACTCGGCCTCGCCCTCGACGCCCTCGCGCACAGCACCGGCGAGACCACCCTCGCCCGCGACGCGCGGCGCGCGGCCGAACTCCTCGCCGAACGCCTCACCGCCGAGACCGCCGACGCCACCGCGAAGCCCGGCCGGCGGCGCGCCGGACTGCTGCGCGGCGCCACCGGCCCCGCCCTGCTCTTCCTGCGGCTCTACGAGCGCGACGGCGACCCGGCGCTCCTCGACCTGGCGGCCCGCGCCCTGCGCGCCGACCTCGCCCAGTGCGTCACCCAGGAGCGCGACGGCAGCCTCGCCGTCAACGAGGGCTGGCGCACCATGCCCTACCTCGGCGACGGCAGCGTCGGCATCGGCATGGTCATCGACGACTACCTCGTACACCGGGACGACGCCGTGTTCGAGGCGGTACGGCCCGCCATCCTCGCCGCCGCCCGCTCCCGCTTCTGCGTGCAGCCGGGCCTGGTCCAAGGGCGCGCCGGACTGCTGCTGCACGTCAACCGCACCACCACCCCGGGCATCACCCCCGAGGACAGCGCCGCGCAGATCGAGGAACTCGGCTGGTTCGCCATGGCGTACGCCGGGCAGCTCGCCTTCCCCGGACACCAGATGCTGCGCCTGTCCATGGACCTGCACACCGGGACGGCCGGCTGCCTCCTCGCACTCGCCGCCGCGCTCGGCGACGGCACCGCGCACGTCCCCTTCCTGCCGCCCCTGCGGCGGCCCAAGAGCCGGTCCCGCGACACAGCGGGGTCGTGACACAACCAGCACGGAGAGAAAGCAATCCCCCGAGAGAGAGGGTAAGACCATGGCACTTCTCGACCTGCAAAGCATGGAGTCCGACGAGATGACCGGCGGCGGCGGTGGCGCGAGCCTCGCGAGCCTGCTCCTCTGCTGGAGCGACGCGAGCGTCGTTCTGTGTCTCTGACGCCTGACCGCATCTGAGCGGGGCATACAAGGCCCGGGCGGCACCTCGCGAGGGGCCCGCCCGGGCCCACCCCTTCCCCGCCACGGAACACCGAAGGACGAGGCGACGGAGACCAGGACCGCATGGCGACGACGACCACCCGTCCCCACCGACCCGCCGCCGACACCCGCCTGCTGGGCGCGGCGACCCGGTACAGCGCCGCCCGCTGCACCGTCCTCGCGCTCTGCGCCGTCGCGGGGTCCGGCGCCACCCTGCTCCTGCCGCTCGCGATCGGCCACGCCCTCGACGCCGTCCTCACCGGCCACCTCACCGGCCGCGCCGACCCCGACACCACCCGCTGGATCCTCGCGTGCGCGGCGCTGATCGGCGCGAGCGCCCTCCTCGACGCCGTCGACGGCGTCCTCACCGGCACCACCAACGCCCGCACCACGGCCTGGCTGCGCGGCCGCGTCACACGCCACGTGCTGGCCGTCGGACCGCGGACCACCGCGCGCTTCGCCCCCGGCGACCTGGTGGCGCGCCTCATCGACAACGCGGCACACGCGGGCATCGCGCCCGCCACCTTCGCCGCGCTCCTCGCCGCCCTGGTCACCCCCGTCGGCGCGGTGATCGCCCTCGCCCTGATCGACGGCCTACTCGCCGTCGTGTTCGTCGTCGGCGCACCCGTCCTCTTCCTGCTCCTGCGGGCGTTCGTGCGCGTCTCCTCCGACTGCGTGGCCCGCTACCAGCGGATCCAGGGGGACATCGCGGGCCGCCTCAGCGAGGCGATCGGCGGGGCGCGGACCATCGCGGCCGCGCACACCGAGGAGAAGGAGGAGGCCCGCGTCCTGCGGACCCTCCCCGAACTCTCCCACCAGGGCCACCGGATGTGGCGGGTCCAGGGCCGCTCCCAGGCGCAGGCCGTCGCCGTCGCGCCGCTCCTCCAGATCGCGGTCGCCGCGGTGGCGGGCCTCCTCGTGCTCGACCAGCGCATCAGCGTCGGCGACCTGCTGGCCGCGACCCGGTACGCGGTCCTCGCCACCGGCATCGGCATGCTCGTCGGCCAACTGGGCGGCCTGGTACGGGCGAAGGCCGCCGCGCACCGCCTGGCCGAGGTCCTCGACGAACCGGCCACCCCGTACGGCACCACACAACTCCCGCCCACGGGCGGCCTGCTGGAGCTGCGCGGGGTCAAGGCATCGCGCGGCGGACGCGCCGTCCTCGACGGCGTCGACCTGACCGTGCCCGCAGGCGCCACGGTCGCCGTGGTCGGCCGGTCCGGCGCCGGAAAGTCGCTGCTCGCCTCCCTCGCCGGACGCCTCGCCGACCCCGACGAAGGCGTCGTACGCCTCGACGGCGTCCCGCTGGACGCGCTCGGCCGCGAGGAGCTGCGCCGCGAGGTCGGCTACGCCTTCGAGCGGCCCGCGCTGCTCGGTGAGACCCTGGAGGACACGATCGGTCTCGGAGCACCGCGCCCGACGCCGGAGCGCATCCGCGACGCGGCCCGCGCGGCCCGCGCCGACACCTTCATCACCCGACTCCCCGACGGCTACGCCACACCCTGCGCCGAGGCCCCGCTCTCCGGCGGCGAGGCCCAACGCCTCGGCCTGGCAAGGGCGTTCGCGCGCGGCGGCCGCCTGCTGATCCTCGACGACGCCATGTCCAGCCTGGACACGGTGACGGAACACCACATCGCCGAGGCGCTGCTCCGCCACACCCCGCACCGCAGCCGGCTGATCATCGCCCACCGGGCGGCGACGGCGGCCCGCGCGGACACGGTGGCCTGGCTGCACGAAGGGCGGATCCGGGCGGTCGGCACCCACGCGGAGCTGTGGGAGCGGCCGGAGTACCGGGAGGTGTTCGGCGCGTGAGGCCGTCCTCCGGCGCGCACGGCCCGTACCGACGGGGCGTCCGCTTCCTGCGGCGCAGGTGGCCGGTGGTGGCGCGGCTCGCACTCTGGTCCGTCCTGGAGACCGGCCAGACGTTCCTCACCGGGTACGCACTCGCCCGCGCCCTGGACGACGGGTTCCTCGACGGGCGCGAGGCGGTCGGCCTCGGCTGGCTCGGCGCGGCCGCGCTCGGCGTGCTGGTCGCCGCGTACGGCACGGGGCAGGTGTACCGCGCCGTCGCCGACCTGGTGGAGCCGCTGCGGGACACCCTCGTGCGGCAGGTCGTCGGGCGCGGCCTGCGGGACGCGGACGGCGCCGCCGTCTCCCGGCTCACCCAGCAGGTGGAGATCGCCAGGGACACCTTCGCGGGCCTGGTGATGGTCTCCCGCTCCTTCGTCTTCACGGCGGCGGGCGCGCTCGCCGGACTCTTCTCGCTCGACCCGCTCCTGCTCCTCGTGGTCGCGCCGCCGCTCCTCGCGGGCATCGGCCTCTTCGTGGTGTCGCTGCGTCCGCTGGCCCGGCGGCAGGAGGACTTCCTGGTCGCGGACGAGCGGCTGGCCGGCCAACTGGGCGTGGTCGGGCCGGGGTTGCGGGACGTCGCGGCGGCGGGTGCGGAGCAGGACGTGGCCGCGGACCTGGACCGGGGGGTCGCCCGGGAGTACGCGGCGGCCGGCGCGCTCGCCCGCTGGGGCCTCCTGCGCACGGCGGCCCTCGCGACCGGCGGCCAGCTCCCGCTCGTCCTGCTCCTCGCGACGGGCCCCTGGCTCCTGGACAACGGAGTGACGCCCGGCGCCCTGGTGGGCGCCCTCGCCTACGTCACCCAGGCCCTGCTGCCCGCCCTCCACAACCTGATCAACGGCCTGGGCACGAGCGGCGCCCGCCTGGCGATCGTCCTGCGCCGCCTGGTGTGGGACCCGCCGCCGGACACGGACGGGACACCGACCCCGGCGACGGGGGCCGCCGACCCCCCGTCGCCGGAAGCCGCCGAACCTGTTCCGCCAAAGAAGACCCCGGCCCTCCACCTCTCCTCCGTCACCTTCGCCTACGGCCCCCACGCCGAGCCCGTCCTGCGCGACCTGGGGCTCACCGTCGCCCGCGGGGAGCATCTCGCCGTCGTCGGACCCAGTGGGATCGGCAAATCAACTTTGGCCGGAATCATCGCCGGACTCCTCGAACCGGACGCCGGGGACGTGCGAGTCGACGGGATGCCCGTGCGCGGCGAGGGGGCCGTGGGGCGTCGCGTCCTCATCCCGCAGGAGGCGTACGTCTTCACCGGGACGCTCCGCGACAACTTGTGCTACCTGCGGGCGGACCCCGTCCCGGAGCAGGAGATGACCACGGCCGCCGAAGCCGTCGGCCTGGCCCCGCTGATCGGGCGGCTCGGCGGGCTCGACGCCCCGCTCGCTCCGGCGGAACTCTCGGCGGGGGAGCGGCAGTTGATCGCGCTGACCCGCGCCCACCTCTCGTACGCCCCGCTGGCCGTCCTCGACGAGGCGACCTGTCACCTCGACCCGGTCGCGGAGGCGCGCGCCGAACGGGCCTTCGCGGCGCGCCCCGGCGGCACCCTGGTGGTGATCGCCCACCGCATCAGCTCGGCCCGCCGTGCCGACCGCGTCCTGGTGATGGACGGGGCGCACGCCCTGTGCGGCCGGCACGACGAGCTGATGGAGCTTTCCTCCCTCTACCGGGATCTCAACGGGGCGGGGGAGTGGGGAGAGCCGGATGCCGTCTCACACCCACCCCTCGCCCTGCGAGATCCTTATGGCGTCGATCCTGTTCCGCGCCCCGGTCTTGCGGGTGATCGCGGCCATGTAGTTGCGCACCGTGCCGTTGGACAGATGGAGACTGTTCGCGATCTCGGCGACCGACGCGCCCCTGGCGGCGAGTGAGAGCACGCTCAACTCCCGCCGTGTGAGGGGCATCTGAGCCGCCTTGAGGAAGCCGAACCCCAGCGATTCGTCGACGAACCGCCGGCCGGCCGCCACCTGTCTGATGCCGGCGAGCAGCCGTTCCGGCGGGCTCGCCTTGTTCACGTAACCGAGCGCGTCCGCCTCCGCCGCCCGCCGCAGCTGCCCCGGCCGGTTGGCCGTGGCGAGCACCAGGACCCGGCAGCCCCTGCCGAGCGCCGAGGGGCCGGTCAGATCGCCGAGCGGATCCATCGCGTAGGTGGCCTCGTCGTCGAGATCCACCACGCAGAGGTCCGGTCTTACGCTGCGTTGACGGCCGCGCGCGTGTGACCACGGCGCGTGGAACACCTCCAGATCCGGCTCCCGGGCGAGTTGTTCCGCCAGAGCCATTCGCAACAGACAGGCGTCGTGCACGAGAAGAACCCGGATCACACTTGCCCCTCCAGCCCCCCGCTTCCGGTTGCTCCGTTCAAGCACGCTGACCATTCATAGCGGTGAGTACCCCCGTCGTGACGCAGAGAACTGGCCAAGGACGAGGCGGGGGGCGCATTTGCCATACGACTGTGCGCCCCTGTGCGGCAGACGGCAGGGCGGACTTCTTTACGTCCGGGACTCCGCCGTCAGGTCGATGAGCCGGCACACGGTCTCGATGTCGATCTTCACCTGGGCGATCGAGGCCCGGCCCGAGAGCCAGGTGATCAGCGCCGAGTGCCAGGTGTGCTCGATGACCCGGACCGCGGAGAGCTGCTGCGCGGTCGGCGTCCCGGTCAGCCCCATCGCGTCCAGGATGATCGCCGTCGTCAGCCGGGACACCGTGTCGACCTCGGGGCTCACCGAGCGGTCCGCGAAGGTCAGGGCCCGCACCATCGCGTCCGCCAGATGCGGTTCGCGCTGGAGCGCGCGGAAGGCCCGCATCAGCGTCTCGGCGACCCGCTCGGCGGGTGTCTCGCCGGCCGGCGGGCGCTTCCTGATGGTCGTGTGCATCTGCTGAAGCTGGTCCTGCATGGTGGCGACCAGTAGGTGGACCTTGGAGGGGAAGTAGCGGTAGAGGGTGCCGAGGGCGACGCCGGCGGCCTCGGCGACCTCCCGCATCTGCACGGCGTCGAAGCCGCCCCGGCCGGCCAGTTGGGCGCTGGCGTGCAGGATGCGGCGGCGGCGCGCCTCCTGGCGCTCGGTGAGGGGTGGCGCCGCAGGGCTCGCCGCCTTGACTTCCGCTGTCATGTCGATGCCCCTCCGAAAACGCCTCGCGAGATCGCACAGCATGGCAGGGAGCCCGTGGTGGCGCGAATCACCTGATCCGGGCCTTACACCTCGCCTACCTGCCGGTAGATTCAAAGCTCGTCCAGCGATCATTCAGCGATCAAGTCTGAAACTTGTTCTAGATTACCGTCCCGGCGTAACCTCGCGGAGAACTGCAGGGAGAAGGGGGCCGTAAGTGACCGCTGAGGCCATGGAGGCAGGCCCCCGCAAGGGCTCGGGCGCCGACGGCGAAAGCCCGTTGCGCATCGCTCTCCTCACGTACAAGGGGAACCCGTTCTGCGGGGGACAGGGCGTCTACGTACGCCATCTCTCGCGCGAACTGGCCCGGCTCGGCCACCGCGTCGAAGTGATCGGCGCACAGCCCTACCCCGTCCTGGACGAGGGCGCGGGACTGGAGAACCTCAAGCTGACCGAGTTGCCCAGCCTCGACCTCTACCGCTCGCCCGACCCCTTCCGCACGCCCAAGCGCGACGAGTACCGCGACTGGGTCGACGCCCTCGAAGTGGCGACGATGTGGACCGGCGGCTTCCCCGAGCCCGTCACCTTCAGCCTGCGGGCCCGGCGGCATCTGCGCGCCCGGCGCGGCGAGTTCGACGTCGTGCACGACAACCAGACCCTCGGATACGGCCTCCTCGGCGACCTCGGCGCGCCCCTGGTCACCACCATCCACCACCCCATCACCGTCGACCGGCAGCTCGAACTGGACGCCGCGCCCGACTGGAAGCGCCGCGCCTCCGTCCGCCGCTGGTACGCGTTCACCCGCATGCAGAAGCGCGTCGCGCGCCGCCTGCCCTCGGTCCTCACCGTCTCCGGCACCTCCCGCCAGGAGATCGTCGACCACCTCGGCGTCCGCGACGACCGGATAAGCGTCGTCCACATCGGCGCCGACACCGGCCTCTTCTCACCGGACCCGGCCGTCCCTGAGGTACCGGGACGGATCGTGACCACCTCCAGCGCCGACGTGCCGCTCAAGGGCCTCGTCCACCTCGTCGAGGCGCTCGCCAAGGTCCGCGCCGAACACCCCGGCGCCCACCTCGTCGTCGTCGGCAAGCGCGCCGAGGACGGGCCCGTCGCCCAGGCCATCGAGCGCTACGGCCTCGAAGGGGCCGTCGAGTTCGTCAAGGGCATCACCGACGCCGAACTCGTCGACCTCGTCCGCTCGGCGCAGGTCGCCTGCGTCCCTTCGCTGTACGAGGGGTTCTCCCTCCCCGCGGCGGAGGCGATGGCCACCGGCACCCCGCTCCTCGCCACCACCGGCGGAGCGATCCCGGAGGTCGCGGGCCCCGACGGCGAGACCTGTCTCGCGGTGCCGCCGGGCGACGCGGGCGCGCTGGCCGTCGGCCTCAACCGGCTGCTCGGCGACCCCGCGCTGCGGGCGCGGCTCGGCGCGGCGGGCCGCGAGCGCGTCCTCGCCAAGTTCACCTGGGCGCAGGCCGCCAAGGGCACCGCCGACCGCTACCGCGAGGCCATCGCCCGCGCCGCGGCCACGAACCCCGGCCGCGCCGCGGCCACCACGACGTACTCGACGCACTCCGGGAGCCATCGCTGATGCTGACCGTCGACTTCACCCGCTTCCCGCTCGCCGCGGGCGACCGCGTCCTCGACCTGGGCTGCGGCGCGGGCCGGCACGCCTTCGAGTGCTACCGGCGCGGCGCGCGGGTGGTGGCCCTCGACCGGAACGCCGAGGAAATCCGCGAGGTCGCCAAGTGGTTCGCCGCGATGGAGGAGGCGGGCGAGGCACCGGCCGGCGCGACCGCCACCGCGATGGAGGGCGACGCGCTCAACCTGCCCTTCCCCGACGCCTCGTTCGACGTCGTGATCATCTCCGAGGTGATGGAGCACATCCCCGACGACAAGGGCGTCCTCGCGGAGATGGTCCGCGTCCTCAAGCCCGGCGGCCGTATCGCGGTCACCGTCCCGCGCTACGGCCCCGAGAAGGTCTGCTGGGCCCTCTCCGACGCCTACCACGAGGTCGAGGGCGGCCACATCCGCATCTACAAGGCCGACGAGCTGCTCGGGCGGATGAGGGAAGCGGGCCTCAAGCCGTACGGCACCCACCACGCGCACGCGCTGCACTCCCCGTACTGGTGGCTGAAGTGCGCTTTCGGCGTCGACAACGACAAGGCGCTGCCGGTGCGCGCGTATCACAAGCTGCTGGTCTGGGACATCATGAAGAAGCCCCTCGCCACGCGGGTGGCCGAGCAGCTGCTGAACCCCGTGGTCGGCAAGAGCTTCGTCGCCTACGCCACCAAGCCGCACCTGCCCGCGTCCGCAGCCGACTCCGCCGACGCCGCGGCGGCCGCCAAGTGACGAGCCCGGAGCGGACCGAACACCTCGTCCTGCCCGGCGTCCTGACGGCCGCTCAGGCCGCGGCGACGGTACGCGGCATCCTCGCCGTCCAGCGCGAGGACGGCGCCATCCCGTGGTTCCGCGGCCACCACCTCGACCCGTGGGACCACACCGAGGCCGCGATGGCGCTGGACGCGTCGGGCGAGCACGCGGCCGCCGAGCGCGCCTACGAATGGCTCGCCCGCCACCAGAACCAGGACGGCTCCTGGTACGCGGCGTACGCCGACGGGGACCCGCACGACGTCACCGACCGCGGCCGCGAGACCAACTTCTGCGCGTACCTCGCGGTCGGCGTCTGGCACCACTACCTCTCCACCGGCGACGAGGCGTTCCTCGACCGGATGTGGCCCGCCGTGGTCGCCGCCGTCGAGTTCGTCCTCGCCCTCCAGCAGCCGGGCGGGCAGATCGGCTGGAAGCGGGAGGACGACGGCACGCCCGTCACGGACGCGCTCCTGACCGGCTCCTCCTCCATCCACCAGGCGCTGCGCTGCGCCCTCGCCATCGCCGAGCAGCGCGACGAGCCGCAGCCCGACTGGGAGCTCGCGGCCGGCGCCCTCGGGCACGCGATCCGCCGCCACCCCGAGCGCTTCCTCGACAAGGACCGCTACTCGATGGACTGGTACTACCCGGTCCTCGGCGGCGCGCTGACCGGCGCGGAGGCCAAGGCCCGCATCGAGGAGGGCTGGGACCGCTTCGTCGTCCCCGGCCTCGGGGTGCGCTGCGTGGTCCCGAACCCCTGGGTCACCGGCGGCGAGAGCGCCGAACTGGCCCTCGCCCTGTGGATCCTGGGCGAGTCGGACCGCGCCCTGGAGATCCTCCAGTCCATCCAGCACCTGCGCGACCCCGAGTCGGGCCTGTACTGGACGGGCTACGTCTTCGACGACAGGACGATCTGGCCCGAGGAACTCACCACCTGGACCGCGGGCTCCCTGCTCCTCGCAGCGGCGGCCCTGGGCGGCGACGAGGCCACCTGCGCCGTCTTCTCGGGCGACCACCTGCCGCGGGGGCTCGCCCCGGAGTGCTGCGAGCCGCCCGGACACCCGTCTCAGTAGCGGCGCAGGCGGTTGGCGACCGCGTGCCCGATGAACAGGTAGACGATCGCGGCGAGACCGTAGCCCGCGACGACCCGCGCCCAGTTCTCGTCGAACGTGAACAGGTCGTGCGACCAGCCCGCCAGCCAGCGGGCCGCGTCGTGGACGAACTGGACGAGGTCGTTGGCGCGGTTCGCGTCCAGCAGGTACATCAGGATCCACAGGCCGAGGATGGCGGCCATGATGTCGGCGACGAGCGCGATGACCCGTGCCGCGGTGCTGCCGTGGGAGTTCCGCGTGGGAGACATGGCTTCCGGGTACCGGGGAAGCCGCCGTTCGAAACCCGTTCGGGTCCATCCCGGTGGCGGGGCCCGGTGGCCCGGGCGAGGCTGTGAAGAGGTCCGCGCTCTCCCGCGCGCCGCCCGCCCACGCCTGGAGGCCCCGCCGTGCCCAGCACCGTCACCGTCCGCCGTGCCGGAGTTTCCCTCACGCTCTGCTGCACCCTGCTGGCCGGTGCGACGGCCTGCGGCGGCAGCGGCGAGGACACCGCCACCGCGTCCGCGCCGTCCCCCAGCAGCAGCGCCGAGAAGCAGAAGTTCGCCAAGACCCGCTTCGTCGCCAACGCGGGGCTCGCCGCGGGGGCGACCTACCAGTGGATCGTGAAGCCGTACCGCGCGGGCAAGTTCAAGAAGGGCGCCAAGGGCCGCAAGTTCACCCTCGTCAAGGCGGGCCTCGCGGGCGCGTTCACGTACAACAGGCTGAAGGCCGCGACGAAGAACGCGAAGGGCGACCCCACCCTCTCCAAGGCGGTGGCCCCGCTGACGTCCGGCATCGACGCCCTGAAGGACCTCCCCTCCAAGCTCCGCAAGGGCGAAGGGACCGACTCGGTCGTCAACTCCTTCGACGACATCATCAAGGACGTGAAGGGCGCGGGCAGCAAGGCGGGCGCCGAGGTCAAGGACAAGGTGCCGTCGGCGGGCGAGCTGGCGAAGGGCTGAGCCGTGCGGGCCCTATGAGTTGAGCTCGGCGAGGACGCGCAGGGTGTGCGGGTCCGGGGCGAGCACGAGCAGGTCGGTCACCGGGCCCCGGCGCCACAGTTCGAGCCGCTCCGCGATCCGCGCCCGCGGCCCGACCAGCGAGATCTCGTCCGCGAACGCGTCGGGCACGGCGAGGACCGCCTCCTCCCTGCGCCCCGCGAGGAACAGCTCCTGAATGCGCCGGGCCTCGTCCTCGTACCCCATGCGGGCCATCAGGTCGGCGTGGAAGTTGCGGGCGGAGTGTCCCATCCCGCCGATGTAGAAGCCGAGCATGGCCTTGACGGGCAGCAGCCCCTCGGCGACGTCGTCACACACCTCGGCGCGGGCCATGGGGGCGATCAGGAACCCCTCGGGGACGTCGGCGAGTGACGCCTCGTACACGTCGGTCCGCAGCGGCGACCAGTACAACGGCAGCCACCCGTCGGCGATCCGCGTCGTCTGCGCGATGTTCTTGGGCCCTTCCGCGCCGAGCAGGACGGGCAGGTCGGCGCGGAGCGGGTGGGTGATCGGCTTGAGTGCCTTGCCGAGGCCGGTGCCGTCCTCGCCGGCATACGGGTGCGTGTGGAAGCGTCCCGCCAGCGCCACCGGCCCCTCGCGCCGCAGCACCTGCCGGATCACCTCCACGTACTCACGCGTCGCGGTCAGCGGCGACTTCGGGAACGGCCGCCCGTACCAGCCCTCCACCACCTGCGGCCCGGAGAGCCCGAGGCCGAGCATCAGCCGCCCGCCGGAGAGGTGGTCGAGGGTGAGCGCGTGCATGGCGGTGGTGACGGGGGAGCGCGCCGCCATCTGCACGACGGCGGTGCCAAGGCCGATCCGCGACGTGCGCGCCGCGATCCAGGTCAGCGGCGTGAAGGCGTCCGAGCCCCAGGCCTCGGCGGTCCACACGGAGGCGTACCCGAGCCGCTCGGCCTCCTGCGCGAGGGCGACGTGCCCGGGGTCGGGGCCGCGCCCCCAGTAACCGAGTGCGAGCCCGAGCCGCATGCGCCCTCCCGGTGGTGCTGACGGGGTGTCAGTGGTGTGGCGGGTGGCGACTGTACGACAACGGCCCCCCGCCCGGAAGGGCGAGGGGCCGCGAGGTGTCCGTGCGGCTCAGCCGCGCTGGATCCCCGTGGTGTCCTGGAGGACGCCGCGACGGCCGTCCTGCGTCTGGGCCACCAGGCCGGGGCCGCGCTGCTCGACAGCCAAGTACCAGGTGCCGGGCGCCAGTTCGGCGATCGGCGTGGGCGAGCCGTCCTCCGCGTACAGCGGACGCGGCACCGGCACGGCGAACCAGAACGGCGAGAAGTCACCGGCCGGCTGCGCCTGCGCGGGCGGCGGGGTCTGCCCGGCCTGCGGCTGCGGCTGCTGCCCGCCGAAGGACTGGCCGCCCTGCGGCTGCCCCGGCTGACCGCCGTAGGGCGCACCCGGCTGCGGCTGACCCGCGCCGGCGCCCGGGTAGCCGTAGCCACCCTGCGGCTGACCGCCGTAGGGCTGCGGGGCGGCCGGGCGGGGGGCGCCCATGAGCGGCGCCTTCAGCGCGGGGACGATCAGGCCCGCGACCGCACCGGCGGCGAGCACGAGGGCGGCGATGAGGCCGAGGATGAGGCCGACACCGGCGTCGGGGGATTCGCCGCCGCCGAGCTGGCTGTCGAAAAAGAAGTTGTACGACTGGTCAGTGTCGAAGATCGCGCCGAGCGAGCTCCAGGCGGAGGCGATGGTGAACGCCACGCCGAGCTGACCGAGGTCCAGGCCCGCGACCTTGCGCTGCTGCGGCAGCGCACGGCCCACGACGATGAGTACGGCACCGATGATGCCGAGCAGGTACACGCTCAGCAGCAGGTTGCCGTTGTCCCAGGCGTTCGGCAGCTTGTCGCTGTCGCCGCCGTCGGCGTCAAGGGTGTCGAGGAACGAGGCAATGAAGAGCAACACCGCTGCTCCGATCACCACGCCGTCGCCTCTAGTGAGGGAGCGGAAATTCACTTCAGGTCCTTCGTCAGTCGTCTCGTCAGTGGAGGCGTCGCTGTCGCCGTAGTCGCGTTCGTGTCGCGGTGCGCGAAGCGCGGGGGTGGCCCCTCATCGTAGGGAGGACAATATCGTCCGGACACGCGGGGTGTCTGCTCGGGATAAAGACGTCCACGCTTCGTCGCGAAGACGTTCACCTTTACCCACACCCCTACTTCCGCAAGAACCCCGCGATTCCCTCAGAAATCCCCTGTGCCGCCTTCTGGCGCCACTCGCCGCTCTTCAGCAGCGCCGCGTCCTTCGCGTCGCGCATGTTGCCGCACTCGATGAACACCTTCGGGACGGTGGAGAGATTGAGGCCGCCGAGGTCCTTGCGGACGTCGAGGCCGGTGCCGCCGCCGACGTAGTTGGAGGGGGCGCTGCCCGTCGCGCCGATGAAGGCTCCCGCGATGCGTTCGCCCAGCTCCTTGGAGGGGGCCACGATCGCGGAGGTGTCGGCGGCGCCGCCCTTCACCTTCGCGGGCAGGATCACGTGGTAGCCGCGGTTGCCCGCGCCGGAGCCGTCGGCGTGGATGGAGACCACCGCGTCGGCCTGTGCCTTGTTGCCGATGCGGGCGCGCTCGTCGACGCACGGGCCCCAGGGGCGGTCGCCGTCCTGGGTGAACTTGACCGTGGCCCCCTGCTTCTCCAGCAGGACGCGCAGCCGCCGGGAGACGTCGAGGGTGAATTTGGCCTCGGTGTAGCCGTCGTTGGTCGACGTGCCCGTCGTGTCGCACTCCTTGCGGTTCGTCCCGATGTCGACCTGGCGGTTGATCTCCGCCGTGTGCTGGAAGTTCCCGGGGTTGTGACCGGGGTCGACCACGACGACCTTGCCCTTGAGGGGGCCGTCGGCGGCGGGGCTGCGCGGGGGCGTCTTCGTGGCCGAATCGTTGCCGTCGCCCGTCCCGCCCTTGCCGCTCTTGCCGTCTT
The DNA here is from genome assembly GCF_055572995.1 of Streptomyces sp. NPDC030245. Classification (NCBI taxonomy): domain Bacteria; kingdom Bacillati; phylum Actinomycetota; class Actinomycetes; order Kitasatosporales; family Streptomycetaceae; genus Streptomyces; species Streptomyces sp. NPDC030245. Next base: position 203,285 of record NZ_JBVICF010000001.1, on the reverse strand, counting down.
TGCCCTTTCCGTCCGCTCCGCCGGGCCCACCGGACTCACCACCGGACTCACCGGGCTCGCCGGTTCCCGAGGAGGAGGACGACGACGCGGGCAGCGATCTCGCGGGTTCGTTTCCGTCGGACCCGCTCGTCGCCTGGTGGACGAGCCAGCCCGCCAGACACGTCGGTACGAGCACGGCGACGGCCACCGTCAGCGGACGGCCGATGCGGCGCTTGGGCGGCTGGGACGGATCGAATTCCGGACCTACGTACGACACGAGGGCGAGCCTATCCGCGAGGCAGGTTCCCCGCTCGGGTACGGCGCGGGGGTCGGACCCAGTACGTCGGATCGCAGTACGTCGGATTCCCGTACGTCAGATCCCCGTACCCGTCCGCCGCAGCACCCGCAGCGATTCCGTCACCGAGACCTCGGTGAACGCGCCGGACTCCAGAGCCCGCAGGTAGACGCGGTACGGCGCCTGCCCGGTCATGATGTCGACCGGGTCGGGGAACACGTCGTGGATGACCAGCAGCCCGCCCTCGGCGACGTGGGGCGCCCAGCCCTCGTAGTCGGCCGTGGCGTGCTCGTCCGTGTGGCCGCCGTCGATGAAGACGAGGCCGAGCGCGCCGCCCCACGCCTGCGCCACCTGCGGCGAGCGCCCGACGACCGCGATCACGTGGTCCTCCAGGCCGGCCTTGTGCAGCGTGCGGCGGAAGGTGGGCAGCGTGTCCATCCGGCCGACCTCGGGGTCGACCGTCGCCGGGTCGTGGTACTCCCAGCCGGGCTGCTGCTCCTCGCTGCCGCGGTGGTGGTCCACGGTGATGGCGACGACACCGGCCTGCCGGGCCGCGTCCGCCAGCAGGATGGTGGAGCGGCCGCAGTACGTGCCGACCTCCAGGAGGGGCAGCCCGAGCGCCGCGGCCTCCGTCGCGGCCGCGTACAGCGCGAGCCCCTCGTCACGGGGCATGAAGCCCTTGGCGGCCTCGAAGGCGGCGAGAATCTCCGGCTTGGGCTCGGCGGCCATGGCTTCCTCCGGGGCGTGCGCGGGTGGGGCGGTGCGGTCCGGCTCATGATGCACGGCACCCCCGCCACCGCGGTGACGGGGGTGCCGTGTAGACGCGTGGTGCGCTGCGGCCCCGACCAGGCCGGGATGTCAGGCCGGGACGTCGCTCTCGCTCCCGCTCGGCAGGGCGAGGTCCATCCGGACCGGGCGGTTCTGGCCGGGGTGGGCCGCCGCCGAGGCCAGCGGCCCGTGCCCCGTGGCGCGCACCGCCAGGACGTACGAACCGTCCCCGGGCACCGTCAGCTCGTACCGTCCGCCGTCGTCGGTCAGGGCCGCGCCCGCCTGCCGCCCCCTGCGGTCGATCAGCGTCACCTTCGCGCGCGGCACGGGCGTACCGGCCGCGTCCCGCACCTCGCCGTGGAAGCCGGCGAGCGCCTCGGCCGCACGCTCCAGATTGGCGTCCTCCTCGCTGCTCGCACGCAGCTGCGTGGTCGTGGCGCGGCGCGCCGAGGGCAGCAGCAGGGCGAAGAGCAGGCCGACGGCGACCGCTCCCGCGGCGATCAGGAAGGAGACGCGGAAGCCGTGCATGGTGGGCACGGCGACGCCCCCGACGTGGTCCGCGGTGTTGGCGAGGACCATGCCGATCACGGCGCTCGACACCGACGTGCCGATCGAGCGCATCAGCGTGTTGAGGCCGTTGGCCGCGCCCGTCTCGGACGGGTCGACCGAGCCGATGATGAGCGCGGGCAGCGAGGAGTAGGCGAGGCCGATGCCCGCGCCGAGGAGCACCGCGATGACGACGGTCTGCCAGGCGGCGCTCATCAGGCCGAGCCCGGCGCCGTAACCGATCGCGATGATCAGCATGCCGAGGATGAGGGTCACCTTCGGGCCGTACTTCGCCGAGAGGCGGGCGTAGACGGGGGCGGTGAACATCATCGTCAGGCCGAGCGGCATCACGCACAGGCCCGCGACGACCATCGACTGGCCGAGGCCGTAGCCGGTCGCGGTGGGGAGCTGGAGCAGCTGGGGCAGGACGAGTGAGACGGCGTAGAAGGCGACACCGACCATGATCGAGGCGAGGTTGGTGAAGAGCACCGAGTGGCGGGCCGTGGTGCGCAGGTCCACCAGCGGGGCCTTCAGGCGCAGCTCCATCACGCCCCACAGGACGAGGACGACGGCCGCGGCGCCGAAGAGGCCGAGCGTCAGGGCCGAGGTCCAGCCCCAGTCGCTGCCCTTGGTGATGGGGAGGAGGAAGAGGACGAGGCCGGCGGAGAGGCCGAACGCGCCGAGCACGTCGAAGGTGCCCTCGGCGCGGACCGGGCTCTCCGGGACGAAGACGAGGGTCAGGGCGATGGAGAGGACGCCGAGGCCCGCCGCGCCGAAGAAGAGGGCGTGCCAGTCGGCGTGCTGCGCGGTGAGCGCGGCGAGCGGCAGCGCGAGGCCGCCGCCGACGCCGATGGAGGAGCTCATCAGGGCCATCGCCGAGCCGAGCTTCTCGCGGGGCAGCTCGTCGCGCATCAGGCCGATGCCGAGCGGGATGGCGCCCATGGCGAAGCCCTGGAGCGCGCGGCCCACGATCATCACGATCAGGTCGTCGGTGAAACCGCAGACCAGTGAGCCGACGACCATCACGGCGAGGCTGGTGAGCAGCATCTTCCGCTTGCCGTAGAGGTCGCCGAGGCGGCCCATGATCGGCGTGGAGACGGCGCCCGCGAGCAGGGTCGACGTCATGACCCAGGTGGCGTTCGACGGCGAGGTGTCGAGCAGTGCGGGCAGGTCCTTGATGACCGGCACGAGCAGGGTCTGCATCACCGCGACGACGATGCCGGCGAAGGCGAGTACGGGGACGACTCCGCGTATGCCGCGTGGGTGGGTCGTCGACATCGACATTGTTGGGGGCCTCCGGCGGAAGGTCGGGTCGGGCAGGACCGGGTTCGGCAGATACCGGGTTCGGCAGGTACCGGGTTCGGCAAGTACGTGCAGATTTACTTGTAGGTCGAACCTGTATCCCTGGGCGACTATTCCGACGGATGTCGTACGAGGGGAATTCTTGACCCGCTGTTAACCGAGTCATCAGCCGTCCGGCATGGACCGCAGGGGCGGGTGCCGCGTGGTGATCCCCGGGGGCTGGAGCAGTGGTGGAGGCTCGGGGCCGGGGTCCTCGGTGACGACGACGCCGGCGGCCGCGTGGTCGAAACCGGCCGGCCAGCGGGTGTGCTCGCTGGCCAGCGCGCCGGTCAGCCGTGCGCGGAGCAGCTCGGCCGTGCTCAGGTCGGTGCCGCGCAGGTCGGCCAGGCGCAGGTCGGCGTCGCGGAAGACGGCGCCGCCCGCGTCGGCCTTGCGGAGGTTCGCCTCGCGCAGGTCGGCCTCCGTGAAGTCCGCGTCCCGCAGGTCGGTTTCGACCAGTCGGGCGCCCCGCAGGTCGGCCGATACGCAGCGGGCCCGGCGCAGGATCGCCGTCTTGAGGTCGGCGTGCCGCAGATTGACGGAGACGAGGGAGGCCTGCGTCAGATTGGCGTGGTACAGACCCGCCGCCTCCATGCAGGACCGGTCCAGGTTGACCTCGTGCAGCCACAGCCCGTCGCAGTCGGCCCGGCGCAGGTCCGTGACGCTGAGGTTGACCCAGGACTGGTCCCGGGGTTGCAGCAACAGCACGCCGAGCCCGGTCAGCGCGACCTGGGCGTCGGCGGCACGCACCTCCAGCGGCACGATGTCGTTGACGGGCGCGTCCGGCGCCGGGGCATCCGGTCCGGCGGGCGGCCAGGGCAGGTGCGTACGCAGGTAAGCGGCCTGGATGGAGATGACGGCCTCGCGGTCGCGGGCGGAGTGCTCGGCGATGCGCCACAGCGCGTGGAGTCCGCCGATGCGGGTCTCCAGCTTGTCGCTGCCGAGCTGGTCGACGGCCGTGCTGAACCGGTCGGTGACGTAACCCTCCTGGGTGGCGCGCAGGCCGGCCCGGCTGACTTGCAGTTGCCGCCAGGTGGCGTATGCGCCGAAGAGGACGACCATGCCGCCCACGGCCTGGAGAAGCGTCGTGCGGACGTCGTTCACGGCTTTCAGTCGGTCCTGCGCGGCGACGCTCGCCCCGGCGAGATCGTGGTCGACCACCGCGCCCGGCAGGAGGACGAGTACCGCGCCCAGAGCTGTCAGTCCCGCTGCTCCGGCCAGCAGGGCCGCGAGCGCGCGGTGCCCGGCCGGCCGGTCGCGCCACCGCCCGCGGCCACGCTCCGTGCCCCCTGTTCCCATGGGCACGGGAGCCTAGGCGCCGCGCAATGAACGATCAAGGCATACGAGTTGAAGCGGCGGCGCTCCACTCCCACCGGCCCCGCCCCCTCCAAAGCCCCCCACATCTGACCGACTCGCACCTGACCTTCCGTCAGATTGAAACGTGTTCTACCCTGCCTCCGTCCCGGCAGCTGCCACCGGCGAGGATGTGCAGGGAGATCGCGATGGGGATCGGAATCACGCGGGAACAAGGGGAGTTGGCGTCGGCGGTACGCGGCTGGATCGCCCGCGCGGCCCCCCGCGAACAGACACGCAAGCTGCTCGACGCCGCCTCTCCGGCCGCCTCATCACCTTGTCAGGGCCGGGCGGGCCCCGCGTCCGCCGGTGCCCGCCCCACCCACTGGGACGGGCTCGCCGAACAAGGGCTCCTCGGGCTGCACCTGCCCGAGGAGTGCGGCGGTGGGGGCGGGGGGCTCCTCGATCTTGCCGTGGTTCTTGAAGAGGCGGCGTGGGGGGCGTTGCCCGGGCCCTTTCTGGCGAGTTCCCTCGCCTCGTCGGTGCTGCGGCGCGCCGGTGCGGGGGCGCTCGTCGGTGACCTGGCCCGTGGTGTCCGGGTCGGCGCCGTCGCCCTGGACGCGGGGGGCCTCACCGCCGTCCCCGGACCCGGCGGGTACGTGCTCGACGGCACGGCGCCGCCCGTTCTCTCCGGTGGTGAGGCCGACCTGATCGTCCTCGCCGCCGCCTCCGCGACGGGCCCGGTGTGGCTGGCCGTCGACGCCGCCGCGCTGACCGTGCGTACCCACCGGAGCGCCGACCCGACCAGGCCCACCGCCGAAGTGACCGCACGGGCCGCGCACGTCCCCGAGGACCGGCTCCTCGCCGTGGACACCGAGGCCGTCCGCGACCTGGCGGCCGCCGTCCTGGCCGCCGACGCCTGCGGCACCGCGGCGTGGGCGCTGCACACCGCGGCCGAACACGCCAGGTCCCGCAAGCAGTTCGGGCGCCCCATCGGACAGTTCCAGGGCGTCAAGCACCTCTGCGCCGACATGCTGCTCCGCGTCGAGCAGGCCCGCGCCCTGGCCTGGGACGCGGCCCGCGCGGCCGACGACCCGGAGCTGCCGGACGACGTACGGGGCCTGGTCGCCGCCCTCGCCGCGGGCACGGCCCTGGACGCCGCGTACTCCTGCGCCAAGGACTGCGTGCAGATCCTCGGCGGCATCGGCTTCACCTGGGAGCACGACGCCCACCTCTACCTGCGCAGGGCCGTCGTCGCGCGGCAGCTGCTCGGCGCGGGCGACGCCCACCGGCTGCGGGCCGTGCGGCTCGCGGAAGGCGGCGCGCGGCGCGAACTGCGCCTGGAACTCCCCGCGGAGGCGGCGGCGCAGGCGGCGGACTGCCGCACCCGGGCCCGCGCGGCCATCGCCCCGGCCCGCGGCCTCGCCCCCGACGCCGCCCGCAAGGCACTCGCCCCCACCGGTTACGCGGCCCCACACCTCCCCGAACCGTACGGACTCGGCGCCGGGCCCGTCGAACAGCTTGTCATCCAGGAGGAGTTGCAGGCGGCGGACGTGAAGCTCGCCGATCTCGGCATCGCGACCTGGGTGGTCCCCTCCCTCCTCGCGTACGGCACCGACGCGCAGCGCGAGCGCTACCTCGCGCCCACCCTGCGCGGCGAGCTGCTGTGGTGCCAGCTCTTCAGTGAGCCGGACGCGGGCTCCGACCTCGCCGCACTGCGCACGCGCGCCGAACGCGTCGACGGGGGATGGCGCGTCAACGGCCAGAAGGTGTGGACGAGCGCGGCCCAGTGGGCCGACCACGGCATCCTCCTCGCCCGTACGAACCCGTCGGCGCCCAAGCACAAGGGGCTGACGTACTTCCTCGTCGACATGAAGAACACCCCGGGCATCGACGTCCGGCCCCTCAAGGAGATCACCGGCGACTCCCTCTTCAACGAGGTGTACATCGACGACGTGCCGCTCCCCGCGGACGCGGTCGTCGGACAGGTCGACGACGGCTGGCGGGTCGCCCGCGACACCCTCGGCAACGAACGCGTCCACATGGCCGACCAGTTGACCTTCGACACCGGACTCGAAGCGCTCATCGCCCGCGCAGGCGAGCTGGACGGCGCGTACCGCGCGCGCATCGGGGCGCTCGCCGCCGAGGCCCACGCGCTCGCCTGCATCGGCCTGCGCACCACGACGCGGCAGGTCGCGGGCGCGGAGCCGGGCGCGGGCGCCGCCGTCCGCAAACTCGTCCAGACCCAGCACCAGCAGAAGGTCGCCGAGCTCGCCCTCGAACTCCTCGGGGCGGCGGGCGCGGTGCGCGAGGGGCCGGGGGAGCGGGCGCTGCACGGCTTCCTGATGTCGCGCTGCCTGACGATCGCGGGCGGCACCACACAGGTCCAGCTCAATGTCGTCGCCGAGCGAATCCTCGGCCTGCCGAGGGACTGAGCCGAGGGACTGAGCCGAGGGACTGAGCCGAGGGACCAAGGAGTGCGCATCTCATGAAGAGTTACGTCGTCGGTGTCGGGATGACCAGGTTCGAGAAGCCCGAGACGCGGGACTGGCAGTACTGGGACATGGCGAAGGAGGCCGGCGACAAGGCGCTCGCGGACGCCGGGATCACGTACGACCGGATCGAGCAGGCCGCCGTCGGCCACTGCTTCCAGGCCTCGACGGCGGGCCAGCGCGCCGTCTACGAACTGGGCCTCACCGGCATCCCCGTCTACAACGTCAACAACAACTGCGCGACCGGGTCGACCGCGCTGACGATGGCGCGCCAGTTCGTCGAGGGCGGCCTGAGCGACTGCGTGCTCGCGCTCGGCTTCGAGAAGATGACGCGCGGGGCGCTCGGGGGCGGGGCCGGGGCCGAGGGCGACTTCGCGACGTCCCCCGTCGCCCGCCACTACGGCATCATGGCCGCGCGCCACGGCTTCGAGATGACCCCGCCGACCGCGCAGATCTTCGGCAACGCGGCCCGCGAGCACATGGAGCGGTACGGCACGACCGAGGCGCAGCTCGCCGCGGTCGGCGCCAAGAACCACCGGCACTCGGTGCACAACCCCCACGCCCAGTTCCAGGACGCGTACACCGTCGACGAGGTCCTCGCCGCCAGAACCGTCCACCGCCCCCTCACCAAGCTCCAGTGCTCCCCGACGTCGGACGGTTCGGCGGCGGCGGTCGTGGCCTCCGAGCGGTTCGTGGAGCGGCACGGCCTCGCGGGCCGCGCCGTGGAGATCGCCGCCCAGGCCATGACCACCGACACCGGCGAGTCCTTCGCCTCCGGGTCGTGCGTCGACGCCGTCGGACAGCCGATGTCGCGGGAGGCGGCGCGCCAGGTGTACGAGAGGTCGGGGCTCGGCATCGAGGACGTGGACGTCGTCGAGCTGCACGACTGCTTCTCGATCAACGAACTCCTGACGTACGAGGCGCTCGGCATGTGCGCGCCCGGCGAGTCGGGCAAGCTCGTCGAGAGCGGCGCGACGACGTACGGCGGGCGCTGGGTGGTGAACCCCTCCGGCGGCCTCATCTCCAAGGGCCACCCGCTGGGCGCGACCGGCATCGCGCAGGTCGCCGAGGTGACCTGGCAGCTGCGCGGCGAGGCGGGGGCGCGCCAGGTCGAGGGGGCGCGGGTGGGGCTCGCGCACAACATCGGCCTCGGCGGGGCGGCGGTGGTGACGCTCCTGCGCGGGTAGGACGCGTAGGACGCCCGGACGGGAAAGGGGAGCGGGAGGGCCGTTCGACCTAGGCCTGTCGGACCAGGACGGGGGGAGCGAATGCCCGATGCGGCGCTCGAATCCCGCTTGAGAGGATGACTGTCATGGTCCAGACGCCCTCCACCACTTACCCAGCCGGCAAGGCTCCCGCATCCGCTCCCACCGGGCCCGGCCGCTCGGCCAAGAAGTCCGTCCCGGTGTGGGCGGTGCTGCTCACCGCCTGCGCCGGTCAGTTCCTGGTCGTCCTCGACGTGTCCGTGGTGAACACCGCACTGCCGTCGATGCGCGCCGACCTGGGCATGAGCGCCATCGGCCTGCAATGGGTCGTCAACGCCTACTCCATAGCCTTCGCCGGCTTCATGCTGCTCGGCGGGCGGGCCGGGGACCTCTTCGGACGCAAGCGCATGTTCCTGGTGGGGCTCGGTCTCTTCACCGCGGCCTCCCTCGGCGGCGGCCTCGCGCAGGCCGAGTGGCAGCTGCTCGTGGCGCGGGCCGTGCAGGGCCTCGGCGCCGCCGTCCTCGCGCCGTCGACCCTGACGATCCTCACCTCCGCGGTGCCCGAGGGCCCGGCGCGGGCGCGGGCCATCGGCGTCTGGTCGGCGGTCGGCGCGGGCGGCGGCGCGGCGGGCGGACTGGTCGGCGGCGTCCTGACCGACCTGCTCTCCTGGCGCTGGGTGCTCCTGATCAACGTGCCGGTCGGCGCCCTGGTGATCGTCGCGGGCCTGGCCTGGCTCACCGAGAGCAGGGCCGACCGGACGCGCCGCCTGGACGTGCCGGGCGCGGTCCTCGTCACGGCCGGACTCGCCACCCTCGCGTACGGCATCGTGCAGACCGAGGAGAAGGGCTGGACGGCCGCCCCGACCCTCGTGCCCCTGGCGGCCGGGCTCGCGCTCCTCGCGGCCTTCCTCGTCGTGGAGGCGCGCACGAAGGCGCCGCTGATGCCGCTGAAGCTGTTCAAGGTGCGGACGGTGTCGGCGGCGAACGCCGCGATGTTCGTGTGCGGCGGCGGCATGTTCGCCATGTGGATGTTCATGACGCTCTACAGCCAGAACGTCCTCGGCTACTCCCCGCTGACGGCGGGCCTCGCCCTCATGCCGTCCTCGCTCACCGTCGTCCTCGGCTCGATGCTCGCGCCGCGCCTGATGCCGGTGCTCGGCGCGAAGAACGTCTCCGTCCTCGGCATCCTGGTGGCCGCCGCGGGCTTCGGCTGGCAGTCGCTGGCGATGACGGTCGACGGGGCGTACGTGACATCGATCCTGCTGCCCGGCATGGCGATGATGCTCGGCGCGGGCCTCGCCACGACGCCGCTCGCCTCGCTCGCCACCTCGGGCGCGGCGGCGGGCGACGCGGGACTCGTCTCCGGCCTGGTCAACACCTCCCGCACGATGGGCGGCGCGCTCGGCCTCGCGGTGCTGTCCACGGTCGCCGCCGCGCAGATGCACGGCTCGGCGTCACGGCAGGCGCTCACCGACGGCTACGCGACGGCGTTCCGGACGAGCGGGTTCATCCTCCTTGCGGGTGTGGTGGTGCTGCTCCTGTGGATGCCGGGCCGACGGGTTGCCGCGCAGCAGCAGCGGGATTCCGCTTCCGCCCAGAAGTCAGGGGTGGAGGTGGAGGGGTAAGAGGCAGGGGGGCAGGGGGTCACAACCACCCCTGCTGCCGGGCCTCCCGCACCGCCTCCATCCGGTTGCGCGTCCCCGTCTTGCCGATCGCGGCGGACAGATAGTTCCGCACCGTCGACTCCGACAGGTGCAGCCTGCCCGCGATGTCGGCGACCGTGGCGCCGTCCACGGAAGCCTTGAGGACGTCCGCCTCGCGGCCGGTCAGGGGGTTCGGCCCCGCGCTCAGCGCAGCCGCGGCGAGCGCCGGGTCGATCACCGTCTCGCCCCGCAGCGCCCGCCGGACCGCCTCCGCGAGCTCCTCGACGGGCCCGTCCTTGACCAGGAAGCCGACCGCGCCCGCCTCCATGGCGCGGCGCAGATAGCCGGGCCTGCCGAAGGTCGTGAGGATCAGCACCCGGCAGTCCGGGCACTCCTCGCGCAGCTCGGCCGCGGCGTCCAGACCGCTGCGGCCCGGGAGCTCGATGTCGAGCAGCGCCACGTCCGGACGGGCGGTGAGCGCCGCGTCGACGATCTCGTCACCCGCCCCGACCTGCGCGACGACCTCGATGTCCGCCTCAAGGCCGAGCAGCAGCGCGAGCGCGCCCCGCATCATGCCCTGGTCCTCGGCGAGGAGAACCCTGATGGATCTGGCGGGGCGGTGGTCCTGCGGCATCTCTTCCACGGGAGAAGGGTATGACGGGCAGTCAGGCGGCCGGGGCGGCCGGGACAGGAGCGAGCTCGGTGGCCGGCAGGACCGCCGTGACGCGGAAGCCGGTGCGGGGGGCCGGGCCCGAGGTGAGGGAGCCGCCCGCTGCCGCGAGGCGCTCGGCCAGGCCCGTCAGCCCGCTGCCGGGCGCCCCGGCGCCCATGCCGCGGCCGTCGTCCGTGATGTGCAGGCGGGTCCGGTCCGGGGTGCCGGTGACCTCGATCTCGCAGCGGGTGGCGCCGGAGTGGCGTACGACGTTGGTGGCGGACTCGCGGACCACCCAGCCGAGGAGCGCCGCGGTCTGCGGGGCGAGGGGCGGACCCGACTGGCGTACGACCGTGTCGATGCCCGCCGCGCCGAGCAGATCGCGGGCGCGGTCGAGCTCCGTGGCGAGGCTGCCCTCGCGGTAGCCCGTCACGGCCTCGCGGATCTCGGTGAGCGCCTGCCGGCCGACGGACTCGATGTCGGCGACCTGGCCGAGCGCCGCGTCCAGGTCGCGGGGCGCCAGCCGGCGGGCGGCCTCCGCCTTGACCACGATCACGGAGAGCGTGTGGCCGAGCAGGTCGTGCAGGTCCCGGGAGAAGCGGAGTCGTTCCTTCTCGACGGCGGAGCGGGCCAGTTCCTCACGGGTGTCGCGCAGTTCACGGACTGCTTCGGACAGGGAGAGGATCGCGGCGGTCACCATGGTGGAGAGGAACGTGCCGTAGGCGATGTTCACCGCGTCCCAGCCGTCCCGGAAGCCGCCGATGACACCGGCGAGTGTGCTCAGGCCCAGGCCGGCGGCGCCGAGGGCGCGCCCCCGCACGACGGCTCCGGTGGCGAGACCGAGGAGGGGGAAGAACATCAGCCAGTTGCCGCCGTAGCCCGCGGCGAGGGCGACGGTGAGCGCGGCCAGGGCGCCGAGGGCCCGGAAGGTGGCGGGTGCGGTGCGCTTCTCCTTGTCGAAGGCGCGGAACACGACGGCGATGTAGAGGGAGTTGAAGGCGAGCAGGCCCACGCCCGCGATCCACGGGTTGGGGGTCCTCCCCTGGAGGAGGTGCGAGAAGGCGCCCATGCCCATGAGCAGCCAGGGCAACAGGACGAAGCCGGTGGGCGGCGGGCCCGGCCGCTCGGTGTCCTTCCCGGCCCTGCGGCACTCCCGCCGGTCGCTCCTGGCCCACCGGGAGGGCCTGTTCTTCCAGGGCATGTCCACGTTCCTCGTCCTCCGGCTCCTGCGGCTCTCGCGACTCCGACCTTACGAATCCGGGGCGGGCGGCGGCAGATGCGGTTGTACGGGTCCGGCCGGTACGAATGTCACCGGTACGGCATGGGACCCGGGATCTGACGTCGCGTCAGGAGGGTTCACAAGTGGTGGGGGCTCGGCTATACATGGGATCGCCGGACTGGAACGCGTTCTAGAACCGGCCGGTTCCGCGGGCCCTTCGCGGGCCGGTCGCCGGCCCTGTCACGACCTCGGTGCGGCCGACGGTGCGGACGGTCGCACCGAGGTCTTCTCCCGTCGGCCCAAGGAGCTGCCCCCCGATGCCCATCGACGCCGAGAAGGCCATGGCCGCCGAGCCCCGGTCCGCCGAGATCGTCTGGGACCACAAGGACGTCCAGCTCTACCACCTGGGCCTCGGCGCCGGACTGCCCGCCACGGACCCGGCCGAGCTGCGCTACACCCTGGAGTCCAGGCTGCACGTCCTGCCCAGCTTCGCCACCGTCGCGGGCGCTGGCATGGGCGTCGTCGGCGGGCTCTCCGCGCCCGGCATCGAGGTCGACCTGACCGCCGTCCTGCACGGCGGTCAGAGCATCACGCTGCACCGCCCCATCCCGGTCCGGGGCAAGGCCGTCACGACGTCCCGGGTCGCCGCGGTGTACGACAAGGGGAAGGCCGCCATCCTCGTCCTGCGCTCCGACGTCGCCGACGACGAGGGGCCGTTGTGGACCAGTGACGCGCAGATCTTCGTACGAGGCGAGGGCGGGTTCGGCGGTGATCGCGGGCCCTCCACCCGTGTCCCCGCGCCCGAGGGCGAGCCCCACCTGGAGGTCGAGCGCCCCGTCCGCGAGGACCAGGCGCTCCTCTACCGCCTCTCCGGGGACTGGAACCCGCTGCACGCCGACCCGGAGTTCGCCGCGCTCGCCGGCTTCGACAAGCCGATCCTGCACGGCCTGTGCACCTACGGAATGACACTCAAGGCCGTCGTCGACACCCAGCTCGGCGGCGACGTGACCCGGGTCCGCGGCTACAGCACCCGCTTCACCGGCGTCGTCTTCCCCGGCGAGACGCTGCGGATCCGCATGTGGCGCACCGAGGGCCGCGTCCAGGCCACGGTCACGGCGGTCGAACGGGACGACGCGCCGGTCCTCGCCGACACCGTCGTCGACCACGCGTGACCAGCCAGTGAGAGGAGCCGCACCATGCGCGCAGCCGTACTGCACGAGACAGGCCAGGAGAAGCTCGAAGTCCTCGACGACCTGGAGACGGCGGGCTTCGGTCCCGGCAAGGTGAAGATCCGGGTCCGGGCCACCGGGCTCTGCCACTCCGACCTCTCGGCGATGAGCGGCGTACTGCCGCAGCCCGCCCCCTTCGTCCCCGGCCACGAGGGCGCCGGCGAGATCATCGACGTCGGCGACGGCGTGAGCGGCCTAGCCCAGGGCGACCGGGTCCTCCTGTGCTGGCTCCCCGCCTGCGGCACCTGTCCCGCCTGCAAGCGCGGCCAGACCCACCTGTGTCTCGCCGGGTTCATGAACGCGGGCACCCCCAACTTCAAGCGCCCCGGCGGTGACGTCTTCGGCTTCGCGGGCACCGGCACGTTCGCCGAGGAGGTCGTCGTCGACGCCGGGTGCGCCGTGCCGATCCCGGACGACGTGCCCTTCGACATCGCGGCGCTGATCGGCTGCGGCGTGACGACGGGGCTCGGCGCGGCCGTCAACACGGCGGACGTGGCGGTCGGTTCGTCGGTCGCCGTGATCGGCTGCGGCGGTGTCGGGATCTCCGCGATCCAGGGCGCCCGGCTCAAGGGCGCGGCGCAGATCGTCGCGGTCGACCCGGTCGCCTCGCGCAGGGAGGCGGCGCTCGCGTTCGGCGCCACGGAGGCGGTGTCACCGGACGAACTGGCCGACGCCAAGCAGCGGATCACCGCGGGCGAGGGCTTCGACTACGTCTTCGAGGTCGTCGGCAAGTCGGCCACGACCCGCACGGCGTACGAGACGACGCGGCGCGGCGGCACGCTCTGCGTCGTCGGGGCCGGCGCCATGGACGACCAGGTGCAGCTCAACATGTTCGAGCTGTTCTTCGACGAGAAGCGCATCCTGCCCTCCATGTACGGGGGAGGGGACGTCCTCACCTCGTACGAGCGGGCCATCGCGCTGTGGCGTGCGGGCCGCATCGACCTGGCGGGCCTGATCACCCACCGCGTGCAGCTCGCCGAGGTCAACGAGGCGCTCGACCAGATGCGCACGGGCGCCGCCCTGCGCACCTGCATAGAGATCTGACCCGTGCCCAGAGACCTGACCCGCCGATCCGATCCGCTCCGAGCGTCGAGAGGACTTTGATGTCACTGCCACTTGAGGGCCTGTCCGCGATCGTCACCGGTGCGGGCCGCGGACTCGGCCGGGCCGAGGCGCTGGAACTGGCCCGGCTCGGCGCGAGCGTCGTCGTCAACGACTTCGGGCAGCCGGGACGCGACGGCTCGGGCGAGGCGTCGGCGGCGCCCGCCGAGGAGGTCGCGGCCGAGATCAGGGCCGCGGGCGGGCAGGCCGTCGCCCACACCGGCGACGTCGCGGATTACGAACAGGCCCGCGGACTGGTGCGCTCGGCGATCGAGACGTACGGAAAGCTCGACATCCTGGTCAACAACGCGGGCATCCTGCGCGACCGGATGATCTTCTCGATGACCGAGTCCGAGTGGGACTCGGTGATCCACGTCCACCTCAAGGGCCACTTCAACATGACCCACTTCGCGTCGGCGCACTGGCGCGAGCGCTCCAAGGCGGCGGGCGGCCCGGTCCACGGCCGGATCGTCAACACCTCCTCCGAGGCCTTCCTCGCCGGGTCGGCGGGCCAGCCCAACTACGCGGCGGCGAAGGGCGGCATCGTCGGCCTGACGACGTCGACGGCGCTGGCCCTCGCCAAGTACGGGGTGACCGCCAACGCCATCTGCCCCCGGGCCCGTACGCGGATGACGGAGGACGTCTTCGCCGGGTTCGAGGAGCCGTCGGACGGGCGTCTCGACCCGCTGGCGCCCGAGCATGTCGCGCCGCTGGTGGGATATCTGGCGTCACCCGCCGCGGGCCGGGTCAACGGGCAGCTGCTCGTGGTCCACGGCGGCATGGTCGCCGTCGTCGAGCGGCCCAGGGTGGCGGCGAAGTTCGACTCGGCGAAGGAGACGTTCACCTACGACGAACTGGACGAGGCGCTCTCCTCCTACTACGCGGACCGCCCGGCGAACGAGACGTTCGCGGCGGCCGAGGTCCTGGGCCTCAGGCGGGGCTGAGCGGAGCCGAGCCCGGCTGAGCCAGCGGTCCAGAGGGCCGACGGAGAAAGGCCCCGCCCCCGTGCCGCTCGTGACGGCGCGGGGGCGAGACCTTGTCGCAACGGGCGACCCGACGTCAGGACTGCTGGTCCTGCCTGCGGTGCCGCCCCCGCGGCGCCGTCGCCTCGTCGTGCTCGGCGACCGGTCCCCGGTGCTTGCCGGCGCCGGCGTGCGCGCCGGTGGGCACGCTCGTCGGCCGCTGTGGTGCGGTGTTCTGCTGTGTCTCCGTGACGGTCTCGGTCATAGTCAAGCCATTCACCCCGTAAAGAAGATCGTTCGTACAGCCGGGCGAGTCTAACCGCCCGCCGTCCGCCCGCCGAGGGGTGCCTGTTGCAGCGGTACGGGGCGTGCCGCCGCGGGCTTCGGGGGGTGCGCCGGAGGTGGCTGCGGGGCGGGTGGGGCGCCGGCCTCCGGGGGCGCGCCGGCGGCGGGCGGTGCGGGTTCGGGGACGGGCGCGGGTGCGGGTGCGGGGACGGGCGGTGCGGGACTCTTCACGCGGGCCACCCCGCACGGGACCGCGTGCGTCGCGTACGGCAGACACAGGGTGCCGTCCCGCGTCCACCACCCCGACCCGGTCAACCACCCGGGGGGCGCGGCCAGTTGCTGCACCTGCCGCCGGCCGGGCCGCCACAGCCCGAGCCAACTGTTACCGCCACCACCGCCTCCACCGGCCGCCGGGCCGTCGATCCGCAGCGCCACCCCGCAGGACTCCGGCGTGAGCACCTGCCCCGGCTGGATCGCGAACGGCGTCGCCGTCAGACCCGGCAGCCGCAGGCTCTCGGGGAAACGGACCGGCCGCGTACCGCCGAGGACGCCCCAGCCCATGCGGTGCTCGCCCGGGGCGTCGGAGCGGATGAGGAGCAGACCGCTGTCCGCGTCGGCGAGCAGCAGCCGGTCGTCGCTGTCCTCGGCGATCTGAAGCAGCGGGGAGACCTCGCCGCCGCGCTCCAGATCCACCGCGACCGTCTTGGTGCGGCCGTCCAGCTCGCGGTCGAGTGCGAGCATCCGGTCCGTGCCGTCCAGCCAGACACCGCCCGAGCACCGCCCCGGCACCTCGGCGACGTGCTCGGGCCCGAAGGTGCCGCCCGCCACCAGCCAGACGTCCGAGGCGCCCGCGCCGGGCGCCAGGGCGTACGCGCGCGTCCCGCCCGGCGCGGGCGGCAACAGGCTCAGCTCCCCGCACTCCACGGCCCCCAGCGGCACCTCACCGGTGGCCGGGCCCGTCGGGTACAGCAGGGCGAAGGTGTGCCGCTCGCCCACCACGCGGTGGATGAGGACACGGCCGTCGGCCATCGGGAGCACCTCCGTGGCCGGTTCCTCGGGCTGGTTGCCGGGCAGCGGCACGGCGTACGGCTCGGCGGAGCCGAGGGTCCAGCGTTCGGGGTACCAGGAGTCCGGCGGGCCGGCGGCGCGGGTGAGGCGCGCGGCGTACGACCCGTCCGCCGCGATCGTGCACCCCGCGGCGCGGACGGGGACACGGACGCGGACGCGGGCCCGGGGCGGTGTCGGCACGGGGGGCGCCGGTGGCGCCGGTGGTGCTGGTGGCGCTGTCATCGTGGATGTCACCTCCGGCCCCGAAGCTAGTTTTCGCACGCACTGACGTGGCACCGACGAGAGTCCACTTCACACAGAAGGGTGGAGATGTCCGGATTCGCCTGAGAGGGGAGGGGCGACTGTGCTGCGAGGGGGCTTTCCGTAGTGGTCCGGTAGCGGTACGTCACACTTGAACTGCCGGGCACGGCGGGAAGGTAGCCTTTCTTCGTGCCCCGTCTGTCTGAAGTCATCGCCGCGCTCGACGCCCTGTGGCCCGCCGAACTGGCCGAGAGCTGGGACGCGGTCGGCACGGTGTGCGGAGACCCCGGAGCGGAGGTCTCCCGGGTCCTCTTCGCCGTCGACCCCGTCCAGCAGATCGCCGACGAGGCGGTCGCGCTGGGAGCCCAGCTCCTGGTCACCCACCACCCCCTCTACCTGCGGGGTACGACGACGGTGGCGGCGTCCACCTTCAAGGGCCGCGTCGTCCACGACCTGATCAAGCACGACGTCGCGCTGCACGTCGCGCACACCAACGCCGACCGCGCCGACCCCGGGGTCTCCGACGCTCTCGCGGGCGCCCTCGACCTGCGCGTCGTGCGCCCCCTCGTGCCGGACCCCGCCGACCGGCACGGCCGCCGCGGCCTCGGCCGGATCTGCGAGCTCGACCACCCCCTCACCCTGAGCGAGCTGGCCGAGCGCGCCGCGAAACGGCTGCCCGCCACCGCGCAGGGCATCCGCGTCGCCGGCGACCCGGCGCAGCTGATCCGCACGGTCGCGGTCAGCGGCGGCTCCGGCGACAGCCTCTTCGACGACGTGCGCGCCGCCGGCGCCGACGCCTTCCTCACCGCGGACCTGCGCCACCACCCGGCGTCCGAGGCCCGCGAACGCACGCCTCTCGCGCTGCTCGACGCGGCGCACTGGGCCACCGAGTGGCCCTGGTGCGAGCTGGCCGCAGCCCAGCTCGACGAGATCTCCGACCGGAACGGATGGGGACTGCGCGTCCACGTCTCGAAGACGGTCACCGACCCCTGGACCGCCCACGCGGCGTCCGCGACTTCTGACACTTCTCAATCCTCTGGAGCCCCCAACTGAACGCCGCGCCCGCCGACCAGATCCGACTGCTCGACGTCCAGGCCCTGGACGTACGCCTTCAGCAGCTCGCGCACAAGAAGAAGTCCCTGCCCGAGCACGCCGAGCTCGAGTCGCTGAACAAGGACCTCACGCAACTGCGTGACCTGCTGGTCGCCTCGACGACCGAGGAGAGCGACTGCGCCCGCGAGCAGACCAAGGCGGAGCAGGACGTCGACCAGGTCCGGCAGCGCGCGGCCCGCGACCAGCAGCGCCTGGACTCCGGCGCGGTCACCTCCCCCAAGGACCTGGAGAACCTCCAGAAGGAGATCGTCTCGCTCGCCAAGCGCCAGGGCGACCTGGAGGACGTCGTCCTCGAGGTCATGGAGCGCCGCGAGGCCGCCCAGGAGCGGGTCGCCGAGCTCACGGAGCGGGTCTCCTCGGTCCAGGCCAAGATCGACGACGCGACGGGCCGCCGGGACGCCGCGTGCGAGGAGCTCGACGGCGAGGCCGCCACCCTCGGCAAGGAGCGCGAGGTCGTGGCGGGTTCGATCCCGGCCGACCTGCTCAAGCTCTACGACAGGCTGCGCGAGAAGCAGGGTGGCATCGGCGCCGCCAAGCTCTACCAGCGCCGCTGCGAGGGCTGCCGCCTCGAACTCGACATCACCGAGGTCAACGAGGTGAAGGCCGCGTCCCCGGACACCGTGGTGCGCTGCGAGAACTGTAGCCGCATCCTGGTCCGTACATCCGAGTCCGGCCTCTGAGGACCCTCTCCCCCCTTAAGGACCCTCCGCACATGCGCGAGTTCATCGTCGAGGCCGACGGCGGCTCCCGGGGCAACCCGGGGCCCGCGGGCTACGGCTCGGTCGTCATCGACGCGGCGACGGGGGAGACCCTGATGGAGGCCGCGGAGTACATCGGCGTCGCGACGAACAACGTCGCCGAGTACAAGGGCCTCGTGGCGGGCCTGACGGCGGCCCACCAGCTGGACCCGGCCGCCTCGGTGCACGTCCGCATGGACTCCAAGCTCGTCGTCGAGCAGATGTCGGGCCGCTGGAAGATCAAGCACCCCGACATGAAGCCGCTCGCGGCACAGGCCGCGCGGATCTTCCCCGCCTCCCGGGTGACGTACGAGTGGATCCCCCGCGACCGCAACAAACACGCGGACCGCCTCGCCAACGAGGCGATGGACGCGGGCAAGCGGGGGGAGCGGTGGACGCCGTCGGCATCCACCGCCGACCTCGACATGTCGGCGGCGCGGGCGGCGGCCGGGGGCCCGCAGGGTGACGTGGTGGCGGGGTCGGCGCAGGGCCCGCCGGGGGACGCGGCGGCAGGAGCGGCGCTGGCGCGCGCGGCACTGGCGACGGGGCGCGGGGCGGCGGCGACGGATCGGGGTGCGGCGACTTCGGCCGGACGTGCCACTGCGGCCACGGGGGCCCCGGCTTCGGGGCAAGGCGCCTCGGGTACGGGTGCCTCGGGCTCGGGGGCCTCCGCTCCGGAGCGGGGCGCTTCGGGCTCCGGGGCCTCCGCCTCGGGCCGGGGCGCTTCACCTTCGGGGCCGGACGCTTCCGGCTCGGGTGCGGGTGTTTCGGAAGGCGCGGCTCCTGCGCGGAGCGACGACGCCTCGGGGTGGGCTGGCTCCGCGTCCGTTCCCTCTGGCGAGCCGGTTCCCGGGGCCGGGGCCGGGGCCGGGGCGGGGGGCCGCGGTGACGTCGGGGCGGCGCGCAGCGTCTCCGCTCCGCCCGTCGGCTGGGCCGCGCCCGCCGATCTCGGGGCGCCCGCGACCTTCGTTCTGCTGCGGCACGGCGAGACCGCGCTCACGCCGCAGAAGCGGTTCTCCGGGAGCGGCGGGTCTGACCCCGCCCTGTCGGACGTGGGGCGCGAGCAGGCCGAGCGGGCCGCGGCCGCCTTCGCCGCGCGCGGCACGATCCAGGCCGTCGTCTCCTCGCCGCTCAGGCGCTGCCAGGAGACGGCGCACACCGTCGCCGCCCGCCTCGGACTCGACGTACACCTCGAAGAGGGCCTGCGGGAAACGGACTTCGGGGCCTGGGAGGGTCTCACCTTCGGTGAGGCGCGCGAACGCCACCCCGAAGAGCTCAACGCCTGGCTCGCCTCGCCCGAGGCGGCACCGCCGGGAGGCGAGTCCTTCGCGGCGGTCGCCCGCCGGGTGGCGGCCGCGCGCGACCGGCTGATCGGCGCGTACGCGGGCCGCACGGTCCTGCTCGTCACGCACGTCACGCCCATCAAGACCCTGGTGCGGCTCGCGCTCGGCGCCCCGCCGGAGTCCCTGTTCCGCATGGAGCTCGCGGCGGCATCGGTCTCCGCCGTGGCCTACTACGCCGACGGCAACGCGTCGCTGCGCCTCCTGAACGACACGTCGCACCTGCGCTAGCGCAGGGCCGCCGCCTCGCGTGCCAGGGACTCGACGCGGTCCCAGTCCTTGGCCGCGACCGCGTCGGCGGGCAGCATCCAACTGCCGCCCACGCAGCCGACGTTCGGCAGCGCGAGGTAGGCCGGCGCGGTGCCGGCCGTGATCCCGCCGGTCGGGCAGAACCGGGCCTGGGGGAGCGGGGCGCCGAGCGACTTCAGGTAGGCGGTGCCGCCGGCCGCCTCCGCCGGGAAGAACTTCATCTCCCGTACGCCGTGTTCGAGGAGCGCCACGACCTCCGAGGTCGTCGAGACGCCCGGCAGGAACGGCACGCCGGAGCCCCGCATCGCCTCGAGCAGCGACTCCGTCCAGCCGGGGCTGACGAGGAAGCGGGCCCCCGCCTCCACGGACTCGGCGGCGTGCCGCGCCGTGATGACGGTCCCCGCGCCGACCACCGCGTCCGGCACCTCGGCGGCGATCGCCGAGATCGCGTCGAGCGCGACCGGCGTCCGCAGGGTCACCTCGATCGCGGGCAGCCCGCCCGCGACCAGGGCCCGCGCCATGGGCACGGCGTCCTGGAGATCCGAGACGACGACTACGGGGATGACGGGGGCGAGATCCAGTACGGAGGAGGTCATGAGGGCATCCTGCACCGGCGGGAGCAGCATGCGCAAAGGGTGTTGCGCATGCTGCAACAGAGCAGGGTTGCAGGGCGGGCTCCCCACGCCTGCCGCTCGCGGCCTTGTCCGGCCTGGCGATCGTCACCTTGCCGGCCGCCGCCCCCGGCGCCCGGCGCACGCACTGCTAACCGCAGTCCGCCGGTGGGCGGTTGCGGTGGCGTGGGTGTGACTGGCGGGGCGGGCGGGTGAGGGTGATCTGGCGGACCAGTTGCTGGAAGCACGCGAGGGTGGCCAGAGCGGGTAGCCCTGCGGCCAGGGCGTCGGCTGCCGTGTGCGGCGCTTGCGCCACGCACAGCGTCAGGGCGAGGCAGGAGAACAGCAGGACGACCGCCCAGGAGTGCACCGCGCGGCGCTGGTGGAGCGCGGCACGCAGGACGGACAGGGACGCGACCGACCAAGGACCGTAGACCAGCAGCGGCCACCATCTGACCGCGTCGCCGGCGGTGTGGTGCTCGGCGAGTCGGCGCAGGGAGTTGTAGCTGACGATGCCGCCGAACACGCAGACCATGGAGACGACGACGGCGGCCAGTGCCGCCAGGAGGAAGCTGGTGGTGCCCGCCGCTCCGGCCGTGCGCAGACGAGAACGTGAGCGGGCGCGTCGCCGGCGCCGACGCTGCGGTGGGGGCCGTAGCGGCGGCAGGTCGGCGGTGATCTCGACCAGGCCGGCGAGGGAACCACCGGGAGGGCCGGCAGGGGAATCGACGGGAGAGCCGACCGGGAAATCGACGGGAGAGCCGGCGAGGGAACCTGTGGGGAAGCCGGCGGGTGTTTCCTCGGCGGGCGGCTGCCTGACGTGCTCCGCAAGCGGCGGGTCGCCGGCACTGTCGTTCCTGGCGGCCTCGTGCAGCAGGTGGGCGAGCTCTTCCGCCGGATCCCAGACGACCTCCATCTGATCGAGCGGAGGCAGGAAGTGGTCCGTGGCCGTCTGCTTGCCGATGTAAAGGCCCGCGGGGGTGTCGGGCTCGGGCCGACTGTGCCGGCCACGGGTCTCACGCATGCCGGAGCTGCCGAAGGTCTCCGTGGTCCCCACGCTCCGTGTGTTCCTCGCCGCCGCGCGAGCCGCTCATCGGGCTCGGATACGCGGCTTCGATGCGCCTCAGCTCCGCCAGCAGGTCATCGAGGAGCGGTGCGGAATGCCGCAGGTCCACACACCGGCGGGTGTCGCTCAGTGTCGCGTTGGCATCATGGCCGGAGGCCGGCCTGAAGATCCAGGAGCCCATACGAACGGCCTTGGGGCCGTTGCCGGTTGAGCCAGTCAGGGAATTTCCCGGGGCGATCCGAACCCTTGCTTTCGTCATATTCCACCCAACGCATTCGCTTTACGGAGGATGCGTGGCATACGGGTGGGCGATGTGTCATATATAGGGCCTAAAAGCCTGGTCCGGAAGATTGAACGACGGGTTTTCAGTGGATCTCGCGCACCACCACGTCCAGCGCCCATGCCTTGCCCGCCTTGGCCGGCGCCTCCGCCTCCACCACGTGCCCCAGGTCGCGCAGCGCCTCGACCAGCTCGGCGGGGTCCTTCGGCTCGGTCCCGGTGGTCAGCAGGGAGCGGACGATGCGGCCCTTCGTCGCCTTGTTGAAGTGCGACACGACGGAGCGCTTCTCGGTGCCGGTCTTCTCGTCGAGCTGCGCGTGCAGCACGCGGACGGTCGCCGTCCGTCCGGCCAGTTCACCCTTCGGCTTCCACGCCGCCGCGTACGCGGACGACCGCAGGTCCAGGACGAGCCCGTCGCCGGCCGCCTCGGGCATGACGGAGGCCATCGGCGTACGCCAGTACGCGCCGAGGGCGCCGGTCCCCGGCAGCTTCACCCCCATCGAGCAACGGTAGGAAGGGATCCTGTCGCCCACGCCGACGGCGCCCCACAGGCCGGAGAAGACCAGCAGCGAGCGGGTGGCACGGCGCTTGGCGGCCGCGTCGAGGGAGGCCAGGCCGAGGGCGTCGTAGAGCACGCCCGTGTAGATCTGCCCGGCCGGACGGGCGCCGGCCGTGCGCAGCCCGGCGTTCTTCGCGACCTCGCCGCGCAGGCCTTCGCTGAGGCCGAGCACGGTGCGGGCCTTCTCCTCGTCCGCGGCGCACAGCTCGACGAGCTCGTCGAGAACGGCCTGCCGCGCGTCGGTGAGCCCCGGCAGCGACAGGGAGCCCAGGTCGAGGGGGGCACCCCGGCCGGAGGAAGCCTTGCCTTCGGACGGCGGCAACAGGACGAGCACGATCGGACTCCTTAAGCGGTACGGGGGAGGGGTGCGGCCCCTGCGAAAGCGTACGGGGGCGTGGGTGTGCGTGCCGGGAGGGGCCTTCGGGCCTACGCTCGGTGCATGCCTCGTCGTCGTTTTCGAGTGACCGCCGCAGCCGACGCCCCGCTGCGCACCGCGCTGCGCGAGCTGCGTACGAGACTGGACGTGCCCGGCGAGTTCCCCGCCGAGGTCCTCGCGGAGGCGGAGCGCGCCGCCGCCGCGCCCCGGCTGCCGGAGTACGACGCCACGGACATCCCCCTCTTCACCGTCGACCCGCCCGCCTCCGTCGACCTGGACCAGGCCATGCACCTGGCGCGGCGCGACGGCGGCGGCTTCCGGGTGCGGTACGCGATCGCCGACGTGGCCGCGTACGTCGCGCCGGGCGGGCCGCTGGACGCCGAGGCGCACCGGCGGGTGACGACCCTCTACTTCCCCGACGGGAAGGTCCCCCTGCACCCCGCCGCGCTGAGCGAGGGCGCCGCCAGCCTGCTGCCGGGCCAGAGCTGTCCCGCCGTGCTGTGGACCATCGACCTCGACGCGGACGGGCGTGCCGAGGCGACCGACGTACGCCGGGCCCTCGTACGCAGCCGGGCGAAGCTCGACTACGAAGGCGTGCAGAAGGCCATCGACGGCGGCACCGCGGAGGAACCCGTCGCGCTGCTGCGGGACATCGGGCTGCTCCGCGAGCGGCAGGAGGTCGAGCGGGGCGGGATCTCGCTCGGGGTGCCCGAGCAGGAGATCGTCGAGCGCGACGGAGCGTACGAGCTCACCTTCCGCGCCCCGCTCCCCGCCGACGGCTGGAACGCGCAGATCTCGCTGCTCACCGGCATGGCCGCCGCCGAGCTCATGATCGCCTCGGGGGCGGGCATCCTGCGGACGCTGCCCAGCGCCCCCGACGGAGCCGTGGGCCGGCTGCGCCGCACCGCCGCGGCCCTGCACATCGACTGGCCCCACCACATGCCGTACGCACGGCTCGTCCGCTCCCTCGACCCGCGCGAGCCGCACCACGCGGCCTTCCTCCAGGAGTGCACGACGCTGCTGCGCGGCGCGGGCTACACGCCGTTCAGCGGCGGCCGGATCCCCGACCTCACCACCCACGCCGCGGTCGCCGCCCCCTACGCCCACTGCACCGCGCCCCTGCGCCGCCTCGTCGACCGCTACGCCGCCGAGCTCGCCCTCGCCGCCTGCGCGGACGTGCCGCCCCCGGAGTGGGTCCTCGCCGCCCTGGACGAGCTGCCCGAGGAGATGGCGGACGGGGCGCGGCGCGGCAACACCGTGGAGCGGGAGTGTGTGGACATCGTCGAGGCCGCGCTGCTGAAGGAGCGGGTCGGGGAGCTCTTCGACGCGGTGGTGGTGGACGTGAAGGAAGGCGAACCCACGTCCGGCACCGTGCAGTTGACCGAACCGGCGATCGTGGCCCGTATCGTGGGCGGCACGGCGGAGCTGCCGTTGGGGGAGCGGGTGAGGGTCCGGCTCACCCGGGCCGACCCCGGCACGGCGAAGGTGCGGTTCGCACCCGCGTGAGGGCGGTCGGCCGAGCACCACGGGGGGAGCGGCCACATGGACCGGGAAGCGACGCCGGCGCGTTCGCGCGAGCTGGCGGTGTGGGCCCGCGCCCCCGTCGGACCCCACGGCCAGACCCTCGACCTGCTCACCGCACGCTTCGACCGGCACCGCTACGCACCGCACTGCCACGAGGAGTTCGCCGTCGGCGTCGGCGTCGGCGGCTCGGAGGTCATCGACTACCGCGGCGGCCGGCTCGACATCGGGCCGGGCTCCATCGTCGTCCTCGCCCCCGGCGAGGTGCACACCGGCGGCCCCGGCGCGACCGGCGGCTACGCCTACCGCGCCATGTACCCGTCGATGTCCCTCCTCGGCGAGGGCACCGCGACCCCGCCGCACTTCCGCGACCCGGTCCTCGACGACCCCGACCTCGCCGCCGCCCTGCGCGCCGCGCACACCGGACTGAGCGCCCACGCCGACCCGCTGGAGGCCGAGTCCCGCATCCCGTGGCTGCTCGCCGCCCTCGCCCGCAGACACGGCACCGCCCGGCCCCTCGACGACCGGGTGCCCGGCGCCGACCGCATCGCCCGCGCCGTGCGCGACCGCCTCGCGGACGAGCTCCTCGCCCCGCCCACCCTCGCCGAACTCGCCGCGCCGCTCGGCCTCTCCCGCTACCAGCTCCTGCGCGCCTTCCGTACGTCGACGGGGATGCCGCCCTACGCCTGGCTCGCCCAGCACCGCGTGCAGCGGGCCCGCGCCCACCTGGAGGCGGGCCTGCGCCCGGCCGAGGCGGCGTCCCTGGTGGGCTTCGCCGACCAGGCGCACCTCACGCGCTGGTTCCGCAGGGTGCTCGGGGTGACCCCGGCGGCGTACCGCAACAGCGTTCAAGACGCGGGGCGCCGCCGCGGCCGAGACTCCCCGCATGACGGCACGCGGCTGGTTCCTCTTCTCACTCATGGGAGTCCTCTGGGGCATCCCGTACCTCATGATCAAGGTGGCGGTCGACAGTGACCTGTCGCCGTCGATGGTGGTCTTCACGCGCTGCGCGCTGGGCGCGGCGCTGCTGCTGCCCTTCGCGGTGCGCCAGGGCGGACTGACCCGCGTACTGCGGACGCACTGGCGCCCCATGCTGGTGTTCGCCGCGGTGGAGATCCTCGGCCCGTGGTGGACCCTGACCGACGCCGAGCGCCGCATCTCCAGCTCCACGGCCGGGCTCCTCATCGCCGCCGTGCCGATCATCGGCGCGCTCCTCGCCCGCTTCTTCGGCGACACGGAACGCCTGGGCCCGCGCCGCCTCACCGGCCTGGGTCTTGGCCTCGCGGGCGTGGCGGTGCTGACCGTGCCGCATGTGACGGGCGGCGACGCGTGGTCCCTGACGGAGGTCATGCTCACCGCGCTCGGGTACGCCATCGCCCCGCTGATCGTCGCCCGCCACCTCCGCGGGATCCCGACCCTGCAACTGATCGCACCCTGCCTGACCCTGGCCGCGCTGGTCTACGCCCCCGCGGCGGCGGCCACCTGGCCGGAGGCGATGCCCGACAGCCACACGCTGCTGTCCCTCGCGGGCCTCGGCGTCATCTGCACGGCCCTGGCCTTCGTCGTCTTCCTCGAACTGATCCGGGAGGCGGGTCCGACGAGGGCGGTGGTCTTCACCTACGTCAACCCGGCGGTCGCGGTGGCGGCGGGCGTCACCTTCCTCTCGGAGCCCCTCACGGCGGAGGTCGTGGCGGCCTTCGCGCTGATCCTCGCGGGCTCGTTCCTGGCGACGGGGACGGCGACGGCGGCCGCGGGGCCGGGCCGGGGGACCCGACGGGTAACATGGTCGGCACGGCAGACGAGCCGGGCGGGCGGCCGCGTGAAGACCCCTTCGGGGGACCTTCCCGAGGAACGTCCGGGCTCCACAGGGCAAGGTGGTGGCTAACGGCCACCCGGGGTGACCCGCGGGACAGTGCCACAGAGAACAGACCGCCGGAGGCCTCGGCCCCCGGTAAGGGTGAAACGGTGGTGTAAGAGACCACCAGTGCCCAGGGTGACCTGGGCAGCTAGGTAAACCCCACCTGGAGCAAGGTCAAAAGGAGCGCCGTGAAAAGCGCTCTGCGCGGACGTTCGAGGGCTGCCCGCCCGAGTCCGCGGGTAGACCGCACGAGGCCGGCAGCAATGCCGGCCCTAGATGGATGGCCGTCACCGCGACGTCCGTGAGGACCCGCGGGACAGAACCCGGCGTACAGCCCGGCTCGTCTGCCCCACCCGTTCCGGCCCGGCCGGAGCGGAGCTCCACTGCGGTCCGCGCCCGCCGGGCCGAAGCCTGCCGGGCCTTCCTCGGTACGCGTACGTTCCCGATGCGGAAGGCCCGCCATGACCCACCAGGACTCCTCCTTCGCCGGCCTCGACCTGCCGGCCCCCCTGCTGCGGACGCTCACCGCGCTCGGCGTGACCGAGCCCTTCCCCATCCAGGCCGCGACCGTGCCCAGCGCCCTCGCGGGGCGCGACGTCCTGGGCCGCGGACGCACCGGGTCCGGCAAGACGCTCGCCTTCGGGCTGCCGCTGCTCGCGCGGACCGCCGGGCGGCGCGCCGAGGCCAAGGAGCCGCTCGCGCTGGTCCTCGTACCCACCCGTGAGCTCGCCCAGCAGGTCACCGAGGCCCTCACGCCGTACGCCGAGGCGCTGCGGCTGCGGATGGCCTCGGTCGTCGGCGGTGTGTCGATCAGCCGGCAGATCGCCGCGCTGCGCGACGGCGTCGAGGTCGTCGTCGCCACCCCGGGGCGGCTGCACGACCTCGTCGAGCGCAGGGCGTGCCGCCTGGGACGGGTGCGGATCACCGTCCTCGACGAGGCCGACCAGATGTGCGACATGGGTTTCCTGCCGCAGGTCACGGAGGCCCTCGACCAGGTGCGCCCGGACGGCCAGCGCATGCTGTTCTCGGCCACCCTGGACCGTGACGTCGACCAGCTGGTCAGCGACTACCTCCACGATCCCGTCGTCCACGAGGTCGACCCGTCCGCGGGCGCGGTCACGACGATGGACCACCACGTCCTGGTCGTCCACGGCCCCGACCGGTACGCCGTCACCACGGAGATCGCCGCCCGCGACGGCCGCGTCCTGCTGTTCCTCGACACCAAGCACGCCGTCGACCGGCTCACCCAGCACCTGCGGGACAGCGGGGTGCACGCCGCCGCCCTGCACAGCGGCAAGTCCCAGCCGCAGCGCAGCAGGACGCTCGCGCAGTTCAGGGGCGGCCAGGTCACCGCCCTCGTGGCGACCAACGTCGCGGCCCGCGGGCTGCACGTCGACGACCTCGACCTGGTGGTCAACGTCGACCCGCCGACCGACCCCAAGGACTATCTGCACCGCGCGGGCCGCACGGCCAGGGCCGGCGAGTCCGGCCGCGTGGTCACCCTGGTGCTGTCCGCCCAGCGCCGCGAGATGAGCCAGTTGCTGGCCGAGGCCGGCGTCGAGCCGACGGTCACCAAGGTCCGCTCGGGCGAGGCGGAGCTGACCCGGATCACCGGGGCGAAGGCCCCCTCGGGCACCCCGCTCGACGGCGGCCCCGGCACGGCCCGCCCCAAGAACGTCAACACGCCCTTCCGGGGCCTCGGCACCAGCAAGGACCCCTCGCGCGGCAGGAGCGGCGGGGGCGGCGCAGGCGGCACGGGTGGCGCGGGCGGCGCTACGGGTGGGAAGTCCCGCAAGTCCAGCGAGGCCCGCAAACTCGCGGAGGCGCGGAGGGCGGCGCGGGTGCGGCGCGGGGGCTGACGGTCAACAGCCCTCGGTGCGGCTGAGGTGGATCAGATGAGCCACCGTGGGCGCCGTGCGCTTGCTGCGGATGCGGCGCAGGTATGTGCTCACGGTGTGCACGCTGATGCCCAGACGTCTGGCGATCTGCTTGTGGGAGAGGCCTGCCGCTATGTGGGCCAACACCTGACGCTCCCTGTGGGACAACGCCGGTGCGTTCTGCGGGCGGCTGTCTACTGGCATCTTCCCTCCGGGAGGGATTGTCAACACGTACAGCGGCTGTGGCCGCAACGTGATCTAACCACGGTCGTGGAGAAACAGAAAGGAATCCCCGCATACCCAGGGGAAACGCTGCGCTACTGAGCGCCACCGGCGGTGTCAAGTCCCCAATTCGGGTGACTGTAGGCGTGGATCGGTGCGGGCGAGTGTGAAGGCGGTCTCGGCTGAGCGGCAGCCGTGCACGTTCTGAATGGCAGCCCGGCGCGGACCAGGGGGGAACGCTTGCTCCACTTTCGCCTGCTCGTCGCGGGTAACGCCGTCTCGGCGTACGGCAGTTACCTGAACATGGTCGCCCTGAACGTGTTCGTCTACGAGGTGACCGACAGCGCCCTGGCCGCCGGGATCTTCATGGCCGTACGCCTGTTGACCAGTGTCGTGTCCGGCTTTGTGAGCGGTCGGCTGGTCTCGGCGTACGACCGCAAGATTTTGATGGTCGGTGCCGATCTGACGCAGTGCGCCGCCATGATAGCGCTGCTGATCGCCCCGGACGCGGGACGTGCGGGGCTGCTCTACGTGCTGGCCGTGGTGACCGGCTTCTGCTCGACCCTCTCCGGCGTCGCGCTGCGCAGCAGCATCCCGGAGATCGTCGGCAGCGACCTGCGGCTGCGCGCCAACTCGCTGCTCGCGACCGGGCGTTCGCTCGCGATGATCGCCGGCTTCGCCTCCGCGGGCGTCGTGGTCGCGCAACTCGGTTACGTCGCCGCCATCTCCCTGGACGCCGCCACCTTCGCCGTCTCCGCGTGCGTGCTGCTCTCGCTGCCGATCCGGACGAGGGCCGAGCCGGGGGCGGGGGGCGTCGAAAGGTCCGGCGCCGATGTGGAAGAGGGTGTCGAGCGGGAGGTGGAGCGGCGCGGCGCCGGGGCGCTGCTTCTGTTGCGGGCCGCGCCCGTCCTCGCCCTCATGATCGCCCTGCGGGCCGCCGACGGCCTCGGGTCCTCGTCCCACAACGTGGCCCTGCCCGTGTACTCCAGCGACCTCGACCCGTCCCATCCGGCCACGTTCATCAGCCAGTTCTGGGCCACGTGGGCCATCGGCAACATCGTCATGCAGCAGGCGTGCGGGCGGTGGGGCGGGCGCGGTGGCCGGCAGGGGCCGGGGGAGCGGGCCTTCGCGATCGGGGCCTGCGTGATGTCGGCCGCGTTCATCGTGGTCTTCGCCGGGCTGCCCACGGGGGTGGCGGTCGTGGCCGCCCTGGTCGCCGGCATGGCCGACGGGCTCACCGAGATCGCCTACGTCACCCGCCTCCAGGCGGCCCCCGACGAGCAGCGGGGCAGGCTCTTCGGGCTCTCCGCGTCGGTCGAGAACACCGGCTTCGGCCTGGGGATGCTGATCAGCGGCGCGCTCCTCGACCACTTCTCACCGTTCCAGGTGGTGGGGCTGCTGCACGGCCTCGCGATCGTCCTGTGCCTCGGGATGTTCGTGGTGATGGTGCGTCAGGGGCGGGCGCGTGCGCGGGGCAAGGCGGTGACCGCCCTGGTGGAGGGCGGCAGTTCCGTGGAGAGCGAGAGTGAGGTCAGATGACCGCCAAGGGGCCTGACGCCGTCGCCGTCGTCGGCATGTCCTTCCGGCTGCCCGGTGCGGACACCCCGGAGGAGTTCTGGCGCACGATCCACGACGGCGCCGACCGCATCCGCCGCTTCACCGACGCCGAGCTGGCCGCCGCCGGAGTGCCCGAAGAGGCGTACCGCAGCGAGGAGTTCGTCGGGGCGAGCGGGGTCCTCGACGGCATCGCGGGGTTCGACGCCGCGTTCTTCGGGATGAGCGCGCACGAGGCCCGGATCACCGATCCGCAGCAGCGGCTGTTCCTGGAGTGCGTGCACCACGCGTTGGAGAACGCCGGGTACGCGGGCGGCCACGAGGGCGATCCCGGGGGGCACGGTGGCCACCACGAGGGCGACCCCGGGGACCACGGCCGGCACGACGTCGGCGTGTACGCGAGCACCGGCTACCACCTCTACTCCCTCCAGACCTATTTACAGAACAACGTCCTCCGAGGCGACATCCCGGACTGGGTCGCCGGACTCCAGGTCACCATCGGCAACTTCACCGACTTCACCGCCAACCGCGCCGCCTACCGCCTCGGCCTCACGGGGCCCGCCGTCAACGTCCAGACGGCGTGCTCCAGTTCGCTCACCGCGGTATACCTCGCGGCGCAGTCCGTGGCCGCCGGGGAGTGTGACATCGCTGTCGCCGGTGCCACCGCCCTCCACGTGCCGCAGGTGGTCGGCTACCAGTACGTCAAGGGGTCCATCCTCTCCAAGAGCGGCTACCTGCGGCCCTTCGACGCCGACGCGGACGGCACGGTCGGCGGCACGGGCGTCGTGGCGGTGGTGCTCAAGCGCCTCGACCGGGCGGTCGCGGACGGCGACCACATCCACGGCGTCATCCGGGGCTGGGGGGTCAACAACGACGGCGCGGACAAGAAGGCGTTCACCGCGCCCAGCGCGGACGGCCAGCGCGGCGCGATCCGCCGCGCCCTGGCGCGGGCGGGCGTCGACGCGGGCTCCATCGGCTACCTGGAGACGCACGGCACCGGCACGTTCAAGGGCGACCCCATCGAGTTCGAGGGCGCCACCGCCGCGTTCCGCGCCGACACCGACCGCACCGGCTACTGCGCGCTCGGCTCGGTCAAGGCCAACATCGGCCACCTCGACGTGTGTTCGGGCCTCGCGAGCCTGGTCAAGGCCCTCCTCGTCCTGCGGCACGGCGTCATCCCGCCGATGGCCAACTTCCGCCGCCCCAACCCCGCCCTCGACCTCGCGGCCAGTCCGTTCTACATCCCCGAAGCCGCGCGGCCGTGGCCGAGGGGCGACGTGCCGCGCAGGGCGTGCGTCAGTTCGTTCGGCGTCGGCGGCACCAACGTCCACGTCGTCCTGGAAGAGGCCCCCGAGCCCCCGCCCCGGCCGGCCGACGCCCCACCGCCCCCGGGCCTCCTGCTGGTCGCGGGCCACACGGAGGAGGCGCTCGCCGCCAACGCCACGGCCCTCCGCGACCACCTGCACGCACACCCCGGGACACACGTCGGCGACCTCGTGACGACGCAGGCCCTCGGCCGCGCCCACCGCAGGCACCGGCTCGCCGTGCGGGGCGACACGGTGGCCGCGCTCACCGGCGCCCTGGACGACTGGCTCACACAGCCCCGGCCGCAGATACCGCGTGAGGGTGGCGCCGGGTTCCTCTTCACGGGGCAGGGCAGCCTCCGCCGGGGTGCGGCCCGCGCTCTCCACGAGCGCTTCCCCGTCGTACGCGAGGTCCTGGACGCCTGCGAGCGGCAGTTCGCCGCGCTCACCGGGGGCGACAGCCTCCTCGGCCCGCTGCTCCTGGAGGCGGGCGAGGAGGAGCCGGTCTGGCCCACCGAGGTGGCGCAGCCCGCGCTCTTCGCGCTCCAGTGCGCGCTCGTCCGGCTGTGGCGCGAGGCCGGAATCGCCCCGGGAGTGGTGGCGGGGCACAGCGTGGGGGAGTACGGCGCGCTGTACGCGGCGGGCGTGCTGTCCGCCGAGGACGGGCTGCGGCTCACCGCGGAGCGCGGCAGGCTCATGCGGCTCCGGTGCGAGCCCGGCGCGATGGTCGCGGTCCCGACGGACCGGGCCACGGCGGAGCAGCTGGCCGCCGAGGTACCGGGCGTGGAGCTCGCCGTCACCAACGGCGAGCACAACCAGGTGCTCGCGGGCCCGGTGGGCGCCATGGCGCGGCTGACGGAGCTGCTCGCCGCACGCGGCGTCCACGCACGGGAACTCCCGGTGCGGCACGCCTTCCACACCGCCCTCATGGACCCGGTCCTCGACGGGCTGCGGAAGCTGCTCGCCGACGTGCGGCCGCGCCCGGCCGACGTGCCGTTCGTGAGCGGCCTCGACGGGCGCACCCGGGCGCCCGGCTGGGTGCCGGACGCCGACTATTTCGTACGGCAGGCGCGTGAGCCGGTGCGATTCGCGGACGTACTGCGGGAGTTGGGGACGGCGGCGTACGACGGGGTGGGCGTGCTGGTGGAGATCGGCCCCCACACGACGCTCAGCGGCCTCGCGCGCCAGGAGCTGCCGGACCGGGCGGCCCTTCCCTCACTGCGGCGCGGCGCCGGGCTCGAACCGCTGTGGGACGCGGCCGCCGGTCTGTACCGGGCCGGCGCGCCCGTCGCCTGGCGGGCCTTCATGGGCGGGACGGGGCGCAGGATCCCCCTGCCCGGCTACCGGTTCCAGCACAAGGACTACTGGACAGGGCCGGAGAACTTCCTTCCCCGGCCCGTACGACCCGAACAACCGGAACAACCGGAACGACCCGAACAACCGGCAAGGGGTGGGGCGGAAGTGGCACAGGACGAGGCAGCGGTCGAGCGCGTGCTCCAGCACATCATCAAGGTCACCGCGAAGCACCTCAGCTACGACACGAGCGAGATAGCCGAGGACGCTTCCTTCTTCGACCTCGGCGCGGACTCGCTCCAGATGATCGGGGTGCTCCGGGAGCTGGAGGAGGAGCACCAGGTCAAGGTGTCGATGCGGGAGCTCTTCGAGGAGGCGGGCACGGCGCGGCGGCTCGCGGAGATCATCGCGGGGAAGGCGGCGGGGCGCGTCGGGGCGCGGCCGGAGCACGGGCCCGAGCGCGGGCCCGAGCCTGAGCCCTCGGCACCGGCGCCCCGCGAGCAGGCCCCCGCGCCGACGGTAGCGCCCGTTCCCGCGGCCGTCCCGGCCGTCCCGGCCGTCCCGTCCGCCCCGGCGGCCTCCACGGAGTACGCCACCCGGCAGGAGGTCGAAGACCTCGTACGCCAGGTCCACCAGCTCACCCAGATGCAGCTGCAACTCATGGGCCAGCTCTCCCAGCTGCTCGCCGCCCAGACGGCCCAGCAGTCTTCCCGGGCCGCGCGGGAGGACCGATGACCGCGCACCCCGCCCCCGGCTCCGTCTCCGCCGCGGTCGACGCGGACCTCGCCGCGATGGCCGACCTCTCGCGGCGCATCACCGAACAGATGGGGGCGACGGCGGCGGCCGAGGAGACTCCGGCGCCGCGCCCGGCCCAGCACGGCCCCCGCCTGGAGGTGGCCCGCGGCTCCGGCATGCTCCGCGGCAACGCCTCCGACAGCCAGCGGGCCCACCTCGACGACCTCGTCCGCCGCTACACCGCCAAGACGCCCACCTCGAAGAGCATCACCCAGCGCTACCGCCGCGTGCTCGCCGACAGCAGGGCGGCGGTCGGCTTCCGCAGCAGTACGAAGGAGATGCTGTACCCCATCGCGGGGCGGCGGGCGAAGGGCTCCTGGCTGGAGGACGTCGACGGGAACCGCTACGTCGACATCACCATGGGCTTCGGCGTCCTGCTCTTCGGCCACGAGCCCGCCTTCGTCGCCGAAGCGGTCCGCGAGCACCTCTCGCGCGGCATCCAGCTCGGCCCGCGCAACGTGGAGACCGGCGAGGCCGCCGAACTGCTCGCCGAGCTGACCGGCATGGAGCGCGTCGCCTTCGCCAACTCCGGCACGGAGGCGAACTCCGCGGCCATCCGGCTCGCCCGCGCCGCCACCGGACGCTCCCGCATCATCACCTTCGAGGGCGCCTACCACGGCCACAACGACAACGTCCTCGGCCGCTCCCCGCACACCGGCGGCGACGGCCTCACCACCGTGCCGATGTCCGCGGGCGTCCCGCACAACGCCGTCGCCGACCTGCTCGTCCTGCCGTACGGCAGCGAGGAGAGCCTCGCCGTCATCGAGCGGGAGGCCGCGGGCATCGCGGCGGTCGTCGTGGAGCCGGTGCAGAGCCGCCACCCGTCGCTGCGGCCCGCCGAGTTCGTGCGCCGGCTGCGCGAGCTGACGCGGCGCCACGGCATCGTGCTGCTCTTCGACGAGATGCTGACCGGCTTCCGCCCGGCGCTCCGCGGCGCCCAGGAGCTCTACGGCGTCACGCCCGACCTGGCGACGTACGGCAAGCTGCTCGGCGGCGGCTTCCCCATCGGGGCCATCGCGGGCCGCACCGACATCATGGACGGCATCGACGGCGGCCACTGGCAGTACGGGGACGACAGCTATCCGCGGGCCGACACCACGTTCTTCGGCGGTACGTACATCCAGCACCCGGTGTCGATGGTCGCCACCCGTGCCGTACTGGCCCACCTCAAGGAACACAGCCCGCGGCTCCAGGAGCGCCTGAACGCCCGCACCGACGCCATGGCCGCCACGCTCAACGCGTTCTTCGAGGCGGAGGGGTACGCCCTCAGCTTGAGCCACTTCGGCTCGATGTTCCGCTTCGAGCACCGTGCGGACATGGAACTGCTGTACCACCACCTCATGCTGCGCGGCGTGCACGTGTGGGAGTGGCGCAACTTCTTCCTGTCCACCGAACACTCCGACGGCGACGTCGAGTTCATCGTCGACGCGGTGAAGGACTCGCTGCGGGAGCTGCGCGCGGCGGGCTTCCCCCTCGGTGACCCGACCAAGGCCGCTGCCAAAAGCCCTGCCAAGGCGCCTGCCAAGGCGCCCGTCAAGCCGCAGGCCATGGCCTGGAACAGCGCGGCCGCGGCCCGGTCCGAGCAGCCGGAGCAGCAAAAACCGGCCCAACCCAAGCCCCGCCCCCTCGACTTCGGCGTCTACTTCTTCGGCGACTACCCGCAGGACGAGGCGACCCCGAAGCACGGCAAGTACGACCACCTCCTGGAGACGGCCCGGTTCGCCGACCGCAACGGCTTCCACTCCCTGTGGATCCCCGAACGGCACTTCCACTCCTTCGGCGGCCTCTTCCCCAACCCCGTCGTGCTCGCCGCCGCGCTCGCCCGTGAGACGAGCCGCGTCCGCATCAACGCGGGCTCCGTGGTGCTGCCGCTGCACGACCCGATCCGCGTCGCGGAGGAGTGGTCGATGGTCGACAACCTCTCCGGCGGCCGGATCGGCATCGGCTGCGCCAGCGGCTGGAACGCCGACGACTTCGTCTTCTTCCCCGAGCGTTTCGGCTCGCACCGGGAGATGATGTACGAACAGGTCGCGCAGGTACGGCAGTTGTGGCGCGGGGATCCGGTGCGCCGCACCACCGGGGACGGCGAGAGCGATCTGCGGCTGTTCCCCCGCCCCGTCCAGGACGCCCCGCCGATGTACACGGCCGTCGTCGGCAACCCGGCCTCGTACGAGCTGGCCGCCCGCCACGACGTGGGCATCGTCACCAACCTCATGACGCAGAGCGTCGAGCAGCTCCGCGACAACGTCGCCCGCTACCGGCGCACGCGCGCCGAGTGCGGCCTGGACCCGGACGCAGGGCACGTGGCCGTGCTGCTGCACACCTACCTCGCCGAGGACCACGCGACGGCCCGTGCCGAGGCGCGCGAGCCGCTGTCGCGGTACATGCGCTCGTCCCTCTCCCTCTTCGGCAACGTCGCCAACAGCCTCGGCCACCGGATCGACCTGTCGGCGATGACCGAGGACGACCTGGACGTGGTGTTCCGCCGCGCCTACGACCGCTACTGCGACCAGCGGGCCCTCATCGGCAGCCCCGAGAGCGTGCGGCCCGTGGTGGACGCGGTGCGCGCCGCGGGCGCCGACGAGATCGTCGGACTCGTCGACTTCGGTGTCGCGCCCGCCGCGCTGCGGGACGGCCTGACCCACTTCGACGGACTGCGCCGGGCGTACGTGGCGCCACCGGAGCCCGCACCCACCTCACGCCCGGCACCGGCGGCCGACCAAGGGGCACCGCTGTCACCCGGGCAGCAGCGCGTCTGGTTCCTGGAGCGGATGCTCCCGGGCCGCACCGCGTACAACGAGACCAAGGCCATCGAGCTCGAAGGCCCCCTGGACGTCCCCGCGCTGCGCGCCGCGCTCTCCGGCCTCGCCGAACGGCACGAGCAGCTGCGTACCGTGTTCCGCGAAGTGAACGGCGAGGCGCGGCAGTTCACGCTCCCGCCGGGGGAGGTGGACTTCGATGTCGTCGACGGCACAGGCCCCGGTGACGCCGTCGCCGCCACCCTCAAGGCCGAGAGCGAACGCCGCTTCGACCTCGCGAACGGCCCGCTGTTCGTCACGCGCCTCGTCCGGCTCGGCGAGCGGCGGCACGTCCTCGTCCTCTCCCTGCACCACATCGTGATGGACGCCGCCTCGGCCGCCGTGCTCGCCCGCGACGTCTCCGCCCTCTACCGCGCCCAGCTGCCGGGCGCCCCGGCCGCGGAGCTCCCCGCCCTCACCCGTACCTACGCCGACCACGCCCGCGGGCAGCGCGCCGCGCTCGGCGGCCCGAAGGCGGCCGAGGACCTCGCGTACTGGAAGAAGACGCTCGACGGCGACCTTCCCGTGCTGAGGCTCCCCACCGACCGGCCCCGGCCCGCCGTCATGACCTCCCACGGCCGCGCCCTGTTCCGCACCCTCGACCCCGAACTGTCGGCCGCCGTCCGCCGGTTCGCGCGCGAACACCGCAGCACCCTCTTCATGACCCTGCTCGCCGGCTACGCCGCCGCACTGCGCCGCGTCACCGGCCAGGACGAGCTGGTCGTCGGCACCCCGATGTCCGACCGCACCCCCGAGTACGAGGACGTGGTCGGCTTCTTCGTCAACACCCTCGCGCTCCGCATCGACCTCTCCGGCGACCCGGACTTCGGCACGCTCCTCGACCGGGTGCGGGGGGTGGCCCTGGACGCGTACGACCACGCGGACGTGCCCTTCGAGGCGGTCGTGCGGGAGCTCGCGCCGCCCCGCACACTCGACCGGACGCCCGTCTTCCAGACGCTCGCCGAGTTCGAGACCGGCGACCCCTTCCACTTCGACCTGCCCGGGGTGCGGGCGACACCGCTCGACTCGGGGCCCGACAAGGCGCTGACGGACCTCAGCGTGTACTTCACCGACAAGGCCGACAACGCCGATAATGCTGGCGGCATCCGCTGCCACCTGGAGTACCACACCGACCTCTTCGACGAGGCGACGGTCGACGCGTTCTTCGGGACGTTCCGCGACGTCCTCGCGGAGGCGGTGGGGGTCGCTGGGGACGCGGGGGCCGACAGTGTTCCGGCCGTGGTGCCGCGGGAGTGGCGGCAGGGCCCCGTCCGGGAGCGGACGCTCAGCACCGTCGACTCCCTGGCTTCGCGATGGGCCGAGGTCGCCCCGGACCGCACCGCCGTGGTCAGCGGTGAAGTGACGCTCACCTACGGCGAGTTGCATGCCCGCGCCGAGCGCCTGGCGGCCGTGCTGCGGACCGCGGACGGCGGCGGCGCGCCCGTCGCGCTGTGGCTGCCGCGCGGCGCCGACCTGATCGTCGCGATGCTGGCGGCTCTCAAGTCGGGGCGCGGGTACGTGCCGCTGGACCCCGGACAGGGCACGGCGCGGGCCGAGGCCGTCGTCGCGGAGAGCGGCGCGCGGATCGTGGTGGTGGACGGGGCGGCGCGGGCCGCAGACGCGGGCGTACGACCGACGTGGCCGACCGGGACGACACTGCTGGACATCACCGAAGCCACCGCCACCGAGGCGCCCCCGGCGCCCCTGAGCGGCCCGGCCGGGGCACGGCCCACCCCCGACTCCCTCTGCTTCGCCATCTACACCTCCGGCAGCACCGGCACCCCCAAGGGCGTGGCCGTCCCGCACCGGGCCGTCGTGGACCTCTGCCAGTGGCACCACGAACGCTTCGGGTTCACCGCGGACGACCGCAGCGCCGCCGTGTGCAGCCAGGGCTTCGACGCGGCCGTGCTGGAGATCTGGCCGGCGCTGACGGCGGGCGCCACGGTCGTCGTGGCCGACGAGGCGGTCCGCAGGGACCCGGCGGCGCTGGCCCGCTGGTACGCGGACCGGCGGATCACCTTCTCCATCCTGCCGACGGCACTCGGCGAGGCGGTCCTCACGCTTCCCGCGGCACAACAGCCCCCGCTGCGGCACCTGTTGCTGGGCGGCGACGTGCTGCGCACCCGCCCGCGCCCCGGTGTCCCGTACGAGACGGTGAACGTGTACGGCCCCACCGAGGTGACCGTGCTGTGCACCGTCGGGACAGTGGAGCCGGACCCTTCCGGCGACGGCCCGATCCCGATCGGCCGCCCCGTCGACAACGTCACCCTGCGGGTGCTCGACGAGCACGGCCGGGAGGTGCCCGCCGGTGAGGTGGGGGAGCTGTACGTCGGCGGCCCCGGAGTGGCCACCGGATACTTGGGCCGGCCGGAGCTCACGGCGGAGCGCTTCGTCGACGACCCGCTGGGCGCCGAGGGGCGGATGTACCGCACGGGCGACCTGGTCCGCTGGACCGGTGACGGGGCGCTGGAGTTCCGGGGCCGGACCGACGACCAGGTGAAGATACGGGGCCACCGCGTCGAACCCGAGGAGGCCACGCGCGTCCTCAACGGCCTGCCGGAGGTCCGGGACGCGCTCGTCCTGGCCCGCCGCGACCGACGGGACGACGCCTACCTCGCGGCCTACGTCGTACCGGCGTCGGCCCCCCAGGCCCGGGAGCGGGACCTGGCCGACCGCCTGACGGCACAGCTCGCGGCCCGCCTCCCGGACCACCTGGTGCCCCACGCCTGGGCCGTGCTCCCCGAACTCCCCCTCTCCCCCAACGGCAAGGTGGACCGCGCCGCACTCCCCACCCCCACCCTCACCACCTCGACCGCCCCGCAACCCTTGGCACCCCCGGCACACGCGGCACCCTCGACGCCGGACATCGAGGCGCGCCTCAAGCGGCTCTGGGCGGCGGAGTTCGAGGTGGACGCGGCGTCCATCGACGCCGGCGCGTCCTTCTTCGAGCTGGGCGGCCACTCGATCACGGCGATCCGGCTGGCGAACGCAGTGCGCGAGGAGTTCGGCACGGAGTACCCGGTGGCGCGCTTCTACGAGGAGCCGACGCTGCGGGCGATGGCGGCGTACCTCGCGGGAGACGCCGGGGGAGGCGGAGGCGTGCCGGTGCGCGCCCCCGTCACCGCCCAGCAGGGCGCCTTCATCACCCGGCACCGCACGCACCCCCGCCCGCAGATCTACAACGTGGCGATGCGGCTCGCCCTGACGGGAGCCCTCGACGTACCGGCCCTGCGCACCGCGCTCACCCGGCTCGTCGCCCGGCACGAGGGCTTGCGCACCCGCCTCGTGGAGGACGGCGGTGAGTGGTGGCAGGAGGTGCTGCCGGCCCGGCCGGTGGAGCTGCCGGAGGAGGACCTGTTCGCGCGGTACGGATCGGCGGCGGACGCCGAGGAGCAGGCGGAACGCACCGCGGCGGACGTGGCCGCGACGCCCTTCGACATCGAGGCGGAACTCGCCCCGGTCCTGCGCCTGCTGCGCACCGGGCCCGACCGGTGGGCGCTGCTCTTCGTCCTGCACCACGCGGCCTGCGACGGCTGGTCGGTCAGCATCCTGTTGCGGGAACTCGCCGCGCTGTACCGGGCGGCGGCCACCGGCACCCCGCACGGCCTTCCGGCAGACGTCCCGCAGCCGGGCGAGTACGCGCGCTGGCAGCGCGAGCGGAGCCGTACGCAGGACAAGGGCCGCCTCGTCGAGTACTGGACGCGTGAGCTGAAGGGCGCCCCCTTCGGTATGCCGCTGCCGCTGGACAGGCCGCGTCCTGCGGAGCTGAGCGGGGCCGGGGACGTGGTCCTGTTCACCGTGGACCGGGCCGCGCGCGCCGACGTCGAGGCGCTGGCCAGGCGGCACCGCACGACGCCGTTCGTGGTGACGGCGGCCGCGCTGGCGCGGCTTGTCGCGGAGGTGGGGGAGGGGCCGGACGTCGTGCTCGGCATCTCCTACGCCAACCGCGAGCGGCGCGAGTTCGAGGCGCTCGCGGCCTGCACGGTCTCGTCCTTCACGCTGCGGGTGCGGGGCGGCGGGGCCGCGTCGTTCGGGGCACTGGTGGACCAGGTGGCGCGCACCGCGGTCGGGGCCATCGACCACGCCGCGCCGATCCGCACGGTGGCGGCGGACGTGAGCGCGGCACTGGGTACGGAGGTGCCCGAACGGCTGCCGCTCGGCTTCCAGTACCAGAGCTCCCTGGAGACGGAGATCGACCTGCCGGGCGTCACCACGGCGGTCGAGGACCTCGCGGT
Source organism: Streptomyces sp. NPDC030245 (assembly GCF_055572995.1). Lineage (NCBI taxonomy): Bacteria > Bacillati > Actinomycetota > Actinomycetes > Kitasatosporales > Streptomycetaceae > Streptomyces > Streptomyces sp. NPDC030245. The sequence continues at coordinate 163,180 of NZ_JBVICF010000001.1, read as the reverse complement.
CCCCGGCGCGCGCTCCGAGTTCAACTTCGGCCTGGTCCCCACGGGCGACGTCCTCTCCGGATATCTGGAGTACTCGACGGACCTGTGGGACCGCGCCACGGTCGAGGCCTGGACCACCGCGTACGTCGAACTCCTGGCGAGGGAGGCGGCGGAGGCGCTACGGGCGCAGTCACCGGACTCGTCCGCCCTCTGACCCGGCCCCGTCCGTATCCCCGGCGAGGGGGCGCCAGTACTGCTCCGCCCCCTCGTCGCGTACGACGTAACCGAGCCCCCGCACCGTCCCGACCAGGTCCCTCGCGTCCCGCGGCGCCTTCCGCCGCAGCGCGGCCTTCCGTGCCGCGAGGAGCGCGTGGACCTCGGCGGGCAGGTCCGGGGTGCCGGGGATCCAGCGGTGGAACAGCGCCGCGTGCGGGTCGCCGTCCCGCCACGGGTAGCCGTGCGCGCGGAACGCGGCGGCCAGCGCGGCCGCCCGCGCGCTGTGCTCGCCCCGCACGAGCTCGCCGGAGTCCGCGCCGAGCAGCACCACGTGCTTGCCGTCGAGGAACACGGCCGAGACGGCGGCGCGTTCGAAGGTCCGCGTCCGGCCGTCCCGTTCGACGTGCACCCGCTCGTCGGACACCTTCAGCGACACCGTCTCGTCGAGCGCCGCGAAGGCGACGAGGAGTCCGGCCACCAGGCCGGCGGCCATCACGAGCGCGGTCTGCCAGGGCGCGTCGAGCCTGCCGACGAACTCGATGCCGTCCCGCCACGGCAGCACCGGCGACCCGGAGGCCCAGCGGGCGAGCCGCGGCACGACGAGGCCGAGCAGCAGCCCGAGGAGGGGGAAGCCGACGAGCAGCAGAAGCAGATCACCCCGCGGAGGCCCGAGCGCCGTGGTCGTACCCCGCGCCGTGCCCTGCGCCTTGCCGAGCTCTTCGCCCGCCATCCCGTGCACTGCGTTCCGCCCTGTCGGTCGTCTCCCACGACGCTAGGAGCGGGGACGGGCCCGGCACAGCCGCCGAAAGTCGCGGGCGGCGCTACTTCGGTAGGGCCTCTCTCAGCCGACCGGCACCAAGGTCAGGTACGCGATGCCGAGCACCCGGCGGTAGCCGCGCAGCCATGAGGAACGCTGGGAGTCGACGCGCTCGCGGGTCTCGGCGGCCAGCGCGTGGCCGGGGTGCGCGGCGAGCCACTCCTCGACGTCGGCGCGGTAGCCGGACTCGAACTCCTCCCACTCCTCGGCGCTCGCCGTCTCCACCCACAGCGGGCGGAACCCCGCCCCGATCGCCGCGTCCACCAGGTCGCCCAGCGACAGGTGCTCGCCCGCGTCGGCGTCCGGCCACATCGCGGCGAGCTCGGCCGGGGTGGGCTCGCGCTGCCAGAAACCCTCGCCGAGCACGACGCGACCGCCCGGATTCACCAGGCGGCGCAGCGCGTGCAGCGCCTCGGTCGTCGTCCCGGGCGGCTCGGCGGCGCTGAGGGCCTGGCTCGCGCCGAGGCACAGCACGACGTCGGCGGGGCCGCGGGTGGTGTCCGTCGCCGACTCCTCGGCGAAGACGACCCGCTCGTCGAGCCCGCGCGCCGCGGCGTTCCCGCGGCCGCGCGCCAGGTCCTCGCCCTTGAGGTCGACGCCGACACCGGTCGCCTCCGGCACGGCTTCGAGGACGCGGAGCATCAGCTCGCCCCAGCCGCAGCCGATGTCGAGGACGGTACGCGGCCCGGCCGCCGCCAGCCGCCCCACCAGCCGCTCCGCACGGGCCTCGGAGAGCGGGCCGTGAAAGGTGAGTCGGGTGAGCCGCGGCGGATGACCGGTGTCAGTGTTCACAACCCGGCACGCTAACCCGCCGCCCCCACCCGGGCCACCACTTTTGCCGCCGCGCAAGGTCCGCAGGGACCGACTACGCGGTGGCCGAGCCGCCCTCGTCCCCGGCCGCGGCCGCCCGGACCGTCTTCTTCCGTGCTGCCAGCGTCGCGAGGACCCCGACCGCCGTGCCGGCGAGCGCGGCCGGGACCATCCAGGCGCGGTTGAGGGAGTGGCCGAGGACGTGGTCGGCGGAGTAGCGGCCGGGTCCTGTGACGGCGAGCGCCGCGGAGACCATGCCGAGGAACGCCGGGTACTCGTAGCCGCCGCCCTGGCTGAAGAAGCCGTTCGGCGAGTGCACGGCCGTGGCGCCGGCCATCGCGCCCGCCGCCGCCGAGCCCGCCGCGGGGGTCGCGAGGCCGAGGGCGAGGAGCACCCCGCCGCCCGCCTCGGCGAGCCCCGCCATGACGGCGTTCACCTTGCCCGGTGCATAGCCGACGGACTCCATGAAGGCGCCGGTGCCCTCGACGCCCCCGCCGCCGAACCAGCCGAACAGTTTCTGGGCGCCGTGCGCGGCGAGCACTGAGCCGGTGCCCGCGCGGAGCAGCAGCAGCCCGACGTCTCGGCGGTCCGGACACGAGCAGCAGGTGGTCATGGGGAACTCCCGGTTCGGCCCCTGGGCGGGGTGGCGGATACGTCCGCCTCCACCGTCCACCGGCCCGGCCCGCACCACCCGGCCCGCGGGTCCGTCCGGGTGACCCGCCGCCTGCTGCCGTCCCCCTGGCGGTGGTCAGTGACAGCTGGTGTGACCGGAGCCGAGCCGCGCCCACGAGCAGGAGTCCTGCTGCGCGCCGCTCGGCTTGAGGAGGCGGGCCTTGTCGCCGGTGTTGTTCCAGACGTAGTTGGTGCGGCCCCAGTAGCGCACGCCGGAGGCGTTGGTGCCCTTGCCGGTGCGGACCTTGACGGTCTTGCCGGCGCCGATCTTGTAGCTGCCGAAGGTGTATGTGTAGCCGGTGTCGTCCTTCAGCTTGTAGCCCTTGAGCTGGATCGCCGAGCGGGTGTTGTTGTGGATGTTCACCCACTCCGCGTTCAGCGAGGCGTTCGAGCGGGTGTCCCGGCCCGGACTGTCGTACTGGATGGCACCGAGGTGCAGCCCGCCCTGGTGGCGCGCGGTCGCCGCCGACGCGGGGGACGCGGCGAGCAGGGCCACCGACAGGGCGGTGGCGGTGAGGACGGCGGGGGCCGTGGTGCGTATGCGCAAGGAGTGCTCCAAGTGTGAAGTTCTCGTGGAGAGAAGCCGAGCATACGGGGATCCCTGACCGGACTTGATGCGGTATGCCTCACTCCACTTGTGCAGATGTCGGCCCGCTCGCATCCCGGCCCCGCTCTGCCCCGCCCCGCGCGTCAACCCCGCCCGATGTACGGCATGTTCGTGGCGAGGACCGTCGCGAACTGGACGTTCGCCTCCAGCGGCAGCTCCGCCATGTGCCGCACCGTGCGCGCCACGTCCGCCACGTCCATCACCGGCTCGGTCGCCAGCTGCCCGTTGGCCTGGAGGATCCCGGACTGCATGCGCTCGGTCATGTCGGTCGCGGCGTTGCCGATGTCGATCTGGCCGACCGCGATCCGGTAGGGCCTGCCGTCCAGCGACAGCGACTTCGTCAGGCCCGTCAGGGCGTGCTTCGTCGCCGTGTACGCCACCGAGTTCGGACGCGGCGCGTGGGCCGAGATGGACCCGTTGTTGATGATCCGCCCGCCCTGCGGGTCCTGCTCCTTCATCTGCCGGAAGGCCGCCTGCGCGCACAGGAACGCGCCGTTCAGGTTGGTGTCGACGACGTGCCGCCAGGCCTCGTAGGGGAGCTCCTCGACGGGGACGCCGCCGGGGCCGAACGTACCGGCGTTGTTGAAGAGGAGGTCCAGGCGCCCGAAGCGTTCGCCGACGCGGGCGAAGAGCGCCGCCACGTCCTCGGGCCGCGACACGTCCGTACGGACGCACAGGGTGGCGCCCTCCCGCGCGTCCGGCCCGGCGGACGCGAGGGCGGCCGTCTCCTCCAGCGTCTCCGTGCGGCGCCCCGCGAGCGCCACGGACCAGCCCGCGGCGAGCAGTTCGAGGGCGACGGAACGGCCGATTCCGGAGCCGGCCCCGGTCACCACGGCGGTCTTCGGCGATGCAGTTCGCTCAGCGTTCATGGGCCCGCAGCGTACGGGAGGGCTGTCCACGCGGACATCATCCGCCCGCCATGCGGCTGTTGTGTACGCGACAGGCCCACGTCGTCCCGCGCCACTTACATGCCCCTGACACCAATCGTCAGGGGAGGGCCACATGACACCCGCAGGCCAGCACCACGCTCCGGAACTCCGTGCCCCCGCCCGCCACTTGGGACGCCGCAGGTTCCTCACCGTCACCGGCGCCGCGGCCGCGCTCGCCTTCGCCACCAACCTGCCCACCGCGGGCGTGGCGGGCGCCGCCGAGCTCGACGCACGCCGCATCACCAAGAACCCCTTCACGCTCGGCGTCGCGTCCGGCGACCCGCTGCCCTCCTCGGTCCTGCTCTGGACCCGGCTCGCCCCGGCGCCCTACGAGCCCGACGGCGGCCTGCCCCGGGAGCGCGTCTCCGTCGACTGGGAGCTCGCCCACGACGCCAGGTTCCGGCGCGTCGCCAGACGCGGCAAGGTCACCGCCCACCCCGAGTTCAGCCACACCGTGCACGTCGAGGCCGACCACCTCGACGCGGGCCGCACCTACTACTTCCGCTTCCGGACCGGCCGCTGGGTGAGTGAGACCGGCCGCACCCGCACCGCGCCGCCCACCGGCAGCCGCACCGGCGCCCTCACCCTCGCCGCCGTCTCCTGCCAGGCCTACCACGACGGCTACTTCACCGCGTACAAGCACCTGGCCAAGGACGACGTCGACGTCGTCTTCCACCTCGGCGACTACCTCTACGAGTACGCCGTCAACGCGGTCGGCGGCGCCCGCAACTACACCGACCGCACGCTGCCCGCGCACTTCAACAAGGAGACGCAGACCCTGGAGGACTACCGCCTGCGGTACGCCCTGTACAAGTCCGACCCGGATCTGCGCGCCGCCCACGCCGCGCACCCCTTCGTCGTCACCTGGGACGACCACGAGGCCGAGAACAACTACGCCGACGACATCGACGAGAACGGCAACCCCCCGGCCGAGTTCCTGCTCCGCCGCGCCGCCGCCTACCGCGCGTACTGGGAGAACCAGCCGCTGCGCCGCGGGCAGCTGCCGAGCGGGCCCGACGCGCAGCTCTACCGGCGCCTGAAGTGGGGCCGCCTCGCCCAGTTCGACATCCTCGACACCCGGCAGTACCGCTCCGACCAGGCGTACGGCGACAAGGCGCACGTCCCCGGGCCCGAGTCGGACGACCCGAGGCGCACCATCACCGGCGCCACGCAGGAGCGCTGGCTCATCGACGGCTGGCGGCGCTCGCGCGCCCGGTGGAACGTCGTCCCGCAGCAGGTCACCTTCTCCCAGCGCAAGCTCGACCTCAACGCGCAGGCCAAGCTCTCCATGGACGCCTGGGACGGCTACCGGGCCTCCCGGAAGCGCGTCCTCGCCGGAGCGCGCTCCGCGGACATCGAGAACCTCATGGTCCTCACCGGTGACGTGCACGTCGGCTACGCCTTCGACATCAAGGCCGACTTCGACGACCCGTCGTCGAAGACCGTCGGCACGGAGATCGTCGCCACGTCCATCGCCAGCGGCAAGGACGGCGCGGACAAGCCGGCCAACTGGGACACCTACACCAAGGCCAACCCGCACCTGAAGTTCTACAACGGCCGCCGTGGCTACGTGACGGTGGCGCTCGGCGACGATTCGGCGCGGGCGGACTTCAAGACGGTCTCGGCCGTGACGACGCCGGGCGCCCCCATCAAAACGGCGGCGTCGTTCGTGACGGAGGCGGGCGACCCGGGGCTGCGGCCCGCGTAGCGGTCGGCGGGCTCCCGTGGCGTCCTGCGCGCGAGCGCCAGGTCGTTGTTGACGGTGAAGTAGGGGCGCACGGAGACGGCGGCACCGGCCCCGTCGACGAGGTGCCCGGCCGGATACACGTCGGTCCGCTTGCGGGCGACGACGTCGCCGATGACGCGCGCAAGGCGGACAGGATCGGCCCCGGGGGCCAGGGACAGCGCCAGGTCCCACGTCTCCGGGGCGCCCCCGCCGGCGGCCAGCACCCGGGGATACGCCAGACAGAAGCGGAAACGGTCCTTTCCCGACGTCGTCACCTCGGTTTCGAAGGCGGCGGCGGGGTCGTGGCGCGGCACGGCGAGGAGGCGGGCCGGCTGCCCCGGGGCGAACTCGGCGCCGTACAGCGTGCCTTCGACCGCGCACGACGTCGCGTCGGCGGTCACCGTGTGGGCCTCGGCGTGCGCGGGGCGGCGCCAGGCCCGCACGGAGAGGTTGTTCTTGACGGTCGCGTAGGGGATCCACCAGCCGAACGGCGCCCCGGGTGCGGCCTCCAGGGTCAGCAGGCCGCCCTGTTCGACCGCCGTGACGGCGACCCGGCGTCGCGCCCCGTCGTCGGAGCGGACGACGTGGAAGTCCCAGCGGCCCTCGGCGAGCGGGTGGGCCCGGCGCTCCAGCACGGCCGTCCAGGGCTCACCCTCGGTCTCCGGCCGCCGCAGCGGCACCTCGACCAGCTGCTCGTCCCGGCCGCCGGAGCCGCGGAGCGTCGCGGTCAGCGTGAACGCGGTGCCGGGCAGGCCGGCCCGGTCCAGGCGTACGACGAGATCGCCCGCCGCGGTCACGGCGCAGGTGCACCGCGGACGCAGCGCCGGACCCGCCGGACGCCGCCGCCCCGCCCCGCGCACGGTCCGCCGCACGGCCCGCCGGACCGCCGCGCGGGCCCGCCCCGCACCGGCCGCCAGCCGGCAGTCGAGCGGGACCGGGGCGGGCGGGGCGGCGGCGCGCAGCTCGGCGAAGAGTTCCTCGTAGCGCCGGGCGATGTGGTCGGGCGTGTACCGCTCGACGTTGCGCCGGGCGGCGGCGCCCATGGCGCGGCGCAGGTCGGCGTCCTCGATGAGCCTGAGCAGGCCGCGGGCGACGGCCCCGCTGTCGCCCGACGGCACGAGCAGGCCGTCCTCGCCGTCCCGGATGATCTCGGCGGGCCCGTGGGGGCAGTCGGTGGCGACCACCGGGGTGCCGCACTGCATGGCCTCCACGATGGTCATCCCGAACGACTCCTCGCGCGAGGTGACGGCGGCGATCGACCCCTTGGCCCACTCGGTGGCGAGGGAGGGGGTGGCGCCCATCAGGAAGACGTGGTCGCTCAGGCCGAGTTCGTCGATGCGGGCCCGCAGCGGCGCGTGCTTGGGGCCGCGGCCGTAGATCCGCAGCTTCCACTCCGGGTGGGCGGCGGCCACGGTCGCGAAGGCGTCCACCAGCAGGCCGTACCGTTTCACCGGGATGAGGCGCCCGCCGGCGATGACGAGCCGGGCCTCGCCGTCCGACGCGGTGGTGCGGGGCGGCGGCGGTGAGGAGTTGGGGACGGAGAAGATCGGGGTGCCCGTGGCCGCCAGGTGCCCGCGGTGCGTGACGGCGTCCGCCTCCGTGACGGTGGTGTGCGCGTCGAGCGCGGCGATGGCGGCGTCCTGGGCGGCGCGGATCCCGGGCTCGTGCGTGCCGTACACGCGGTGTTCCTGACCGATCCGCAGGTAGTGGTCGCGGCCGAACTCGGCGAGGTACATCACGAGGCCCGGCCGGGTGGCCACCACCACGTCGGTGTCGGTGCGGCGCAGGAAGCGGGCCACCCGGCGGTCGGTGAGCCGGTCGAAACCCGCGCCCCGCGCCTCGGCGGGCGGCACCAGCGAGGTGGCCTCGCCCAGCAGCCTGTCGCCCAGGTCGTTGCGCGGCGCGTGCGGCCGGCTGTCGATCAGGTGCCGCAGCCGGACCTTCCCGCCGAGCGGCAGGCTGGGCCGGTCGCGCGGGCGCCAGACACTGACGATCTCGACGTCGTGCCGCTCGGCGAGGGCACTGGCGGAATTGAAAGTGGCGCGGATGGTGCCACCGATTCCATAGGCGTTCTGCAGCAGGAAGGAGATTCGCATCGAGCCTTGTCCAGATCGGCGGTCGAAGCCGGGGCCCGAACTGCCCGGCGATGTTGCTAAACGAGTGAACCGTGCTGACGTCACATGTCCGGCTCCTACGACGTCGTATATGCGGTCCCGACCACGCATCGGGAGCTGCGACCATGGAGAGCGGATCCGATCGACCGGGAGGGGCGCGATGCCTGAGCGTGGGCAGACAACGGCAGAAGACCGGATATCGGAGGCGGCGGAGCCACAAGGGCCCGTCGCCCTCCGTCGTACCGGAGCCCTCGTCACCCTCGTCCTCGGCGGCCTCACCGCCGTCCCCGCGCTCTCCATGGACATGTACCTGCCGGCCCTGCCGGAGGTCACCGACGCCCTGAGCGCCCCGGCCGCCACCGTCCAGCTGACCCTGACCGCCTGCCTCCTCGGCATGGCGCTCGGCCAGCTCGTCGTCGGCCCGATGAGCGACAGGTGGGGCCGCCGCCGCCCCCTCCTCGTCGGCCTGCTCGTCTATGTGATCGCCACCGCGACCTGCGCCTTCGCGCCCACCGCCGAGCTCCTCATCGGCTTCCGCCTCCTCCAGGGGCTCGCGGGCGCCGCCGGCATCGTCATCGCCCGCGCCGTCGTCCGCGACCTGTACGACGGCGTGGCCATGGCCCGCTTCTTCTCCACCCTGATGCTGATCTCCGGCGTCGCCCCCGTCGCCGCGCCCCTCATCGGCGGCCAGGTGCTCCGCTTCACCGACTGGCGCGGCATCTTCGTCGTCCTCACCGCCGTCGGCACCGCGCTGACCCTGCTCGTCTGGCGCCGCCTGCCCGAGACCCTCGCCCCCGAGAAACGGCACGGCGGCGGCACCGTAGAGGCGCTGCGGACCATGAAGTCGCTCCTCGCCGACCGCGTCTTCACCGGCTACATGATCGCGGGCGGCTTCGCGTTCGCCGCGCTCTTCGCGTACATCTCCGCCTCACCCTTCGTGATCCAGGAGATCTACGGCGCGTCCCCGCAGACCTTCAGCCTCCTCTTCGGCGTCAACTCCATCGGCCTGATCGCCGCAGGACAGCTCAACGGCAAGGTCCTCGTCGGCCGGACCAGCCTCAACAAGGTCCTCGCCGCCGGCCTCGCGATGGTCACGACCGCCGCGGTCGCGCTCCTCCTCATGACGACCGGCGTCCTCGGCGACGTCGGCCTCTTCCCCGTCGCCGCCGGACTCTTCGTCCTCATGTCGTCGATGGGCCTCACCCTGCCCAACACCCAGTCCCTGGCGCTGATGCGCACCCCGCACGCCGCCGGTTCCGCCTCCGCGCTGCTCGGCACCTCCTCCTTCCTCATCGGCGCGGTCGCCTCCCCGCTCGTCGGCATCGCCGGCGAGGACACCGCCGTCCCGATGGCCGTCGTCCAACTGGTCTGCGCCCTGGCCGCCGTCACGTGCTTCGTGGGACTGTGCCGCCCCTGGCAGCACAAGCCGACCCAGGAGGCGGACCACTGAGCGCACCAAGACTCCTGCGCCCCGGCACACCGGACCGCGCGGGCCTCGACCCCGACGAGATCGGCCGCCTCGTCACCGAGGTGCGCGACCTGACGTGCGGCCCGCGCCCCTGGTGCGCGGGCGCCGTGGTCCTCGTCGGCCGGGGCCCCGTGATCGCCGCCGAGGAGGCGGCGGGCTGGGCGGTGCGGTACGCCTCGTACGACCCGGAGAGCGACACCGGCGTCGAGCTGCCCCGCGAATGGCGGGTGCCGATGCGCACCACCACCCCCTTCGACCTGGCGTCCCTCACCAAACTCTTCACGACGATCGCCGCCGTGCAGCAGCTGGAGCGCGGCACGCTCGGCATCGACGCGCTCGTCGGGGCGTACGTCCCCGAGTTCACGGCCGCCGCCGAGCACGGCATCACCGTCCGCCAGCTCCTCACCCACACCTCGGGGCTCCGGCCCGAACTGCCGCTCTACGACTGCCCGGACGACGCGGCGCGCCTCGCCGCCCTGCGCGCGGAGGCCCCGGTCTCCGAGCCGGGCGAATACGTCTACTCCGACCTGAACATGCTCCTCCTCCAGCACATCCTGGAGCGCCTCACCCGCCGCCCCCTCGACGCGCTCGTCCGCGAGGGCATCACCCGCCCACTCGGCATGGCCGACACCGGCTTCGGCCCGTGCCCCGACGCCGCGGCCACGGAGGACCAGCGCAAGCCCTGGGCCAAGGCCGACCGCGGGATGCTGCGCGGCACCGTCCACGACGAGAACGCCTGGGCGCTGGGCGGGGTCGCCGGACACGCCGGGCTCTTCTCCACCGCCCGCGACCTCGCCGTGCTCTGCCGCACGCTGCTGTGCGGCGGCTCGTACGGCAGGGCCCGCATCCTCGGCCCCGACTTCGTCGAGCTGATGCTGGCGGGTGACGGCCTCGGCTTCGGCATCGATCAGCCGTGGTTCATGGGGGAGCTCGCAGGCCGCGGCGCGGCCGGGCACACCGGCTTCACCGGCACGTCCCTGGTCCTCGACCCGGCGACGGACACGTTCCTGATCCTCCTCGCCAACACGGTGCATCCGCGCCGGCGGGCCGCGAACAGCTCCCCTCGGGCCGCAGCGGCCACACGGCTAGCTCGCGCGGCGCGGGACCGGTAGCCCGGGAGCGGGGGTTCTTCGGCAGGACCGGGGGCCGGCGCGGGACGGCGCGGGGCACCGAAGGTTCCAGGGGCGCGGGGAACTGCGCGCTCGGCCCACCCGTGCCGGCACCCGCCGGCTGGGCGGCATGGGGCAGACGCGGAGGCGGAGGGACGGCGCGGGACGGTGCGGGGTGCCGAAGGTTCCAGGGGCGCGGGGAACTGCGCGCTCGGCCCACCCGTGCCGGCACTCGCCGGCTGGGCGGCATGGGGCAGACGCGGAGGCGGGGGCCGGCGCGGGACGGTGCGGGGTGCCGAAGGCTCCAGGGGCGCGGGGAACTGCGCGACCGGCCCGATCGGACCGGCACTCGCCGGCTGGGCGGCATGGGGCAGACGCGGAGGCGGAGGGCGGCGCGGGACGGTGCGGGGTGCCGAAGGTTCCAGGGGCGCGGGGAACTGCGCGACCGGCCCACCCGGGCCCGCGCCCGCCGGCTGGGCGGCATGGGGCAGACGCGGAGGCGGGGGCCGGCGCGGGAGGGTGCGGGGTGCCGAAGGTTCCAGGGGCGCGGGGAACTGCGCGACCGGCCCACCCGGGCCCGCGCCCGCCGGCTGGGCGGCATGGGGCAGACGCGG
>NZ_JBVICF010000001.1:0-152021 GCF_055572995.1 Streptomyces sp. NPDC030245 | reverse complement strand
GGGGCCGGGGGCCGGCGCGGGACGGTGCGGGGTGCCGAAGGTTCCAGGGGCGCGGGGAACTGCGCGACCGGCCCACCCGACCCCGCACCCGCCGGACAGGCGGCATGGGGCAGACGCGGAGGCACGGGAACGAGTCGGCTCAGGCACACCCCACACCCGCCCCAGCCAGCGCAGCGCCCCCGTAGAATCAGCGGGTGAACGTCCCGATCCCCCCGGCATCCGAAGGCCCCCCGGCCGAGACCCTGCGCGCCTCGCTCGCCGGACTCCTGGACGGCCTCCCGCCCAAGCAGGCGACCCAGGCCGTCGACCGGCTGATCGCCAACTACCGGGGCCGCACCCCGACCGACGCCCCGATCCTGCGCGACCGCGCGGACGTCGTCGCGTACGCGGCGTACCGCATGCCCGCGACCTTCGAGGCCGTGCGGGCCGCGCTGGCCGCCCTCGCGGACGCGGCGCCCGAGGGCTGGGCGCCCGGCAGCCATGTCGACGTCGGCGGCGGCACCGGCGCGGCGACCTGGGCGGTCGCGGCCACCTGGGCGGGGGAGCGGCCGGTGACGGTCCTGGACTGGGCCGAGCCCGCACTGGCGCTCGGGCGGGAACTGGCCGCGGCGACGCCCCGGCTGAGCGCCGCGCGGTGGCAGCGCTCCCGTATCGGATCGACGCTCACCATCGAGAGCACCGATCTCGTCACGGTGTCGTACGTCCTCGGGGAGCTCACGGAGGCCGACCGCCGCTCCGTCGTCGACGCGGCGGCCGACGCGGCGACGCAGGCCGTCGTCATCATCGAGCCCGGCACCCCCGACGGCTACGGACGGATCATCGAGGCACGCGACCGGCTGATCGCCGCCGGCTACCGGATCGCCGCCCCCTGCCCGCACAGCGCGGCGTGCCCCATCGAACCCGGCACGGACTGGTGCCACTTCTCCGCGCGGGTCAGCAGGTCGTCCCTGCACCGCCAGGTCAAGGGCGGCTCCCTCGCCTACGAGGACGAGAAGTTCAGCTATGTCGCGGCGGTCCGCTTCGACCCGGCCCCCGCCCCCGCCCGCGTGGTGCGCCGCCCGCAGATCCGCAAGGGCCAGGTGCTCCTCGACCTGTGCGGGGTCGAGGAGTCCCTGCGCAGGGAGACCGTGACCAAGCGCCACGGCCCCCTCTACCGCGCGGCGCGCGACGCGGACTGGGGCGACGCGTGGCCGCCCCCGCCCGCGGCGTGACTCACGCGCCCGCGCCCCAGGTGCCCTGGTCGACGGCGCAGTTCCAGCCCGTGCCGCGCACGGAGAACTTCACCTTGTAGGACCTGGTGTTCAGCAGGCGCGTGCGCACCTTGACGCCGAGCTTGGCCTTGCCCGCCAGGCTCTTGTCGTACACGGTGACGGTCTTGGACGTCTTGCGGGTGACCTTGCCGCCCTTCGGCGTGGCCGTGCCGAAGCGGACGTTCTTGACGTTGGTCACCGTGAAGCTGACCTTCTTGAAGCTCTTCGTGCTCTTGTTCTTGATGCCGAAGTACAGCCCCCCGTTGGTGACCCAGCCGTTCCGGTCGACCTGGAAGCGGGAGGTGTAGACGATGTCGATCGGGCAGCCGGAGACGGCCCGCGGCGACGCCGTCGGAGCGGCCTTCGGAGCGGTCGGGCCGGACGTGGCGGACGCGGACCCGGCGAGGCCGAGCTGAGCGGCGGTCAGGGCCCCCGCGGTGGCCAGCACTGCGGCGGACGTGCGCATACGGTTCACTGCGCTGATACCTCTTCTTCCCCCTGGGCCCTCGTGGACCCAACTGTTTGGTTGTGGTGACGCGTTCGCACAGGAGCGCGTGCGTACCTGTGCGCCCGTATTGTTAGCACGTTGTCGGCCACATGGCTGAACCGACCCTCTTCTTGAAAGGCTCTTAAAAGACTCTTAGAAGCGGCGACTATCCACATCTCCATGCCGATCAAGAGCAGTTCACCCGGTCACGCCCGCAGGCGGTCCGAGACCCGATTCCTCACCCTGTCCGTCGCCCTCGCGGTCGTCGCCGCCGGAGCCACCACGTACGCGTTCACCGCGGGGGCCGAGCCGCCGCACGGCCGGCGCGTCGAACTCGCCGTCAAGGGCGGCACCGCGGTCGTCGACACCGCCACGCTCGCCGTCCGCGCCCACACCCGCGACGGCCGCGACCTCACCCTCTCCGACGCCTCCACCACCGATCTCGGAAAGCCCGGCCCGGTGACCCGCACCGGCACGGGCCGGGCCCGCTGGAGCTACCCCGAGCGCGGCATCGACGTGACCGCCCGCACCGACCACGGCCGCCTCTCCCTCAGCATGAAGGCACACCGCGACACCAAGGTCGGCTGGCCCGTCACCGGCACCGACGCCGCCGCCACCTCCCTCCAGCTCCCGCGCGGCGAGGGCCTGGACATCCCCGTGCGGGACACCTTCTGGACCAAGGGGGAGGGCGGCCTCGCGGGCAGCGGCGTCGACATGGGCGAGGGCCTGACGCTGCCGCTGTGGGGCTACTCCCTCGGCAAGCGGGCCGGCGTCAGCTACCTCACCCCCACCGACATCGGCACGACCCTCGACTTCACCGCACCGCACGGGCGGTTGCGCACCACCGCCGAGCACACCTTCGACCGCGGCGAGGGCACCCGCGACTACACCGTCACCTTCGCCCTGACCGACGGCAACGCCGTCGCGCCCGCCGCCGACTACCGCTCCTACCTCGCCGAACGCGGCCGGCTCGGCAGTTTGAAGCGGAAGATCGCGAAGAACCCCGCCACCGCGAAGCTCCTCGGCGCCTTCCACGCCTACACCTGGGGCACCGCCCGCGAGGCGGAGGGCGTCGAGCAGCTCCGCAAGCTGGGCGTCGACCGGATGTGGCTCGGCTACGACGCGGGCCCCGGCCCCATGGACAAGGCCGCCGTGAGCGCCGCGAAGAAGGCCGGCTACCTCGTCGGCCCCTACGACTCCTTCGCCAACGGCCAGGACCCCAAGAACGCGGACAGCCCCACCTCCGCCTGGCCGGGCACCGTCTACCCCGACTACTGCGTGCGGGACGCCGAGGGCAAACCCGTCACCGGCTTCGGCGGCCGCGGCTGCTACCTCAGCTCGCAGGCCTTCGAACGTGCTGAGCCCCGCCACCACCACCTCGCCGACCGCACCCGCTCCATGGTCGCCAACGGCGCCGACAGCTACTTCCTCGACGTCGACGCCACCGGAGAACTCTTCCGCGACCACGGCAAGGGCCACCGGATGACCAAGGACGGCGACCGCGGGAACCGGCTCGCGCGGATGCGGCGCATCGCGGACAAGGGCCTCGTCCTCGGCTCGGAGACCGCCCAGGCGTGGGCGAACCAGGTGCTCGCCTTCGACCACGGCGGCGGCACCCCGGTCGCCGACGGCCTCTGGAAGCTCCAGAAGGACCGCGAGAAGTGGGGCGGCTACTACCCGGAGACCGCGCCCGGCGTCTTCTTCAAACCGGTCGACCTGCCCGCGGGCCTCGCCAAGGCGATGTACGCCCCCCGCTACCGCGTCCCGCTCTACGAGACCGCGCTGCACGGCTCGCTCGTCAACGCCGAGCGCTGGGAGCTCTCGTACGAGAAGCTGCCGCGCCAGAAGAAGGACCGCGCGCTGCTCGCCATGCTCTACAACACGCCCCTCAACTACGTCCTCGACGGCCCGTCCCTCAAGAAGCACGGTGCCGAACTGGCCGCACTCCAGAAGTACTTCGCCCCGCTCCACAAGGCCGCGGGCACCGAACCCCTCACCTCCTACCGGCGCCTGACCGCCGACCGCACCGTCCAGCGCACGGTGTTCGGCGACGGCGCACTGACCGTCACGGCCAACTTCGGCACCGCGGCGCACGACGGGCTGCCGGGCGGCTGCGTCGACGCCCGCCTCGCGGGCGACGACGAGCCGCGCCGGCTCTGTCCGGCGAAGCTGGGCTAGCCCCGCAGCTCCTGCGTGCAGCACTTCACGCTGCCGCCGCCCTTGAGCAGCTCGGACAGGTCCATCCCGACGGGTTCGTAGCCGCGCTCGCGCAGGGGCTCGAAGAGGCCGAGCGCGGCCTGCGGCAGCAGCACGTGGAGCCCGTCGGAGACGGCGTTGAGCCCGAGCGCCTCGGCGTCGGGCTCCTCGGCGATCACCGCGTCGGGGAAGAGCCGCCGCAGCACCGCCCGGCTGCCGGGGGAGAAGGCGGGCGGGTAGTACATGACGTCGTCCGCCGCGTCGTCCAGGACGGCGAGCGCGGTGTCCAGGTGGTAGTAGCGGGGGTCGACCAGGTCGAGCCCGATCACCGGGCGGCCGAAGAACTCCTGCGCCTCGCCGTGCGAGAGCGGGCTGGCCCGGAAGCCGCGCCCGGCCAGGACGTAGGAGGCGGTGACGGCGAAGTCGCCCTCGCCCTCGTTGATGTGGGTGGGTTCGTGGATCTCGGTGAAGCCGTGCGCGCGGAACCACTCCAGGTGGGCCGCGGCCTCCTCCTCGCGCTCGCGGTAGGCGAAGCGGGCGCCGAGCACGCGTCCGCCGACGACGGTCGCGCCGTTCGCCGCGAAGACCATGTCCGGCAGGCCGGGCCGGGGGGTGAGCTCCTCGACGGTGTGGCCGAGGGAGACGTACCGGTCGCGCAGGTCCTCCCACTGGGCGACGGCGAGGGGGACGTCGACCGGTTTGCCGGGGTCCATCCAGGGGTTGATGGAGTAGGTGACCTTGAAGTGTGCCGGTGGGCACATCAGATAGCGCCGGGGTGTGGCGCGCCGGGGAGAGCGAGGAAAACGGGACAATGAAGGCTCCTCACGTACCGCAGGTCATGTGCTGCCCGTGGTGGGGCAGTTGATGCCCATAGTGCGGTCTGGGAGAGCCTTCGCGCAGTGAACCGAACGGGTGGTTGCGAGATTGGCCGAACGGCGGTGCGGGCGGGGGCGGACGGGTGGTGCCCGGTGCGATCTCCATGCGCGAGACGACGCGTCTTGTCTAGACGGGACGTCTCGGTTCGGCCGCTGCTACATTCGAGGGCATGGCCCAGAAGACCGCTCCCGACTCCACGCGCCGCAGCGAACGCTCGCGCCGCGCGATCTACGACGCAGCCCTCGCCCTCGTCGGCGAGGTCGGCTACGCGAAGCTGACGATCGAGGCCATCGCGGCCCGCGCCGGCGTCGGCAAGCAGACGATCTACCGCTGGTGGACCTCGAAGGGAGCCGTCCTGCTCGACGCCTTCCTCGACCTCGCCGAGCAGGCGTCCCGCGAGGCCAGTGAGAAAGCGGGCAGCGCGGAGACCGAGACCGAGATCCCGAACACCGGGGATCTGGAGGCCGACCTCAAGTACGTGATGCGCGCCACCGTCGACGAGTTCAACGACCCCAAGTACGACGCGCCCTACCGCGCGCTCGCCGCCGAGGGACTGCTCAACCCCGAGCTCGGCGCCGAGTTCGTCGAGAAGCTCCTGGAGCCGCAGCTCCAGCTCTTCGTGAAACGCGTCGAGCAGGCCCGCGAGGCGGGGCACGTCGTGCCCGACATCGACCCCCGCATCGCCCTCGAACTGTGGTCGAGCCCGCTCGCCCAGCGCTGGCTGATGCGCTCCGGCCCCCTCACCCACGCGTACGTCGACACGCTCGTCGAGTACGCGCTGTACGGCATCACGCCCCGACCGTTCTCCACGACCTGACCGCCGTACTCCTGACCGGCGTACGCGCGAGGAGGCCCGGCGCGTCCGTGATCACGCCGTTGCAGCCGAGGCGCAGCACCCGGTCGCGCTGCTCCGCAGTGGTGACCGTGTGCGCCCACACCCGGGGGATGCCCGAGTTCACCGCGCGCAGCAGATCGCTGTCGCGCGCCTTGTAGTCCACGTCAAGGACGTCCACGAACGACGCCCACTCCTTCGGGCGGTCCCGGCGCATCTGCGCCTTCGAGCGCCACAGCTGGGCCAGCAGGCCGAGGCGGTGGGCGCGCCGGGCGACGGCCGGGTCGTTGGTGTTCACGAAGACCGAGCGGGTCAGCCCGCGGGCGCGGATCAGCCGGGCGAGCGGTTCCAGGCTCTTCGGGTCCTTGGCCTCCAGCATCAGCATGATCCGCCCGCCGAACCGGTCGAGGACCTCCGCGACCGTCGGCGGCCGCTCCGGGCGCCAGTGGCCGGGCACCGCGGCGGAGGGGCGCAGCCGCACGGCCAGCCAGCTCCACCGGTCGAGGCGGCGCACCGGCCCCGACATGTACGTGGTGCGGTCCAGGGTGGAGTCGTGCATCACCACCAGCGTCCCGTCGCGCAGTATCCGCGTGTCGAAGTCGAGGACCTGGGCGGTACCGCGTTGATAGGCGGCCAGCAGGCCCGACATGCTGTTCTCCGGCACCTCCAGGGCGCCGCCGCGGTGCGCGGTGTAGACCACGCGGGGCAGCGCGTCCACGGTCAGCGGCACGCCGCCCCACTCGATCGGGGCGAGGAAGCCGTTCGGTGCCGTGAGGGTCAGCGCCGTGAGGCTCGTCAGCACAGTCCTAATGACCATGGCGCCCACGGTAGGCGGGTAAATCCAAACTCGCACAGGAATGTCCTGCTATGTCACCACCCGGTGGGCATACCCCGGCGACCCCGGATGTGGCCTCCGGCCCCCCGAGGCGCAGGATGGTGGGACCATGGGTCATGCTTTCGGCACAACGGCGAGGTGAGGGGCTAGATGGGCGCGGAGTTCGGCAGCCGGTCCGGCGGACAGGGCAAATTCTCCCAGTGGCTCCGCCGGCGCCCCAAGGACACGGCCGCGGATGACCGGGCCCGCGAGGAGCTGCTCCTCGCCGCCGCGGCGGCCGGACTGCCGCTCGCCCCGGCCGCGTATCCGTCGGGGTACCGATGTTCCTGCGACCGCATCGGCTGCCCCACCCCGGCCCGGCACCCCGTCTCCTTCGCCTGGCAGACGCAGTCCACGACGGACCGCGGCCAGATCGAGCGGTGGGCCCGCCACCAGCCGCAGGCCAACTTCATCACCGCGACCGGCATGGTCCACGACGTCCTCGACGTGCCGCTGGACGCCGGGCTCGAAGCCCTTGAGCGGCTGCTCGCCGCCGGGATCGAGGTGGGCCCCGTCGCCGAGTCGGGCGGCGGCAACGGCCAGGGCCGGCTGCTCTTCTACACCGCGACCCGCGGCACCCCCGAGGACGAGGACGAGTGGTGGCCGTGCGAGCTCGACTGCCACCCCGAGACGATGGACGAGCACCCCGGCCTGCGCTGGCACTGCCGCGGGTCGTACGTCCTGGTGCCACCCGCCCGGCTCCCCGACGACCGGGAGGTGCGCTGGATCCGCGGCCCCGAGCATCCGCTGCCGGACCCGCTGACGCTGCTCGCGACCCTCACCGACGCATGCGCGCGCGTGGCGGGCGAGCCGCAGGAGGACGTCGCCGCCTGGCCGCTGCGGGGCTGATCCGGGTGGTTCCCCCTTCGGGGGCTACTCGCCCTTCGCGCCCGTCAGACCCTGGAGGCGGCCCAGGAACGCCACCTTGTCGCCGCTCGGCTTCTCGGGGTCGACGACCACCTGGTTGGAGACCCGGTCAAGGAGCAGGGACTGCCGCACCTCGCCCTTGAGCAGCGCCTTCGCGTCCGCGTCGACCTTCGGGCTGAGGCCCTTGAACGCGGTCTGCTTCTCGTAGTGGCGAGTGGCGAAGAACACCAGCGCGCCGCCGTCCTCGGTGCGCAGCCCCAGCGGTGCGAACGTGCCGCCGTTCTGCGGCTCGTCGACGTACTGCACGGCGAGGCCGGCCCGCTTGGAATTGCGGTTGCGGTACGCCTTCCAGCGCGAGGTGTGGTCGCTCGGCGCGAAGGCGTCACCGCCCGACTTGAGGTACGACGTGTACTCCTTGCCGAGGTCGGCCGGGGCCAGCGCGAGATCCTTCGCCCGCGGGGACACCGGCTCGGCCCAGCCGTCCGCGTCCTTCTTCAGCTTCGGCATCTTCCGCGGCGACACCAGGTTCAGATAGGTCGCCCGCCACAGCTGGTCCGGGCCGCTCTTCGTGAAGACCCACAGCCACCGCAGGTCGGAGCGGCGGTTGGCCTTGGTGTCCGCCAGGAACCAGCGCGGCCAGCCGGCCTTCTTCGGTATCGCGTACGTCACGTCCGTGAGTTCCAGCGGCACGTGGTTCGGGTTGCCGGCCGGGTGCTGCACACGCCGGGACTTCAGGCCGCCCTGGTTGATGGCGCCCAGCGGCCCTGTGATGCGGGCGGCGTCCAGGGCCGGATCGTAGGCCTTGTCCGCCTTGTTGTACGCGGTGAGGAACTCCCTGAGGGCGCGGTCCGCCTCGGACTTGGTGGCCGCGGGGACGACCTCCCGCTCCCCGTGCACGGTCACGCAGCCGCTCGCCGTGAGCGCCAGGGCCGTCACCGCCGCCGACACCATGACGGGCCGGCCGAGACCGCGAACCCTGCGAACGTTGCTCATCGGAATGCCTTCACCTACCCCTTCCCGGGCCCGAACCTTATCGGGCCCGGAAAAGGGGTGTGCGGAAGGGGTGTGCGGGTGCGGGTCAGATCTCCTGGAGGAGCGTCGCGTTGACCCAGCCGCGCTTGCTGGTGCGCGGCAGATCGCCGTAGTACCACTGGTTGCCGCGCTTGACCGTGTAGCAACGCACGTAGACGTTGTCGAACCACTCCAGGCGCTTGCGCTTGCTGTAGCTGGTGCCGGGGCCCGAGTAGGCGGTGGCGCCCACGTTGATGACCATCATGTTGTGGTTCTTGACGTTCTTGGTGCAGGCGCTGCCGCCGACCGCGGCGGCGGTGGGGGCGGTCATGAGCGAGGCGCCGAGCGCCACGGCGGTGGCCGCGGTCAGCGTGGCAAGGCTCTTCCCGAATCGGGAGGTTCGCATGGGGGGATCCTCAGAGATGTCGATCAACTGGTGAACGACGATCATAGGCACCGGAGTTCGAGCCGGATGAGGGGGTGCGGGACACCAGCCGGAGCAGGGCGAGCGCCGGGACCGCGTACAGCGGCCAGGCCACCACCTGGAGGACCGTCGGGTCGGGGCGGAAGCTCAGGGTGCCCGCCAGGAGCGCGCCGTACCAGCTGTCCGGCGGGACAGCGCCGCCGATGTCGAACGCCATGTCCCCCGGTCCGCCGAGGAGTTCGGCCTCCTGCAAGGCGGCCACGCCGTGCGCGAGGAAGCCCGCCGCCACGACGATCAGCGCGGCGCCGGACCAGGTGCGCGGGCGGTCGGGGCCGACACGGGCCGCGCCCGCGCGGAGCAGCCGGGCGAGCAGCCCCACGAGTACGAGCGCGGTGAGCAGGCCCAGGAGCACGACGAGCAGCGGCCCGTGCGAACCGTCCCTCGACGCGCGCGCCGACGCCCAGCAGAACAGGGCCGCCTCCAGAGCCTCCCGGCCCACCGCGCAGAACGCGGTCACCGCGAGCAGAGCCGTCGTGTGCCGTGCCTCCGCGTGCCGCGGCATCCGAAGGACCACCCACGTCAGCAGGCCCACGGCGGCGACCGACAGCGTCCCGCCGAGCGTCTCCCGTGCCCGGGGCGTCAACTCCTGCGAACCGAACGTCAGCGCCCAGCCGAAGCCGGCCGCGAGGGCCACCGCGGCGCCGGCACCGGCCCATACGGGCGGCAGCGCGGCACGCCGCCCGCTCCTCGCCGTGAAGGCGAGGAGCAGACAGGCGACCACGCCGGCCTCCAGGCCGTCGCGCAGCCCGATCAGATAGTTGTCGAACATCCCGGAAGAGTAGTCGCGCTCCCGTTCGAGTCACTGCCCGCTGTCCCTGCGGGGGGCCACCACGGGGGCGCCCGTGCGCGGGTGCGGGAACACCTCGACGGGCTGCCGGTACACCTCGGAGAGCAGTGTCGCCTCGAACACGTCGCCGGGGGCGCCGTCCGCCGCGACGGTCCCGCCGCGCAGCACCGCGACCCGGTCCGCGTACGCCGCCGCGAGGCCCAGGTCGTGGAGGACCACCACGACGGCGTCACCGGCGGCCGCCCGCTCCCGGCAGAGGCGCAGCACCAGTTCCTGGTGGCGCAGGTCGAGCGCGGCGGTCGGCTCGTCGAGCAGCAGCAGGGGGGCGCGCTGGGCGAGGACGCGGGCCAGCGCGACCCGGGCGCGCTCACCGCCGCTGAGCGCGGAGAAGGGGCGCGCGGCGAAGCCGCCCACCTCGGTGGCCGCCATCGACTCGCGCACCACCCGGTCGTCGTCGTCCGCCGACCGGGTCCCGGCCCAGGGCGCGCGGCCCATCCGTACGACCTCCGCGACCGGGAAGGGGAAGGAGAGCGCCGCGGACTGCGGCAACACGGCACGGCGCAGGGCGAGTTCGGGCGCGGGCCAGTCGGGGGCGGGCCGGCCGCAGATGCGTACAACGCCTTCGTCGGCCGGCAGGTCGGCGGCCAGCGCGGCCAACAGGGTGGATTTACCGGCGCCGTTGGGCCCGACCAGGGCGAACACCTCGCCCGCGCGGGCGGCGAGCGAGACCCCGCACAGCACCTCGCGTCCGCCGAGCCGCACCCGCAGCCCCTCGGCCTCGGCGAGGACGTCCCCACGGGCGGTCGGCCCCGGGAGCACGCGCTCCCGTCCCGCGAAAAGTCTCCTGCGCAGCTGTCCGATCACGCCCAACCACCCTGCCTGCGACGGGTCCTGCGGAGCAGCCAGAAGAAGAACGGGCTGCCGAGGAGCGCGGTGAGCACGCCCAGCGGCAGCTCGGCGGGCGCGGCCACCGTGCGCGCGGCCAGGTCGGCGGCGACGAGGACCAGTGCTCCGCCGAGCGCGCTGCCGGGCACGAGGAAGCGGTGCCCGGGGCCCGCGGCCATCCGCAGCAGATGCGGCACGAGGAGGCCGACGAAGGTGATGATCCCGGCGACGGCCACGGCGGCCGCGGTCAGCAGGGCCACCACGAGGACGAGCACGAGCCGCAGCCGCTCCACGTCCACGCCCAGGTGCCGGGCGGGCCGCTCGCCGAGCGCGAGCAGGTCCAGCCGGCGCGCGTAGCACGGCGCGACGGCGAGCCCGGCGAGGGCGCAGGGCAGGACGGCGAGGACCTTCGGCCAGGTCGCCTGGGCGAGCGAGCCGAGCTGCCAGAAGGTGATCTGGCTGATCTGCGCGTTGTCCGCGAGGAAGACGCACAGGCCGATGAGGGCGCCCGCGAACGCGTTCACGGCGATGCCGGTGAGGATCAGCGTGACGACTTCGGTGCGGCCGCCCTCGCGCGACATCGCGTACACGAGCAGGACGGTGGCGAGCCCGGCGACGAACGCGCAGACGGTCACCGTCCAGTTGCCGAGGAAGGTGAGGCCGAGCGCGATGGAGGCGACGGCGCCGACCGCGGCGCCCGACGAGATCCCGATGACGCCGGGCTCGGCGAGCGGGTTGCCGAACACGCCCTGCATCAGCGCGCCCGCGCAGCCGAGCGAGGCGCCGACGAGGAGGGCGAGCACGACGCGCGGCAGCCGCACGTTCCACAGCACGCTCTCGCCGACCCGGTCGAGCGCGGACCCGCCGAGCCCGAGCCGGTGCTGGACGGAGGAGACGACGTCGCCGAGAGGGATGTCGTACGCGCCGGTGCCCGCGGAGAGCAGGCAGAGCAGGACGAGGGCGACGGAGAGGGCCGCGGTCAGGGGGAGGGCGGCGCCGCGGCGGCGGGGGGCGTCGCCGTCCGGCGCGGGGGCCGGCACGTCAGGGGCTTCGGCGTCGGCTTTGGCTTTGGCTTTGGCGAGCGTGCTCACTCGGCGTCCCCGTACAACTGCTCCACCAGGGACTTCAGCACCTGGTCGGTGCGCGGCCCGTAGTTGAGGAGCACGCCGTCGTCGATGGAGACGACGCGCCGGTCCAGGCCCGCGGGGGTCTCGGCGACGCCCGGGACCTTGAGGAGTCCGGGCACGCCGTCCACCGACGCGAGCCCCTTCCGCATCACCAGGATCGCGTCGGGCGCGGCCTTCGCGAGCGCTTCGCTCGTGATCGCCGTGAAGTCCTTGCGGAGCCCGGACTCCTTGCCCGCGTCGACCGCGCCCGCCGCCTCCAGGAGCGAACTCGCGCCGGACTCGCGCCCGCCGAGCAGATAGACGGAGGCCGAGCCGCGCAGATAGAGGAAGGCGACCCGCGGCTTCTTCTTCCCGTTCCTTGCCGGGACGTCCTCGCGGACCGCCGCGATCCGCTGCCGCGTGCGCTCCGTCAGCTCGGCCCCCGCCTTCCGCACGCCCAGCGCCCCGGCCACCGCCTCGATGCGGGGGCTCACGTCGGCGAGGCTCTTCGCGGGGTCGAAGACGACGACGGGGATGCCCGCGTCACGGATCTGGTCGATGGCCTCGGCGGGCCCGGTGGTGGTGTCCGCGAGGACGACGGTCGGTTCGAGCGAGAGCACGCTCTCCGCCGAGACGTCGTGGGCGCGGGTCACCACCGGCAGCTTCTTCGCCTGCTCGAAGGTGGCGGTGATGTCGCGGGCGACGACGTTACCGCCGAGCCCCAGGGTGAAGACGATCTCGTTGAGGCTGCCGGTGAGCGGCACGATGCGACGGGTGTCCCGCACCGTCACGCGGTGGCCGTCGGCGGAGGTGACGGTGGCCGGGAGCGAGGGCTTCGGCTCGGTCTTCAGGGGCTCGACCCGGTCGGGCGCGGAGCTCTTCGCCTGCGCCCGCCGCGCGGCTGTGCCGCCGTCGCCGTCCGGGGTTCCGCACCCGGTGAGACCGAGGGCGAGCACGGCGGCCCATGCGCCGGCGATGCGGAGTGAGCGCGGCATTCGCACCGAAGTCCACCGTCCTGTCGAGCTGTTGGGGTTGCTTCGAGGGCTGGGTTCCGGTTGGGGGTTCCAGCCCGAAGCGTTTGTAGTTTAGGTTAGCCTTACCTAATTCGCCAGACCGCTGGAGGAGCCCCATGCCGTCGTCCGGACAGGCGCGTGCCACCGTTCGCGCCGGAGCCGTGGCCGTGCTCACCGCACTCGTCGGAGCCCTGCTCCCGGCGGCCGCCGCGCACGCCGAGGACCGCACGGTCCAGGGCGGACGGCTCGACTGGGGCATCAAGTCCTCCTTCCAGAGCTATGTCACGGGGCCCATCGCCCAAGGCGCCTCCACCCTCCAAGGGGGAGCGGCCACGGTCGGTGGGAGCCAGTTCCGCTTCCACTCGGCGAAGGGCTCGTACGACCCGGACACCGGGGTGTTCGCCGCGGGGTTCTCGGGCGGGGTGCGCTTCACCGGGCACAAGAAGGGCGGCGCGTACGAGCTCGACCTCACCATCAGCCGCCCCGCGGTGAAGGTCTCCGGCGGCTCCGGCACGCTCTACGCCGACATGGTCAGTAAGGAGAAGGGCACCGGCAAGGTCACGAGAACCGCGCAGGTGCCGCTCGCCTCACTCGACATATCCGGTATCGACATGAAGGGCGGCACCGGCCCGATCGCCCTCAACAACCTGCCCGCCACGCTCACTTCACAGGGCGCGAAGGCCTTCGCCGGGTACTACACGGCGGGCACCGCCCTCGACCCGGTGAGCCTGTCGACGGACCTCGTCGCCAAAAGCCCTCCGAAGCCCGACAACAAGCAGCGGAAGCCCGGCGGCGGCGAGAAGAAGGCGAAGGCGGGCCAGGCGGGCCGCATCGAGGATGCCGCCGTCGACTGGGGCGTGCGCCGCACCTTCCGCGAGTACGTCACCGGGCCCATCGCCAAGGGCGAGTGGAAGCTGTCCGCCGGTGCCCAGGACGGCGGCGCGCTCTTCCGCTTCCCCCGCGGCAAGGGCACGTACGACGAGAAGAAGGGCACCCTCACCGCGGAGTTCGCGGGGGCGGTCCGCTTCACCGGCGCGCACGGCCTCGACCTGACGCTCTCCGGGGTCGCCGTCGAGGTCGAGGACGGCAAGGGCACGCTCACCGCGGACGTCGACGGCAAGGGCGACCGCGGTGCCACCCTGAAGAACGCCCCGCTGATCACCTTCACCGCGAAGGGGCTGCGGCCGAAGGGTGGCCTGGTCTCCCTCACCGAGGTCCCGTCGAAGCTCACCGCCGAGGGTGCCAAGGCGTTCGGCGGCATGTACAAGGCGGGCTCCGCCATGGACCCGCTCTCGCTCGCCGTCGCCCTCGACGCGGACGCGCAGCTGCCCTCGCTGCCGGACCTCGGCTCGTCCGCGAAGCCCTCGCCGCCCGTGAAGTCCGCGGCGCCCAGGACCGAGAACACCTCCGCGTCCTCCGCATCCTCCGCGTCCTCCTCGTCGAACGCCGTGCCGATCGCGGCCGGCGCAGGTGTCGCGGTGCTGCTCGCGGCGGCGGTCGCTTTCGGAGTCGTACGCAAGAAGCGCGCGACGACGAACACCCGCAACTCCCCGGGCGCCTGACTGCCCGACAGCCCCCCCAGCCCCCCTCTGAAGGAGAAGCCTGATCATGGCCGCCACCCGTCGTCCCACCGTTCTCGCGGCAGCCGTCGCGGCCGCCGTCGCCCTGGGCGCGAGCGCGCTCGCACTGCCGGCGGTCGCCGCCGACACCGGCACGGCCGCCCCGCCGAAGCTGGAGCTCAAGGACGGCACGTTGGAGTGGGGTCTGAAGGAGTCCTTCCGTAAGTACGTCATGGGCATGGCCCACGGCAAGATCGAGGCCAAGGACGGTGCCCGGCAGGCCGCGGGGAACGGGGCGTTCACGTTCTCCGAGGGCAAGGGCACGTACGACACCGGTACGCACGCCACCGACACCGCCTTCAAGGGCAGTGTCCGCTTCACCTCCACCCTCCACCGCTTCGACATCGGCATCACCGACGTCAAGGTCCGCACCCAGGGCAGGACCGGCGCCATCCAGGCCGACGTGACCCTGAACGGCGCCGTCCAGCACGACATCGACCTCGCCGCGCTGGACCTGAGCGCGGTCAGGCCCGGACAGGGCCAGGGCGGCGCGATGGTCTTCAAGGACATCCCGGCGGCGCTGACCGCGGACGGCGCGAAGGCGTTCAACGGCATGTACGAGGCGGGCGAGAAGCTCGACCCGGCCACGCTCACGGTGACGGCGGGCGGCCCGGTGCCCGAGAAGCCGACGCAGAAGCCCACGCAGAAGCCGACAGAGAAGCCCACGAAGAAGCCGACGCAGAAGCCGGTGCCCAAGCCCACCGCCTCGCAGCAGACCACGGCCGCAGGTGAAGTCGTCGACGGCCGCCTCTCCTGGGGGCTGAAGGAGAGCTTCCGGAAGTACATATCCACCGGTGGGAAGGCGACCGTCGCGGGCGGCGCCAAAAAGATCTCCGACGGCTACCGCTTCCCGTACGCCAAGGCGGACCTGGACTCCGCGGCCAAGAAGGTCGACGCCTCCTTCGGCGGCAGCGTCCGCTTCACGTACAAGGCGCACGGCATCGACATGAAGTTCAGCGACCTCAAGGTGCGGGCGAACGGCGCCAAGGGCACCCTGCTCGCCGACGTCACCACACCCCGGGGTACGAACAACGACGTGAAGTTCGCCGCACTCGACCTCTCCGGCGCCTCGTACAAGGCGAAGAACGACGTCGTGCTGCTCGACAAGGTGCCCGCGACCCTGACGGCGGCGGGCGCGAAGCAGTTCGCCAACGACACGACCGGCTCCCCGTACCGGCCGGGCGAGAAGCTCGACCCGGTGACGGTCGCGCTGTCCTCGTCGGCGAGCGCTGCACTCCCGGCCGGCGGCGGCACGCCGACGACGGCCCCCGACTCCGACTCGGGCTCCGCCGCCGTCACCGGTTCCGGTTCCGTGGGCGGCGGCGGTTCGGCAGGCGGCGCGGGTTCACTGGCGGACACCGGCTCCTCCGTCCCCTCGGCCGCGCTGCTCGCTGTGGCGGGTGTGGCGCTAGTGGCGGGCGCGGGCGCGGTGATACGAACTCGGTAGGCCTTTCAGCCCCTCCGGCGTTGAGGAGCGGGGGTCCGGGGGCAGAGCCCCCGGGTCGTCACCCCGTCACGCGGTCAGCGGAAACTCTTCCCCGAGCTCACGGAACACCGCCGTATTCAAAGCGAAAGCGACCTTGCACTCGTCGACGATCCGCCGCCTCTCCAACTCGTCCGTGACCACCGCGTCGATCCCGTCGAGCAATTCGCGGTAGCCCCGCTTGAACGCGGCCGGGTTGGGGATGCCCTCGAAGACGTAGAACCGCACGCCGTCGCCCTTGCGGGCGAAGCCCCAGGTCCGCTCGGCCTTGCCGCGGATGATCTGGCCGCCGGAGAGGTCGCCGAGGTAGCGCGTGTAGTGGTGGGCGACATAGCCGCCGGGCCAGGTGCGCGCGCACTCGGCGACCCGTGCCGCGTACGCCTCCGTGGCGGGCAGCGCGGTGAGCCCGGCGCGCCAGTCCGGGCCCCGCAGGTGCGCGAGGTCGCGCTCCAGCTCGCTCACGCGGTGCAGCTCGGGCTGGATGAAGGGGCCCGCGACGGGGTCGTGGCGCAGGGCCTGCGCGCCGTCCTCCAGGGCGCGGTACACGAACCACAGCTGTTCGGTGTAGCGCGTGTACGCGTCGACGCCGAGCACGCCGCCGAGGAGGTCGCTCATGAAGGTCGAGGTCTCGGCCTCGGTGTGCTGCTCGTGCGACGCCGTGCGGATGACCGTCGAGAACGGCGTGAGCGGCGAGTCCATGAAGACCTCCAGGGGAGCCGGGAAGGACGGGGCGGCGGAAGCCGGTGACCTCTGAAGATCATGCAACTTAGGCTTACCTAAGTCAACCGGTTCCCGACACCCTGTCGGTAAAAGACTTACCCCGCTCCCGTCCTGCGGAATCTCCCATTCAGGGCAGCGTGAGGATCTCCGCCCCGGTCTCCGTCACCACCAGCGTGTGCTCGAACTGAGCGGTCCGCTTCCGGTCCTTGGTGACGACGGTCCAGCCGTCCTCCCACATGTCGTACTCGTGCGTGCCGAGCGTCAGCATCGGCTCGATCGTGAACGTCATGCCGGGCTGGATGACCGTCGTGGCGTGCGGGCTGTCGTAGTGCGGGACGATCAGGCCGGAGTGGAAGGACGTGTTGATGCCGTGGCCGGTGAAGTCGCGCACCACTCCATAGCCGAAGCGCTTGGCGTACGACTCGATGACGCGGCCGATGATGTTGATCTGGCGGCCGGGCTTGACGGCCTTGATGGCGCGGTTGAGGGACTCGCGGGTCCGCTCGACGAGCAGCCTCGACTCCTCGTCGACGTCGCCCACGAGGTAGGTGGCGTTGTTGTCGCCGTGCACACCGCCGATGTAGGCCGTCACGTCGAGGTTGATGATGTCGCCGTCGTTGAGGACGGTGGAGTCGGGGATCCCGTGGCAGATGACCTCGTTGACCGAGCTGCACAGCGACTTCGGGAAGCCGCGGTAGCCGAGCGTCGAGGGGTAGGCGCCGTGGTCGCACATGTACTCGTGCGCGACGCGGTCCAGCTCATCGGTGGTCACGCCGGGCGCGATGTGCTTCGCGGCCTCTTCCATGGCGCGGGCTGCGATGCGGCCCGCGGTGCGCATCAGCTCGATGGTCTCGGGGGTCTGCACCTCGGGCCCCGAGTACGGGGTCGGCGCGGGTTTCCCCACGTACTCGGGGCGCCTGATGTTGCCGGGTACGGAACGGATGGGAGAGAGCTCCCCTGGGACGAGCAGTGACTGGCCAGACATGCCAGCGAGTCTAGCCAGCCGCCGTGGGGCAGCATGGCCCCAGAGAACGTGACCCGAAACGGGGACGGAAGGAGCGGGGCATGGCGCTGTTCAAGAAGCGGACCGTCGGCAAGCCGGGCGAGTGGTTCTACTGCCTGGAGCACCAGAAGGTCGAGGAGGGCCCTGACTGTCCCGGCAAGGACCGCATGGGTCCCTACGCCTCGCGCGCGGAGGCCCAGCGCGCGATGCAGACCGCCCAGGAGCGGAACCTCGAGTGGGAGAACGATCCCAAGTGGCACGATGGCGCTGCGCGCGGCAGGGAGGGTGAGGTGTAGGGGCTCTTTGGGCCGGTGGTCCTCGCGCGGGTCGGATGTGGCTGAGCGCGCAGTTCCCCGCGCCCCTTACGGGGCCACCGGCTCGGATGCTTCCGCTGCCCCCGCCTCCCTGCGGCGGCGTGCGTCCGGGTCCGTCGTCGCGTCGTACGAGACGAGCTTCGGCAGCACCGCGGCGAGGATGCCGACCGAGGCCAGGCAGGCGAGGCCGCCCGACCAGATCGCGGGCCGCGTGCCCGTCCAGCCCGCCGCCGTACCCGCGCGGACCTGGCCGAGCTGCGGGCCGACGCTGTACGACAGGACCTCGATCCCGGCGAGCCGCCCGCGCAGCTCGTCCGGGATGGTCTGGTTCCAGATCGTGGAGCGCCCAAGCCCGCTCGCCATGTCCCCGGCGCCGGCGAACGCCAGGCAGCCGAGCACCAGCCAGATGTTCGAGAGCCAGCCCGCCGCGGTGATCGCGAGGCCCCAGCCCGCCGCCCCGAACACCACGAGCAGCCCGTGCCGCCGCACCCGCGACGTCCACCCGCTGGTGAGGCTGAACAGCAGCGAGCCGACCGCCCCGGCCGCGTACATCAGGCCGAGCGCCCACTCGGCGTCCAGGTCGTCCGCGAGGAACGGGAAGATCGTGTTCGGGAAGGCGAAGAACATCGCCGCCATGTCGATCGCGTACGTACCGAGCAGTACCGGCCGGGACCACGCGTACCGCGCGCCCTCCGCGAGGCCCTTGAGCGACGGCTTCTCCGCGTCGTGCGCGGCGGGCGCGGGGGAGAGGCGGGTGCACAGCGCGACGGACAGCACGAAGCAGACGGCCGTGATCCCGTACGCCGACGCGTGGCCCGCGTACGCGACGACGATGCCCGCGAGGGACGGCGCCGCGATGGCGCCCACGTTCCACCGGAGCGAGTTCAGCGCGGCGGCCGCCGTCAGCTGGTCGTGCGGCACGATCCGCGCCATCAGCGAGTCGAGGGCGGGCCGCTGGAGCCCGGCGAGCGCCGAGACGCCGGCCGCCACGACGTACAGCGGCCACAGCATCGGCTCGGGCAGCAGCGCGTTCACCAGGAGGACGGCGGCGAGGAGCCCGAGCCCCGCCTCGGTCAGGAGGATCACCCTGCGCCGGTCCACGGCGTCGGCGAGCGCCCCGCCGTACAGCCCGAAGACGATCAGCGGCACCAGCTCGACCGCGCCCATCGCGCCGACCGCGACCGGTGAGTCCGTCAGCTCCTTGATCTGGAGCGGCAGGGCGACCAGGGCCATGAAACTGCCGAACGTGGTGACGAGCCCCTGCACCCACAGCAACCGGAAGTCACGGGTGGAACGCCAGGGGGAGAGATCGGGCAGTATCGCGGAGAGAGGCACGAAGAGCCATGTTCTGCGCAGGCCCGTGCGGAGAGCAACTCATTTCTGCCGCCCATGCGCCGACCGCCGCGCTCACCGCCACGCGCTCACCAGCGCGTCGGCGGCGGCGACGTCAGCTGGTCGGCGAGGCGCGAGAGCCGGTCGCGCAGCCGGCTGCGGCCCCGCGCCTGCGGCAGCGCGTTCTCCCCGGCCGCCGCGCTCACCAGGTGCTGGACCGTGTCGAGGTCGAGGTCGGGCGTCTCGGGCACCGTCAGCGCCTCGTGCGACAGGGCGCCCAGGTCCCGGTCGCCGGAGCCCAGCGCGAGCACCGTCGCCCCCGCGCGCCGCGCGTCGTGCACCCGCGTCAGCAGCTCCGGATCCGGCGCGTCCGGCGCCACGACGAGCAGCGTCTCGCCGCGCCGCGCCGCCTCGATCCGGCCGAGCCCGGTCGACAGATGCGCCGGGTCCGTGGCGCGCACCCGGTGCCGTACGAGCGTCGGGGTCAGCTCCGGCGTGCCCGACCAGGCCGCCTCGTCGACCAGGTGCGCGGCCAGGTGCCACGGCTCGTACGCCGCCGTGCCCACGAGCAGCAGGCCGCCGCCGTGCGGCACGACGGAGGACCGCAGGGTCCCCGCGAAGCGGCGGGTGGCGCCGAGCCACTCGGTCCCGGCGAGCACTTCGCGCAGCAGCGCGACCCGTACGGCGTCCATGGCGCCGCATCCTGCCCCAACCCGCCAGTCGTCACCGGGAGTTCACCGGGAATTCCCCCGGGATGGGGAGGCGCGGAGGATGACTTATGAGACGTCTGTTCCCTTCCGCGCGGGCCGCGAGGGATACGCGAGCTTCCGCATCCCGGCCGTCGTCACCACGGCCTCCGGCACCGTGCTCGCCTTCTGCGAGGGCCGCGTCGGCTCCTCGGAGGACTTCGGCAACATCGACATCGTCCTCAAGCGCTCCGCCGACGGCGGCCGCACCTGGGGCCCGCTCCAGGCCGTCGGCAGGAACGGCGCCGACCTCGCGGGCAACCCCGCCCCCGTCGTCCTCGGCACCGGGCGCGTCCTCCTCGTCCACGTGCGCAACGCCGCCGCGGCCACCGAGGACGCCATCCGCCGCGGCAAGGTCTCCGCGGCCAACGGGCGGCGCGTCTGGGTGCAGCACAGCGACGACGACGGCCTCACCTGGTCGGCGCCGCGCGAGATCACCGGCCAGGTGAAGCGGGCGAACTGGCGGTGGTACGCGACCACGCCGGGCCACGCCGTGCAGCTCACCACGGGCCGCGTCGTCGTCCCCGCCAACCACTCCCTGCCGCCCACCGGCACCGACAACGGCACCGAGGGCAAGTACAACGGCGGGCACTGCCTGCTGAGCGACGACGACGGCGCCACCTGGCGGATCGGCTACGTCGACGACAACGTCAACGGCTACATCAACGTCAACGAGACCACCGCCGCCGAACTCCCCGACGGACGCCTGTACCTCAACACCCGCAACGACTCCCCGGCGCCCGGCAACCGCGCCGACGCCCACTCGCGCGACGGCGGCCGGAGCCTCGTCAAGCCGTTCCGCCCGCAGGCCTCGCTCACCGGTCCCGTCGTCGAAGGCAGCGTCCTGCAACTGCGCGACCCCGACGTGCTGCTCTTCTCCGGCCCCGCCGACCCCGCCTTCCGCGCGCTGATGACCGTGCGCCGCTCCACCGACGGCGGCACCACCTGGCAGCCCGTCCACACGGTCGACGGGCTGCCGGCCGCGTACTCCGATCTCGTACGGGTCGACGAGGAGACCGTCGGGCTCCTCTACGAGACGGGGGACTTCAGCGCCTACGAGACGATCACCTTCCGGCGGATACCGGTGGGGGAACTCGCCCGGCCCGCTGTGACCGGTGAGTAAGGTCGGCCCATGACCTCTACAGACAGTGCGCAGAACGCTCCCGCGAAGGCCGCCGAGAAGGCCCCCGCCAAGGACCCGTGGGACCTTCCCGACGTGTCCGGGCTCGTCGTCGGTGTCCTCGGCGGCACCGGCGACCAGGGGCGCGGCCTCGCCTACCGGCTCGCCCGCGCCGGACAGAAGGTGATCATCGGCTCCCGCGCGGCGGAACGGGCACAGGCCGCCGCCGACGAGCTCGGCCTCGGCGTCGAGGGCGCCGACAACGCGGAGTGCGCGCGGCGCAGCGACATCGTGATCGTCGCCGTACCGTGGGAGGGGCACGGGAAGACCCTGGAATCCCTGCGCGAGGAGCTGAGCGGCAAGCTCGTCGTCGACTGCGTGAACCCGCTCGGCTTCGACAAGAAGGGCGCGTACGCCCTCAAGCCCGAGGAGGGCAGCGCGGCCGAGCAGGCCGCCGCGCTGCTCCCCGACTCGCGCGTCACCGCCGCCTTCCACCACCTGTCGGCCGTCCTCCTCCAGGACGCGGACATCGAGGAGATCGACACCGACGTGATGGTGCTGGGCGAGCGCCGCGCCGACACCGACGTGGTCCAGGCGCTCGCCGCCCGCATCCCCGGCATGCGCGGCGTCTTCGCAGGACGGCTGCGCAACGCCCACCAGGTGGAGTCCCTGGTCGCCAACCTGATCTCCGTCAACCGGCGCTACAAGGCGCACGCGGGGCTGCGGGTCACGGACGTGTAGGGACCCGTGCGGGGCCGGGGCGGGCATGGGGGACACTGGACGGGTACGCGCTCGCGTACGCAACCGTGCTTGCCACGCTTCACCGGACAGGAGTCGTCCCCCATGCCCCGCCTCGCCGTGTACGCCCTCGTCGTCTGCGCCCTCGCCGTCGCCGCGGCCGTGATCTCCTTCGTGCAGGGCAGCTGGCTCGGTGTCGTCTGGGTGCTGCTCGCGGGCCTCTCGTCGAACATGGCGTGGTTCTACCTGCGGCGGGCCAAGCTGGAGCGGGACGCGCGGAGCGCTACGCACTGACCCCCGACGCCGGCGGGACCTCCTGCGAGGTCTGCCAGAAGCGGTACAGGTCCTGGCCCCAGTAGGTGTCCCACTCGCTGACGCCGAGGGCGCGCAGGAGCGCGTCGACGGCGTCGAAGAACGCGTGGTTGATCTCCGGGACCCACAGCACGGCGAAGACCGCGATCAGTCCGAACGGCGCGAACGGCTCCACCTGGCGGCGGATCCGGTGCGAGAGCCAGGGCTCGATCACGCCGTAGCCGTCCAGGCCCGGGACGGGCAGGAAGTTCAGGATCGCGGCGGTGACCTGGAGCAGGGCGAGGAACGCGAGCGCGTAGCGGAACGTGTCGGGGACGCCGTCCAGGGCGTCCAGCCAGAACGGCGCGGTGCAGACGACGGCGAACGCCACGTTCGTCAGCGGGCCCGCCGCCGAGATGAGGCTGTGCCTCCAGCGGCCCCGGATCCGGCCCCGCTCGATGAAGACCGCACCGCCCGGCAGACCGATGCCGCCCATGATCACGAACAGCACCGGCAGCACGATGCTGAGCAGGGCGTGCGTGTACTTGAGCGGGTTGAGGGTCAGATAACCCTTCGCCCCGATGGAGATGTCACCGCTGTGCAGGGCGGTGCGCGCGTGCGCGTACTCGTGCAGGCAGAGCGAGACGATCCAGGCGGCCGTCACGAAGAGGAAGACGGCGAGCCCGGCATTGTCCGCGAAGCCGGTCCAGGCGGCCCAGCCGGAGACCGCCGTGACGGCGGCGATCCCCAGAAAGACGGGGCTGACCCGCCGGTCGCTGCGGCGGGTGGGGGCGGTGGTCATGGGGCGGGACTCCTGGAGTCGGACGGCCTGGCGAGCCCGACGCTACCGCCCCCGGGCGCCACGGTGGACGCGGACCGCCGCCCCCGGGGCCTGGCGCCCGTCCTACGCGGGCGTCACGAGCCGGTTCTCCGTGCCGATGTTGGAGGCCTTGCCGTCGGTGTAGAGGGTCAGTTCGCCGTCGGGTCGGCGGACGATGGTGTCGTCGGGCCTGGCGTTGTCGGTGTAGTCGCCGCCGCCGGCGATCAGGGCGCGCTTCCACAGGCTGTTCGGGGGCTGCCACTTGTGCTCGTCCCGGAGGGAGCCGGTGCCGGTGAAGTCCTGGTACTGCGTCAGCTCGCCGTCGGACCAGCGCACGACGAGGTCCCAGGTGTCGTCGCCCGAGTAGTCGCCCGCGGTGATCTGGGTGGCGTGCTTCCATGTGCCGGTCCTGGCGGAGCCCGGCGGGACGACCTTGATCTCCTTGCCGAGCTTCTTGTTGCCGCCGGTGTTCCGGTAGAGCGTCACTTCGCCGTCCGACCAGCGCACGACCAGGTCGTCCTGCCGCTTGTTGCCGCCGAAACGGCCCGCGGTCATCACCTCGGCGTGCTTCCAGGTGCTGTTCGCGGCGACCAGCCGGTGCTCTCCGTGGAAGCCCTTCTCGTCGACCGACGGGTAGAGCGTCACCTCGCCGTCCGACCAGCGGACGATCAGATCCGAGCCGCTGTCACCGGTGAAGTCGCCCGCGACGAGCTGCTTGGCGTGGTCGCGCCACAGGGCGCTCGGGCCCTGGACCTTGAACGCCTTGTCGAAGTGGTTCTTGGCCCTGCCCGCGCCCCGGTAGAGGCTCAGCCCGCCGTCCGACCCCAGGACGAGCATGTCCGTCCGGCCCCCGGCGGCCGGCCCGTCGGCCGTGAAGTGGCCGTTGACGATGGTCTTGGCGCGCTTCCACGTGCCGGCGCCCGGCAGCACCGGGTCGGTCATCGGCGGCGGGTCGATGCTCGCCGGCTGCTTGCCCGCCTTCGCGGCGTCGTAGATCCGCTTGACGTCCTTGCCGAAGTACGACGAGTACGAGGTGTCCGCGCTGTGGCCACCCGTCATCCAGCCGCCGATGACGCCGATCAGCTTCGCCGGCTCGCCGCCCGCGGTGATGAAGGGGCCGCCGGAGGTGCCGCCGACATAACCGTCGCAGTCGATCTTGGTGAAGGTGCCGCCGCGCCAGAGCCGGCCGCCGCTGTCCTTGACGTTGCCGGTGGTGTACTTCTTCGTCGGCGTGGTGCAGCTGAGCGGGTCCTGCTTCGGCCTGTAGCGGTCGCCGCCGTACATGTACGGGTAACCGATGACCTGCGCGGTGTGCCGGAAGCCCGTGTTGAAGCCCAACGGGACGGACCCGACGACGTCCTCGACCTTCTTGCCGTCGCCGCGCGGCTCGGTGGCGAGGAACGCGACGTCGACCGCGGTGTAGTTCTCCTCGCTCTTCTTGGACCCGGTGTAGCCGGGGTCCTTGAAGATGCGGCTCTTCTTGATGGGGAACATGCCGTGCGGCATGGGGTTCCTCGCGCTGTGCTGCGGCACGAAGATCAGGTTTTCCTGGCGGGCGTTGCTGTCGAAGCAGTGCGCCGCCGACACGACGAGGTTCCTGCCCGGGGACGGGACGACGGTGCCGCCGCAGAAGCGGTAGTCGTAGCGGTCCGGGAAGTCGTTGCCCGCCTTCTCGGCCCAGTAGAAGGTGCCGACTTCCTTGCGGCCCTTGAAGGGGTGGGAGGGCGAGCGCTGCATGCCCCTGCGCGGCGCCGCGGCCGCGTCCTCCTTCGCCTCCTCGGCGGCTTCGGCCGCCGCGGCCTCGCGGGTCCGCTGCGGCTCGACCGGCTTGGCCTCGGCCATGCGCTCCGGCGTCCAGAACTCCTCGAGCGCGTGGGCCAGTTCCTGGTCAGGGGCCTGGGAGGGCGACTTCGAGGGCTTGGGCGAGGGCTTGGACGAGGACCTCGCCGGAGCCGGAGTCGAAGTCGGCGTCGGGTCCGGAGCGGACCACGCCGGGGCCGCCGCGGCCAGCAGCGCCGCCGCGGCGGCTGTCGCAGTCAGACTGCGTCTCATATTCACAGTGGTGTTCCCCCACGAAAAACGGACCCCGGGCAACCGGAGTCCGATTGGTACACATCAAACGAGAAGTTACGTTACGCATGCATCTGATGATGTGTCGATCAGCCCCCGTCCCCCGGCCCCCCGCACCAAGGGACAATGGTCCCGTGCGATACCGCGTCCTGGGGCCGACCCGAGCCGTCCGCGCCGACGGAACCGCCGTTCCCGTCGGCGGCGCCCGTCTGCGCGCCCTCCTGACCGCGCTCGCCCTGCACGCGGGCCGCCCCGTCCCCGCCCCGGCCCTGGTCGACGACGTGTGGACCGGCGAACCCCCCGCCGACGCGACCGGCGCCCTGCAAGCGCTGGTCGGGCGGTTGCGCAGAGCCCTCGGCGCGGACGCCGTCGCCTCGGTGGACGGCGGCTACCGGCTCAGCGCGCGCCCCGACGACGTGGACGCGTTCCGGTTCGACCGGCTGGTCGGCGAGGGCGGGCGCGCGCTGGCCGACGGCGACCCGGCGAAGGCCGCCGCCGTCCTGGACGACGCGCTCGCCCTGTGGACCGGCGAACCCCTCGCCGACCTGCCGGAACGCACCGCGGACACCGCCCGCCTGCACGCCCGCCACCTCGACGCCCGGCGCGCCCGGATGGCCGCGGCCCTCGCCCTGGGCGAAGGGGAGCGGGTCCTGCCGGAGCTCGCCGCCCTGTGCGAGGCCCACCCCCTCGACGAGCCCCTGCACGTCCTGCGGCTGCGCGCGCTGCGCGACACGGGCCGTCCGGCGGAGGCGCTCGCCGCGTACGACGGCGTACGACGCGAGCTCGCCGAGCGGCTCGGCACCGACCCCGGGCCCGAACTGAGCGCCCTGCACGAGGAGTTGCTGCGGGGTGACGCGGCGGCGCCGACTCCGGCGCGCGGCCGCCCCGCCGGTAACCTGCGGGCCCGGCTCACCTCGTTCGTCGGGCGCGAGGCCGACATCGACGTACTGCGGGACGACCTCGCGCGGGCGCGGCTCGTCACCCTGCTCGGGCCCGGCGGGGCCGGCAAGACGCGCCTGTCGCAGGAGGCCGCCGAGGCCGTCGCCCCCGGCCTGCCGGACGGCGTGTGGCTCGCCGAGCTCGCGCCGGTCGAGGACCCCGCGGACGTCCCCGCGGCCGTCCTCACCGCGCTCGGCGCCCGCGAGACCGTGCTGCGCGGCGCCGGCGCCGAGGAGCTGCGGGCCCTCTCCGAACGGCACGGCGAGGACCCCGTCGCCCGGCTCGTCGAGCACTGCGCCGCGCGCCGCATGCTGATCGTCCTGGACAACTGCGAACACGTCGTCGACGCGGCCGCCCGCCTCACCGACGAACTCCTCGCCCGCTGCCCCGGCCTCACCGTCCTCGCCACCAGCCGCGAACCCCTCGGCGTACCGGGCGAGTTGCTGCGCCCCGTCGAGCCGCTGCCCGAGCCGGTGGCGGTGCGGCTCTTCGCCGAGCGCGGTGCCGCCGCGCGGCCGGGGTTCACCGTCGAGGGGGACCCGGCGGCGGTCGCCGAGATCTGCCGCAGGCTCGACGGGCTGCCGCTCGCCATCGAGCTGGCCGCCGCCCGGCTGCGGCTGCTCACCCCGCGCCAGATCGCCGACCGCCTCGACGACCGCTTCCGCCTCCTCACCAGCGGCGCCCGCACCGCCCTGCCGCGCCAGCAGACCCTGCGGGCCGTCGTCGACTGGTCCTGGGACCTCCTCGACGACGCCGAGCGGACCGTGCTGCGCCGCCTCTCGGTCTTCGCGGGCGGCTGCGACCTGACCGCGGCGGAAGAGGTCTGCGCGGCCGCAGGGAGCACGTACGACGTCGCCGACCTGCTGGGCTCCCTCGTCGACAAGTCCCTCGTCGTGGCGGCCCCTTCGGAGGCGTACGGCGGCGGCATGCGCTATCGGCTCCTGGAGACCGTCGCCGAGTACGCGGGCGAGCGGCTCGACGAGGCCGGCGACCGGGCCGCGGCCGAGCGGGCGCACCTCGTGCACTACCGCGAGCTCGCCAGGACCACCGACCCCGAGCTGCGCGGCCGCGGCCAGCAGGCGGCCGTGGAACGCCTCGAAGTGGAGTACGAGAACCTGCGCACCGCCCTGCGGCACGCGCTCGCCGCGCGCGACGAGCACGAAGCGCTCTGCCTCGTCCTGTCCCTCTCCTGGTACTGGCAGATGCGCGGCATGCGCATGGAGACCCGCAACTGGGCCCGCGACGTCACGGCCCTCGGCCCCGACCCCTTCGCCCCGCCCGTCGCCCCCGCGCCCCCGCTCCACCAGTCGTGCACGGCCGCGCCGCCGCCGATGAGCCCCGAGCTCCTGGTGGAGGCCCGCCGGGGCGCGCACCTGCTCCACCTCTCCTGCATGGAGCTCGACCTGGTCGACTGGCAGTCGCCGGAGGCGGCGGAGAAGCTGGCCGGCATCAGGAGCGCCTACCGGCCCGGCCTCCCGCAGACCTGCCGCACACCCGGAAACCTCTGGTTCTACGCCGTGCTCCTGGGCGGCGACATGGACCTGCTGCGCGTCACCCTCGACGAGACGGTCGCCGCGTGCCGCGCCCTCGGCTACGACTGGGAGCTCGCCGCCGCCCTCCAGATGCGCGCCAACATCCTCGCCAACCGCAGCGACTGGGCGGGCGACGCGATCCGCGACGCGGACGAGGCGCTGCGCGGGTTCCGGCGGCTCGGTGACGTGTGGGGCATCGCGGAGGCGCTCTCCGCGCGCGGCGAGTCGCGGGAGCGGCGCGGCGAGTTCACGGCCGCCGCCGAGGACTACGAAGCCGCCGTCGAGTACGCCGAACAGCTCGGCGCCCAGACCCAGATGGGCCTGCTCAAGGCCCGCCTCGGCGCGATCCTGACGAGCTCGCCCGAGCAGCGGGACCTCTTCGACCGGGGCGAGGCGATGCTGCGGGAGATCCTCGACGAACCGGGCAGGCACCACACGGGCGAGGTCATGCCCGCCGCCCGGCTCTTCCTCGCCTGCGCGCTGGGCCACGACCGCCGCACCGCCGAGGGGCGCGAGCAACTGCGGCTGCTGCGCCAGGAGTTCAACGGCATCGGGTACGCCATCTTCGACAGCTCCGTGCTCGGCGTCGGGGCCTGGCTCGACGTACTGGACGGGCGGTACGCCGAGGGGCTCGCCGGGGCGCGGGAGGCCTTCGAGAAGGCGCTCGACCCGCTGTCGCGGCTGGTCGCCCCGCAGATGGTCTCGGTCCAGCTGTCGCTCGTCGCGCTGGCGCTGGCCGGGGCCGGGGACAGGGACGGAGACGGGCACGGGGGCCCGTCCGGGTCCGGGGCGGCTGCCCGTGCGCGCGACGCCGCGCGGCTCCTCGCGCTCGCCGACCGGGAGCTGCCGCCGCGCCACTTCGCGGAGAGGATGGAGCGGGAGATCCGTGAGGGCGCGGGGGAGCGGTGCCGGGCGGCGCTCGGGGACGACGCGTTCGAAGCGGCGTACGCGGAGGGCGGCGGCCTCTCCCTGGAGGAAGCCGCCGCCCTGTGCGCCAGGTGGGCCGAGTGACCCGGCGGTGATCCGGCGCCCCCGTGCCCCGACGCTCAGTTCTTCGTGCGGAACTTGTGGATCGCGATCGGCGCCATCACCAGCGTGAGCGCCACCGACCAGCCGACCGTCACCCACACGTCGTGCGCGACGGGGCCGCCGACCATCAGGCCGCGCGCGGAGTCCGCGAGCGAGGAGAGCGGGTTGTAGTCGGTGAAGGCCTGCAACCAGCCCGGCATCGACTGCGTCGGCGCGAAGATCGACGAGCCGAACTGGAGCGGCATCAGGACCAGGAAGCCCATCGCCTGCACGGACTGGGCGCTCTTCATGGAGACGCCGAGGACCAGGAAGATCCACATGATCGACGTGCCGAACAGGGCGGAGAGGCCCACGGCGGCGAGCAGGCCGAGCCAGTTCGTGATGTCGAAGCCCACCATGACACCGACGATCATCATGATCGTCGTCGCGATGAGCAGCCGCATCAGCTCCACCACGATCTTGGCGAAGAGGACCGAGCCCTGACCGATCGGCAGGGTCCGGAAGCGGTCCATGATGCCGTTCTGGAAGTCCTGGTTGAAGCCGGTGCCGACGGCCATGGCGATGTTCATGCTCATCATCGCCATCATGCCGGGGACCACATACTGCACGTACTGGTCCTGGCCGCCGCCGAGCGCCTGCCCGATGGAACCGCCGAAGACGTACACGAACAGGAGCGTGAAGACGATCGGCATCAGGACCGCGTCGAACATCGACTCCGGGTCCTGCCGGATCCACAGCAGGTTGCGGCGGACCAGGGCGCCGGTGTGGCGGACGTGGCCGCGCAGGCCGATGCGGGCGTCCGCCTCCCCCGTCTTGAGGGGGGCGGCCGTGAGTGTGGTGGCGCTCATACGGCGACCTCCTCGAGCTCGTTCTCGGACGGGCGGGCGTCCTGCGGGGCACTGGCCTTCTGGCCGGTGATGGAGAGGAACACCTCGTCCAGGCTGGGCAGTTCGGTGGCTATCGAGCCGATCGTGATGCCGCGCGCGGTGACCGCGCCGACCACGGCGGTCAGCTGCTCGTCGCTGAGGATCGGCACGAGGACCGTGCCGGTCTCGGCGTCGACCGTGGAGGTGGCGAGGCCCGTCAGACCGAGGTCGTCGAGGGCGTTCGCCAGCGGGCGCAGCTCCAGGGGGTCGGCCGGGCGCACGCGCAGGGTGCGGCCGCCGACCTTCGCCTTCAGCTCCTCGATGCCGCCGTTGGCGATGACCTTGCCGCGGTCGATGACCGTCAGCTCGGAGGCGAGCTGCTCGGCCTCCTCCATGTACTGCGTGGTGAGCAGCACGGTCACGCCGTCGCCCACCATGCGCTTGACCTCGGCCCACACCTCGTTCCTCGTGCGGGGGTCGAGACCGGTCGTCGGCTCGTCCAGATAGAGGACGGCCGGCCTGCCGATCATCGACGCGGCCAGGTCGAGGCGGCGCCGCATACCGCCCGAGTACGTGTTCGCCGGGCGCTTGGCGGCCTCGGTCAGCGAGAACCGCTCAAGGAGGCCGTCGGCGCGGGACCTGGCCTCCTTGCGGGACAGGTCGAGCAGCCGCCCGATCATGTACAGGTTCTCCCGGCCGGACAGCTTCTCGTCCACCGACGCGTACTGGCCGGTGAGGCCGATCACGCGGCGGAGCTGGCGGGGCTGGCGGGCCACGTCGTACCCGGCGACGAGGGCGGTGCCCGCGTCCGGGGTGATCAGGGTGGAGAGGCAGCGCACGAGGGTGGTCTTGCCGGCGCCGTTGGGTCCGAGCACGCCGAGGACGGTGCCCTCGCGCACGTCCAGGTCCACGCCGTCCAGAGCTTTGGTCTCGCCGTAGTGCTTGACCAGTCCCCTTACGGTGACCGCGCTCCCTGCGCCGCCGGGGTTCATGTCGTTTCGCGTCATGCCCTCAAGGTGTCAGACGCCACCGACAAACGACCGACATCCCACCGACAGCCTCCCGCGGGGGCGGGCTGCGGCAGCCCGTCGACGGGGGAAGATCGACGGGCTGCCGTGGTGCCGCGGTGGTCTCGGGCGGCGGACTGCCGGCGCTGCGGCCGTCAGGGGCTGCACTCGGGCGTTGTCGTCAGGGGCTGGACCCGGGCGTCGAGGGGGCGGGCCTCAGAGATTCGGCCCGCCCCCACGGCCTCAGTGGACCGCGTGCTCCGGCGCCGGGAACGCGCCGCCCACGACGTCCTCCGCGAACGCCTTCGCCGCGCCGGCCATGACGTTCCGCAGCTCGGCGTACTGCTTGACGAAGCGCGGCATCTTTCCGCCGGTCAGGCCCATCATGTCCGTCCAGACGAGGACCTGCGCGTCGCACTCGGAGCCCGCCCCGATCCCGACGGTCGGGATGTGCAGGGAGCGGGTGACCTCGGCGGCGAGCTCCGCGGGGACCAGCTCCAGGACGACCGCGAAGGCGCCCGCGTCCTGCGCGGCCTTCGCGTCGTTCAGGAGACGGTGCGCGGCCTCGTCGCCGCGGCCCTGCACCCGGTAGCCCATGGTGTTCACGGACTGCGGGGTCAGGCCGAGGTGCGACATGACGGGGATGCCGGACTGGACGAGCAGCTCGGTCTGGGCGAGCGAGCGTTCACCGCCCTCCAGCTTCACCGCGCCGACGCCCGCCTCCTTGACGAGGCGCGTCGCCGACCTGAGCGCCTGCACGGCGCCCTCCTGGTACGAGCCGAACGGCAGGTCGCCGACGATCAGGGCGCGCGAAGTGCCCCGTACGACCGCGGCCGCCAGCATGGTCATCTGATCGAGGGTGACGGGCACGGTCGTGTCGTACCCCAGGTGGCAGTTGCCCGCCGAGTCGCCGACGAGCATGACGGGGATGCCCGCCTCGTCGAAGACGGACGCGGTCATCGCGTCGTAGGCGGTGAGCATGGGCCACTTCTCGCCGCGCTCCTTGGCGGCGGTGATGTCGCGCACAGTGATGCGCCGGGTGCCCTTGCCGCCGTACAGCGCCTTGCTGCTGTCGGGGCTCCTGGGGGCGTCGGCGCTCTTCTGGGCAGCCGAAAGCTGCGTCATCGCAACGGCTCCTTCTGTCATCTCGAGGCGCCCTGACGGCGTCCCCGGATCACCTCCATGGTGGCACCACGGGCCACCCGGGGGCTAGGGCCTGTGGCGGAAGTCCCCTCCGCCCGGCGACACGGCACGCCGCGGCCACCCGTCGGGGTTGTGCGCATTTCGTCACAGAGGGCCCTCTCCCCGGCAGTTCAGGAACCCCTCGCGCCGCCCCGGACGTCCTGGTGCCTGTACGGCCGTCGTGGACGGCAGGGACAACACCGGATCATCGCCTAGGGTTTCAGGGGGCGGGACAGACGGTGTGCACGGCAGCAGTGAGGCGACGACAGCATGGCGCAGGCGTATATGACGGAGACCGGCAGCGGCGGCTCGGGCCCCGAGCGTCCGGGGTCCCGGTTCCGCCGCCTGCTCGACGGCTGGCGGGGCGACCCGGGCATCTGGCGGCGGGGTCTCGTCACGGCGGGCGCCGCGGTCCTGATCGCGCTGGTGATGCTGTTCCACGCGCAGATCCCCAACAACGTGGGCAACCTCGGCAGCCTGACCGAGACCTTCCTGCCCTGGCTCGGCCTCTTCATCCCGGTGCTGCTCGTCATCGCGGTGGTCCGCAAGTCCGCCACCGCGCTGATCGCCCTGCTGCTGCCCCTGATCATCTGGACGAACTCGTTCGGCGGCCTGATCACCGGCAAGTCGGGCGGCACCGGCGGCGACCTGACCGTGGCCACGCACAACGTGAACGCGGACAACCCCGACCCGACCGGCACCGCCCGGGACGTC
Organism: Streptomyces sp. NPDC030245; assembly: GCF_055572995.1. NCBI lineage: Bacteria > Bacillati > Actinomycetota > Actinomycetes > Kitasatosporales > Streptomycetaceae > Streptomyces > Streptomyces sp. NPDC030245. The sequence continues at coordinate 119,828 of NZ_JBVICF010000001.1, read as the reverse complement.
GCCTCGTCCGGCGCCGACGTCATCGCGCTGGAAGAGCTCACCGCGGACGCCGTTCCCACGTACGAGAAGGCGCTGGCGAGCGAGTACAAGTACCACTCCGTGAAGGGCACCGTCGGCCTGTGGAGCAAGTATCCGCTGACCGACGCCCGGCCCGTGGACATCAAGCTGGGCTGGGTGCGGGCGATGCGGGCGACCGTCAACACCCCCAAGGGTGACGTCGGCGTCTATGTCGCGCACCTGCCCTCGGTCCGCGTGAAGCTCGACGCGGGCTTCACCGCCAACCAGCGCGACAACAGCGCCGACGCGCTCGGCGAGGCCATCGCCGACGAGAAGCTCGGCAAGGTCGTCCTGCTCGGCGACCTCAACGGCACGATGAACGACCGCGCGCTGAACGCGGTCACCTCCCAGATGCGCTCCACCCAGGGCGCGGCCGGCGACGGCTTCGGCTTCAGCTGGCCCGCGTCGTTCCCGATGGCCCGCATCGACCAGATCATGGTCAAGGGCGTCGAGCCGGTCTCCTCCTGGACGCTGCCGGAGACGGGCAGCGACCACCTGCCGATCGCGGCACGGGTCGACCTCTCCTCGTAACGCCCGGTCTGCTCGGCGGTCACGGGACACTGGGGCGGTCACGGAATACTGGGCCGACATGGGTTTGTTCCGTACGTAAACTTACGGATTCCCCTTTTCGCAGCGCGCAGCGCATCGCATCGCACCGCATCGCTCGGCGCGCCGCAGCACACCGCCCCCGTTCCGTGGAAGGTACTTCTTCATGCCCCTGGCCCTGCTCGCCCTCGCCGTGGGCGCCTTCGGCATCGGCACCACCGAGTTCGTGATGATGGGCCTGCTGCCCAACGTCGCCGACGACCTGCACCTGTCCATCCCCACCGCGGGACACCTCGTCTCGGCCTACGCGCTGGGCGTCGTCATCGGCGCGCCCCTCCTCGCCGCCGTCACCGCGAAGCTGCCGCGCCGCCGCGTCCTGATCGGCCTGATGGTGCTCTTCGTGGTCGGCAACGCGCTGTCGGCCGCGGCCCCCGACTACCACCTCCTGATGGCCGCCCGCTTCCTCAGCGGGCTGCCGCACGGCGCGTTCTTCGGGGTCGGCGCGGTCGTCGCCACCGGGCTCGTCGCCCCCGAGCGCAAGGCCCGCTCGGTCTCCCTGATGTTCCTCGGCCTGACCGTCGCCAACATCGTCGGCGTACCGGTGGCGACGGCGATGGGGCAGCAGCTCGGCTGGCGCGCCACGTTCCTCGCGGTGAGCGCGATCGGGCTCGCCGCCATCGCCGCGCTCGCCCTCCTCGTCCCGGCCGACCACGGCCACGGCGACGCGGCGGGACTGCGCGGCGAGCTCCGCGCGCTGCGCAGCCTCCCGGTGTGGCTGGCGCTCGGCACGACCGTCGCCGGCTTCGGGGCGCTCTTCGCGGCCTACAGCTACATCACGCCGATGCTGACGGACGCGGCCGGTTACGCCGAGTCCAGTGTCACGCTGCTCCTCGCGCTGTTCGGTGTGGGCGCGACGGCGGGCAACCTGCTGGGCGGGCGCCTCGCGGACCACTCGCTGCGCGGCACGCTCTTCGGCGGACTCACGGCGCTGGCCGTCGTCCTCGGGCTCTTCCCGCTGCTCATGAGTGCCGAATGGAGCGCGGCGCTCGGCGTCGCCCTGCTCGGCATGGCGGCGTTCACGACGGGCTCGCCGCTACAGCTCATGGTCATGGAGAAGGCCGCGGCGGCCCCGTCCCTGGCCTCCTCGGCCAACCAGGGCGCGTTCAACCTCGCCAACGCGGGCGGCGCCTGGATCGGCGGCCTCGCGCTGGCGGCGGGCTTCGGAACGACGTCCCCGGCGGTGACGGGCGCCCTTCTGGCGGTCCTGGGCCTCGGCGTGGCGGGCCTGGCGTACGTGGTGGACCTGCGGCGCGGTCCCGTGCCGGGTACGGAGCGGGTGGTGGCGTCGTCGACCGAGCGGCGGGAGCCGGCCCACCACTGACCGACCACCCACCAACGGGCTGACCCACCCACCCGCAGTAGCGCCCCTACAGCTCGATGCGGTGCGGGGCAAACGGGTGGGCGGGTGGGCGGAAATCCGCCGCGAAGCGGCGGCTCAGTACACCGCCCCCCTCAGCCGGAGGCGGCTTCGCGCCACCGGTTGGTGATGGGCAGCCGCCGGTCCTTGCCGAAGCCCTTCGCGGAGATCTTCGTCCCCGGCGGGTACTGCCGCCGCTTGTACTCGGCGGTGTCCACCATGCGCAGCGTCTTGACGACCAGCTCCCGGTCGTACCCCGCGGCCACGATCGCGTCGGCGCCCTGGTCGCGGTCGACGTAGAGCTCGAGGATCGCGTCCAGGACCGGATAGTCGGGGAGCGAGTCCGTGTCGACCTGGTCGGGGCGGAGCTCGGCGCTCGGCGGCTTGGTGATGGAGTTCTCCGGGATCGGCGGCGTCTGGCCCCGCTCCCGCGCGGCGCGGTTGCGCCACTCGGCGAGCCGGAAGATCGCGGTCTTGTAGACGTCCTTGATCGGGCCGTACGCCCCGACGGAGTCGCCGTACAGCGTGGAGTACCCGACCGCCAGCTCGGACTTGTTGCCCGGCGCGAGCACGATGTGCCCCTCCTGGTTGGAGAGCGCCATCAGCATCGTGCCGCGCAGCCGCGACTGGAGGTTCTCCTCGGCGAGCCCGGTGAGCCCCAGCGAACCCATGTACGCGTCGAACATCGGGGCGATCGGCACGGTGCGGAAGTTGAGCCCGGTGCGCCGCGCCAGCTCCTCCGCGTCGCCGATGGAGTGGTCGGACGAGTAGCGGGACGGCATGGCGACGCCGTACACGTTCTGCGCGCCCAGCGCGTCGCAGGCGATGGCGGCGGTGAGCGCCGAGTCGATGCCGCCGGAGAGGCCGATCAGGACGCTGCTGAAACCGTTCTTCGCGGCGTACGCGCGCAGCCCCACGACGAGCGCCGAGTACACCTCCTCGTCGTCGTCGAGCCGCTCGGCGTACCCGCCGGTGAGCTCCGCCTCGTACGCCGGGAGGGGCTCCTCGGAGAGCGTGACGTGCTCGATGCGCAGCCCGTCGTCGACGACGCCGGACGGCGGCACGGGCGCGGCGGCCGGCAGATCGAGGTCGAGGACGACACAGCCCTCGGAGAACTGCGGGGCGCGGGCGATGACTTCGCCGTCCTTGTCGACGACGATCGAGTCGCCGTCGAAGACAAGCTCGTCCTGCCCGCCGATCATCGCGAGGTACGCGGTGGTGCAGCCGGCCTCCTGCGCGCGCTTGCGCACGAGTTCGAGGCGCTGGTCGTCCTTGTTCTGCTCGTACGGCGACGCGTTGATGGAGAGCAGCAGCCCCGCCCCCGCGCTGCGCGTCGCCGGCACGCGGCCGCCGTCCTGCCAGAGGTCCTCGCAGATGGCGAGCGCGACGTCGACGCCGTGCACCCGCACGACCGGCAGCGTCTCGCCCGGCACGAAGTACCGGAACTCGTCGAAGACGCCGTAGTTGGGCAGGTGGTGCTTGGAGTACGTCAGGACGCACTCCCCGCGGTACAGCACGGCGCCCGCGTTGCGCGGGGCGCCCGCGGGCTGGCCGAACTTCGGCTTGGCCTCCTCGGTGCGGTCGAGATAGCCGACGACGACCGGCAGCTCGCCGAACCCCTCGTCCCGCAGCCGCACGGCGAGCGCGCGCAGCGCCGCCCGGGAGGCCTGGACGAAGGACGAACGCAGCGCGAGGTCCTCGACGGGATAGCCGGTCAGCACCATCTCGGGGAACGCGACGAGATGCGCCCCCTGCTCGGCGGAGTGCCGGGTCCAGTGGACGATCGCCTCGGCGTTCCCGGCGAGATCGCCGACGGTCGAGTCGATCTGATTCAGAGCGAGGCGTAGTTGAGGCACGGAATCAGTGTAATCGTCAGAGCGACGCGATGCCTGGCTGGGGCGGCTGAGCAGGGTGTCTGCGCACGTCAGCGGGTGCGTCCGGACCAGGTGGCGTTGTCGTACGCGAACACGCCGGGCTCGACCTGCACCTCAAGTACCGACGCCGCGTCCTGCGGGAGGCTCACCGCGTAGGTGGCGGTGGCCTCCTTGCCGGGCTGCAGCTTGCCGGCCAGCTCCCTCGGCATGTCGCCGGCGAAAATCATCTCGCCCTCGGCCCCGTCGGCGTCCTTGAACGTCACGGTGGACAAATCGAGGTCGGCCGTACCGTCCGAGCCGTTGACGACGGTGATCTTGACCGTCAGGGCCTTGTTGCCGGGGGCGTGGCCCACCGAATCCGGGCCGGGACGGTAGGGGGAGGGGCTTCCGACGGTCACCTTGAGACCGTCGTCGTACGCGAAGGTCTCCCCGAAGCCCAGCTCGCCCGAATCGTCCTCCGTCCGCCGGTCGGAGCCGGACGGCTCGGCGGGCGCGGTCGCCGCCTCCTTCTTGCCGCCGGTCCCGTCCAGCTCGTCCACCGTGTCGTCGATGACCGAGACGGTGATGACGAGACCGACGACAGCGAGGACCGCGGCGACCGCCCCGAGCGAGGTGCCCCAGATCGCCGTGCCCCGGTTGGTGGCCTGGCCCCTGCGGGCCCTCCCGATGCCGACGCAGCCGAAGACCAGCGCCAGGACGGCGAGCACGCCCGCCGCCCAGAACAGCAGCGGCACCAGCCCGCACAGCACCCCGATGATGCCGAGCACCAGGGCCGCGGTACCGAGGCCGTTGCGGACCTGCTGTTCCGGTAGCGGCTGGGGCGGTTGTTGCGGGACGCCCGGGGTGGTCATGGGATGGCCCCCTTCGGGAAGGGGAGGCCGGTCGGCTGCTATGCCGTTATTATCCCGCTTCTGGCGATAAGTGCCTACCTCTTACGGATGGTCATCCGTGGTAGCCGAGGACCGTCATCATGCCCGCCTCCGCGTGGTACACGTTGTGGCAGTGGATCATCCACAGGCCCGGGTTGTCCGCGTCGAAGTCCACCGTCAGGCTGCTGTTCGGCAGGACGGTCGCGGTGTCCTTGCGGGGGCCGCCCGCGGTGTTCGCCAGGGCGAAGGTGTGCCCGTGCAGGTGCACGGGGTGCCACATCGACGTCGAGTTGGCGAAGGTCAGGCGGACCCGCTCGCCCGCGCGGACGGGGTGCCGCCGGCCGGGGGAGTAGGGCTGCTTGTCGAAGGCCCAGTCGTACGCGGCCATGCCGCCCGTCAGCCGGAGCCTGATCGTGCGGTCCGGCTTGCGGGAGGGCAGGGCGACCGACTCGTGCGCCCTCAGTCCGGCGGCGGTCAGGAGGCGGCCCTTCAGCTCGTCGGGGCGGGTCGACGCGGTCGGCGCGGCCCCGCCGCCCGTGCGCAGCACCGCGAGCGCCGCCGCCTTCTTGCCCTCGGCGACGGCCGTCAGCGGGAAGACGCCGTCCTTGGCGGTGACCAGCACGTCGTACCGCTCGCCCATGCCGAGGAGCAGCGCCTCCGTCCTCGCGTGCCGCACCGGGAAGCCGTCCGTGTGCGTCACCGTCATCTCGTGGCCGCCGAGGGCCACGCGGAAGGCCGTGTCCCCGCCGGCGTTGATGATGCGGAGGCGGATGCGGTCGCCGGGGCGGGCGCGGAACTGCGAAGGCGCCGCCGCCGTACGCCCGTTGATCAGGTAGTGCGGATAGGCCACATCGCCCGCGTCGCCGCCCAGCAGGTCGCTCTTGGCGCCCATCATCATGCGGGAGGGACCGGGACCGTCCGCCCGCGGCGACGTGTTCGACATCTTCGACATGTCGTGCCCGCCGTGGCCGCCGGAGGCCCCGTCGCCCATGTCGTGGTCGGCCATGCCCTTGCTCAGCTCGGCGAGCACGCCGTCCGGGGTCGAGCCGTCCACTCCGTCGACCCAGTCGTCGAGGACGATCACCCACTCCTTGTCGTACTTCAGCGGCTCCTTCGGGTCGTCGACGATCAGGGGTGCGTACAGCCCGCGGTCCTGCTGGGTGCCGGAGTGCGGATGGAACCAGTACGTCCCCGGGTGGGGCACCGCGAAGCGGTAGGTGAAGTCGGCCCCGGGCTTGATGGACCGCTGGGTGAGGCCGGGGACGCCGTCCATGTCGTTGCGCAGGGCGATGCCGTGCCAGTGCAGGGAGGTGGACTGCGGGAGGTGGTTGGCGAGAGTGAGGGCGAGGGTGTCGCCCGCGGTGACCCGGACCTCCTTGCCGGGGAGCCGGTCGCCGTACGCCCACGTCCGGACCGTGGGGCCGCCCAGGTCGAGCCCGGTCTCCACCGCCGTCAGCCGCACCTCGCGGGTCCGGCCGCCCTTGCCGCGCTTCTTCTCGGCGGCCGCGACCTCCTTGCCCGCAGGGTCCACATAGCCCTCGGACCCGGACGCGCCGCCCCGGCCGTGCCCGCCGTGGCCGCCGCCCTGCTCCGCATCGGAACAGGCCGTCAGAACCCCCGCCCCGGCGACGACGGCCGCGGCACCGAGCACGGCGCGCCGCGAGGGAGCGGCCTGGGACGGGACGTGCGGAGAAGCTTCTTTACGCATGATTGGCATAACTGGCATAACTGGCATGACTGGGTGACACCTCGTCTGATGGTGCGTGCAGATGGGCGCATCTGCTGCTTCTGGCGCACCGCTCGACGCCCGCGGGGTCTCACCGCGTCCCCACGGGTTCGGCGGGCAGCACGAAGCAGCCGGTGCGCAGGCCTAAATGCGCAGCACCGACAGACGGGACAGGAGTGTGCGAGGGGGCGGCGGATTGGGCCGCAGGACGTGGAGGAGCCGCCCGGGAGCGCGCGGACCGGCGATACCCGGGCCGCCCCGCCGCAGCAGGCCCGCCCGCACCAGCAGGGCGAGCGTGAAGGCGGCAAGGACCGCGAGGCACACGGACAGCGGGTCCATCGCCATCCCGCCGTCGTGCGACCCGGAGCCGGGACCGGCCTCGGACACGGACAGGGAGGCGGGCAGGGGCAGGAGCGCGCTCGCGCTCATGTCACGGTGACCGTGACGCTCGGGGGCCACAAGGCCCACCATCGCGCCGGACGCACTGGCATGGGACACGTCGGCCCCATGCTGCTGGCCCTCCCCATGCCCCCCGCCGGAACCCCCGGAGGGGTGCCCCAACGTATGCATCGTCACGATCCCGAAGAGCAGCGCGACGAGCAGCAGCCACTGCCCGTGCCCCGTGCGGCTCCTCGTCCTCGCCATGGGACGCACCCTACCCCCGCCGGGTATGCGGCGACATGCGGGCCCCCGCCGCTCCGACGATCATGAGCGCATGACGAAAAAGGACGAACCGGAGCAGACCGGTACGGGAACCCTGCCGGAGCCGGACCCGGCCATTCCGCGGCAGTTCATCTCCTGGCTGACGCTCGCCCTGATGACCACCGCCTCCGTGGCCAGTCTGCGCCCCTCGCCCTCCATGGCCATCTACGGACTGGCCGCCGTCTTCCTCTACCTCCTGCCCGCCGTCGTCTTCCTGCTCCCCACCGCCCTCGTCGGCGCCGAACTCGCCTCCGGGTGGTCCGGCGGCATCTACCGCTGGGTGAGCGAGGCCCTGGGCAAGCCGCTCGGGTTCGTCGCCGTCTGGTGCCAGTTCGCCATGACCATCGCGTACTACCCGAGCCTGCTCGCCTACGTCGCCTCGACGTTCGCGTACGTCGTCCATCCGAGCCTCGCCGAGAACGGCCTCTACGTAGCGATCGTCATCGTCGTCATCTACTGGACCGGCGTGTGGGTCACCTGCCGGGGGACCAGGACAGTGGCCGGGCTCTCCTCCTGGGGGCTCGTCATCGGCACCCTCGTCCCCGGTGTCGTCCTCGTCGCGCTCGGCGTCGTCTTCCTGGGGCAGGGCAACGCGTCCGCCGCGCCCATGAGCGCCGACCACTGGCTGCCCCCGTGGACCGGCCTCGCCAGCCTGGTCCTCATCGTCAACAACTTCCTCTCCTACGCGGGCATGGAGATGAACGGTGTCCATGTGTCGTCGCTGCGCCACCCGCGCTCCGAGTACCCCCGCTCGATCTTCCTCGCCACCGGCCTCGTCCTGCTGATCTTCATCCTTCCGGCCCTGGCCATCAGCTGGGTCATGCCGTCGGGGCAGCTCAGCCTCACCGCCGGTCTGATGCAGGCCTTCCAGGCGTTCTTCGACCACTTCCACGTCGGCTGGCTGACGAAGATCGTCGGGATCATGCTGGTCATGGCGGCCCTCGGGGGCATGCTCACCTGGCTCGCGGGCCCCGCGAAGGGACTCGTGACGCTCGCCCGGCAGGAGGGCTATCTGCCGCCCGTCCTCCAGAAGTTCAACAAGGCCGGCGTCCCCCGCAACATCATGGTCGCGCAGGGTGTGATCACCACGCTGATCGGTGTCCTCTACGCCTTCAGTGACGACGTCTCCAGTGCGTACTGGATGTTCTCCGTCATCACCGTGCAGATCTACCTCATCGCGTATCTGCTGATGTTCGTGGCCGTCGTACGGCTGCGGAGGACGCATCCGGAGGTGCCGCGCGGCTTCGTGGTCCCCGCCGTGACGCTCGTCGCGTCCGTCGGCTTCGTCGCGTCCCTCGTCGCGCTGGCCATCGGTTTCGTGCCGCCCGACCAGTTCGGCAAGGGCCCGCTCTGGCGCTACCTGCTGATCGTCGGCGGCGGCCTCCTCGCGCTCGGTGTCCTCGCGCCCGCGGCCTTCCTCAAGTACCGCAAACCCAGCTGGATCCACCCCGAGCACCGGCCGGCCCATGCGCAGAGATGACGCGTGCCCACCGATGCCCTCCTCCACGACGGCCACGACGGCAGCCGCCCCCATGGCCACACAGCGGCGGCGAAGGCGGCGTGGCGGCCGCGCCCAGCGCCCCCACTGCCCCGACAGGTCCCTCCACCCCACCGCCGCGCGTGCCCTCGCGGGCCTCCTGCTGGCCGCCGCCCTCGCCTACAGCACGTGGTCGGTCGAGGCCTTCCTGCCGACCGGGCTCTCGCCCCGCACGACGTACGTCAGTGAACTCGCCGCCGAGGACCAGCCGTACGGGACGTTCTTCCGCACCGCGGACTTCGTCGCGGGCCTGCTCGTCCTCGCGGGCGCGGCGCTCGCCCTGGCACGGCTGCCGCGCCGGGAACGGTGGACCACGGCGGGGTGGGCGGGACTCGCGCTGTTCGGGGCGGCCACGGCGGCCGACTCCCGGCTGCCGCTGAACTGCGTGGCGACCGCCGACGCGGTCTGTGCCGCGCGCGAGCGGGCGGGCACCGTCCCCTGGACGCACTCCGCACACACGGTCAGCAGCAGCGTGGCGGCCACGGCGGCGCTGCTGGCCATGGTCCTGTTCACGGTCGCCGCGCGGCGTCGCGCCGTCCCGTGGCCGGTGCTCGCCCGCACCGGGCCCCTCCTCGTCGTCCTCGCACTGGCCGCCACGGGCTGGACGCTGGCGTCCGTCGCCGCGTTCGAGGCGGGCCGGGGGACGTGGGGGCTCGGGATCGGACAGCGCCTCCAGGTGCTGTTGATCGCGGGGTGGCTGGTGACGCTCGCGTGGTCGGTGTCGGGGACGGCGAAGGTCCGGCCTGCGGAGGCGGACCGCGGGTGACCTTCGTACGCGTCGGGGGAGTCCCGCACCATGTCGAGGTGAGCGGGAGCGGGCCGGTGTGCGTGCTCAGTGCGGGGCTCGGCCTCGGCTGGTTCGACTGGGACCCGGTGGTCCCGTTCCTCGCCCCGCACCGGACCGTCGTCCGCTTCGACCGCCCCGGCCTCGGTCTCAGCGGCCACGCGCGCGTGGCGCCCGCGTTGCGGGACGAGGCGGACCGCGTCCGGCGCCTCCTCGACGCGGTGCGGCTCGGCACGGAGCGGGTCACGGTGGTCGGCCACTCCCTGGCCGGATTCCACGCGGAGGCTTTCGCGAGGCTGTATCCGGACCGTACGGAGGGACTCGTCCTGGTCGACTCCAGCGTCGAGGAGCGGCCGCGTGCCCTGCTGCCGCGCGGGGTCCGCGTGACGGCCACGCGCGCGTGCGGGACGCTGCTGTGCGCGGCGGGCCTGCCACGGGCGACGGGTCCCGTCCTGCGACGCCTCGCGGCGCCCACGCCCTGGGCCCGGGTGTACGGCAGCAGCCGCGTGTGGCGGGCGACGCTCATGGAGTACGCGACGTACGCCGACGTGGCGCGCGAACTGACCGCACTCCGACGCCGCGTGCCCCTGCCGGCCGGCCTCCCGGTGACGGTGCTGGCTGCCTACGCGGGGGCTTCACGCCGCTGGCTCACCCGCCAGCGACACCTGTCCCACCACCTCGACGCAACCTTCCGAGTAGCCGCCCCATCGACCCACCTGGTGATGCGCGACCACCCCGAAGAGGTAGCGAAGACAATCCTGACGACAACAGCGTGACGAAAGCACCACCGGGCCCCCGTCAGGGGCGCGGGGAACTGCGCGATCAGCCACGACACCCCCGCACCCGACATCCGGCCCTCTCAGGGGCGCGCCCGCACCGCCCGCACACTCTCCCGAATCACAATGTGCGTCCCCAGCACATGCCGCTCCTGCCCTGCGGCCGGGGCGCCGGAGAGGGCGCGCCGGACCGCCGTGCGCCCCATCTCCTCCGCGGGAATGTGCACGGTCGTCAGGCCGGGAGTGATGTCACCGGCCACCGGATCGTCGTTGTAGCCGACCACCGACATGTCCTCCGGCACCCGCAACCCGTACTCCCGCAGCGCGACGATCGCCGCCGCCGCGGCCCGGTCGTCGCCCGCGAAGACCGCCGTGAAGTCGGGCCTGTCGTCCGACCTGTCGAGCAGCTCCCGCATCGCCCGATAGCCGTTGTTCTGCCCGAAGCCGACGCCGTGGATGACGGCCTCCTCGCGCGGCACCCCGTGGTCCGCGAGCGCCCGCAGGAACCCGGCGAGCCGGTCGTCGCCGGTCGTGTTGCCCGGCTCGTAGCCGAGCAGCGCGATCCGCCGGTGCCCGGCGCCCAGGAGATGGCTGGTCACCGCGTGGGCGCCCGCTTCGTTGTCGTACTCGACGACGAGCGCGGGCATGCCGGGCGTCGGCGCGGGACGCCCGCACAGGACGAGCCGGGAGCCCGCCGCCGCGAGCGCCTCGGCGTACCGCGCCATCCGCTGCCGGTACTCGTCGTCCTGGACGGCGCCGCCCACCAGCATCACGGCCTCGGCGGCCTGTTCCCGCATCATCTGGACCAGGGCCAGCTCGCGCGCCGGGTCGCTGCCCGTGGACGCGACCAGGGTGAGCCGGCCCCGCTGGGCGGCCTCCACCTCCACGCCCTGCGCGACCTGCGCGTAGAACGCCCCGACCACGTCGTACATGAGCACGGCGATGGTCTTGCGGCCCGCGCCCGCCAACGCGCGCGCGTGCGCGTTGGCGACGTAGTCCAGGTCCTTGACGGCGCGCAGCACCTTGGCGCGCGACGCCGTGGACGTCGGGTAGTTGCCCGCGAGCACCCGCGAGACCGTCGCCACCGAGACGCCCGCGCGCGCGGCCACCTCGCGGATGGTGACCCGCTCACCCACTGTGTCTCCCTCTCCTGGCCATCGGCCGGCCGCCGTCCGGCGGCCAACCCACCGGGACCGGGGCGCAGTTGCGGCCCTCGCGGCCCGCCCGCCCCGGTCCCATCATCCCGCGCCCCGCCACCGGGTCAGTGCGCGGCCTCGTACTCCTCCAGGAACTCCTCGGCGGCCCGCTCGCCGCCCTGCGAGCGCCACTTGGCGTAGATGCCGTCCCAGTCGGAGAGCTTCTTGCGGCCGGAGACGATCGCCGTCACGCCGTCGTCGATGATCTGCTGCATGGAAGCGCCCTGCCGGTTGTACGTGTCCGACATCAGGCCCCAGTGGTCGTCGGGCACGAGGAGCGGGACGACCTTCTTCTCCCAGGCGTGCAGCCGCTCGGTGAGGTCGGGGAAGCCGGGGAAGTACAGCGGCTGCGGCGCGTCCATGAGGTACGGGAAGGGCAGGTTGGTCCTGGAGTCGATCAGGCCGAGCTCGGTGGCGACCGGGTCGCCGTCCTTGTTGTACTCGAAGTGGGTGCCCTCCACTCCGTAGTGCATCAGCTCGTACTCCTTCGAGCCGAACGGCGAGGCCAGCCAGTCGAGCACCCGCAGCATCAGCCGCACCCGCTCCTTGGAGGTCTTCTTGATGACCGTGTAACCGAAACAGCCGCGGTTCTGCTGGTAGACGGGTGTGGCGCCGTCGACCGTGTAGGGCTCGGCGACGTCGAGGGTGAACTCGTCCTTGATGCCCTGGGCGTTGGAGATGACGGCGCCCCAGCCGTCGGTCATCGAGCGGACGGTGCCGTTGTGGAACTGGGTCTTCAGGTCGACCTGGGAGATCGATGTGGCGTCCGGGTTGTACGAGCCGGCCGCGCGCATCCCGGCCATGTATTCGAGGGCGGCCTTGAACGCGTCGGTCCCGTACATGTCGGTGACCTTGCCGTCCTTGATCCGCCACTGGTTGGGCGCGCCGTGCCACATCGCGTGGTACAGACATCCGAAGGAGCCCACCGTGGACGCGCCGAGGCCGTACTTCTTGCCCTGCGAGGCCTCTTTCGCCATCGCCCGGAAGTCGGGCGCGGACATCCCCGGCTCGTATCCGGCCCGGTCGAACGCCTCACGGTTGATGAACATCGCGCCGTGCACCTTGGCGCGCTCGATCGGCAGTCCGTAGATGCGCCCGGCGATGCGGCCCATGCCCTCCCAGGCGTACGTCGGGATGTTGGCGAGGTTGGGGTAGTCTTTGACCGCGTCGCCCGACAGGTGCTCGCTCAGATCGGCGCACCGCGACTTCACGAACTGCGACTCGCGCGGCAGGACGTACCCGCCCCCGAAGTTGATCATGTCGGGCAGGTCGTCGCCCGACATGAGGGTGGACATCTTGGCGCGGAAGTCGGCGTCCGGCACGACGGTGAACTCGACCTCGACGCCCAGCGCTTCGTTGACGGCCTGCCAGTACTCGTTGCGGCCGACCGGCTTCGGCGGGGTGCCGTAGGTGATGGTCATGACCTTGATCTTCTGCTTGCCGGTGCCCGGCTTCTCGCTCGTCGCCCGCACCAGCTTCCGCGGATACCTCGTGTATCCGGGCTGGACGCCCTCGGGGGTCGGTGCCAGGTCGGGGGCGGGGCCCTTCGCCGGCGTGTACGTCGGCCAGGGCGCCGCCTTCTTGCCCGCGTTGGCGACGTCGCCGCCGCCGGAGCCGGTCGAGCAGGCGGTGAGGAGGGACGGGGCGGCCAGGGCGGCGCCGCCGACGGCCATGGAGCGGAGCACGGTACGCCGCGACATCGAGGAACCGGACACGTGGATGAACCCTTCGGGACGACGGGTGGGAGAGGAGCTCAGCTCTTGATGGCGCCGGTGAGCACGCCCTTGGTGAAGTACTTCTGGAGGAAGGGGTAGACGAGCAGGATCGGCACGGTGGCGATCACCAGGACGGCCATCTGTGTCGTCTGCGGGGCGGAGACCAGGCCGGCCTCGCTCAGCCCGGTGTCGGCGATCTGGGAGCCGCCGATGACGTACGTACGCAGCACCTGCGACAGCGGCCAGTGGCCGGACTCCATGTAGATGGAGGCATGGAACCAGGCGTTCCAATAGCTCACGGCATAGAAGAGGGAGACCACGGCGAGCGCCGCCTTGGACAGCGGGAGCACGATCCGCCACAGGATGTGCCAGTCACCGGCGCCGTCGAGCCGGGCGGCCTCGTACAGCTCCTCGGGTATCCCCTGGAAGAAGCCGCGCAGCACGATCAGGTTGAAGACGTTGATGAGCACGGGGGCGATCAGCGCGGCGTACGTGTCCAGCATCCCCATCCCCTTGACCAGCAGGAACGCGGGGATCATGCCGGGCGGGAAGAGGAAGGTGAAGAGGATGAGCAGCAGCACGGGCCTGCCGCCGAAGACGCCGGGGCGGGCCAGGGCGTACGCGAGGAAGGTGGTGCACGCGAGCGAGAAGAGCGTGCCCACGACTGTGAGGCCGACGCTCACGCCGAGCGCCTTGGTGACGATGCCGCCGTCGAGGATGGTCCGGTAGGCGCGCAGCGTCGGATCGCTCGGCCACAGCACCCAGCCGCCGTTGTCCACCACCTCACGGTTGGAGGCGAGCGAGGTCGAGACGATGACGAGGAACGGGACGAGCACGAGCGCGAGCACGACGACGACGGCGACGGCCTTGGCGGCCTTGGTGGCGAACCGCGGCTTCTCCATCCAGGCGGGCCTGGTGACGTGACCTGTACTCACTTGTAGACCCCCTGCTCGCCGAGCCGGTGGGCGATCCGGTTGGCGGTGAAGACGAGCGCGGCGCCGACGACGCCCTTGAACAGGCCGGCGGCCGCCGCGTATCCGGTGTCGCCGCCGACGATGCCCTGCCAGAAGACGAAGGTGTCGAGGACCTCGCCGACCTCCGGGCCGACCGACTGCCGCTGGAGAAGCATCTGTTCGAAGCCGACCGAGAGGATGTCGCCGAGCCGCATGATCAGCAGCAGGACGATGATGGGCCGGATGCTGGGCAGCGTGACGTGCCAGAAGCGCCGCCAGGGCCCGGCCCCGTCGATGGCGGAGGCCTCGTACAACTGCTCGTCGACCTGCATCAGCGCGGCGAGGAAGATGATCGTCCCCCACCCCGCGTCCTTCCAGATCACCTCCACGACGACGAGCGCCCGGTACGCGTCCGGATTGCCGATGATGTCGACGGTGTGCAGCCCCGAGTCGCTGAGGAAGGTGTTCAACAGGCCCGTGTCACTCAGCACTTGCTGGAAGAGCGCCACGACGACGACCCACGACAGGAAGTGCGGCAGATAGATCACGGACTGCGTGAAACGACGCAGCAGATCCGAGGTCAGGCCGTGCAGGAGCAGCGCGAGGGCGAGCGGCGCGGGGAAGAAGAAGACCAGCTGTAGCACGGCGATGAACAGGGTGTTCCACGTCGCGCGCCAGAAGTCCGGATCGCCGAACATCCGCGAGAAGTTCTCCGTGCCCACCCAAGGGCTGGCCCAGAGACCGTCGAAGGGGACGTACTCCTTGAAGGCCACCGCGTTGGCGACGAAGGCGCCGTAGTGGAAGACCAGGAAGTACGCGAGTCCGGGCGCCATGAGCAGCACGAGGAAGCGCGTCCGCTGAAACCGCTTCCACGCCGTATCGCGTACCGATTCACTCCTACTTGCCCCGGTATCTTGCCTGCCGGGCGGCTCCACCGCCTCGGTTTCCGCCCGGTCCTTCGTCACCGTCGGCACGGCAACCCCTCCGTCGTCGGAATAAGGTGCCCGGAATCTAAAGCGCTTACTTCACCCGGTCAACCCCCCTTGCCCAGCTGTCTCTTGACCACTTTCCCAAATTGGCCCTAGCCTCCAGACGCTGGTTGGTAACCGGTTACTACGAGGGACGGTCACGCGTGGCAGAGCAGGCAGAGCGGGCGGATCGGCGGGAACGGAACGGCGACGGTCCGCCCATCACGGCCCTGGCCATGGCCGCCGAGGTCGCGGACCGGGTCTTCCCACCGGACCTGCGCGAACGGCTCGCCCGCAGCGCGCAGTTGACATCACCCCTGCTCTCCGGCCCTCTCACGAGCCCGGAGGCGACGGCCGCGCTCTCCACGGCGGAAGTACTGGTAACGGGCTGGGGTTGCCCACCCTTGACACCCCAGATCCTGTCCTCCGCACCCGCCCTGCGCGCGATCATCCACGCGGCGGGCTCCGTCAAGCCGATGGTGACGGAGGCCGTGTGGGACCGCGGCATCGTCGTCTCCTCGGCGGCGGACGCCAACGCGGACCCCGTGGTGGCCTTCACCCTCGCCGCGATCACGTTCGCGGCGAAGGGGGCGCTGTCCGCCGCGGCGGGTTACGCGTCCGGGTGGCCGCCCTTCACCGCCCGCACCGGAGCGGACGCGCGCACCATCGGCGTCATCGGCGCGTCCCGCATCGGCCGCCGCGTGATCGCGGCGCTGCGGGGATCGGACGCGGGCTTCCGCGTCCTGCTCACGGACCCCTACGTGACCCGCGCCGAGGCGATGCAACTGGGCACGGAACTGGTGGACCTGCCCGCCCTCTGCGAGCGCAGCAGCATCGTCACGGTCCACGCGCCCCAACTCCCCGAGACCCGGGGCCTCCTGAACGCCGACATGCTGAAGCGCATCCCGGACGGCGGGGTCATCATCAACACGGCGCGGGGCTCACTCATCGACACGGAGGCGCTGGCGCGGGAGTGCGGGGCGGGGCGCCTCGACGCGTTCCTCGACGTCACGGACCCCGAACCACTGCCGCCGGGCCACGCCCTCCTCACCCTCCCCAACGTGCTGGTGACCCCGCATGTGGCGGGGGCGCAGGGGAGTGAGGTGCGCAGGCTGGGGGAGTACGCGGTTGCCGAGGTCGAGCGTTACGTCACCGGAACGCGGCTCAAAGGCCGGCTCCTCCGGGAGGACCTGCCGCGCCTGGCGTGACCTGACCGCCACCAACCGGCAGCCGCAAGCGCTCGCGAGGGGACGTGGGGGTATGTGCGAACGGAGCACTGAGGAGTCGGTGGCGTCTTTGTCCGTGAGGCGCGGCGCAGGGATGGCGAGTACGCACATACCCCCGCGGCCCCGCCCCACAGACGGGCCCCCGGCGCACCGCCCAGGCACAGCGCCAGCACCAGCGTCACATCACGGCTTAGCGCCCCGCGCCTTCAGCAGCGTCGACATCAGCGCGATCTCCGACTCCTGAGACTCCACCATCCCCCGAGCCAGCCTCCGCTCCGCGGAAACCTCGCACCGCTCCACACACCCCTGCGCCATATGCACCCCACCCCGGTGGTGCCGCGTCATCAGCTGGAGATACAGCACCTCCGCCTTCTTGCCGCTCAGCTTCCCCAGCCGTTCGAGCTCCGCCCCCGTAGCCATCCCCGGCATCAGCGCCCCGTCCTTGCCGGGCGGCATGTCCCCCATGCCCATCCACTCCATCGGAGCCCCGTCCGGCACCTTCGGCAGCTCCCACAGATCCAGCCACCCGAGCAGCATCCCGCGCTGATTGGCCTGGGTCTGCGCGATGTCGTAGGCGAGGCGCCGCACCTCCTCGTCGTCGGTCCGGTCCCGCACGATGTACGACATCTCCACGGCCTGCTGGTGGTGGACGGCCATGTCCCGCGCGAACCCCGCGTCGGCCGACGAGCTCGCGGGCGAGTTCCCGGAGTCGGAGGAGTCCGTGGCGGCGACCGCCGCCGTGATGCCGCCCCCGGCGACGACCGCGGCGACGACGCCCCCGACGAGCCAGTTGGTACGTCGCCTCACTGTGCCATCCCGTTCGTGCACGCCGCCCCCGGCTCCGGCGTCTGCTTGCCCTGGACGTACTTGGAGAAGAACTCCTTGACCTTCGGGTCGTCCGCGCCCGAGACCGTCCGCTGGTGGGCCCAGGCGGTCAGCATGACGGGGTCCTTCTGGTCCTTCACCGGGCTCATCAGCGAGTACGGCGTGGCCTTGACCTTCGCTTCGAGCTTCTTCAGGTCGGCCGGCTTCGCCTTGTCGTTGTACGTGACCCAGACGGCACCGTGCTCGAGGGAGTGCACGGCGTTCACCTCCGGGATCTCCTTCTCGTAGACGTCGCCGTTGCAGTTCATCCACACCTGGTTGTGGTCCCCGCCGACGGGCGGCGTCATGGGGTAGTCGACCTGCTTCGCGACGTGCGTACGGCCGAGTTTGCCCCAGACCTTCTCGCCGTCGGCGGAGACCTTGTACTTGGGCCAACCCTTCGCGTCGTCCGTCGACCCCGAGTCGTCGGACGCGTTGTCGAAGAGGAAGAAGCCGCCCACGCCGAGCGCCGCGACGAGGACCGCGCCGAGGGTGATCGTCAGGGCCCGCCCCCGCCGGTCACGCGCACGGTCCGCCCGGCGCATCTCCTCTATCCGGGCCTTGCGGGAAGCATTGCTCGTGTTCTTGGCGGAACCCATGATGTGTCCTTCTGCGGAAAGGGCCGAACGGGACGACGAACGAGTCCGCTGATCGTAATCCGAGGGAGGCCCAGTACTACAGGGCATCCGCGGATCCACGACGCCGGCAGCAGCAGCCGGACGCAAGATTCGAGCCAGCAGCCAGCAGCCATCAATCAGCCAGCCAGCCAGCCAGCCCAGCCCAGCCGAGCCCAGCCCAGCCCAGCCCAGTCCAGCCCAGTCCGGCCCGGCCCGGCTCTGAGCCGCTCAGTGACCGCCCCGATGGAGCATCCAACGACGGACGGGGTGGCAGGGACGGACGCGGCGTGTTAAAGGTTCGGACCGGACCGAAGCCGAGCCCAGTCGGAGCCCCGTCGTCCCCGACTTGCCGACAAGTCGGGGAGAGATCGAACGGCCCGCTGTTACCGAGCCGCCGATCAGCAGGCACTATGGGCACAGAGCACGGGTGCCGGGTTCGGGCACAGAGGACAGAGCACGGGCACGGCGCGGCGCCCGCGGCGCCCGCAACGCGCCCGAAACCACGGAGTGGCATGCTCGGATGCCAATGTGTCCCGAGTGTGTCCCGAGGCGCGGGCGCAGGTGGCCTGACCAGCAAGGATGGGTGGAAGCGGAAGATGAACAAGCAGCAGGAATTCGTGCTCCGTACGTTGGAGGAGCGCGACATCCGGTTCGTGCGCCTGTGGTTCACGGACGTCCTCGGCTTCCTGAAGTCGGTGGCGGTGGCCCCGGCCGAGCTGGAACAGGCCTTCGACGAGGGCATCGGCTTCGACGGTTCGGCCATCGAGGGCTTCGCCCGGGTGTACGAGTCGGACATGATCGCCAAGCCGGACCCGTCGACCTTCCAGGTGCTGCCCTGGCGCGCGGAGGCCCCGGGCACGGCCCGCATGTTCTGCGACATCCTGATGCCGGACGGCTCCCCGTCCTTCGCGGACCCCCGCTACGTACTGAAGAGGGCCCTCGCCAAGACCTCCGACCTGGGCTTCACCTTCTACACCCACCCGGAGATCGAGTTCTTCCTCCTGAAGGACAAGCCGCTGGACGGCTCGCGGCCCACCCCCGCCGACAACTCCGGCTACTTCGACCACACCCCGCAGAACGTGGGCATGGACTTCCGCCGCCAGGCCATCACCATGCTCGAATCCATGGGCATCTCGGTCGAGTTCAGCCACCACGAGGGCGCCCCCGGCCAGCAGGAGATCGACCTCCGCTACGCCGACGCGCTCTCCACGGCCGACAACATCATGACCTTCCGCCTGGTCATGAAGCAGGTCGCGCTCGAACAGGGCGTCCAGGCCACCTTTATGCCGAAACCGTTCTCCGAACACCCGGGCTCGGGCATGCACACGCACCTCTCCCTCTTCGAGGGCGACCGCAACGCGTTCTACGAGTCGGGTGCCGAGTACCAGCTCTCCAAGGTCGGCCGCTCCTTCATCGCGGGCCTGCTGCGGCACGCCGCGGAGATCTCGGCCGTCACCAACCAGTGGGTGAACTCCTACAAGCGCATCTGGGGCGGCTCCGAGCGCACCGCGGGCGCGGGCGGCGAGGCCCCCTCGTACATCTGCTGGGGCCACAACAACCGCTCGGCCCTGATCCGCGTCCCGATGTACAAGCCGGGCAAGACGGGCTCGGCACGGGTCGAGGTCCGCTCGATCGACTCCGGCGCCAACCCCTACCTGACCTACGCGGTACTGCTCGCCGCCGGCCTGAAGGGCATCGAGGAGGGTTACGAACTCCCGCCGGGCGCGGACGACGACGTATGGGCACTCCGCGACGCCGAGCGCCGAGCCCTGGGTATCGAACCGCTCCCACAGAACCTCGGCGAGGCCATCGCACTCATGGAAAAGTCCGAACTGGTCGCCGAAACGCTCGGCGAACACGTCTACGACTTCTTCCTCCGCAACAAGAAGCAGGAGTGGGAGGAGTACAGGTCGGAGGTCACGGCTTTCGAACTCCGTAAAAACCTGCCGGTGCTGTAGCCCCTGTTCCCGCTGACAAGCTTCGGCCAGGCGGGCCCATGGCGTCCTGCCTTCGGCCCCCTGGCCCGGGTCAGCCCGCGGAGGCGTACGTCACGAAGTGGGCCCATGCGGTGGTGGGGAACGCGAGCTGGGGTCCCCGGGCGTTCTTGGAGTCGCGGACGTGCACAGCGTCGGCGGCGGTGGCGACCTCGACGCAGTCGTTCACGTCGTCGCTGCTGCTGTAGCTGCTCTTGAGCCACTCCATCTCGGACGCGTCCCCGGCAGCGGACTTGAGGGTCATGTTTCTCCCAGCACTTGCTCGATGAAGGCCAGTGACTCCCCTGGCGGGAGAGCCTGGGTCCGGATCATGCCATACCGCAGTTCGAGGACGCGGAGCTGTTTCGGGTCGGATACCGGGCGGCCGTTGAACGCGCCATCGGACCGCCCCACCGCTGTCCCGTCCTCGTACTTCAGTACCTCGATCAAGCCGCCCATTCCGGCGTGCTCCTCGCGGTCGGTCGGCATCACTTGCAGTGCGACGTTTCGCAACTTCCCGATCTCCAAAAGGCGTTCGAGCTGGCGGCGCCACACCATTCTGCCTCCGAGCGGGCGTCGCAGTATCACCTCCTCCAGGATGAAGCTGAGCGTTGGATCGGGTGAACGGCCGAAGATGGACTGCCGACTCAAGCGCCCGGCCACGCCACGCTCCACTGCGTCCTGCGGTTGGGCGGGCAGCCTCATGCTGAACAGTGCCCGCATGTACTCCTCCGTCTGCAACAACCCATGCAGATTGTGGTTGCTGTACAGCAGGACCTCGACCGCCCGCTCCTCCAGCTTCGCCAACTCCCGTACTTTCTTGGGGTAGCGAGCCTTCAGCATCTCCTCCTTCATCGCGGAGATGAACCCTTTGGCGTCCAACACCTCCTCCGCCTTGTCCAGGTACTCCGGCCGAGGAATCCGCGCCCCGCGCTCCACCTTCCGCACCAGGTCCTCGCCGTACCCGATCGCGTCGGCGAACTCGGCGACACGCAGTCCGGCAGCCTCCCGCCACCGCTTCTGTTGCCGTCCGAGCGCTTCGACCACGGAGGCGATGTCATCCTCCGGATCGACGTCCCAGCCGGGTTCGTCCGCCGCGTCCGAGGGTTCCGTACTGCCGCTGCTGACACTCATGCGCGCCCACCTCCGACGTACCGTTCCGTGCTTGCCCAACGCGCACCCGTACCCCGCCGTCACCCAGGACAGCCGGGACAGGCCGGGACAGAGACCGGACAGTTCGTGACGGGCAGTGAAGAGACGGCGACGTCTCCGCCTGACCGCATCGAGGTTCTCGGGACCCGGTCGACCAGCACCTGGCGGCACCCGACATCAAGACCAAAGCCCTCAGGGAAAGAACCCGACCCAACCGCCCCCGGCCCCCGAGAGCCTGCCCGCCGGCTCACTTACCCGTAAGGGTGAGCCAGCCCAACTCGGCTGGCGCATATGCCGGTCCACGGTGCAGGCTCGCCACGACAGCGACACAACCCCACACATGTGACGGCCCCCGCAGGGACTGCAATCCCAGTGCGAGGGCCTGACCACCGAGGAAGAGGCAACTTCCTGATGGTTGAACAGCAGCTTAACGCGCCCCCGTGCGCCTCACCCGCGATTCCCACCAGCGGCATCCGGCACATCAACAGACGCCACCCCGACCGTTTCACCGTGGTCGGCAACCACCTGGCGCAGCACCGCGAACTGTCCCTCACGGCCATCGGCCTCGCGACCCACATCCAGTCGCTTCCCGCCGGCGCCAAGGTGACGATCAAGTGCCTCACGGACCGCTTTCCCGAGGGCGAGGTCCGCATCGCGGCCGCCCTGCGCGAACTCGAAAGGCACGGTTACCTCACCCGTACCCGCGAACGCCTGCCGTCCGGCCGGGTCATCACCCGCACGGTCTCGTACAACAATCCGCCCGCGATGAACACCGGTTCGAAGCGGGCCCCGCTTTCCGTCGGGCAGCGGCAGCCGGACAGGCCGAGGCCCCTCTCACACGCGACTCCCGTCCCTCTCGCGACACCCGCCTCTCCTGCGACACGCGCCGTCCCGGCGGCCGCCCCCTTCCTCACCCCCGACCCTCCGGACCTCGACCGCCACCGCACCGCGATCACCGTCCTGACCGGCCTGCGCCGCCACGATCCCCGCCTCCTGCTCGGCGAACGCGACGTCCGTCGTCTCGCCCCGGCCGTCGCCGCCTGGCTGGAGCGCGACGTCGCTCCCGAAGCCGTACGCCGCGCCCTCACCGCCGACCTGCCCGAGGGGCCGATCCACCATCCGGCCGCGCTGCTGGCGCACCGCCTCACCGCGCTCCTGCCGCCCCCGCTCCCGGCCTCGCCCACCGGGCCGCACCGCCCCGACCCACTCCAGAACTGCGACCACTGCGACCACGCCTTCCGCGGCCCGGAACCGGGCCTGTGCGCGGCCTGCACAACCGCCGTGACCGGCGTAGGCGGGAGCGCGGTGCGGCCGGAGTGCCCGCGGTAGCCGCCGGCCCCCGTAGGGGAGTGGTCAGGCCTTCGGCACAATCGCCTCCCGCAGCGATGTAGTCGCCCGCACCCGGTACTCCTGGATCGCCCACCCGTTCCCGTCGGGGTCCGAGAAGTACATGAACGTGCCGCCGTCCTGCGGCGCATGCTGCACCGGCTCCGAGATGTCGAGGCCGCGCGCGACCAGCTCCGCGTGGGCCGCCTTCGCGTCGGCGACGCAGAGCTGGAGGCCCTGGTAGGCGCCGGCGGCCGGCTTCGGGCCCGCCATCGTCTCCCAGAGCGCGTCGCCCGCCAGGGCGATGGAGCAGCCCGAGCCCGGCGGGGTCAGCTGGACGATGCGCATGCCCGGCATGACCTCCGTGTCGATGTCGACGTGGAAGCCGAGCTTGTCGCGGTAGAACTCCATGGACCGGTCGATGTCGCTGACCGGCAGCGGGATCACTTCGAGTGTGTATTCCATGGGGCGCAGTACATCAGGGAGTTGGAGCCGTGTCAGCGCTCTGCGAAGGGTGTCGGGCTCACGTGAAACGCCACCGCGTCTGGCTGAACGGTTCGCCCTTGCCGAAGCCGAACGCCGTGCGGGGCGCCACCGCGAAGACGTACGCGTGTCCGGCTCCGTGGTGGAAGCAGCCGTCCCGCACCTCGTAGTGCCAGAAGCTGCCGTACTTCTCCTCCCAGGCCGCCGCCAGGCGCCGCAGCCGGGCCTCGTCGGCGACCCGTACGGCCGTACCCTCCACGACGAGGTCGTATCCCTTGTCCCAGGCGTTGACGCCGGTCGTCAGGACGGTCTCCGGGTTGGCCGCCAGGTTGCGGGCCTTGCGCTCCTCAGGGCCCGTCGCGAAGTGCAGGGCGCCGTCCAGCCACACCGCGGGCAGCGGGGTGACGTGGGGGCGCCCGTCGGGGCGCACCGTCGAGATCCAGAACAGCTCGGCCGCCTCCAGACGGGCCACGGCCGACGGCCACGGCGTCGCCTCCGCGCCCGCGCTGCTGTACCTGCTGTCCAGTTCCGTACGGGGCTGTGCACTTTCCGTACGGGGCTCTTCACTCGGCATGGTCCCTACCTCCCGGCGCGCCTTCGGCTTCCCTTCGACAGGGCAGACTCCGCTCGTGCGCCGAGTTCATCGGTCAGGCCGTAGGCTCGGCCCGAGGAGCGATCGAACGGAGGATCGGCATGACGCTGCCGCAGGGGCGACGGAGCAGTACGTTCACGCGGTTGCTGCGGCACGGCTTCACCGACCCGTCCGCCGCGGAGCGGCTGCTCGACGACCCGGCGCTGAGCGCCGTGCGCTCCGACTCGCTGCTCCTGGACGCGCTCGGCGCCACCGCCGACCCCGATCTGGCGCTGCTGGGCCTCGTCCGGCTCGTGGAGGCGCAGCAGGACGACCTCGGGCGGCGGGAGCTGCTCGACACCCTCGTCACCGCGAAGCCCCTGCGCGACCGCCTCCTCGGCGTGCTCGGCGCCTCCGAGGCCCTCGCCGACCATCTCGCCACCCATCCCGGCGACTGGCGTGCCCTCGTCACGTACGAGTCGGCGGACCTGCACCCCGGCGTGGCGGAGTTCGAGCGGGGTCTCGCCGTCGCCACCGACCCCGTGTCGCTGCGCGTCGCCTACCGCCGCTGCCTGCTCTCCATCGCGGCGCGCGACGTGTGCGGCACGACGGACGTCGCCGAGGCGGCGGCCGAGCTCGCGGACCTCGCGACGGCGACGCTGCGGGCGGCGCTCGCCATGGCCCGCGCGGCCGCGCCCGGCGACGCGGCGCTGTGCAGGCTCGCGGTCATCGCGATGGGCAAGTGCGGCGGCCACGAGCTGAACTACGTGTCCGACGTCGATGTCATCTTCGTGGCGGAACCCGCCAACGGCACCGACGGAAGCGAGGGCGCCGACGAGGGCAAGGCGCTGCGGGCCGCCACCCGGCTCGCCTCGCACATGATGCGGATCTGCTCCGAGACGAACGTCGAGGGCACCATCTGGCCCGTCGACGCGAACCTCCGCCCCGAAGGCCGTAACGGCCCCCTGGTGCGTACGCTCTCCAGCCACCTCGCGTACTACCAGCGCTGGGCGAAGACGTGGGAGTTCCAGGCGCTGCTGAAGGCCCGCCCGGTCGCGGGCGACCTCGCGCTCGGCGAGGAGTACGTCGCCACACTCGCGCCGCTCGTCTGGCACGCCGCCGAGCGCGAGAACTTCGTGCCCGACGTGCAGAAGATGCGCCGCAGGGTCGTCGAGAACATCCCGGCGGGTGAGGTCGACCGGGAGCTGAAGCTCGGGCCCGGCGGGCTGCGCGACGTCGAGTTCGCCGTGCAGATGCTGCAACTGGTGCACGGCCGCAGCGACCCCTCGATCCGCAGCGGCTCGACGCTGGTCGCGCTGCACGCGCTGGGCACCGGCGGTTACGTGGGGCGGGTGGACGCCGCCCAGCTCGACGACGCGTACCGCTTCCTGCGCTCCCTCGAACACCGCATCCAGCTCTACAAGCTGCGCCGCACCCACCTCGTGCCGGAGGACGACGCGGACCTGCGGCGCATCGGCCGCTCCCTGGGGATGCGCACCGAGCCGATCACCGAACTGCACCGCGCGTGGAAGCGGCACACCTCCGTGGTGCGCCGCCTGCACGAGAAGCTGTTCTACCGTCCGCTGCTCGACGCGGTGGCTCAACTCGCCCCGCGGGAGGCGCGGTTGAGTACCGAGGCAGCCCGCGAGCGGCTCGTCGCGCTCGGGTACGCGGACCCCAGTGCCGCGCTCAGGCACCTGGAGGCGCTGGCGTCCGGCGTCTCCCGCAAGGCGGCCATCCAGCGCACCCTGCTGCCGGTCCTGCTCGGCTGGTTCGCGGACTCCGCCGACCCGGACGCGGGCCTCCTCGGCTTCCGCAAGGTGTCCGACGCGCTCGGCAAGACCCCCTGGTACCTGCGGCTGCTGCGGGACGAGGGCGCGGCCGCCGAGAACCTCGCCCGCGTCCTGTCCGCCGGCCGCCTCGCCCCCGACCTGCTCCTGCGCGCCCCCGAGGCCGTCGCCCTCCTCGGCGACCAGCGAGGCCTCGAACCGCGCGGCCGCGCCCATCTGGAGCAGGAGGTGCTGGCGGCGGTGCGCCGCGCCGACGGCGCCGAGCAGGCCGTCGCGGTGGCGCGCGGCATGCGCCGCCGCGAGCTGTTCCGCACCGCCGCGGGCGACATCATCGGTTCGTACGGCACGGAGGACAGCCCCGCCGAAGCCGATCCCGGCAGGCTCGTGGACCGGGTG
This sequence comes from Streptomyces sp. NPDC030245, assembly GCF_055572995.1. Classification (NCBI taxonomy): domain Bacteria; kingdom Bacillati; phylum Actinomycetota; class Actinomycetes; order Kitasatosporales; family Streptomycetaceae; genus Streptomyces; species Streptomyces sp. NPDC030245. The sequence goes on along the minus strand of NZ_JBVICF010000001.1, from coordinate 94,310 downwards.
GGCGGCGCGGTCTCGGACCTGACGGCCGCCACGCTCTCGGGCGCGCTGCGCGCGGTCGTCCGCGAGGGCTGGGGCGACACGCTCCCGACCCGCTTCGCGGTCATCGGCATGGGCCGCTTCGGCGGCCACGAGCTGGCCTACGGATCGGACGCGGACGTCCTGTTCGTCCACGAGCCGCGCGAGGGCGCCGACGAGCAGGAGGCGGCGAAGGCGGCGGCCAAGGTCGTCGCCGAGCTGCGCAGGCTCCTCCAACTCCCGTCTGCGGACCCGCCGTTGCTCGTCGACGCGGATCTGCGCCCGGAGGGCAGGAGCGGGCCGCTGGTGCGCACCCTGAAGTCGTACGAGGCGTACTACCGCCGCTGGTCCCTCGTCTGGGAGTCCCAGGCGCTGCTGCGGGCCGAACCGGTCGCGGGCGACGAGGAGTTGGGCCGCGCCTTCATCGACCTCGTCGATCCCCTCCGCTATCCGGCGGACGGCCTCGGCGAGGACGCGGTCCGCGAGATCCGCCGCCTCAAGGCCCGCATGGAGGCGGAGCGGATGCCGCGCGGCACCGACCCGACCCTGCACGCGAAGCTCGGCCGCGGCGGCCTCTCCGACGTCGAGTGGACCGTCCAGCTCCTTCAGTTGCAGCACGCCGGGACCGTGCCGGGCCTGCGCACGACCCGCACCCGCGCGGCCCTGGCCGCGGCGCGCGAGGCGGAGCTGATCCCGGCCGACGACGCGGCGACCCTCGACGAGGCATGGGTCCTCGCGGCCCGCGTGCGCAACGCGGTGATGCTGGTACGGGGCCGCGCGGGCGACACGTTCCCCTCCGACGGACGCGAACTGGCGGCCGTGGCGCGCTACTTGGGCTACGACGCCGGTCACGTGGGCGACATGCTGGACGACTACCGGCGCATCACGCGCAGGGCGCGAGCGGTGGTGGAGGAACGGTTCTACGGCTCCTGAGCCCGCGCCCTCTCCCCCTCCCTCCCTTCTCCCCGCCCCCGCGGCCCAGTCCTGCCCCAACAGACACACAACACTGCCCTTGCGCACCTGGCCCGGCGGCCACCTCATGGCGTATCCAGGAAAAGTCCCGATCCGTCTCCCTGGAGGCCCCATGCGCGCCCGCGAATCCGCCCGACCCGCCGACGGCGACAGAACCGGCCGCGTACCGGCGCGGCCCGCCGCGTCGCCGTCGAGCGCGGGCGGCGCCATGAGCGCGCAGGAGCTCATGGCGTTGCAGCGCACCGCGGGCAACGCGGCCGTCGTCCGGGCGGTGCAGCGGTCCGCCGTCCACGACGTGCTCCGCACCGGTGGCCGGCCCCTCGACACCGCCACCCGCACCGACATGGAGGCCCGCCTCGGCGCGGACTTCTCCGACGTCCGCATCCACGACGACAGCGCCGCGAAGGCCTCGGCGGCCGAGGTGGGCGCCCGCGCCTACACCTCCGGCAGCCACGTCGTCATCGGCGACGGCGGCGCGGACCGGCACACCCTCGCCCACGAGCTGACGCACGTCATCCAGCAGCGGCAGGGCCCGGTCGCGGGCACCGACAACGGCAACGGGCTCCGCGTCTCGGACCCCTCCGACCGGTTCGAACGCGAGGCGGAGGCGAACGCCCACCGGGTCCTCGCGGGCCCGGCGCCCGAGGCCCACGCCGAGGCGGCACCGGTGCAGCGCGCGGCCGCGACCACGACCGCGGCGCCGGAGGCGGCAACCGTGCAGCGCGTCGGCGGCACCCAGACGACCCCTCGGGTCGACTGGAACCAGCTCCTGGACATCATCGTGGGCCAGGACCGTTCGCTCGCCGGGTTCCAGTTCGGCCCCGAGTGCCGCAACAACGGCGGCAACAACCTCATCTCCCGGCCGGTCGTGGTCACCGTGAGCGACCGCGGTACGACGGCCCAGCTCGCCGTCCACCTCAATGTGATGCTCACCAGCGGCGGCGAGGTGCAGGACCGCAAGACGGGCGCGTCCACGGTGTCCATCAGGGGCGCGCTCTTCCACCTGACGGCCCGCCCGGTGGCCGGCCAGAACCTGATCCACCAGGCGGGCGCGTCCGCCCTCACGGCGTCCGAGTCGATCCACGTGGGCCGCAACAACGCCGCCGGCTGGAACAACCGGACCGACAACACCCAGCAGCTCGCGGGCGCGGTCGGCGTCTCGACCGAGGCGCTGATCGGCGCGCTGGAGTCCCGGTACCCGGTGGGTGATGTGCAGGGGCTGATCGACCGCTTCAAGACGGACGTCGGCCGCGCGGTGGTCCACGGCCTCGCGCCGGAGGTCGTCCACGTGAAGTGGGACGGCGACGAGTCGTTCAAGTAGCGCGACCGGCCCGCCGGTCGGACCGGCTGCCGACTAGTCGAGGTCGGCGAGGAGCGCGTCGAGCGCCTTCGTCAGGGCCTCGGCGTTGGCCGGGTCGAACCACGTGGTGCGAAGGCGTTCGTTGAGCCCCTTCGGCGTCTCGTGATCGGCCGCGAGCTGCCGCAGCGAGCGCGTGTCGTCGCCCAGCGCGCGCCCGACGCCCTGGAAGAGGCCCCGGAGGTAGCGGTCCGCGCCCTCGGCGGGGATGCCCTGCTGGACGGCCCAGTCGGCGAGTGTGGCCAGATACCGGTAATGGGTGGTCAGCGTGCCGGTCAGCGTCTGGAAGACGTTGAGGGTCGACTCGTCCGCGACGGGGAGCGTCCCGCCGAGGCAGCCGAAGAGGTCGTCCACGGCCGGGTGGGAGGGGCAGGTCACGGTGACGGAGCGACGCTCGCGCGCGGAGGGCAGCGGGATGGCGCGCACCACGGGCGCGTCGGTGCCCAGCGTGCGGCGCAGCTCGCCGATGGCGACACCGGTCAGGACGCTGACCACGACCCTGCCGTCGCCGATCCGGAGCCCGGCGAGGGCTTCGGAACGGTCCTGCGGGCGGACGGCGAGGATCACCAGCTCCGAGCGGTTCACCACGTCCTGGTTGTCGGCGCACACCCGTACGTTGTCCGGATACCGCTGGGACAGCTCGGCGGCCGAACGAGCGCCCCGTGGCGAGAGGTTGATCTCCGGCGGGTCCTCGACGCCGTCGCACAGGCCGGTCACCAGAGCCCGGCCGATCTCACCCACACCGATGATCCCGACGCGTTGCACTTCGTCTCCCCGTCGTTACGTCCGTCACGGCTGTCACAGCCATCTCGGCCATCTCGCCGAGCGGCGGCCCTCGTTTCGGCACGCGGGCCGCCACCGAGTGTAGGTGCGAACAGGGCACTAACAGGGCGGCCGTTACCCCGAGTTGGCCATCAGCATCTCCCGCGCATGCGCGAGGAACCCCGCGAGCCCGAGCTCGAAGGCCCGCTCCGCGCGGCCCCCCGGCGCCGCGGCGAGGGCCTCGGCAAGGCGTGGCGTCGCCGTCTCCTCGGCGAGCACCCACATGGTCTCCGGCGCCGCCAGGTCGAGGGCGGAGCCGAGGACGAGGTTCTCCAGGCCGGTGATCACCGGCATGACGTCGGAGAGGGCGAACCCCGCGGCCAGGAGCAGGACCACCGCCCGCTCGTACTGGTCGAGGACGCGCGGCGCCCGCACCGGGGACGTCGTCAGGAGCGGGATCGCCTTGGGGTGGGCCGCGAAGGCCGCGCGGTAGGAGCGGGCCCAGGCGGTCAGGGCCGCATCCCAGGGGCGGCCGGGGGCCAGCGTGCCGGAGTCGATCGACTCGGCCACCCGTTCCCGCAGCAGTTCGACGATGCCGTCCCTGCCGTCCACATGGTGGTACACCGAGCCCGTCTGGACCCCGAGCCGCCGCGCGATCTGCGGCACGCTGAAGTCGCCCTGCTCATCCACGAGGTCCAGCGCGGTCGTGGTGATGCGCTGCCGGTCGAGGAGTGGTGTGCGCGGCCGTCCCATGGTCCCGATCTTTCTCTGAAGCCTTCCCGAACTGCCCAGGGTGAGGCTACATTGCCGAAACCGAAAGCCTTTAGGTTTACCCCCGCCCCATGGGTCCCCACCGCATGGGTCCCCGCCGCATGGGTCCCCGTCCCATGCCATGCCCTGCATCCGCCTGCCGCAGAAGGGCCGTCCCGCCATGGCCAGCACGCTCCGCACCGGCACACTCGGCACCGCCGACATCGCCTTCTTCGTGGTCTCCGCCGCGGCCCCGCTCACCGTCATGGCGGGCGTCGCCCCCATAGCCCTCACGCTCGGCGGCATCGGCGCCCCCGTCGGCTACCTCCTCGCCGGCCTCACCCTCACCGTCTTCGCCGTCGGCTTCACCACCATGAGCCGTCACGTGCGCAGCGGCGGCGCCTTCTACGCGTACATCACCCGCGGCCTCGGCCGCCCGGCCGGCATCGCCGCGGCGCTCCTCGCCATGCTCGGCTACAACGGCATGGAGATCGGCGTCTACGGCCTGCTCGGCACCGCCACCCAGGACACCGCGCACGCCCTCTTCGGCGCCGACATCCCCTGGCTCCCGGTCTCCCTCGCGGGCCTGCTGCTCATCTGGTACGGCGGATTCCGGTCCATCGACTTCGGCGCGAAGCTGCTCGGCGTGCTCCTCGTCGCCGAGACCGGCATCCTCGTCCTGCTCGCGGGCGGCGTTCTCCTCGAAGGCGGCGCCGACGGACTCGGCCTGCGCAGCCTCGCCCCGGACAACGTCCTCGTACCCGGCACCGCCGCCGTCCTGGCCTGCGCCTTCGCCGCGTTCACCGGATTCGAGTCCACCGTCATCTACCGCCGCGAGGCCCGCGACCCCGACCGCACCGTGCCCCGCGCCACCTACATCGCCGTCGCCTTCCTCGGCCTCTTCTACGCCTTCGTCGTCTGGACCGTCGTCCAGGCCTTCGGCGAGGAGGAGGTCGTGCGGGCCGCCGGAGCCGACCCCGCCGGGCTCTTCTTCTCCGCCATCACCACCTATGTGGGCGGCTGGGCCGCCGACCTCATGCACGTCCTCATCGTCACCAGCGTCCTCGCCTCCCTGCTCGCCTTCCACAACGCCATCAACCGCTACAGCCTCTCCCTCGCCGAGGAAGGCGTCCTGCCCGCGGCGCTCGGCCGCGTCCACCCGCGCCACCGCTCGCCGTACGTCGCGGGCATCGCGCAGACCGTCCTCGGCGCGGTGGTCGTCCTCGCCTTCGCCGCGGCCGACGCGGACCCCTACCAACAGCTGCTGCTCTGGGTCAACACCCCAGGGATGATCGGTCTGTTGGTGCTCCAGCTGCTCGCCGCGATCGCCATACCCTGCTACTTCCGCCGGATCAGCCACCAGGAAGGCGCCCTGCGCACCGTCGTCGCCCCCGCCGCCGCGACCGTGCTGCTCACCGCCGCGCTCGTCCTGGTCGTCACCCACATCGACCTGTTCACCGGCGCCTCGGCCGTCGTCAACACGGTGCTCGTCGCGCTCGTGCCCGCCGTGCTGCTCCTCGGCCTCGCCCTGGCGGTACGGCTGCGCCGGAGCAGGCCGGAGATCTACGAGGGCTTCGCGGCCGAGCCGCCGCGGGAACAGGAACGGCCCACCGAACCCCTCACCAAGACCACGAGCCCCACCGCATAGGAGCAGAGAGCATGCCCGCAGCCGACCTCATCCTCACCGGCGCCCACATCCGCACCCTCGACCCCGGCCGCCCCCACGCCACCGCCGTCGCCGTCCGGGACGGCGTCATCGTCGCCGTCGGCGACCCCGGCGACGCACGCGTACGGGACGGACGCGGCCCCGGCACCGAAGTGATCGACCTGGCCGGCGCCACCCTCACCCCCGGCCTCGTCGACTCCCACAGCCACCCGGTGTGGGGCCTGGAGATGGCCACCGGCACCGACCTCTCCGCCGTGCGCGACCTCGACGCGCTGCGGGCGGCCCTGCGCGGCGCCGAGCGGACCGAGGGCTGGGTCGTCGCCTGGGGGCTCGACCACAACGCCTTCGGCGGACGGCCCGTCGACCGCGCCCTGATCGAGGACGTGCTCGACGGCGCACCCGCCTTCATCCGCCTCTACGACGGGCACTCCGCGCTGGTCAGCGGCGCCGCGCTGCGCGCAGCCGGAATCGAGGGGCCGCGCGAGTTCGTCCAGCGGTCCACCGTGGTGTGCGACGCGGACGGGCGCCCCACCGGGCACCTCGTCGAGCACGCCGCCATGGACCTCGTCCAGGCCGTGCTGCCCAGGCCCTCGTACGCCGAGCGCCGCGCCCGCCTGGTCGAGCTGCTCTCCGCCATGGCGGCCACCGGCCTCACCGGCGCCCACGTGATGGACCTCGGCGACGACGTGCCGAAGCTCCTCGCGTCGGTCGAGGAGGACGGCGAGCTGCCGCTGCGGCTGCGGCTCGCCCCCTGGTGCATGCCCGGAGTGGGGCAGGACGGGATCGACGCGATCATTGCGTTGCAGGCCGAGGCGGGGCGGCTGTGGCGGGTCGGCGGCGCCAAGTTCTTCATGGACGGCACCGTCGAGGGCGGCACGGCGTGGCTGGAGCACGCGGACTGCCACGGCCAGGGCACCGAAGCCTTCTGGCCGGACCCCGAGGCGTACACCGACGCCGTGCGGCGGCTGCACGCGGCCGGGGTGCGGACGGCGACCCACGCCATCGGCGACGCGGCCGTGCGGCACGTCCTCGACACCGTGGCGTCACTCGGGGAGAGCGGCCGCCTCGCGCACCGGATCGAACACATCGAGACCGTGCCGGACGACACCGTCCCGCGCTTCGCCGAGCTGGGCGTCATCGCCTCGATGCAGCCGCCGCACACCGCGTACACGCGGGCGGACCACAGCGACGAGTGGTCCAAGCGGCTGGGCGACACCCGTGCCGCCAGGGCCTGGCGCACGCGTGACCTGCGGGACGCCGGGGCCTACGTGGCCCTCGGCTCGGACTGGCCGATCGCGCACTACGACGCGCGCGAGGTCCTCGCCACCGCCCGGACACCCCGGGGCGCGGCGGGCCCCGCCCAGGGCCTCACGGGGCTGATGGCCCTGGAGGGGTGCACGGCGCACGCCGCGGTCGCCGCCGGTGAGGCCGACAGGGCCGGGCGGATCGCCCCCGGCTACCGGGCGGACCTGACGGCCTTCGGCCTCGACCCGGTGACCGCGCCCACCGACGAGGTGGCGCAGGCGCCGGTCCGGCTGACGGTGGCGGGCGGAAACGTCACGTACCGCGGCGCATGAGCATGCGGAGGGCCGCATCCGTCGTGGGTGCGGTCCCCGCCACCTCGCGCGGCAGCGCGTACGGCATCGAGCCGTACCAGAGCCGGGCCACCAGGAAGCCGAAGGCCAGGCAGATCATGCCGCCGACCGCGTCCAGCCAGAAGTGGTTGGCCGTGGCCACGATGACGACGAGCGTCGCGACGGGGTAGAGCAGGCCGAGCACCCTGGCCCACGGCACCGACGCCAGGGCGAAGATGGTCAGACCGCACCACAGGGACCAGCCGATGTGCATCGACGGCATCGCGGCGTACTGGTTCGACATGTTCTTGAGGTCGCCGGAGGCCATCGAGCCCCACGTGTGGTGGACCACCACGGTGTCGATGAACGTGGTGCCGTTCATCAGGCGCGGCGGCGCCAGCGGATACAGGTAGTAGCCGACCAGGGCCACCGCCGTCGTCGCGAAGAGGACGAGGCGCGTGGCGGCGTACCGCCCGGGATGCCAACGGAAGAGCCACACGAGGACACCGAGCGTCACCACGAAATGGAGCGTCGCGTAGTAGTAGTTCATGCCGACGATCAGCCATGTCACCGAGTCCACGGCGTGGTTGACGCTCTTCTCGACGGCGATGCCCAGGTCGTGTTCGAGGCGCCACAGCCAGTCGGCGTTGCGCAGGGCCTGGGACTTCTGCTCCGGCACGGCGTTGCGGATCAGGGAGTACGTCCAGTAACTCACCGCGATCAGCAGGATCTCGAACCAGAGCCGGGGGCGGCGAGGGGTGCGGAACCGCCCGAGACGACGCAGCGCATTCCGCCCATTGCGGTCCTTTTCCTCGGCCGCGATGGGTGATGCCTCGGGCCGCTGCCGGCCCTCAAGTGTCGTCACGGTCGTCTCACCCATAGGGACAGAGTCTGCCAGATCCACACCCTCCGACCGATCATCCCCTGGTCGGGTTCGGGCCGCATTCTCTACGCCACAGGGACGAGGCCACGCCCCCGGGACGACGCCGGTGTGCCCCTAGGGGCGCCCGGGACCAGAAGCCGTTGAACCGCGAACCACAAGCTCGGGCATGAAGACGAACTCCGTCGGCGGCGCCGGGGTGCCGCCCAGCTCCTCCAGGAGGGTGCGCACCGCCGCCTGACCCATCGCGGGCACCGGCTTGCGCACGGTCGTCAGCGGTGGATCGGTGAACGCGATCAGCGGGGAGTCGTCGAAGCCGACCACCGAGACGTCGTCGGGGACCTCCAGGCCGCGCTGCCGCGCCGCCCTTATCGCACCGAGGGCCATCATGTCGCTGGCGCACACGACGGCCGTGCAGCCGCGGTCCATCAGCGCCGCCGCCGCGGCCTGGCCGCCCTCCAGCGTGTACAGGGAGTGCTGGACGAGATCTGTCTCGATGTCCTCGCGGTCCGCCCCCAACTGGTCCCGCACCGTGCGCACGAACCCCTCGATCTTCCGCTGCACGGGCACGAACCGCTTCGGGCCGAGGGCCAGACCGATGCGGGTATGACCCAGGGAGACGAGGTGGGTGACCGCGAGGCGCATCGCCGCGCGGTCGTCGGGGGAGATGGACGGCGCCTGCACCTTCGGCGCGTGCCCGTCCACGAGGACGAAGGGGACGCCCTGCGCCCGCAGCTGTTCGTAGCGGTGCATGTCGGCGGAGGTGTCCGCGTGCAGACCCGAGACGAAGATGATGCCCGCGACCCCGCGGTCCACCAGCATCTCGGTGAGCTCGTCCTCGGTGGAGCCCCCCGGGGTCTGCGTGGCCAGCACCGGCGTATACCCCTGCCGGGTCAGGGCCTGCCCGATGACCTGTGCGAGCGCGGGAAATATCGGGTTCTCCAGCTCCGGCGTGATCAGCCCGACGAGGCCCGCGCTGCGCTGCCGCAGCCGCACCGGGCGTTCGTAGCCGAGGACGTCGAGCGCGGCGAGCACGGACTGACGGGTGCCCGCGGCGACCCCCGGCTTGCCGTTGAGCACGCGGCTCACCGTCGCTTCGCTGACCCCCGCCTGGGCTGCGATGTCGGCTAGCCGTGCGGTCACAGGATTGGACTGTACCGGTCGTGTCTCAGGCTGCCCACCAGACCGTTGAATCAGCCGGCAGTACGCTCCCTCCACCGCCCGGCCCGGCCTCCGGCGCCGCGTCCGCGCTCGTGAGGAGCGGAGTGCCGGGCGTGGGCACCGTGACGGGGGACGCGGAGACGTTCGTCGTGCACACGAACGAACCGGCGGGGGTGGTGCGGCGGAAGGCGAGCACACCCTCGGGCGACGGCACCCACGCGATGTCACGGCCCGCGCCGAGCGCCGGGTGCGCACGGCGCACCGCGAGGGCGCGGCGGTAGAACTCCAGCGTCGACGCCGGGTCGCCCGTCTGCGCCGCCACCGACAGCTCCCGCCAGGAGTCCGGCTGCGGCAGCCAGCTCGGCCCGCCCTCGACAGGACCGAAGCCGAACGGCGGGCGCTCACCGCACCACGGCAGCGGCACCCGGCAGCCGTCCCGTGTGCCGTCCTGCCCCGAACCGCGGAAGAACGCCGGGTCCTGCCGCACCTCGTCCGGCAGTTCGGTCACCTCCGGCAGGCCGAGCTCCTCGCCCTGGTAGAGGTACGCGGAGCCGGGCAGCGCCAGCATCAGCAGCGTGGCGGCCCGCGCCCGGCGCAGCCCGCGGGCCCCGTCGCCGTCGGCGAAGCGCGTCGCGTGGCGTACGACGTCGTGGTTGGAGAGCACCCAGGTGGCGGGCGCGTCCACCGCGTTCATCGCGGCGAGGGAGCGGTCGATGACGGCGCGCAGCGCGGCGGCGTCCCAGCCGGTCGTCAGATACTCGAAGTTGAAGGCCTGGTGCAGCTCACCGCGGCGCAGGTACAGGGCGCTGCGCTCGACCGTCGGCGTCCACGCCTCGGCGACGGCGATCCGCTCGGTGCCGGGACCGGCCCCGTACTCGTCCAGGATCCGGCGCCAGTCGCGGTAGATCTCGTGCACGCCGTCCTGGTCGAAGTACGGCACGGCCTGCTTGCCGAGCAGCCTGACCTGCTCCGCGTGGCCGATGTCCGGCAGCCCCTGCGCCTTGACGAGGCCGTGGGCGACGTCGATGCGGAAGCCGTCCACGCCGAGGTCCAGCCAGAAGCGCAGGACCGAGCGGAACTCCTCGTGGACGTCCGGGTGTTCCCAGTCGAAGTCGGGCTGCTCGGGCGCGAAGAGGTGGAGATACCACTCGCCGTCCTCGACCCGGGTCCAGGCGGGGCCGCCGAAGACGGACTCCCAGTCGTTCGGCGGCAGCGTCCCGTCGGCGCCCCTGCCGGGGCGGAAGAGGAAGCGCTCGCGCGCCGCCGACCCCGGCCCGTCCCGCAGCGCCCGCCGGAACCACTCGTGCCGGTCCGAGCAGTGGTTGGGCACGATGTCGACGATGAAGCGCAGACCGAGCGCGTGCGTCTCGCGGACGAGGCGCTCGGCGTCGGCGAGGGTCCCGAACATCGGGTCGACGGCGCGGTAGTCCGCCACGTCGTACCCCGCGTCGGCCTGCGGCGACGCGTAGAACGGCGAGAGCCAGACGGCGTCCACGCCCAGGTCGCGCAGGTAAGGCAGGCGGGCCGTGATGCCGGGCAGGTCGCCCATGCCGTCGCCGTTCCCGTCGGCGAAGCTGCGCGGGTAGACCTGGTAGATGACCGCGTCGCGCCACCACTCCCGGGCGGAAGCGGAGCCGGTGGTGGGTGCGGTGGTGACGTTCTGGGTCATGGGGTCCCTTGCCGGTACGGGGAGTTACGGGTGACAGGCGCGGGGGCGCGGGGAGAGACGGACGGACACTCCGGTAAAACGCCCGGCGGAGCGCGAAGGTCACGACGGCCCGCGGCGCACCGGCGCGTTGCGGCCCCGGTCATGGGCACGGACGCCCCGGCAGCGGCCGCGGATCGTAGCGTCACAAGCCCTCCTCATGAGGGAAGTTCCTCGATCTTCACCGTTCCCGGTCGCAGCGCCGTCATCACCTCCCGGAGCGTGCCGCGGAGCGCTAACTTGGTCGGGCGGGCCCGAAGGGGGTCTGCCCCACCAGCCCCAAAGGGGCCCCGAGTGAGCGTCAACGGCAAGGCACGCACCACGATCCTGGTGGTAGACGACGTCGCCGCCAGCCGATACGCACTGAGCGCCGTCCTGCGCAGGGACGGCCATTCCGTCGTGCTCGCCGCCAGCGCGACCGAGGCGCTCACCGAACTCGACGCGCGCCGACGCGCCGGGGAACTGCCGGACGTGGCACTCGTCGACGTCGGCCTGCCCGACATGAGCGGCTTCGAGCTGTGCCGCCGCCTGAAGGAGTCGCCGCCGTTCGCCGCGCTGCCCGTCGTGCACTTCTCGGCCGCCCGGATAGCCCCCGCCGACCGGTGCCGCGGCCTCGACGCGGGCGGCGAGGCCTATCTGACCGTGCCCGCCGAACCGGAGGAGATCCAGGCCGTCGTGCGGGCCGCCGCCCGCGGCGCACGCCACCGCACCCACGCCGAGGCACAGGCAGGACACCTCACCCGGCTCGCCGAGACCATCCTCGACGTGCAGTCGGCCCGCTGCCCGCGCGAACTCGCCGAGGCCGCCGCGACCGGCGCGGCCCGCCTCACCCACGGCCCCGCCGCCGCGTTCGTCCTCGGCGACGACGGCGAGGTCCACCGCGGCCTGTCGCGGAACAGGGCCACCGCCGCACTGCCCGACGACGGCGCGCACGAAGCGGTGGCCCTCCTGATCGAACGCGACATGTCGGGCCGGGTCGGCGTGCACGACCTCGTCGTGCCCGCGCCCCTGTGGCCGGCCGGCTTCTTCCACGCCGACCGGGCAGGCGACGGCCCGCCCCCGGACGGCGCCCGGCTCACCCTGGCCCGCGCCCGCGAAGGGGCCGCACCGGTCTGCCTCGCCACACCCGCGTACGCGGGCGGACTCGTGCCCGGCAACGGACGGTTCGTGGGACGCCTCGCCCACGCCACCGCGGTCGCCGCCGAGCGACTGCTCATGTACGAGGTGGAGCGCCACATCGCCCTGACCCTCCAGCGCAGCTTCCTGCCCGCGCACGTGCCGCAGACACCCGGCACGGAAGTCGTCGTCCGCTACGAACCCGCCTCCCGGGACACGGAGATCGGCGGCGACTTCTACGCCTCGCTCAGCACCGCGCAGGGCCTCCTCACCGGCATCGGCGACGTCGTCGGCCACTCCCTGGAAGCGGCCACCGTGATGGTCGAGATCCGCCACGCGCTGCGCGCCTACTGCATCGAGGACCCCGACCCCGCGTCCCTCGCCCGGCGCCTCGACAACATGCTCCAGCGCTACCACCCCGACGTGACCGCCACCGTCTGCCTCGCCCTCACCGACCCGGCCACCGGCCACACCCGCGTCGCCAACGCCGGACACATCCCGCCCCTCATCGTCGGCGACGACGGCACCGCCGACTACCTCCGGGCCGGCGGCCCGCTGCTCGGCCTCGGCCTGAAGAGACCGTCCACCACCGAGACGGTCCTGCGCCCCACCGACCGGCTCCTCCTCGTCACCGACGGGCTCATCGAGACCCGCGGCACCGACCTCGCCGTCTCCATGGAGCAGCTGCGCGCGGTCGCCGCCGAGGCGCCCCTCGGCGTCGCGGCCCTCTGCGACACCCTGCTCGCCTGCCTCGGCCACGGCCGCGACGACGACATCGCCCTGCTCGCCATGCGCCTGCGCACGGAGGGACAGGCCTGAGAGCCCGCCCTTCAGCGGCCGGCCGGTGCGAGCCGCCGCTCCATGAGCAGCACGCCGTACGCGCTGCCGTCGGCGGCGGGCTTGTCCGGGAGCTCCCCGACGGCCGCGTAACCGGCCTCTTCGTAGTAGGTGCGCAGACGCGGGTTGGTCACCACGACGTCCAGGCGGCACAGTCCGCGCCCCGCCGCGGCGATCCGCCGCTCGGCGTCCCGCAGCAGCGCCCGGCCCGTCCCCGCGGGCGCCCCGCGCCGCGTCATCAGCCGGTGCACGTACCCGGCAACCGGCGGCTGGACGCCCCACGCCTGCTCGTCGGACCACCACAGCTCGTACGCCCCGAGGACCCCCGTCGCGTCCCGCGCGAGCCACACCTGAGCCGAGGGGGACCCGATCAGCCGGCGGAAGTGCCGCTCGTCCTTCGCGCCCGGCTTCCACTGGTCGATGCCGTGGTCCCGCATCCAGCGGGCCGCGCCCTCGTAGAGGCCCACCAGCGTGGCTATGTCGTCGATGTCCGCGCTGCGGACGGTCGGTTGCGCCGTCATGCCTTGGCGGCGGCCTGCGGCGCCAGCGCGAACAGCCGGTCGAGGAGCTGGGCGAACGGGCCGTCGGGCGGCTCCGTGGTGAGGATGTCGCGCAGCAGCGACGCCATCTCCTCGTCGTACGCGGCGCTCACCGCGGCCAGCGCCGCGAAGTCGTGCACCAGCTGCAACTCCAGCTCCCCGCGCGGGATGCGCCGGCCGTCCAGCCAGATCAGCGCCGTCGACTCGGCGAGCGAGATCCAGGACCGCACGACGAGTTCGAGCCGGGCGGGCGGGTCGGTGACCCCCAGATGCGCGAGGATCTGGTCGTACGCCGCCTGCCGCACCGAGTCGATCAGCGCGTTCGTCGCGGAGGCCGTCTCCCGCGCGAGCACCCCGCCCGCCGAGACCGCGGGGCCGCCCCGCATCAGCGCGGAGAAGCCGGGGCCGTGCTCGTCGACGAAGGCGAGGAAGCGCCCCATCACCCGCAGCAGCCGCGCCCCGAGCGGCCCTTCGCGCGGCTCCACGAACCGCTCGGCCAGATCCTCCGCCGCCCGGCGCAACGCCGCCTCGTACAGGCTGAGTTTGCCGGGGAAGTAGTGGTAGACCAGCGGGCGCGAGATGCCCGCGGCCGCTGCTATCTCGTCGATGGAGACGTCGTCGGGGGAGCGGTGGCTGAACAGTTCGAGCGCGACCCCGATCAACTGCTGCCGCCGCTCCTCGACACCCATCCTGCGGCGCACCCCGGTTGTCATGCGAACACCTTACCGAGCAGAACCGGCCTTACCGCCGGTCGGTACGCGTCCGCCGGGGGCGCTCGCCTCACATGTCGAGGACGAGGCGCTCACCGCGCGCCCGCGAGACGCAGATGAGCATGGAGCCGGCCCGCTCGCCGTCCGTGAGCAGCTCGTCGCGGTGGTCGATCTCCCCCTCCACCACGCGCTGTTGGCACGTCCCGCAGAAACCCTGCTCGCAGCTGTACGCGGTGTCGGGCAGCTCGGCGCGGACGGCGGCGAGCACCGTGGTGTCCGCGGCGACCGCCACCGTGCGTCCGCTGCGGCGCAGTTCGACCTCGAAGGCGGTGTTGCCGTCGGCCGAGGTACGTGGCGCGAAACGTTCGAGGTGCAGCGAACACCCGTCCGGCAGGGCGGTGGCGACGGCGTCCATCAGCGCCTCGGGCCCGCACACGTGGACGGCGGCGCCGCGTGGCGTCCCGTCGAGGAAGGCGGCGAGGTCCGGCAGCCCGTCCTCGTCCTCCGCGACGACGGTGACGCGCTCCCGCCCCACCCCGCCGAGCTTCTCGATCTCTTCGAGGAAGGGCATCGAGGCCCGCGAACGCCCCCCGTACAGCAGCCGCCACCGCGCCCCGGACGCCTCGACGGCCCGCACCATCGGCAGGACCGGCGTGATCCCGATGCCCCCGGCCACGAACACGTACGACGCCGCGTCGGCGAGCGGGAAGCGGTTGCGCGGCCCGCGCACCTCGACCAGGGCGCCCGCACGGAGGCCGTGCACCTCGCGGGAGCCGCCCCTGCCGCCCTGCTCGGCCGTGATCAGCCGGGTCGCGACGGTGTACGAGGAGGTGTCCTCGGGGTCGCCACAGAGCGAGTACTGCCGCACGAGCCCCGACGGCAGCACGACGTCGAGGTGGGCCCCCGGCTCCCAAGGCGGCAAGCCATGCCCCTCCAGGCGGAGTTGTACGACACCGTCGGCGACCGTCTCGTGCCGGGCGACGCGGAGCCGCAGCGCCCGGGAGCGCGGCCGCCCGGAGACCGGCTCCGCCAGGGCGGGCAGCGGCCACAGCGGGGACGCCTCGATGCGGCGGCGCACGGCCCGCCTGGTGAGCAGGGCGGCGCCCGCGGCGAGGGCGACGGTGCGGATGCGGGGCATGTCAGGCGGTCCCCTTCTCGGCGGCGAGAGCGGCGCGGGCGGCGGGCGAGGAGGCCAGATAGGCGACGGCCTGCGCCGTGCTGCCTTCCTGTGAAGGGTGGTAACTCCGGCTCAGATAGCGGGGGATGGAGCGGATCATGTCACCGGTGGAGGGCAGCGTCCCGGCGCGCCCGCCGCGGTGGAAGTCCCGGAAGGTCGCCCTGCCGTCGACGAGCGTGGGGTCGTTCGCCATGAAGAACCGCGCCCCGCGCTGCCACAGGAAGACCAGCGCGGTGAACGCGGTCGCCCAGGTCCTGGCCCGGCGCCGGTACCCCCCGTCGACGTGCATGAACAGCTCGAAGGCCACCGACCGGTGCTCGACCTCCTCCGCGCCGTGCCAGCGCAGCAGGTCCAGCATCGTCGGGTCGGCGCCCCTGCGGTCCAGCTCCTCGGCGTTGAGCACCCAGTTGCCGAGGAACGCGGTGTAGTGCTCGATGGCCGCGATCATCGCGACGCGCTCCAGCAGCCACCACCGGCTCGCCCTGCCCGGCGGCAGCGTCCGGTCGCCGAGCAGCTTCTCGAAGAGCCAGTCGACCTGCGCGGTGTACGGCGTCGGATCGAGCCCCTGCTCCTTCAGATGCGGCAGAACCTCGTCGTGGGCCTGCGCGTGCATGGCCTCCTGCCCGATGAACCCGATGACGTCCGCGCGCAGCCGCTCGTCGCGGATGAGCGGCAGCACCTGCTTGTAGACGTGCACGAACCAGCGCTCACCGGCGGGCAGCAGCAGATGCAGCACGTTGATGGTGTGCGTGGTGAACGGGTCGTCCGGGAGCCAGTGGAGCGGGGTGTTCTCCCAGGAGAAGGAGACGTTGCGTGCCTTGAGCGGTATGTGCTCGGACGCGACGGGCTCGGGCACCCGGCTCTGCGTATTAGGCATGGCGTCAATGTACTGATGGGTAGGGCGGGGGGTACAGGGGTCTGCGCGGGGAACTTCGGCAGCCCCGCCGGCCTCGCCCCCCCGCCCTACCGCAGCGTCCGCACCTTCGTCCCGTCGGCGAGCCTGCCGCTGAGCCGAGCCTTCGCGGTCCGCTCCGTCCGGGTGGCGAGGAGGTTGCCGACCACGCGCGTGCCGCCGGACGCGGTGATGGAGGTGACGTTCTTGCTGCCCGCGCCGAGGAGGTACCAGGAGCCGGCCCGGGACTTCCACAGGACGCCCGCGAGCACGTGCGGGGCGCGGCTGCCGCAGGCGGGGGAGTCCTCGGCCTGCGCGGCGACGGCGCCCATGGGCCCGTTGGGCGTCCGGAACTCGGCGAGGGTCCGGCTGCCGACGCCCCGCCAGGTCTCGGCACGGGTGCAGGCCCACTCCGCGACGCCGTTGGCCTCGGGCAGTGCCTGACGGGCGTACGTCCACGAGTTCACGGACCGGACGCCGTGCGAGCGCACCGACGCGAGGGAGCACGCGGACTTCGACCATTCCGCGGGCGTGGCCTCACGGGGGGCGTGCGGGCGGCCCGCCGTCAGATGGGCGGGGACGAGCTCGCCGAGGTCGGTCGACATTCGCACCGTGCCGGAGTGGTCGCGCAGCCGCAGCGCGTTCCACGACGTGCACCGGCCGGTCTGCGCGGGCCCGGCGAAGGGATCGGTGACGCCGTCCGCGGAACGGCGCAGGACAGTGGCCTCCATGGTGGGCTTCACCAGATCCTGCACGGCGGCGGACCGCACCCAGGGAGCGGTCAGGTAGCGGATGTTCCCGTCGGCACGGTCGACGACGACGGCGTTCGCCTCGGTGCCGGTCGCGCCGTCCACGCGCGCGAAGTCGAGCGCCACGCCGCTCGTGCCCTCCTGCGGCTCCGCGTACCGCACGATGCGCAGGCCGTCGTGGAGCAGCACCACGCGCGCGGAGTCGACCTCACCGGCGAAGAGCAGCTGGGCGGGGCCGGGCGGCGCCCCGGCCGCGGTGCCCGGCGTCGCGGAGACCCGCACGGACTCGCCGGGCCGCGCCCAGACGGCGAGGGCGCGGCGGAGCAGCTCCTTGTCCCCGACGAGGTTGCCGCGGGCGGGCCACACGGAGAAGTCGGTACGGGCGGAACGTTTCCACGCCCCCGCGGGAACCACCGTCAGCTGCGCCGGATCGAGCGCGGCCTGCCCGGCCGGGTTCTTCGCATAGGGCGGCGCGGCGGCGCCGTCGGGCCCCCAGCCGTCGCCGGGCATGCCGAGCAGGGCCCCGCACACCAGCGCGGCGGCGACCGCGACACCGGCGGCCTTCATGTGCTGCCTGCGCCGCATCAGGTCGGTCGGCCGGGCCTGGAGGGTGCAGGGGTCGAACTCGGGGGACGCGAGCAGCTCGTACCGCTCCTCGACCTCGTCGGCCTCGTCGAGGGCGTCCTCGGGGTCGGCACAGCCCGCGGCGAGGAGAACGGCATGCACGCCGTCGTCGTCGAGGCCCTCCATCCCGCGCAGTACGTAGGCGGCGCGGGCGGCACCCGACAGCTCGGCGAGGCGCTGGTCCAGGGCGAGTTCGTCGGCGCCGCCCGAGCGCGGGAAGAGCCGCAGCCCGCGGACCTGCGGCAGCAGCGGCGGCAACTGGGCCCGCTTGGGCCAGGAACGCCACCGCAGGGGCTCGCCGGCGGCGAGGGCGCCGCACACGACCTGGAGCCGCACGTACGAGTACGCAGGATCCCCCTGCGCCCCACTGTTCCCGCCCCTCCCACCGCTCCGCTGCGCCGGGACGGCGACCGCCTCACCCGTCCTGCGGCTGCGCGGCAGGGCGCGCTGGGTGAGGGCGTGGGCGGTCAGGACCCGGCGGTTGCGGCCCAGACTCGGCGGCAGCACCAGATAGGCGAGCCGCACGAGCCGTGGGTAGTGCTCGACGAGGGCGGCCTCGGCCTGCTCCACGTCGACGACGGGGTCGGGGCCGCTGGACTTGGAAGACGCCGGCGACTTCGGGGACTTCGGGGACTTCGGGGACTTCGACGGAGACTGCACATTCGACGACACGTTCAGCAAAACGAGCGAATCCTCGGTTGGTCACCTCACGGCCAGCGGCCGCTGGTGGCGCGGCACTTGGCGGGGGGCTCACCCTGCACCGTCCCCCCCTCCCGCGTAGGAGCCCCAAGCCGCCGCTTCGCGGCGGATACCTCCCACCCACCCACCCGTTTGCCCCGCGACGTCCACTGGGGGTAGGGGCGGGTGTGTGGGTGTGGCCCGTGGCGTTCTGCGGGAGTGAGGGGGCGCGGCCCCCACCGACCGGCGGCCGCGAGCGCGCCGGAGGGGACGCGGGGGTACGTGCGAACGGAGCACCGAGCACACATCGGCGCCTTTGTCCGTGTGACGCGGCGCAGGGATGGCGAGTACGCACCTACCCCCGCGGCCCCGCCCCACGAACGAAGCAAAGGCGTCCCGCTCCCCGGGGCGTCCGCAGGAATCAGACCCCCACCCCTACCCCCCCACCACCCCCCACCCACTGAACTCCACCGTCCCGCGCTCCCCGTCGCCCCCGTTCGTCGCGCTCATGAACAGGCCCACGTCCTGGGCCGCCGCCGCGCCCGGTACCGGTACCGGTACCGTCGCCACCGTGTGCCACGTCGAGCCCGCGTCCGGTGAGAAGGCTCCCGTGAACGACGCGCCCGCGCGGGACAGCCGCAGCAGCACCGGCGCCTTGACGCCGGTGACGCGCTGGTACGTGTCCAGCGTGCCGTCGCCGTTCGTGTCGTAGGAGAGGACGACCCCGTTGGCGGGGGTGACGGCGAGGTTCAGGAAGCCGGGGGAGAGCGGCGTGCGCAGGGAGTTGCGGGCGATGAGTCCCGCCCGCGCCCACGGCCCCGTCACCGCCTGCGCATCGACCCGCACCGTCACCGACACCCCGTCCCGCAGCGCCCCGCCCCGGTACAGCGTCCCGAACTCGGCGGTCCCCTTCCACAGATCGGCGCCGCCCCCGTCGATCGCGTACCGCCCGTCCAACTCCCCGAAGACGGCCGCGTTGTTGCTGTAGGTCAACCACGCGTCGCTCAGCGGACCGGCCTCGAACAGCGTGCCCTCGTACACGGACCGCACGCGGCGCTCGCCCAGCGGTCCGTACCGGACGGCGATCTCGTAGGGGAGGGCCCGCAGGGGGCGGTCGAGAGGGGTGTCCGGTGTAGTGGTTCGCCATGCCACCTTTCCCGTCCCGGCGGGCGCGACGCGAGGCAGCGACACGGGGCCGACCGGCTCCGCCTCGATCCCGGTCAACGCGAAGTCGACGCGCCCCGTGGCGCGCAGCCCGTTGACGTTGCGGAAGGTCGCGGTCAGCAGGGAGCGGCCGCCCGGCGGGACGGCGGGCGGGTCGGCGGTGACCTCCAGGGTGCCCTGGTAGGGGGCGCGCGCCAGGACGTCCCGTACGCGTGAGGCGGTGCGGTACGGCGTACCGACGGGCCGCAGCGGATAGTCCTCGCGCTCCCGCGTCCAGGGCTCCTCGAACGCGAACCAGTCCACCGGCTTCGGCGCCCGCCCGGCCGCCAGCGCGTCCCCCAGCTCGTCGAGCCACTTCTGCCAGCGCGGCACGTAGAAGTCGCGCATGAGGCCGTGCCATTCGCGGTTGCCGTAGTCGTGGAGGCGGCCCGCGTCGGAGGTGGCCCGGTCGCCCCACAGGGTGATCAGGACCTTCGCGGTGCGCTCGAACTCCGCGCGCTCGGCGTCGTTCGTCCCCATGCGGCGGGCGTCCTCGATCCAGGGGCCGAGCAGGAACGCCGGGTGGGTGCCCGTCACGTCGTCCGACAGCCGCATCAGCCGGAGCCACAGTTTCGACAGGGCGGCGAAGGTCTCGCGGTCCTTCCGCTCGTACGCGGACCGCAGCTGCGGCAGGAGCTGCCGGCTGCGGTGCGCGAGGGCCTGCCGGGCGACGTCGACGAGGTCGTACCGGTAGGCGGCGCTGTCCCGCAGCGCGCCCGACACCCCGAGGAGCCCGGTGAGCGCGGCGTCGAACCGCCCCGGGTCGTAGGTGAGCGCGCGCGGCGCGTACTCCGCGGCGCGGGCGGCCGCGAGGTCGGGCCGCGCGGCGAAGAGCGAGTCGTGCGGGTCGCTGCGCTCGACGGCGGTGTGCTGGTAAGCGGTGTCGTGGAGCGCGCGCCACGCGGCCCGCGCGTCCCGGTCGCGGCCGCCGTACCGGAAGTCGGCGTACGAGGTGAACCACGCGGCCCGGTCCAGGGGGCCCTTCGTCCAGGCCAGTTCGGAGAAGAGCTCGAAGGCGGCGGGGTCCCGGTCGGTGGCCTCCGGCATGAAGGCGGTGCCCACCAGCGCGCTGCCCTGCTTGTCGCGCCAGGCGAAGAACCGCTCGTTCCACAGATGGGTGCGGGCGCCGATCGTCGTGCGCCCGCCGAAGTTGGGGATGGTCCCGAAGGCGTACGGCGTGCCGCCCCAGTCCTTCTCCCGGTCCGGCACGCGCGCGTACCGGTCCGAGACACCGTCGACGATCAGCATCCGCTTCTTGTCGACGGCGTCGAGCAGCGCGGGCAGCGGATTGGCCTCCCAGCCGAGTATCACCCAGGTCGCGCCGGGCCGCGCCGTCCGCAGGGCCGCCTCGACACCCCGGGCGGCGGCGGGCACGGGCACGTCACCGGCGGTGCCGCCCTCGTGCAGGAGGTCCATCTTGAAGAGGTCGGCGGGGCCGAAGAGCCGCTCCTGGTGCCGGTAGAAGGAGGCGGCGACCCGCGCGAAGGCGGAGGTGCGCGGGTCGAGCCAGTCGGGTCTGCGGAATCCGTGCCAGACACCCTGCGGCACGACGCGCGCGTCGCCGCCGTTGCGCTCGACGAACCCGTCGGGGACGTGACCGTAGTAGCCGGGCAGGACGGGGGCGATCCCGAGCTCCCGCAGCCTGTCGACGATGCGCCGCCCCAACTCCGCCCGGTCGTCTATGAGTTGCTGCGTAAGAGGCCCGCCGTACCCGGACAGGTTTTGCAGCAGCCACCACGGCTGGTGCGAGGGGGCGGGCAGCCACGCCCTGGCCTGTGCGTCGGAGTAGCCGAACTCCTGGAGCACCCGGTGGTACACGGCCTCGGCGCCCGCTATGACCAGGACTTCGTTGCAGCCGTGCAGGGCGAGTACGTCGATCATGCGCTCCCAGTACGCCCAGTCGGCGTACGGCGCGGTGTACCCGTCGTTGGTGTCGTTCAGGGCGAAGCGGTGGGGGAGCGAGGTGGACCGCTCCAGCGGCCGGGCCGGCGCGGGCAGCCGGCGCGGCAGGTCCACCTGGCCGCCGTTCCACGTGATGTGGGCCCCGCACACGTACTTCAGGTACCAGTGGACGCCGGTGAGCAGCACCGCGGGCGTCGTGCCGGACACCTCGATCCGGCCCGTGGTGCCGGTGACTCTGAAGCGGTCCTCACGCTCACGCCCGGGGACGAGTCTGAGCCGGATCTGTTCCGCGTGGTGCGGCAGGAGTCTGTTGAGCGCGGAGCGCGCGGCATCCGTATCCAAGGCGGGAGCCTCGGCGGGTCGCGCGGTCGCGGTGCCGGTGAGGGCCGGCAGGCCGCCGACCGCGGCACCGAGGCCGAGGGCCCCCGCGCTGCCGAGCACGGTACGTCGGGACGGTTCGGACATGTGTACCCCCTGGGGTGAAGGCTGCGCGCACGGTATCCGCGTCGCCCCGAGTGCTCAACGGTCCACGTGGAGCGGACGGGTCGAGATAGCTGAAAGGGAGTGCCGGGACGATGAGGGCAGCACGGGAGACGCGGGCGGCGAGGACGGTGCGGGCAGCACGCGGCGCCCTTTCGGGCATGGCTGTGGGAGCCCTGCTGACAGTGGTGGGCTGCGGCTCGGGGGGTGACGGCACGCCGGACACGGCGAGCGGCAGCCTGGAGCAGCTGGCGGCCGAGGCGGGATGCAGGCCCGACGTCCGGACGGACGCGGCCGAGCTGCGCCAGGCCACCTGTGAGAACGGTGCCCGGCGCTATGTCCTCGTAACCTTTACAAACGCCCGTGGCCAGGCCGAATGGCTCGACGAGGCGAACGACTACGGCGGTACGTACCTCGTCGGCGGCAGCAGCTGGGTCGCCGTCGGGGACGCCGACGACATCGCGGCGCTGCGCGGCCGGCTCGGCGGAACCGTGGTGGACGCCGCGGAGAGGCACGGCGGCCACCACGGCCGGCACGCGGGGTGAGCGGTGGCGCCGTCGGGCGCCCCCGCGGTCAGGTGCAGGGCCCCTGCGGTCAGGTGCAGCGCTGCCCGGAGTTGACGCACTTCGCGACGCGCCGCATCAGCCGCTCGTCGAAGACGTTGATGAAGTCACCGTGGTCGGTGACGGGTTTGTGCAACTGCTCGGGGAACGAGTCGACGGCGAAGCCCGGCCCCGGCGGCACGTCGTACACGACGCGCTGCACCAGCTGGGGAATGGCGCGGAAGCCGCGCGGGCAGGCGCCGGTGCGCCGGTCGGCGAAGGCGACGTGGGTGCGGTGGTTGGCGCTGTCGGTGTTCTGTCCGTCCCAGCAGCTCTGGAAGTTGAAGGTCCGGACGACCTTGCTGCCCTCGGGGCAGATCGGGTACTTGTCCGTCAGCTGCCGGTTCTCGAATCCGGTGCAGCTCCACGACGCGTTGGCGTTGGCGTCGCCGTTGGTGAAGGCCTTGGCGTCGCCCGTGATGATGCGCAGGAAACGCGGCATGGCGACGACCTTGCTCACCGGATTTCCGGCGAATCGCAGAGTCACCGACGCCGGTGTCTGGATCTCGCCGACGTTCTGGTCCTTTCCGCCGCCATCGGCCTGGGCGTCGTCCTCGTCCTGCCCGTTCTGCAACCTCAGGACCGGCCAGTAGTACGTCGACTTGTCACCCTGATTGCGGCAACTGGTCTGTCCCGCGGCGAGATCGGCGTCGCTGGAGAAGGCGTCCGTCGCCTGGTTTCCCACGTAGTCGTGCATGTGGTGGGCGCCATTGCTCACGCCGGGCGCGACGATGACGTTGTCCGGATTGAACTTGCCGTTCTCGTTCCGCCCGCATTTCGTGGTGAAGGTCCCGCGTGACCCGTCGCGGCCGTTGCGGGGGCGCTTGACGTTCGGCCGGACGGACTCGATCTCGACGAAGTCACCGGCCTCGGGCCCGTTGCCGCTCTGCCCTTCACCTCGGCCTTGGCCCTGGTCGTCGGCGCGCAGCGTGCAAGGTGCCATGCCGTCGAGTCCTTCGGGGGGCCGGGCGCCGGCCCGGTCCAGGGTCTTCGTCATGCTGCCGAGGGTTTCCCTGCGCTGCTCCGCCAGGGGAGCGAGCAGGGATTCCTTGTCCGGTGTCCGCGCGAATTTCCCGTACGCCTCCGTGATCTGGCCGTCGAGGTCGGCGAGTTGCCGGTCCACCTCGCCGCGCGCGGCGCCCGGCACCTCGGGCAGTCGGTTGCCCACATCCGGACAGCTGATGGTCGACACCTGCTGTCCGGATTCCCCGGAACCCCGCGGCGGGGGCCGGTCCGCGCCCTCTCCGGCATTCGCGTAGACGTTCACGGCGACCAGAGCGCCGCCGCCCATGATGAACGCTGCCGACGTGGCGACGACGCGCCGCGTCAGCCTTGATCGTTTTCGTGAGGTACGTCCCATGGGACTACATACGCATCAGCGGCCCGCCGTGTTCAGCGCCCCCGGTCCAGATAGGCGAGGACCGCGAGGACCCGCCGGTTGTCGTCGTCGGAGACCGCCAGGTCCAGTTTGGCGAAGATGTTGGACGTGTGCTTCGCGATGGCCCGCTCGGTGACGACGAGCTGCGCCGCGATGGCCGCGTTCGACCTGCCCTGCGCCATGAGTTCGAGCACCTCGCGCTCGCGCGGGGTGAGCGCGCCGAGCGGCTCCTCGGCGGTGTGCCGCGACAGGAGCTGCTGGATCACCTGCGGGTCCATCGCGGTGCCGCCGGCCGCGACCCTGCGTACGGCGTCGACGAACTGTGCGGCGTCGAACACCCGGTCCTTGAGGAGGTAGCCGACGCCGCCGTTCCCGTCGGCGAGGAGCTCGCGCGCGTACAACTGCTCGACGTGCTGCGAGAGGACCAGGACCGGCAGTCCCGGCCTGGCCCGGCGGGCGGCGAGCGCGCACTGAAGGCCCTCGTCCGTGTGGGACGGCGGCAGCCGCACGTCCACGACGGCCACGTCCGGCCGCAGCTCCGCGAGGGCCCTGGCCAGCTCGGGCCCGCTCTCCACGGCCGCCGCGATCTCGAAGTCGAACGCCTCCAGCATCCGCACCAGGCCGTCACGGAGCAGGAAGAGGTCTTCGGCTAGGACAACTCGCAAGGGATCTCCATGGTCACCATGGTCGGGCCGCCCGCGGGGCTGCTGACGGCCAGTACGCCGTCGAATGTACCGAGTCGGCGTTCGACACCGCTCAGCCCGGAGCCGAGGCCGACGGCGGCACCGCCCTTGCCGTTGTCCGTCACGGCGATGCGCAGCATGCCGTCCGCGTAATGCATGTCCACCCAGACGCGGTCGGCCCCCGAGTGCTTGATCGCGTTGGTCAGGGACTCGCTCACCGCGAAGTACGCGGCGGACTCCACCGGCGCCTCGACCCGCCCCGCCAGCTCCACGTCGACCTCGGTGGCGATCGGGAGGCGCAGTGCCAGAGCCTTCACCGCGTCGCCGAGGCCGCGTTCGGCGAGGACCGGCGGATGGATGCCGCGGACCAGGTCGCGCAGTTCCGTCAGCGCCTCGCCGGAGTTCTGCCGGGCCTTGGCGAGCAGCTCCTTGGCCTTGGCGGGGTCGGTCTCGATCATCGCCTCGATGGTGCTGAGGTCCATGCCCATGGCGACCAGGCGGGCCTGCGCGCCGTCGTGCAGGTCGCGCTCGATGCGGCGCAGCTCGGCGGCGGAGTTGTCGACGGCGTCGTGCCGGGTCTCGGTGAGCCGGTCCACGCGCCGCGCCAGTTCGCGCTCGCGCATGCTCGTGGTGGGGGCCAGGAACGTACGGGCCAGGAGGAAGTGGGCGCGTACGAGGGAGGGGTTGACGAGGAGCGCGAGGGCGAAGAAGCCCATGCCGAGCAGCGCCGCCTGGTTGGCGGTGGACTGCGAGGTGACGTGGATGAAGGCGAACCACTCGCCGCCGCCCGCGTCGTGGATCGGCTCCCAGACGCCGAGGGCGAGCACCCAGCCGTACACCATGTAGAGCGGCAGCGCGGCGGCGAGGATCACGACCACCGTGGCCGCGGTCATGTTCACCAGCAGCCACTGGAGGTCGCGCCAGGTGGCCGGGTCCTTCAGGAGCAGTGTGCAGCGCTCCACCTGGCCGGTGACGCCGCGGCGCAGGTCGGCGGGGAAGGGCTGGTGGGCCCGCGGAATCGTCACGCCGGACCACGCGGCGGCCCGGCCGCGGTAGGCGTTCGCGTACATGCGGACGCCCGCGAGGACGACCGGTGTGGTGAGGAGGCCGATGCCCACCAGGATGAGCGCGATCGAGACGACCGAGAACACGAAGAGGACGATCGAGCCCACCAGCGCGAAGATCGTCAGATAGAGACCCCGCGCCCCCGCGACCAGTGCGTCCTTGAGCCTCGTCATGGTCATCCGTCCCTCTCGTCGACCCCGTGGGCCCGGCCGCGTTCCGCGCGGCCGGCACCGTCATATCTTCGCCGCTGCCGGGGGCGCGGGTCATTGGGCCCGCCACCCGGCCGGGGGTGTACCTGACGACACCCCCGGCCTCGCCCTGCGCTCCGGCGACAGGGGGCTTCGGCGGCTGGGACGGGCGGCCGCCGATTCCTAGCGTGAGGGACGTCTTATCCGACGCATACTCACGCAGACTTGATGGGGGCGAAGCGCCATGAGGCGGAACCTCGCGGCACGACTAGGTGTGTGGAGCGCACACCACCGAAAGGCGGCCATCATCGGCTGGCTGGTCTTCGTGGTCCTCGCCACGATCATCGGCGGGGCCTCCGGCATGGTCACCGCGTCCGACGACGAGATGGGGGTCGGCGCATCGGGCCGTGCCGCCAAGATCCTGAAGGACGCGGACATCGACGAGCCCGCGGGCGAGCTCGTCATGGTCGGCGCGGCCGACGGGGCGTCCGCCGGCGGCTGGCGGGACGCGGCGGCCGACCTGTCGAAGGCGCTGACCGCGACCGGCGACGTACGCGACCTCAAGGCGCCGCTGCCCTCCGAGGACGGCAGGGAGGCGCTGCTCCGGTTTGAGATCAAGGGCCCCTCCGACGAGGCCGCCGACCGCGTCCAACCGGTCCTCGACGCCGTGGCGAAGGCGAAGGAGGACGGCGCGGCGCGCGGCATCGCCATCCACCAGTTCGGCGACGCGAGCTCCGAGAAGCACCTCTCCGACCTGCTCGCCGACGACTTGAAGAAGGCCGAGTTCACCGCGGTGCCGCTCGCCCTCGGCATTCTCCTGGTCGCCTTCGGCGCCGTGGTCGCGGCGCTCCTCCCGGTGGGGCTCGCGCTCACCG
Organism: Streptomyces sp. NPDC030245; assembly: GCF_055572995.1. Classification (NCBI taxonomy): domain Bacteria; kingdom Bacillati; phylum Actinomycetota; class Actinomycetes; order Kitasatosporales; family Streptomycetaceae; genus Streptomyces; species Streptomyces sp. NPDC030245. Next base: position 67,770 of record NZ_JBVICF010000001.1, on the reverse strand, counting down.
CGTGCGTGGCGGCGTTCGGACTGCTCTCCCTGGCCAGCCACCAGCTGCACCTGTTCGAGACGACGTACTCCGTGATGTTCCTGATGGGCCTCGCGGTCGGCGTCGACTACTGCCTGTTCTACCTGCGGCGCGAGCGGGACGAGCGGGCCGCGGGGCGGGACGCCGACACGGCCCTGCGGATCGCCGCGGCCACCAGCGGCCGCGCCGTCCTGGTCTCCGGTCTCACGGTCATGGTCGCCATGGCGGGCATGTTCCTGTCCGGACTGCTCCTCTTCGAGGGCTTCGCCGTCGCCACGATCCTCGTGGTGTGCGTGGCGATGCTCGGTTCGGTCACGGTTCTGCCCGCGCTGCTCGCCGCGCTCGGCGACCGCATCGACGCCGGCCGCATCCCCTTCCTCAACCGCCGTGCCAAGAAGGGCGTGCACGCGAGCGGCGGCACCGCGGCGAAGATCCTGAAGCCGGTCCTCGCCCGCCCGAAGTTCTTCGCCGTCGGCGCCACCGTCGTCCTGCTCGCCCTCGCCGCGCCCGCACTCGGCATGAAGACCGAACAGCTGGGCCTGGAGAAGCAGTTCGGCTCCGACGCCCCGCTGTCCGTCTCCTACCAGCGGATCACCGAGGAGTTCCCCGGCGGCCCCGCTCCGGCCCGGGTGGTCGTCAAGGCCGACGACATCGGCGCGCAACCGGTGCGGGCCGCCCTCGACGCGCTGACCGAGAAGGCCGGTGACGGCGCCGAGCTCACCGTCCACCGGGCGAAGAACGTCGCCGAGGTCGAGGTCCCGCTGCCCGGCGACGGCACCGACGCCGAGGCGAAGAAGGCCCTGCGCGAGCTGCGCGACGACACGGTGCCCGCGGCCTTCGAGGGAGTGGACGCGACGGCTCACGTGGGCGGCGACCTGGCCTCGTCCGAGGACTTCAGCCATCAGCTCGGCAAGGGCATCGTGCCGGTCTTCGTCTTCATCGCCGCGGTGACCTTCCTGCTGATGCTCTTCAGCTTCCGCTCGGTGGTGATCGCGGTGACGTCGATCGCGCTGAACCTGCTCTCGGTGGGCGCCGCCTACGGCGTCATGACCGCCGTCTTCCAGCACGGCTGGGGCGCGGAGCTGATCGGGTCGGAGCAGGTCGGCGCGATCGAGAACTGGATGCCGCTGTTCGTCCTCGTCGTCCTGTTCGGCCTCTCCATGGACTACCACGTCTTCGTGGTCTCCCGGATCAGCGAGGCCCGCGACCGCGGCCTGGACAACCGCTCGGCGATCCGCGAGGGCATCACGCGCACGGCGGGCGCGGTCACCGGCGCGGCCGTGATCATGGTGGCGGTCTTCGCGGTTTTCGGCACCCTGTCCATGCAGGACATGCAGCAGATGGGCGTGGGCCTCGGAGTGGCGGTCCTCCTGGACGCGACAGTCGTCCGCATGATCCTGCTGCCGTCCCTGATGGCCCTCCTCGGCGAGCGCAACTGGCACACGCCCCGCTCCCTGCGGTGGCTCCCGCGGATCTCCCACGCGGAGGAGGCACCGACCGCCCCGCACCGGACCGACCCGTACAACACCCCGGTTCCGAGCGGCTGTTGACGAGAAACCCGCACACCTGACATGGCCGGCCCCGGCGCGCACACCGCGCCGGGGCCGGCCATGTCACGTCACAGGCCCAGCGCCTTCGCCTCCTTCTCGGGGGCGAGCCCGACGACCGGCCGGTCGGGGCGCTGCGGCGCCGTCCCGCCGATGGACCGCAGCCACTCCCACGTGTCGCGCACCGTCTCGGCGGCGGACCTCGTCCTGAGCCCCGCGGCCACCGCCTTCTCCGACGACGTCCGGTGCATCGTGTCGTGCAGCTCGCCGGGGGCCAACCACACCGGCAGCTCCATCCACGGCTCGATGCCCGCGTCGAGCACCGCCCGCGGCTCGGTCCAGCGGAGCTCCGCCGCCGGACCCGCCACCTCCACGCACGCGTCGAGGAGCTCACCCATCGTGAACCGCCCCATGGGACTGACCAAGTTGTACGCCCCGTGCAGCCCGGCGGCCGCCGCGTCCAGGACGAACTCGGCGAGGTCCCGCACATCGACGTACTGGATGTCGAGGTCCCGCGGCCCGGGGGCCAGCACGGGCCCGCCGCGCGCCACCCGGTTCAGCCACCACGGCAGCCGCCCGATGTTCTCGTACGGTCCGAGGATGAGCCCGGCCCGCGCGAGCACCGTCCGCTCCGCCCCGAACCCGGCGAGCGCCGCGAGCTCCCCGCCCCGCTTGTCCTCCGCGTACGCCGACGCGTCCGCGTCCGGGTCGCCGTCCACCACGGGGAAGCTCTCGTCGGAGCCGGCCGCGCCCGGGTAGCGGTACACGGAGCCGCTGGACACGTACACGTACCGCCCGGCGCGCGACGCGAGCAGCCGGGCCGACTCGCGCACCACGCGGGGCGCCGCCGACCAGGTGTCGACCACCACGTCCCACTCGCCGTCGGCGAGCCCGGCCAGGCCGCCCTCGACGGTGCGGTCGCCGTGCACGGTACGGGCGCCCTCGGGCGCCGCGTGGTGACCGCGGTGGAAGACGGTCACGTCCCAGCCACGGGCGAGGGCCGCCTCGGTGACCGCACGCCCCACGAATTCGGTGCCGCCCAGCATCAGAAGTCTCATGCCGGTGACTCTGCCCCGGCGACCCGGGTCCTGTGAACCGGTTTCTGCTCGGGGCAGAGCGGGGCACGGCAGCTCAGCGGGCACCGCGGCTCAGCGGGGACTCGGCGGCGCGTACTTGTAGCCGACGCGGCGCACCGTCTGGATCGTCCTGCGGTGCTCGGCGCCCAGCTTGCGCCGCAGCCGCGCGACGTGCACGTCGACCGTGCGGCCGTCGCCCACGTGGCCGTACCCCCACACCGTGGTCACCAACTGGTCGCGGGTGTGCACCCGGTGGGGGTGCGCGACGAGGTGCGCGAGCAGCTCGAACTCCAGGTACGTGAGGTCGAGGGGGCGCCCCTCGACCTCCACGGAGCGCTGCACGGTGTCGATCCTGATGGGGCCCGGGGCGGGCGCGTGCGGCGCCTCGGGCCCGGTGGCGGTGGGCGCGGGTTCCTGCCCGGCCGGTACGAGGACGAGGTAACCGACCATCGGCGGTTGTCCCGGCAGCGTCGGCAGGGTGTGCTGCGGCGCGGGCAGCCAAGTGGCGCCCGGCGGCAGGAAGTCGGTGATCTGCACCACCTCGTCGGGCGCGACGGCCCGCAGGCGGCCGCGGCCCGGCGCCGGGGGAGGCGTGAGGGCGGTGGGAGCGGAGGCAGTGAAGGAACGGGAGTTCGCCATGGGGGAGTCAGCTCTTTCGCGCGAAGAAGGAGTCGTCGAGAACGAGACGTACGTCGTGCGCGTCAGGCGAAGGCCGGTTGCGGCGGCTTCAGGCCGGGAGCAACAGCTTTAGAGGGCCCGCGCGTTCGTCGCGCGGCAACACACCCGGTCGAAGTCGTGGTGCTGACGGGAGGGCCAGAAGGGCTCGAGGTCGTGACGACCCGTCGCGGTGTTCTGGTGGCTGCCCATGGCTCCATTGAATCAGATGAAGAGAGGGCCGCCCACCGTCATCGGCGGGCGACCCTCGGGTGACGGGTCCGGGATCAGACCTGGCCGGCCTTCTCCAGCGCGGTGCAGCACGTGTCGACGAGCAGGCGCGTCACGACGTACGGGTCGACGTTCGCGTTCGGGCGGCGGTCCTCGATGTAGCCCTTCTGCTCCACCTCGACCTGCCACGGGATGCGCACCGAGGCGCCGCGGTCGGAGACGCCGTACTTGTACTCGTCCCAGGGGGCGGTCTCGTGCAGACCGGTCAGCCGCTCGTCGATGCCCGCGCCGTAGTTCTTGACGTGGTCCAGCGGCTTCGAGCCCTCACCGAGGGCCTCGCAGGCGGTGATGATGGGCGCGTAGCCCTCGCGCATCGCCTTCGTCGAGAAGTTCGTGTGCGCGCCCGCGCCGTTCCAGTCGCCCTTGACCGGCTTCGGGTCGAGGGTCGCGGAGACCTTGAAGTCCTCGGCGGTGCGGTACAGCAGCCAGCGGGCGATCCACAGCTGGTCGGAGACCTCCAGCGGCGCCAGCGGGCCGACCTGGAACTCCCACTGACCCGGCATGACCTCGGCGTTGATGCCGGAGATGCCGAGCCCGGCCTTGAGGCAGTTCTCCAGGTGCGCCTCGACGACGTCACGGCCGAAGATTTCGTCCGAGCCGACACCGCAGTAGTAGCCGCCCTGCGCGGCGGGGAAGCCGCCGACGGGGAAGCCGAGCGGGCGGTCGCCCTCGAAGAACGTGTACTCCTGCTCGATGCCGAAGATCGGCTCCTGCGCGGCGAAGCGGCCCGCGACCTCGGCCAGCTCGGCGCGGGTGTTGGACGCGTGCGGCGTCATGTCCGTGTTGAGGACCTCGCACAGGACGAGGACGTCCGCGCCGCCGCGGATCGGGTCCGGGCAGGTGTACACCGGCTTGAGGACACGGTCGGACGCGTGGCCCTCGGCCTGGTTCGTGCTGGATCCGTCGAAGCCCCAGAGCGGCAGCTCGGCGCCCTTCGCGTCGTCCGCCAGGATCTTGGTCTTGGAGCGGAGCTTCGCGGTCGGCGCGGTGCCGTCGATCCAGATGTACTCGGCCTTGAAGGTCACGGGGCTCATCCTCATAACGCTCGGTACGGCGCAGCACGTGCGGGTGCTGCGGTGCCGTGGTGATGAGCGGCAGCCTGGCAACCCGCGATTTCCCGACCGTTGCCCTCATGTGAACCCCGTGTTACCTGAGGCGGGTGTGTCCGGGCTCACGGCACCGCCCGGCCGCGCGGTCTCAGCGCGACAGCGCGTCCCGTACGGCCTCCTCCGTGCGGGCCACCACCGCCGTGCCGTCGTCGGCCGTGATGATGGGGCGCTGGATCAGCTTCGGGTGGCCGGCGAGCGCCTTGATCCAGCGGTCGCGGCCGGTGGCGTCGCGCGGCCAGGCCTCGCGGTCCTTGAGGTCCAGGTCCTTGGCGGCCTGCTCCTGGGTCCTGGTGATGTCCCAGGGTTCGAGGCCGAGGCGGTCGAGGACGGCACGGATCTCGTCCTCGGTCGGTACGTCGTCGAGGTAGCGGCGGACGGTGTAGTCGGCGCCCTCCGCGTCGAGCAGCGTGAGCGCGCTCCGGCACTTCGAGCAGGCGGGGTTGATCCAGATCTCCATGCCCCACACGCTACCCCCGGAACACCCGTCCCGGGGTGCGCGGCACCCCCGTATTCGAACAGCCCAAAGCCCCTCTGGCCAGCGGCGATTGTCAGTGGCCCGCAGTAGAATCACAGTAGTGTTCGAGGGCGCCCGACGGGGGGTCCCGACCGCGACAGGAGGATGCCCGTGCCCGCTGCCGCACTCACGTCGAAGCGTGTGTCCAAGACCGTACCGAAGCCCGTCCTGATCGACCTGCCGTACGCACCACTGGAGAAGAAGGCGCTGCCCCCGGGCCGCCCGCGCGAGTGGTACGTCAACCACAACCGCCGCCTCAAGGCCATGCGCCTCGCCATCGCCCTGCTCGACTCGGGCGTCTACCTGCCGAACCAGGCGAAGAACAGCACGATCCGGCGCATGGCGGAGGACGTCGGGATCCATCCGCCGTCCGACATCACCTGCCACATGGTGCGGGCGCTCATGCGCTACAGCCGCTGAGCGGCCGCGGGGCCCGTGGAGGGAGCACTCCTCCACGGGCCCCGCACAGGTCTGTCCGGTCATGTGTGCGATGGGACATGCTGTGCCCCATGACCCAGCCGGAACCCGTCGGCATGCCCGAGCCGGAACCCGTCGGCATGCCCCAGCCGGAACCCGTCGGCGAACTGCCGCTCCTGACGACCGCCGGACTCCCGGACGGCACCCGCCTGCCCGTGCGCGCACTCCGCGCCCCCGCACCGGAGCGCTTCCTCCCGTCCGGCTCCGGCCCTGCACCCTGGCCGCCCCCGGCCCCCGCGGTGCTCATCCTGCCCGCGATGGGCACCCCCGCCCGCTTCTACCGCCGCTTCGCGCGCCAACTGCACGACGAGGGGCTGACGGTGCTCACCGTCGACCTGCGCGGCCAGGGCGAGGCGACGCCGCGCGCCACCGGTCCCGGCGCGCCCGGCCACGGCTACCGCGCGATCGTCGAGGAGGACATCCCGGCGGTCGTCGCGGCGATCCGCGCCGAGCTCGGCACCGAACCGCCCTTGTACGTCCTTGGCCACAGCCTCGGCGGCCAACTGGCGCTGGTGTACGCGTCCTTGGCCAAGCCGGGCGGCGGGTTCGACGGGGTGGCCGTCGTCGCCACCGGATCGGTGTGGTTCCGCGCGTACGGCCCGCTGCGCGGCCCGGGACTTTTCCTGCTCCAGCTGCTGATCACCGCGGCGTCGACCGTGCTCGGCCGCTGGCCCGGCACCCGGCTCGGCTTCGGCGGCGACCAGCCCAAGGGCGTCATGCGCGACTGGGCCCGGCAGGTGCGGACGGGCCGCTACAGCGGCAAGGGCTCCACGCTCGATTACGAAGCGGCGCTCGCCACCCTGGAGCTGCCCGTCCTCGCGGTCTCCGTCGACGGCGACACGTTCGCGCCCGCCACCGCCCTCGACCACCTGCTCGGCAAGGTCCCGCGGGCCCGCCTCACCCGCCGCCACTACACGGCGCAGGAGGCGGGCGCCCGGCTCGACCACTTCGCGTGGACCCGCGCGGGCGGCACGCTCGCCAAGTGGGTGGCGGCGTGGGCGACGAGGCCGGGGGAGTAGCGCGGCGGGTCGGGCCGGGAGTGCGTCAGGCCAGGAGCGCGTCCACCAGTCGTCGCCGGTCCGCCGCGTGGTCCCGCAGCCAGGCGCCCAACGCGTGGTCGGCGTCCGGCAGTCCGAGCCGCTCGAACCGGGCCCGGGTGGCGAGCGCCTCGCCGACGGCCGACGTGACCTCGGGCGGGATCACCGCGTCGGTGCCGGGCACGACGAGCACCGCGCGCCCGCCGAAGCCCCGGTAGACGTCGAGCGCGGCGGAGTCGCGCCACCGGCCCGGGGTCCGGATGATCTCGGTGAAGCGGCCGTCGCCGTCGCCGAAGGGCAGCGGCCAGGCCTCCTGCGCGTACACGGCGGGCGCGCACAGGCCGATGCCCGTGACCCGCGCGCCGAAGCGCGCCACCAGGTCCGCCACGGTCTGCCCGCTCATGCTGAACCCGACGAGCACCAGGCTGTCGGATGCGGGCACCCGCCCCTCGATCACCGCGGCCGCCTGCGCGCACCGCCGCCGCAGGCTCAACTCCCGCAGAGCTCCCGTGCTTTCGCCGTGCCCGGAGAAGTCGAGGGCGAGCGCCCGGCAGCCGCGCGCCGCGAACTCCGCCTGGAGAGCGGCAAGCCGCGCCTTGTTGCCGCCACCGGCGCCGTGCAGCAGGACGACGGTGGTGGCGGGGGCCGGCGCCGCGGCGGCGCCGGGCAGCGCTTCGGCGCAGCTGAGCGTCTCGCCGTCACAGGCGAAGGAGAAGGCGGAGAGGGGGGAGAGGGCGGGTGAGGTTTCCGTGGCGAGGAATTCCTGAGTCATGCGACCCATCCTGCGCCGTCCTCCACGCCGCCCTCCTGCATACGCCTCCCGCGCCGTCAGCCGATCTGGTCCGGAGTAACTGTCAGCCGATCTGGTCCGGCGTGACCGTCAGCCACCGCTTGTCGGCGGTCACCTTCTGCCCCAGCTCACGCTGCCGCTCGGCGTTCTTCGCCTTCATCCCGTCGAGCTGCTTCATGTACGAGTCCTTGCGGTTGACCCAGACGCGCACGCCGCCGCGGTCCACGTCGGCGGAGTGGAACAGCATCGGCCCGTCGCTGACCGGCGTGTCACCGGCGGCGAGGATCGGCTTCTTCCACTCGTCGATGTACGTGTTGATCGCCGCCGGCTTCCCCTCGTACCAGGTCAGCGGCACCCACAGGTTCGGCGTCAGCTCGCGCTCCGCGAGCTTCGCGCGGTCCTGCTCGCCGAAGCGGCCCTCGGCGATCTCCTTGCGGGAGCTGGTCACCTCGCCGGTCTTACGGTCCTTCAGCTGCATGGACACCCCGATGACGTTCTGCGGCTTCACGCCGTAGCCGTACTTCGGGTCCGCGAGCACCATGCGCACCAGGTCCTCGCTGGCCGCGCTGACCACGTACACCTCGATGCCGTGCGCCCGCAGCGTCCTGTAGAGCTGCTGCATGCCGCGCGAGAACTCCGGCGCCTTCACCTCGGTCTTCGTCAGCTTCCCGTCCTCGTAATACTCGGCGGGGATCGGCTTCTTGTACGCGAGGAGCTCGTCGACGTACCCCTTGAGCTCCTTCAGCGTGAAGCCGGAGAAGATCTGCGCGGCCCACGGGTAGCAGACCTGGTCGTCCACCTCGCACAGCCGGTTGTAGTAGCTGTACAGGCTCTCCTTGTGCCCGGCCTTGTCCTTGAAGGGGATGACCTTCAGCGACGGGTCCATGGTCTTGCGGGTGAGGACGCCCTTCATCTCCAGGAAGGGCAGCAGCGACTCCTCCAGGTCATTGCGGTACGTCGTGTTGTCCGCGTCGAAGACGGCGTACGCGCCCTTGTGCCCGTTCTCCGAGATGACCTTGCCGAGCTTCTTCGCGACGGGCTTCGGCCAGTGCGACAGCTCACGGGCGGTGGCCACGGAGGTGTCGGCGGCGGTCGCCTCGCCCGTCGGCCACAGCGCGCCGCCCGCGAGGACGGCGGCGGCCAGCGCCCCCGTGGCACCGATGACGGCCAGCTTGCCCTTTGCCCGTACTGCCATGTCTCTACGTCCCTGCCGTTCCCTGAAAGCGATGCGCGGCCCCGTCCGGAGCGGCGCGCAATGCTATGGGCCGGGGCGCCCGTTTCCCATGATCGAAGTCACCGGACGCGGAGGGTGTGGGGAGGGGAGGGCCGGGTAGCGGTGTGGGACCGCGCGACCCGCCGCGCCCCGCCCCGCATACTGGAACACATGGGCTCCCGTGAGTTCGTCAGGACCGTTCCGCGGCTCGACGGCATGGTCGTCTCCGCGGTCGGCTACCGCACCGCGGGACAGCGGCCGGCCCTGCACCGGGGCCTCCCGTCCCCGTATCTGACCGTGATCTTCTCGCTGGACGGGCCCATCGCCACCGGCGGCACCCCCGGCCAGGCCACGGGCCCGGACGCGGCCCGCACCGACATCGTCGTGGGCGGCCTGCACCAGAGCCCCGCGTACGTCGTACAGCCCGAGCACGAGGCGGGCATCCAGCTCGCCGTGCACCCCCTCGCGGCCCGCCCGCTCCTCGGTCTGCCCGCCGCCGCACTGGCAGGGCAGCTCGTCGTCGGCGGCACCGACGTCCTCGGCGACCGGGCGGCGGACATCCGTGAGCGCCTGTGCGAGCTGGACCGCTGGGAGGACCGCTTCGCCCTGCTCTCCCGCTATCTGCGGCGGCGCGCGGCCGAGGACCGGGCCGCCGGATCCGTACGGCCGGAGGTCGCCGAGGCCTGGGCGTGGCTGGCCCGGCACCGCGGCGCGGGCACCCTCGGCGGCCTGTCCCGGCACGTCGCGCTCAGTGAGCGCCGACTGACCGCGCTGTTCCGCGCCGAGACCGGGCTGAGCCCCAAACAGGCCGCGCGCCTGATGCGTTTCCAGCACGCCAAGGCCGCCGTCGTCCGCGCGGTCGCGGCGGGCGGGCCGCCGGACCTCGCCCGGGTCGCCGCCGAGACCGGCTACTACGACCACTCCCACCTCGTACGCGACTTCCGGCAGTACACGAAGGCGAGCCCCACCCGCTGGCTGGCCGAAGAGTGCCGGAATATCCAAGCCGGGGCGCACGGCGACGGCGAAGAGTGGAAGCCATGAACACCACACCCGACACGACTCCCGAGACCACACCCGACACGACTACCGACGCCACGCCCGCTCCCGCCATCTGGCCGGCGCTCCAGGCCGAGGACGCCCCCGCGCTGATCGACTTCCTCGTCGGCACCGTCGGCTTCCTGCGCACCGCCGTCTACGAGGACGGCGGCCGCGTCGCGCACGCCCAGCTGGACTGGCCCGAGGGCGGCGGCATCATGCTCGGTTCGTACGACCCCGGGTCGGCGGCCGCGGCCTGCGGAAAGCCGGGCACGGCCGGTGCCTACGTCGTCACCGACCACGTGGACGCCCTGTACGCCCGCCTCACCGAGGCCGGCGTCAAGATCACCCGCGAGATCGAGGACAAGCCGTACGGCAGCCGCGAGTTCGGCATCGAGGACCCCGAGGGCAACCGCTGGTCCTTCGGCACCTACCGCGGCGAGCCGAGGCCCGCACCGGCCCAAGGCACGGACCGCCCCCGCGAGGGCGCGTGATAACTTGCGCAAGCCAGTCAAACCCACACCTGGGCCAGGGAATCCGGTGCGAATCCGGAACTGACGCGCAGCGGTGAGGGGGACGGGCGGGGCCACGGCCACTGGGCGTTCCAGGACGCCCGGGAAGGCGCCCCGTCCGGACGATCCCGAGTCCGAAGACCTGCTGGCGCCTCCGCTCGCACACCGGGCGACGGAGGTCGTGACGCAGGCCAGGCTCCGCGTATGAGCCGCGAGACCCAAGGGATCACGTGTCCTCGACAGCCCGTACATCCACCCTGTCCGCCCTGCCTGCCCTGTCAGCCCTGCTCTGTGCCGGCCTCTTCGCGCTCACCGCGTGCGGCGGAGGCGGCACGTCGGACAAGGGAGACAAGGCAGGCGGGGCTGACAAGAGCGCCGCGGGCTACCCCGTCACGGTCGCCTCCTGCGGCAAGGAGGCGAAGGTCGACGCGCCGCCCCGGCGGGCCGTCTCCCTCGACCAGGGATCCACGGAGATCCTCCTCTCCCTCGGCCTCGCCGACCGCATGGTCGGCACCGGCACCTGGACCGACCCGGTCCTGAAGAACCTGGAGAAGGAGAACGCGAAGGTGGAGCGGCTCGCCGACCGCTACCCGGCGCTGGAGAAGGTCCTCTCCAAGGAGCCGGACTTCGTCAGCGCCTCCTTCCTCTACACGGTCGGCAAGGGCGGCGTCGCCGACCGCACGAAGTTCACCGAACTCGGCGTCCCGGTCTATGTCTCGCCCACCGACTGCGCGGGCAAGGACAACAACGGCAGCGGCGACGGCAAACGCGTCAAGACCCTCACCATGGACACCGTCTACGGAGAGGTGCGCGACCTCGCGAAGGTCTTCCACGTCGAGCAGCGCGGCGAGCAGCTGGTCGCGGACCTGAAGAGCCGGGTCGCGAGGGCCACGAAGGACATCGACGAGGCGGCCGCCTCCGACGTGACACTCCTGTACTGGTTCGCCAACTCCGACGCCCCCTACATGGCGGGCTGCTGCGGCGCGCCCGGCATCATCACCCGCGAGCTCGGCGCGAAGAACGTCTTCGACGACACCCGCGAGGAGTGGCCCCAGATCAACTGGGAGACCGTCGCCGACCGCGACCCCGACGTCCTCGTCATCGGCGACCTCACCCGCAAGTCGCAGTCGGCCGAGAGCGCCGCGGCGAAGATCAAGTTCCTGGAGACGAACCCGGCGACGAAGAACCTCACCGCCGTGAGGAAGAAGCGGTACGTCCTCCTCAGCGGCCAGGCCATGAACCCCACGATCCGCACGGTCGACGGCATCGAGCAGGTCGCGGCGGGGCTGCGGAAATTCGGGCTCGTCAAGTGAGGGAGGCAGTGCCAGGCGGGGACACGGCCCTCGCCGCTCCCACCGCTCCCACCGCTCCCACCGCTCCCGTCGGACGGCATGGCCTGCGGGTCGGCCTCCTGCGCGTCGGCCTCCTGTGGCCGGCCGGGGTCGCCGCGCTCGTCCTGTCCGTCTCCGTGGCCGTCACCATCGGGCCCGCGGACATCTCCGTGCCGGACGTATGGGCGACCGTCGTCGCGCACCTCGGCTGGGGCGAGAGCCCCCTCACCCCGATCAGGGACGGCATCGTCTGGAACCTGCGGATGCCGCGCACCCTGCTCGCCGCGGTCTGCGGCGCGGGCCTCGCGGTCTGCGGTGCGGTCATGCAGTCGCTGCTCCGCAACCCCCTCGCCGACCCGTTCGTGCTCGGGGTGTCGTCCGGGGCGTCCACGGGAGCGGTCGCGGTCGTCGTCCTCGGTGTCGGCGGGGGAGCGGTGTCCGTCTCGGCGGGCGCCTTCGCGGGCGCGCTCTGCTCCTTCGCGCTCGTCCTGCTCCTGAGCCACACGCTGGGCGACACGACGGACCGGGTCGTGCTGTCCGGCGTGGCGGCCATGCAGCTGTTCTCCGCGCTCACGTCGTTCGTCGTCCTCATGGCGGGCGACGCGGAGACCACCCGCGGCATCCTCTTCTGGCTCCTCGGCTCGCTCAGCGGGATCGGCTGGACGGACGTGTGGCTGTGCGGCGCGGTGCTCGCGGTGGCGCTGGTGATCTGCCTCGGCCACGCCCGTACGCTCGACGCGTTCGCGTTCGGCCCGGAGGCCGCGGCGGCGCTGGGGGTCCGGGTGGCCCGCACCCGGCTCGTCCTGCTCTGCACGACCGCTCTCCTGACCGCCGCCCTGGTCAGCTCGGCGGGCGCCATCGGCTTCGTCGGCCTGGTCCTGCCGCACGCGGCCCGCGCGGTCGTCGGCTCGGGCCACGCCCGACTGCTCCCGGTCACCGCGCTCGCCGGCGCGGTCTTCCTGGTCTGGGTGGACACGCTGGCCCGCACGGCCCTGCAACCCCAGGAGGTCCCGGTCGGCGTGGTGACCTCACTCATCGGCGTACCGGCGTTCGTGGCCGTGCTGTACCGGACGCGGAGGGCGTCATGACGTACGAGGCGGTTGCGGCGGACGCACCCGACGCATCGAGTGCACCGAAGGCACCGGACGCACCCGACGCATCGAGTGCACCGGAGGCACCGGGCGCGCTGGATGTCCTGAAGGCCCCGCACGCGCTGGGCCTCCGTGCCGACCGGGTCTCCCGGGAGGCGGGCGGACGGCTGGTCGTCGACGGCGTCAGCCTCGCGCCGCCCGGCGGCGCCATGGTGGGGCTCCTCGGCCCCAACGGATCCGGCAAGTCCACACTTCTGCGCATCCTCGCGGGCGTCCTCGCCCCGGCCTCCGGAGTGGTCACCCTGGACGGCCGCGCGCTGTCCGACACGGGCCGCCGGGAGGTGGCGCGCCGTATCGCCGTGGTCGAGCAACACGCCTCGACGCAGGTCGAGTTGACCGTACGGGATGTCGTACGCCTGGGCCGTATCCCGCACCGCCGCGCGTGGTCGGCCCCCACGGCCCACGACGAGCGGGCCGTGCGCGAGGCGCTGGCGCGCACCGGGCTCGCCGAGCGCGCGGGGCAGGCGTGGCACACGCTCTCCGGCGGCGAGCGCCAACGCGTCCAGATCGCCCGCGCCCTGGCCCAGGAACCCCGCGAACTCCTCCTCGACGAGCCCACCAACCACCTGGACATCCAGCACCAGCTGGACCTGCTGGGCCTGGTGGCGGAGCTCCCCGTCACCAGCGTCATCGCGCTGCACGACCTCAACCTCGCGGCGATGTTCTGCGACCAGCTGCTGATCCTGAAGGACGGCACGGCGTACGCGGCGGGCACCCCGGCCGAGGTGATCACCGAGGAGCTGATCGCCGAGGTCTATGGGGTGCGGGCGGTGGTGACGCAGGGGGAGGACGACTGGGGCGAGGGGGGCCGTCAGCCTCGGCCTTCGGTGCGGTTTCTGAGGGGGTGAGGTGGGCCCGGGGGGCCGGGGCTGATGCGTCCCGGTCTCCCAAGGGCGACGGAGCCTCGGGCCTCCGAGCCCCGGGCCCCGGCCTCCGGGCCCCCAACCCCTGGCCTCCGGACCCCGGTCCCCGGGCCTCGGCCTCCGGCCTCCGAGCCTCCGGCCTCCGGGCCCCGGTCCCCGGTCTCTGATCCCCCGGACCTCGGGCTGGCCCCCGGCTCCCCGACCTCCGGGTCCCCGGCCCTCGGGCCCTCGACCCCTGGCTTCCGGGCCCCTGGCCCCTGGCCCCTGGCCTCCGGGCCCCTGGCCTCCGGCCTCCGGGCCCCGGTCTCTGATCCCTCGGACCTCGGGCTGGCCCCCGGCTCCCCGACCTCCGGCTCCCCGACCTCCGGGTCCCCGGCCCTCGGGCCCTCGGCCCCTAGCCTCCGGGCCCCCGGCCCCCGGCCCCCGGCCCCCGGCCCCCGGCCCCCTCGGCCCCCTCGGCCCCTGGCTTCCAGGCCCCCGGCCCCTGGCTTCCGGGCCCCCGACCCCTGGCCCCCGGCCTCCGGGCCCGGGCCCCGGTCTCTGGGCCCCCGGACCTCGGGCCGGCCCCCCGGGGCACCCGGCCTCCGGGCCCCGGCCCCCCGGGCCCCGGCCCCCCGGGCCCCGGCCCCCGGACCGCGCCCCCCGGGGGGCATCACCTCACTCACTCCTCCGGCGCCCCAATGGGGCGTACATGCCGCAGCAGCGCCATCGTGAGCCCGGCGAGCGCCGCCAGCAGCACGGCGCTGATCAGAGCGACCGTGCCGAGGCCCGTCGCGAAGGCGTCGCGGGCGGCGCCGAGCAGCGCCTCGGCCGCCGGCCCGTCCGGCAGCCCGTCGGCCGCGCCCCGCACCGCCGCAAGGCCCTCGCGCGCCGCGTCGGCGGTCTCGTGCGGGACGGCGTCGAGGGCGTCCGCGTCGGCCAGTTGGCTCCGGTAGACGGCCGTGCCGACGCTGCCGAGGACGGCGACTCCGAGCGCGGAGCCGAGTTCGGCACCGGTCTCGGACACCGAGGCCGCCGCCCCGGCACGCTCCGGCGGCGCCGACCCCACGATCATGTTCGTACCGAGCACCATCAGCGGCCCGAAGCCGAGCGTGACCACCGTGCTGCCGATGACGAGCGGGGCGAGCCCCGACGACGCGTCGACGCGCGAGATCAGCGCGAAGCCGACGCTCGCGACGAGCAGCCCGCCCGCGATGACCCGGGCCGGCCGCACGCGGCGCGCGATCCGCGGGGCGAGGCCGAGACCGGCGAACGTACCGGCGACGAACGGAATCATCCACAGCCCGGCACGGACCGGCGAGAGCCCCTCGACCAGCTGAAGGTACTGCGTGAAGAACAGGGTCAGGGCGTGCAGCGTGATCATGCCGAGCAGGAACACGACGAGCGCCCCGCTGAACGCGCGCTCGGCGAAGAGCCGCAGGTCGAGCAGTGGATCGGCGAGCCGCCGCTGGCGCACCACGAAGATCCGGCCGACGACGAGCCCGGCGGCGACGAACGCCAGCGGAAGCGGCTCGGCGCCGTCCCGCGCCACCTCCTTGAGCCCGTGCACCACCGGCAGAATCGCGGCCAGCGACAGCACCACGCTGAGCGGGTCGAGCCGCCCGGCCGGGGAGGGGCGGTGCTCGGGTGAGGAACTGAGTCGCTCGGGCACGGAGTTGCGGTGCTCAGGCAGCAGCACAGGCGCGCAGATCAGAAGCAGCGCCATCACGGGCACACCGAGCAGGAAGACAGAACCCCACCAGAACCGCTCCAGCATCAGCCCGCCCACGACGGGCCCGATGACCGCGCCCACCGAGAAGGCCATCATCCACAGCCCGAACGCACCGGCCCGCTGCGCGGGCTGCCGGAACATGGTGCTGATCAGCGACATCGTCGAGGGCAGCACGGCGGCCCCCGCGACGCCGAGCAACGCCCGCGCGGCGATGAGCAGTTCGGCACCGGGGGCGAACGCGGCGAGGACGGAAGCCACGCTGAACGCGGCGGCGCCGACCATCAGCAGGCGGCGGCGCCCGACACGGTCACCGAGCGTGCCCATGGTGACGAGGAACCCCGCGAGCATGAACGGGTACATGTCGGCGATCCACAGCGACTGCGTGCTGTCGGCGTGGAGATCGGCGCCGAGGGTGGGCAGCGCCATATAGAGGACGGTGACGTCCATGGAAAGCAGGAGCGCGGGGAACGCGAGGACGGCGAGACCGATCCACTCGCGGGGGCCGGCTGGGGGTGGGGCGGCAGGCTCGACCATCGGCGAGTCCGGCGAGTCCGACGAGTCCGTGGAGTCTTTGGAAGGCGAAGAAGTAGTCATGCGATCAGGCTGGGCGGCGGGGGTTCCGGAAAGCTTCTGGAAAGGTTCCGGAGGGATCAATTCCGGTCGCACTGGACTACGTTGGGCGCCATGCGCTTCGCGATACTCGGCCCCCTGGAGGTGTGGACGGCCGACGGCAGGCGGGTCCCCGTACCCGAGGCGAAGGTGCGCGCGCTCCTCGCCGACCTGCTGATCCGCGACGGCCGCCCCGCCCCGGCCGACCGGCTCGTCGACGACCTCTGGGGCCAAAATCTGCCGGCCCGCCCCGCCGAGACCCTGCGCAGCAAGATCTCCCGGCTCCGCCGCGTCCTCGACGACGCGGAGCCCGGGTCCCGCGCGCTGATCACACACCAGCCCGCCGGTTACGCCCTGAACGCCGCGCCCGGCACGGTCGACGCCCACCGTTTCCACGTACTGCTGGACAGGGCGCGCGAGAGCGCCGACCCGCGCGTACGGGTGGAGCTGCTGGACGAGGCGCTGGCGCTGTGGCGCGGTCCGGGTCCGGCGTACGCGGACGTGGCGGAGGAGGCGTTCGCCGAGGCCGCGGTCGCCCGCCTGGAGGAGGAGCGGCTGACGGCCCTGGAGGACCGTGCGGAAGCCCGCGCTGAGACCCTTGCTGAGGCCCGCGCCGCGGAGGGCGGCGACCGCAGACTCGCCGGTGACATAGCCGAGTTGGCGGACCTGGTGGCGCGCCACCCGCTCCGCGAACGCCTCCGTGCCGCGCACCTGCGCGCGCTCTACCGCGCGGGCCGCCAGAGCGAGGCACTCGCCGCGTACCGCGAGCTGAGCGACCTGCTCAGGACGGAACTGGGCGTGGACCCGAGCCCGTCCCTGACCGCCCTGCACACGGCGATCCTGACCCACGCCCCGGCACTGACCCACGCCCCGGCTCCGGCTCCGGCTCGGCCCACCCACGAGACCCCGCCACGCCCCCGCCCCCGCACCAACCCCCGCAACCGCAACCTCCCCATCCCCCTCACCGACCTCATCGGCCGGGCCGACGCCGTGGAGGAGGCGCGGACCCACCTCAAGGACGGCCGACTGCTCACGCTCACGGGCCCCGGCGGCGTCGGCAAGACGCGCCTGGCTCTCGAGGTCGCAGGACGCCTGGCTGAGGAGTACGGGGAGTACGGGGAGTACGAAGGAGGGGTCCACCTGGTCGAGTTGTCCGCGCGCGGACAGACACAGGCCGGCATCGCCGAGCTGATGGCAGCGGCCCTGGGCATCCGAGACGACGTCACGCCGACCACCCCGCGGAGGGACTCCGACACCCGACCCGGCCCCCTGGCCCGTATCACCGCGGCGCTCCGCACCCGCCGAGTCCTGCTCGTACTCGACAACTGCGAGCACGTCGTGGAAGAGGCCGCGGAGATCGTGCAGGTACTCCTTGAGGCGGCCCCGGACCTGCGGATCCTGGCCACGAGCCGTGAACCACTGGCCGTACCGGGAGAAACCCTCCAGGCGGTCCCCCCACTACAACTCCCTCCTCCCGAAACCACGCCGACCCCGCAAGAGCTACAGACATCCAGCGCGGTCAGACTCTTCCTCGCGCGGGCCACCGCCGCGGCCCCCGGCTTCGCACTCGACGCGGACAACGCCGCCCCGGTCGCGGCGATCTGCCGGCGCCTGGACGGCCTGCCGCTCGCCCTCGAACTCGCCGCCACCCGCGTCCGCGGCCTCGGCGTCCACGAACTGGCGGCCCGCCTCGACGACCGCTTCCGCGTCCTCACCGCGGGCCACCGCGGCGCCCCACCCCGCCAGCAGACACTCCGCGCCATGATCGACTGGAGCTGGGCCCTGCTCACGGAGCCCGAACGCGTCGTCCTGCGCCGCCTGGCCGTCCACGCGGACGGCTGCACGCTGCGGGCGGCGGAGGCGGTGTGCGGGGACCCGGCCCCCATCATCCGTACCCCCACGGTCCACGTCCCCGCCGCCGACGTCCCCGACCTCATCGCCCGCCTGGTCGACCGCTCCCTGGTCGCCACCGTCGACACGGCGGACGGCATCCGCTACCGCCTGCTCGAATCGGTCGCGGCGTACAGCCTGGAGCACCTGCACGACTCGGGCGAGGACCCCCGCGTACGGGAGCGTCACCGCAGCTACTACACCGACCTCGCCGAAACGGCCGACCGCGACCTGCGCGGCCCCGCCCAGCGGCGCGCCCTGCGCCTCCTGGACGCCGAGTCCGCCAACGTACGCGCGGCCATCCACGACGCGGCCCGGCACGCGGACGCCCACCGCGCGCTGCGCCTCGTCAACGCGACGACGTGGTACTGCTACCTGCGCGGCCGCCTCGACGGGGCGCGCCGCTCCCTCGACGCGGCCCTGGCGGCGGAGGGCGAGGCGCCGCAGGGCGTACGGGCCGAGGCGCGGGCCTGGCGGTACGCGGTGGGTACGCTGACCCGCACGGCGGAAGACTCGAAAACAGGAGACACCGGCCCAGGAACCACAAACGCCGCCCCCGCCCCCACCGACCTCATCGAGGACCCGGTGCGCCGCGCGAGAGTCCGCTGGTTCCAGGCCGCCGCGCTCCAGGGCTGCGGCGACCTCTCCGCGGGCGAGGACCTGATCACCCCGGTCGTCGCGGAGCTGCGCGCGCTCGACGACCGCTGGGGCGTCGCCGCCGCGCTCAGCACCCGCGCCCGGCAGGCGGCGACCCTCAGCGACCTGGCGACGCTCGGCGAGGCGGCCGCACAGAGCCTGCGCCTCTTCCGCGAACTGGGCGACGGCTGGGGCCAGTCACAGGCCATGGCGCTGCTCGCCGTGCACGCGGAGGTCACCGGCGACCACGAACGCGCGGCGACCCTGCACGGCGACGCGCTACGTGTCGCCGAGGACCTGCACCTTTGGATCGACGCCTCCCACGCCCTGTCGGGACTGGGCCGGGTGGCCCTGCTGACCGGCGAGTTCGACCGCGCCGACACCCTGAACGAGCGGGCACGCCGCCTGGCCGTCGAGCAGTCCGACGTCGTCGGGGAGTACTTCGCAGACCTGGGCCTCGGCCGCACCGCCCGCCGCCGGGGCCGCCTCGCGGAGGCGGAGGCCCGCCTCCGCCCCTGGCTGGCCTGGACCCGGGCGATGGACTGGGGCCCCAAGACGGCCGCGCTCCTCACCGAGCTCGGCTTCCTCGCCGAACAACGGGGTGACGCGGAGGAGGCCCTCATCCTCCACCGCGAGGGTTACGCGACCGCACGCGCCACCGACAACCCGGGCCTGATCGCACTGGCCCTCGAAGGCATGGCGGGCGCCCACGCCCGCGCGGGCCGCCCGGCCCAGGCAACCCACCTGCTCGCGACAGCGACGCACCTCCGCGCCACGACATCCACCCCGGTCCCGCCCACGGAACGGCCAGACGTAACCCGCATAAAAACGGCGACACACAAGGCTCTGCACCCCACCCCCACAGCCGCCCACCACCCGAACAACGAGGACGCGCACCGATGATCGTGATAGCGCACCTGAGCGACACCCACATAGACACGCGCGAGGTGGACGCCGGCCGCAGCGTGGCCCGCACCAGGGCGGTGATGACGTACCTGAACGACCTCCCCCACCCCCTGGACGCGATCATCGCCACTGGCGACATAGCCGACCACGCGACGCCGTCCGAGTACGAAACGGCCCGCAAACTACTGACGTCCCGTCACCCGCTCCTGACCTGCCCGGGCAACCACGACGAACGCAAGGCATACCGCACCCACTTCCTGTGCGAACCCCCGAGCACGGCCCCGATCAACACCGCCCACATCACAGACCGCTTCACTCTCGCCCTGTGCGACACATCGGTCCCCGGTGAGGACCATGGCCGACTGGCGGACGAGACCCTGACGTGGCTCTCGGACCTGCTCGCCGACACCCCGCCCACGCGCCCGGCCCTGATCGGCTTCCACCACCCACCGGTCCCGCTGAACACGCCCTATGTGGACGACATCCGCCAGTTCGACGAGGCCCGCCTGGCCGAATTGACCACCCGCCACCCGAACATCACGGCCTTCCTGGCAGGCCACGCACACACCCCCGCAGCGACAACCTTCGCGAACCGCCCCCTCCTGGTGGCCCCAGGCGTGGTCTCCACCCTCCGCCTCCCCTGGGAACCGGGCCCCCACCCCCTCCACCACGACCTGCCCCCGGCGGTCGCCTTCCACATCCTGGACCCCAACAACCGCCTGACGACCCACTACTGCCCGATCCCGCTCACCTCTGCCTGACCACGTTCAGTGGCCGGACAGAGACAGCCGCCGGGTGAGGCCGGCGATGACTTCCGCCGCGGCCTCTCGGTTCACAAAGACGGCGAGGGCCTGCTCCCCCGATCTGGGGGAGCAGGCCCTCGCCGTTGCTTCTGACGTCAGGTCAGGGGACTGCCGGGCCTCCGCCTAAGCTCACCCGACCTGCGATTTAGATGTCGAAGTAAAGCTCGAACTCGTGCGGGTGCGGGCGCAGCTGGATCGGGGCGATTTCGTTTGTGCGCTTGTAGTCGATCCACGTCTCGATCAGGTCGGACGTGAAGACGCCGCCCGCCTGGAGGTACTCGTTGTCCGCCTCGAGGGCGTCGAGGACCGCGGGGAGGGAGGTCGGGACCTGGGGGACGCCCGCGTGCTCCTCGGGGGCGAGCTCGTAGAGGTCCTTGTCGATCGGCTCGGCCGGCTCGATCTTGTTCTTGACGCCGTCGAGGCCCGCAAGGAGGAGGGCGGAGAAGGCGAGGTACGGGTTCGAGGACGGGTCCGGCGCGCGGAACTCGACGCGCTTGGCCTTCGGGTTCGAGCCCGTGATCGGGATACGCATGGCCGCCGAGCGGTTGCGCTGCGAGTAGACCAGGTTGACCGGGGCCTCGAAGCCGGGGACCAGGCGGTGGTAGGAGTTCACCGTCGGGTTGGTGAAGGCGAGCAGCGAGGGGGCGTGCTTGAGGATGCCGCCGATGTAGTAGCGGGCGGTGTCCGACAGGCCTGCGTAACCCTGCTCGTCGTAGAAGAGCGGGTCGCCGTTCGACCACAGCGACTGGTGGACGTGCATGCCCGAACCGTTGTCGCCGAAGATCGGCTTCGGCATGAACGTCGCGGTCTTCTGGTTGCGCCAGGCGACGTTCTTCACGATGTACTTGAAGAGCATCAGGTCGTCGGCCGCGGCGAGCAGCGTGTTGAACTTGTAGTTGATCTCGGCCTGGCCCGCCGTGCCCACCTCGTGGTGCTGGCGCTCGACCTGGAGGCCGTTCTTGTCCAGTTCGAGGGAGATCTCGGCGCGCAGGTCGGCGAAGTGGTCGACCGGCGGGGCCGGGAAGTAACCACCCTTGTAGCGGACCTTGTAGCCGCGGTTGTTCTCGACCGCACCGGTGTTCCAGGCGCCGGCCTCGGAGTCGATGTGGTAGAAGCTCTCGTTCGCCGACGTCTGGAAGCGGACGTTGTCGAACACGTAGAACTCGGCCTCCGGGCCGAAGTACGCCGTGTCGGCGATGCCGGTCGAGGCCAGGTACGCCTCCGCCTTCTTCGCCACGTTGCGCGGGTCACGGCTGTACTGCTCGCCCGTGATCGGGTCGTGGATGAAGAAGTTGATGTTGACGGTCTTGTCGCGGCGGAACGGGTCCACACGAGCCGTCGACAGGTCGGCGCGCAGCGCCATGTCGGACTCGTGGATGGCCTGGAAGCCACGGATCGACGAACCGTCGAAGGCCAGCTCCTCGTCCGGGTCGAACGCCGCCGCCGGGATCGTGAAGTGCTGCATCACACCGGGCAGGTCGCAGAAGCGGACGTCGATGAACTTGACGTCCTCGTCCGCGATGAACTTCTTCGCGTCGTCGGCGTTCTGGAACAACATCCAACTCCTCCTACTCCCGCCCCGGGCGGGACAGGGTTGCAGCTCGTGGTGCGGCCAGTGCGGTGGCGCACGCGGCCAGTGCGGTGGCACACGCTGGGACCCGACCATAAGGACGGGGGATTTCTCAAGCATGACCCATTTGTTTCGTCGAAGTTAACCGGCGGGCGGCCGGCAGCGCGGCGTCTCGGCCTCGCGTCCGGCGTATCCGGTCTCGCGTCCGGCGTATCCGGTCTCGCGTTCGACCCCGGCCACCCCCGTGGAACAAGGGGCGCAGTACCTTTGACGGGTGGACAAGAGGCAAGCAATCGGATCGTGGCTGTCCGGCCCCCGCGCGGCCGCCGAGGAAGCCGGTGTCGACTTCGGGTACCGGGGCCAGCAACTGGGCCTGCCCGAGGAGGGGCCGGGGTCGATCGCCCGTCCCGGGCGCCGCATCGGTGCCATCGCCGTCGACTGGGGCCTGTGCATGCTCATCGCATACGGTCTGTTCGCCGGCGGTGACCAGCAGGCGATGGGCAACTGGGCGCTCGGGATCTTCTTCGTCATGAGCGTACTGACCGTCGCCACGGTCGGCTGCACCCCGGGCAAGGCCCTCTTCCGGCTGCGCGTCATCGCCGAGGGCGGCGGGCGGCTCGCCCCCGGCTGGGTCCTGGTCCGCAGCATCCTGCTCTGCCTCGTCATCCCCGCCCTGATCTGGGACCGCGACGGCCGCGGGCTTCACGACCGCCTCTCCCGCGCCATTCAGGTCCGGATCTGATCAGGCTTCGTCCGACCTGACCTGACCTGACCTGGTCCGGTCACTGATCCGCGTTCTGAAGGAAACGGGCCGCCACCCGTAGGTCGCCCACCAGCCCCGCGTACGCCTCGTCCCTGTCCTTCGCCCTGAGTACCGCCGAGGGGTGCACAGTGGCGAGGAAGCGGCGGCCATCCTCCGGGAGGGTGAGCAGCGCGCCCCGC
The DNA here is from genome assembly GCF_055572995.1 of Streptomyces sp. NPDC030245. Lineage (NCBI taxonomy): Bacteria > Bacillati > Actinomycetota > Actinomycetes > Kitasatosporales > Streptomycetaceae > Streptomyces > Streptomyces sp. NPDC030245. Next base: position 45,085 of record NZ_JBVICF010000001.1, on the reverse strand, counting down.
GCCTCGGTCACCTTGAAGGAACTCCCCAGCAACGACTTGCCCGCCGTCGCGCCGAGCGCCACGACCAGTTCCGGGTCCACCCGCCGCAGCTCGGCGGCGAGCCAGGGGTGGCACGCGGTCAGCTCGCCGAGGCTGGGTGCCTTGTGGATACGGCGTTTGCGGCCCTCGGTGACCGGCGCGAACTTGAAGTGCTTGACCGCGTTGGTGAGATACGCCCGGTCCTCCTCGATCCCCGCCTCGCCCAGCGCCGAGCGCAGCAGGCGCCCGGCCGGGCCCACGAACGGCTCGCCTGCCCGGTCCTCCTGGTCGCCCGGCTGCTCCCCGACCAGCATGAGGCGGGCGTGGGCGGGGCCCGCGCCGAAGACGGTCTGCGTCGCGTCCGCGTACAAGGGGCAGCCGCGGCAGTCGGCGGCCGCTCGGCGGAGCGCGGGGATCCCGCCCCGCGCGGGCACGTAGGGCGCGGCCCCGTCGGCGGACGCTTTCTGCTTGGTGCTCGGCATGGCGCCTCCTCCCGTCAGCGTCTCACCGAGCACCCACACCGGCCATCGGGCGGCGGTGGGCGGCGGGGCGTCCGGATGCCCTTCGGCACCGGTCCCTACGGCAGCGGCATGTTTGCCATCAGGTCGCTCTCGGAACATGCGAAGGCCCCGGAACCCATCGGGTCCGGGGCCTTCGTACAACGGCCTTCATGCACGGAAGGAAGAGAGAAGCCGCCCGCTACTTCATCTTCGGGCCACCCCGAGGCATCCGCATGCCCTTCGGCATCGGCCCCTTCGGCAACGGCATGTTCGACATCAGGTCGCCCATCGCGCGCAGCCGGTCGTTCGTCGCCGTGACCTGCGGGCCCGAAAGGACGCGGGGCAGCTTCAGCAGCGTCGTGCGGAGCTTCTTCAGCGAGACCGTGCCCTCGGTGGTGCCGACGATGACGTCGTGCACCGGGACGTCCGCCACGATGCGGGCCATCTTCTTCTTCTCGGCGGCCAGCAGGCCCTTCACGCGGTTCGGGTTGCCCTCCGCGACCAGGACGATGCCGGCCTTGCCGACGGTGCGGTGCACCACGTCCTGGCTGCGGTTCATCGCGACCGCGGGGGTCGTCGTCCAGCCGCGGCCGATCTTGTCGAGCACGGCGGCCGCCGCACCGGGCTGGCCCTCCATCTGCCCGAAGGCGGCGCGCTCGGCCCTGCGTCCGAAGACGATCGCCATCGCGAGGAAGGCGAGCAGGAAGCCGAGAATGCCCAGGTAGATCGGGTGACCCACCCAGAAGCCGATCGCGAGGAAGACGCCAAAGACGACGATTCCCACAGCCGCGATGATGAGACCGATCTTGGAGTCGGCCCGCCGGGTCATCTTGTAGGTCAGAGCGATCTGCTTGAGTCGCCCTGGCTCCGCGGCCGCATCCGCCGCGGTGGTTTCCTTCCTCGCCATGCCGAGAAGTCTACGTGGCCCCGGAGGCAACTACGACGTGCGGGTTGTCGTCACGGTCTCTTCGAGTACCCGCAGTGCCTCGACCCGGTCCTTGGCGCGGCGCCGGTCCTCCAGGACGGAGGTCCAGGCGTTGCGCCGCGCGGTGCGCTGGCCGCCGCTCATCAGCAGCGACTCGACGGCGCGCAGGGCGGTGGAGACGGACGGGATGGCGGTGGCGCGAACGGGCGCGGCCTGCATGATGGGCCCTCCTGGAGAGCGGCTCGGGTGGGGGGAGCGGCTATGGATGAGGCTGGGCTACGGGTGTGCCCGGACTACAGGTGTGGCTGGCTATGGGCAAGGCTGTACGTGCGGTAGTACCAGGGTCACTGATTGGTGTTACCAGGACGTGACCGACCGGTCAAACGCCGATGAAACCTTGATACAGCGGCCCAAAACGCTGACGCGGCCCATACGGTCCCGCTCACCTGCGGGGATCGTAGGGGCCGCGTCATTACGGCCAGTACCGGGCGGTAGTAGCTTGTGCGCCGATTCACACAGTCGGTGCCTGTCCGACGGATGCCGGTCTCAGACCGCCTGCGACGCCACGTACGCCCCGCGCTTCTCGATCGCCATCTGGTACAGGCGGCCGGCGCGGTACGAGGAGCGGACGAGCGGGCCCGACATGACGCCCGAGAAGCCGATCTGCTCGGCCTCCTCCTTCAGCTCCACGAACTCGGCGGGCTTCACCCAGCGCTCCACGGGGTGGTGGCGCGGCGTGGGGCGCAGGTACTGCGTGATGGTGACGAGCTCGGTGCCCGCCTCGTGCAGCTGGCGCAGCGCCTCGCTGACCTCTTCGCGGGTCTCGCCCATGCCCAGGATCAGGTTGGACTTGGTGACGAGGCCGGCCTCGCGGGCCTTCGTGATGACCTCGAGGGAGCGCTCGTAACGGAAGCCGGGGCGGATGCGCTTGAAGATGCGCGGCACCGTCTCGACGTTGTGTCCGAGGACCTCGGGGCGGGACGAGAAGACCTCGGCCAGCTGGTCGGGGTCGGCGTTGAAGTCGGGGATGAGGAGCTCGACCTTGGTGTAGCCCTCGGCGCGCTCCGCCGTCATGGCGTGGATCTGGCGCACGGTCTCGGCGTACAGCCAGGCGCCGCCGTCCTCCAGGTCGTCGCGGGCGACGCCGGTGATCGTGGCGTAGTTCAGGTCCATCGTGACGACGGACTCGCCGACGCGGCGCGGCTCGTCGCGGTCGAGGGCCTGCGGCTTGCCGGTGTCGATCTGGCAGAAGTCACAGCGCCGTGTGCACTGGTCACCGCCGATGAGGAACGTGGCCTCGCGGTCCTCCCAGCACTCGTAGATGTTCGGACAGCCCGCCTCCTGGCAGACCGTGTGCAGGCCCTCGCTCTTCACGAGCTTATGCAGGGCGTTGTACTCGGGGCCCATTTTCGCCCGGGTCTTGATCCACTCGGGCTTGCGCTCGATGGGGGTCTGGGCGTTCCGGACCTCCAGGCGCAGCATCTTGCGTCCGTCGGGTGCGACTGCGGACACATCGGCTCCCTGTAGCTTCGATTCTTCGGCGCACACCAGGGTACGCCCGTGATGTCGTTGGGCTTACTTCTGGCCAACCTCTGGCCAACGGGGTGCATTCCCCGCCGTGCTCAGACGGCTGCCGCGGCCGCCGGGGTGGCCGGCTTCTCGACGACGCGCGGCTTGAGCTCCGCGTTCTCCAGTACGTCCCGCAGGTGCCGCTCGGCGACGGGCAGGACGTCGGCGATGGTGATCTCGCGGTCCAGCTCGTACGCCAGGGACGTGACGCCCGCGTCGCGGATGCCGCACGGGATGATCCGGTCGAACCAGGTGTTGTCCGGGTTCACGTTGAGCGAGAAGCCGTGCATCGTGACGCCCTTGGCGACGCGGATGCCGATCGCCGCGATCTTGCGGTCCTCGCGGCGCTGGCCCGCGTTGGACGGGGCGTACTCCGGGCCGTTGAACCGGGCGTCGAACTCGTCGTCCTGGAGCCGCGGGTCGAAGTCGAGGGAGAGCCCGCCGAGCGCGGGGCGCTGCTCCACCGGGTCGCCGAGGACCCAGACGCCGCTGCGGCCCTCCACGCGCGTGGTCTCCAGGCCGAACTCAGCGCATGTGCGGATCAGCGCCTCCTCCAGGCGGCGCACGTGCGCCACGACGTCCACCGGGCGCGGCAGCTTCTGGATCGGGTAGCCCACCAGCTGGCCGGGGCCGTGCCAGGTGATCTTGCCGCCGCGGTCCACGTCGATGACGGGGGTGCCGTCCAGCGGGCGCTCGCTGTCCTCGGTGCGGCGGCCCGCGGTGTAGACCGGCGGGTGCTCCAGGAGCAGGCAGGTGTCCGGGACCTCGTCGGCGAAGCGGGCGGCGTGCACCCGGCGCTGCTCGTCCCACGCCTCCTGGTACTCCACGGAGTCCGGGCCGAAGCCCAGCCGGACGAACCGAAACTCACTCACGGCAGGTGCCTCCCTGAATGTTCATCGTGCACACATCGCGCCCCTGCCACTGTACGGGCCCCCTCCGTCGGCAACCCCGGCCCGGGTTCCTCACACGATCGGATGAATGCCCGGAGAAGGTGCCTCCGCGGGCTGTGATGGCCGTTACATTCGCGCCGTTCACGAGGCCATAAGGGCTGCTCAAGGCAGGCCCGGAAGGCAGGAGACCGCACAGCCGATGACGGAACGACCCCCGCAGCGCACTCCCAACCGCCAGCTAGCCGCCCTCATCTCGGAAGCCGGATTCTCCAACGCGGGCCTCGCCCGCCGCGTCGACCAACTGGGCCTCGAGCACGGCCTGGACCTGCGGTACGACAAGACGTCCGTGACCCGCTGGCTCCGCGGCCAGCAGCCCAGGGGCACCACACCCGCGCTGATCGCCGAGGTCTTCACGAGACGGCTCGGCCGACGCCTGTCCGCCCAGGACCTCGGGCTCGACGCGTGCGCTCCGGTCTACGCGGGCCTGGAGTTCGCGGCCACCCCCGAGGAGGCCGTCGACATCGTCGGCGGGCTGTGGCGCAAGGACTCCGGAAGCCACGCGGAGCTACGGAAGATCGCGTTCACCCCGGCCGGGCTCGTGGTGCCCAGCCGGGACTGGCTGATCGGCCGCGCCGACGAACGCGTCGGACGCGGGGACGCCGACCCGTCCCACGCGCGCGTGCCCGCCCAGGGCCGCCCCGGCATGCCCCGGCAGCGGCAGGGCCCCGAGCGCGGCCCGGGACAGCGGGTCAGCAGTGGCGACATCGCCGCGCTGCGCTCGGTGGGTGAGCTCTTCCGCGCACTCGACCACGCGTACGGCGGCGGGCACGCCCGGCAGGCCCTGGTCCGCTATCTGGAGCACGAGGCCGAGCCGATGCTGCGCGGCGTCTACGGCGAACAAGCCGGGCGGCGCCTCTTCGCGGCCGCCGCCGACCTGACCCGCCTCGCGGGCTGGACGTCGTACGACATCGCGGCCCACGGTCTCGCCCAGCGGTACTACGTCCAGGCGCTGCGCCTGGCGCAGGCCGCGGGCGACCGGGCGTACGGCTCGTACGTATTGGTCACGATGAGCCGCCAGGCCGTCTACCTCGGCCACGGGCGCGAGGCCGTGCAGCTCGCGCGGGTCGCCCAGCAGGGCGTCGGCTCCGCCGCGCCGCACGTCGTGCAGGCCCTGCTGTACGCCGCGGAGGCGCGCGGGCACGGGGTGCTCGGCGAGGTCAGGGCCTGCACCGCGGCGCTCGGGCGCGCCGAGCGGTCGCTGGAGGCGGCGCGGCCCGGCGACGAGGTGCCGCACTGGGCGCGGTTCTTCGACGAGGCGCAGCTGGCGGATGAGCTGGGGCACAGCTACCGCGACCTCCACCAGTACCGCGCGGCGGCCCAGTACGCCGAGCGCTCCCTCCAGCTGCGCGCCCCCGCGTTCGCGCGCAGCCGCCTGTTCTGCCGGGTCGTCCTTGCCACCGCGCGGCTCGGCCTCGGCGAGCTGGAGGCCGCCTGTCAGCTGGGCGCCGAGGCCGCGCAGGCGGCGGGGGAGATGCGGTCCGCGCGGGCGCACGAGTACGTACGCGAATTCGAGCGCCGCCTGGAGCCCTACCGGGACGCGGCCCCGGTGCGCGGCTACCGGGAGAGGGTGGCGGCGCTGGGGTGAGGACGCCGGCCCGGGAGAGGCCCCCGCGTGGGGGGCGCGGGGGCTTCCGGGGGAGCCGGACCGGGGGCCGGGCGGGTCAGGCGGCGGTGGGCAGGGTCTCCTGGGCGTACGAGGAGGGGATGCCGAAGTCGGTGAGGACGGCGTGGGCCGCGCGCCGCCCCGAGTGCAGGGCGCCCTGGACGGTGCTGGTGTCCCGGTGGTCGCCGCAGACGTAGAGCCCGGAGAGCAGCCGCACCGGGCGCCGCGCGTCGTGCGGGGGCGGCATCGCGGGCACGGCCTCGCGGGTGTGGTGGACGGCCAGCGGCTCCCACCGGTCGGTCGGCGTCCCGTAGAGCGTGGCGAGGTGCGCGCGGACGGCCGGCTCGTCCGGCGGCGGGCCGAGGACCGTCGAGGAGACGAGGACCCGGTCGGCGGGCGCGCGCGACGGGTCGACGTGGCTGACGACCGCGGTGTGGGCGACCGGGCCCGCACGGTCGGCGTCCAGGAGCAGCGCGGGCCCGTCGAGCGGCGGTTCGGGTGCCGTGTGGTGGACCACGGTCACCTCGTGGAAGGGCGGTACGCGCAGGCCGGGCAGGAGGTCGGCGGCGGCGCGCGCGTCGGTGGCGAGGAGGACGGCGCGGCAGGCGATCTCGCCGTGCTCGGCGGTCCTGACGGAGCGCGTGGAGACCGCGGTGACGCGGACGCCGGTGCGGACCACGCCGGGCGGCAGGGCGGTGGCGAGGAGCTCGGGCAGGACGTCCGCGCCGCCCTCCGGCAGGCAGAGGCGACCGCGGGCGAAGGCGTGCAGGGCGAGGTCCGCGCACCGGCTCGACGTGGTCAGGCCCGGGTCGCAGAGGAGCGCGGAGAGCAGTGGGCGCAGGAAGGCGTCAATGGTGCGGCCGGGCAGTCCGCGGGCGGAGAGGGCATGTGCCGCAGGGAGTTCGGGACGGGTGAGGAGGCGCTCGACCGGGGTCGCGGCGATGCGGGCGAGGGCGGCGCCGAGCCGGGCCTGGTCGAGGGGGGCGCTTGTGAGGGCGCGTGCTGCCGTGAGTGCGCCCCTTGCGCTCCGTCCGGGCAGTCGCTCGGCGACGCGGTGCCGGCGGCCCTCGCTGTGCACGAGGAGGCCGGGCGCGAAGGGGCGCAGGACGAGGGCATCGAGTCCCGGGGTCCGGCGCAGTTCCGGATACGAGGTGGTGAGGAGCTGGCCGATTCTGTCGAGCCGGAAACCGTCGACCTTCTCGGTCGACATCCGGCCGCCGACGTAAGGAGCGGCCTCCAGGACCACGGTCGTTACACCGGCGCTGGTCAGCCGATGCGCTGCCGAGAGCCCGGCGGCCCCGGCTCCCACGATGACGACATCCGCATGGTGCGCATGCTCTGGCACGTGCCCCTCCCGAGGTCGCGCGGCTGCTGGGTTGCTGATGCCCCCAGCAGGGCTCCGGAATACCCGAGTTCGGCACGAGGGTAGGAGCGGTTCCGGTCAGAAGGAGTCGCGCATCGACCGGGCACGGTCGCACGCCGGTCGCACATGGGCGCGTACCGGAAGGTTTTCGGTCCCTTTCCGGCAGGCTCGGGCGCCTCTCGGGCGCCTCACCTCAGCGCCGCCCGGATCGCCTCCTCGATGCCGGGGAACGTGAAGGTGAAGCCGGACTCCAGGAGCCGCGTCGGGAGCACCCGCTGGCTGCCGAGGACGTCCCCCGCCATCTCGCCGAGCACCACACGCAGCGCCGGCGCGGGCGCGGTGAAGAGGGTGGGCCGGCGCAGCACCCGCCCCATCGCCGCCGTCACCTCGCGGTTGGTGCGCGGCTCGGGCGCCGTCAGGTTGAACGGGCCCGACAGCGTCTCCGTGTCGATCAAGTACCGCAGCGCGGCCACCTCGTCGTGCAGGGAGATGTGGCTCCAGTACTGCCTGCCGTTGCCCAGGCGCCCGCCGAGGCCCGCCTTGAAGAGCGGGAAGAGCCGGCCCCAGGCGCCGCCCCCGCGGCCGACCACGAGGCCGTTGCGGGCGAAGACGGTACGGATGCCCGCCTCCTGCGCCGCGGCCGCGGCGGCCTCCCACTCCACGCACAGCGACGGCAGGAAGCCCCGCCCGGCGGGGGCGCTCTCGTCCACCGCCCGCGAACCGGTGTCTCCGTAGTAGCCGATCGCGCTGGCGTTCACGAACACCCGCGGCGGCTCGTCGAGCGAGGCCACGGCGGCGGCGAGCGTGCCGGTGCCGAGCACCCTGCTGTCCCTGAGTTCCCGCTTGTACGCGGCCGTCCAGCGGTGGTCCCCGATGCCCGCGCCCGCCAGGTTGACGACCGCGGTGCAGCCCGCGAGCCCGGCCTTGTCGACGAACCCCTCCTGGGGGTCCCAGCGCACCTCGTCCTTGCCCTGTGGCGCCCTGCGCACCAACCGCACCACCTCGTGCCCGTCGGCGGCCAGGGAGCGCGTGAGCGCCGTACCGATGAGCCCGGAGGCGCCGGTCACGGCGACGCGCGAGTGTGTGGTTTCCATGCGTTCCATCCTGCCCCGGGAAACCGCGCGTGCGCCCGCTCCGCGCGGCCGACGTGGCGCGCGGTCCGGCCGCCGTTCAGCCGCCGTACAGTGGCGCCATGCCGGACTTGCACATACGTACCGCACTGCCCGAGGACGACGACGCGCTCGCCCGTCTCGACCGTGCCACCTGGTCCACGCTGCACGCGGTCCAGCCCCGCCCCGAGCCTCCCTACGAGCCCTTCTTCAACGACCGCTTCGGGCCCCACGACCATCTGGTCGCCGAGGTGGACGGGCGGATCGTCGGCTATGTGAAGCTCGGCTTCCCCACCCCGCTGCTCGTCAACGCGCACGTGCGCCAGATCCAGGGCTTCGTCGTCGCCGAGGAGGTGCGCGGCCGGGGTGTCGGCAGGCGGCTGCTGCGGGCGGCCATGGACGAGGCCCGCCGCCAGGGCGCGGTGCGCATCACCCTGCGGGTGCTCGGACACAACACCCCCGCCCGCAAGCTCTACGAGGCGGAGGGCTTCGTCATCGAAGGCGTGCTGCCCGGCGAATTCCTGCTGGACGGCGCGTACGTCGACGACATCCTCATGGGCCGCCCCCTCTGACCGGCGGACGACCCGACCACCCGACGACCCGACGAACGAACGACCCGACGGACCTGCCCGGCGTGCGGGGGCGCCGCGCTCGTAGGAGCGTGAAGTAATGATCAGGGCTGCGGCCAGACGGCGAGACGCGGAACAGCGCGACTGGCTGCTGCGTGGCACGCCACCTCCGCCCTGGGTGCGCTGGCCCCCGCCGCTGCTCCTCCTCGCGATCGTCCTCGTCCAGCTGCTCACCCCGAAGACGGTGGACCTCAGCTTCCTCGTCGCCGCCGTGCCGCCGCTGGCCGCCCTGTCGTACGGGCCCGCCGCCACGGCCGCCGTCGGCGGCGGCGTGGTCGTGCTGCTCTCCCTGCCGGCCTTCGGCCTCGGCCACCCGGGCAACAGCGACGAGCTGACGATCACCTTCATCGCGGTCCTCAGCGTGGTCTTCGCCTGGGTGCGCAGCCGCCGCGAGGCCCAGCTCGTGACCGTCCGCACGGTCGCCGAGGCGGCCCAGTTCGCGGTCCTGCCGCCGCTGCCGGAACGGGTCGGCAGGGTGCGGTTCGCGGGCCTCTACCAGGCGGCGGAGCACGAGTCGCTGGTCGGCGGCGACTTCTTCGACGTCCGCAGGGGGCCGCACGGAGTGCGGGCCCTCATCGGTGACGTGCAGGGCCACGGGCTCGCGGCGGTCGGCACGGTCGCCGCGCTGCTCGGCGCGTTCCGCGAGGCGGTCATCGACAAGGCGGACCTGGAAGGCGTCGCCGCCCAGCTCGACCGCAGGCTCGTCGTGGACTCGGCCGGGCAGGAGCACGCCGAACTGTTCGCGACGGCGGTGCTCCTGGAGTTCCCCGACGACGCCTCCGTCGTACGCGTCGTCTCCTGCGGCCACCCGCCGCCCCTGCTGCTGCGCGGCTCCGAGGTCACCGAACTGGACGTCACCTCCGGCGCGCCGCTCGGCCTCGGCATCGCGGGCCTCGCCCCGCCCGAGGGACTGACGGTGCCACTGCTCTCCGGCGACCTGCTGTTCGGCCTGACCGACGGGGTGAGCGAGGCACGCAACGCGTCCGGCGCGTTCTACCCCTTGCGCGAACGCCTCACCACCCTGCTCAAGACGGACCCGGCCCTCCTGGACGACCCGGCGGCACTCACGGAACAGGTGTGGGCGGACGTGGTGCGGTACGCGGGGCGCGTACGGGACGACGTGACGATGATGGCGTTCGCACCGGGGCCGCTCGAAGAGGCGTAACGCCCGCGACGCCCGCATCGCCTCGTGACAAGCGCTCCCGCGCCCCCCGGGTCAGCGGCCCCAGCCGCCCATCAGCTCCCCCAGGCACCGCACCGCGAGCTCGGCGGGGGAGTCGGGGCCCCTCACGTCCGCGTCCGACTCCGCCCATACCTCCAGGGCGATGCGGATCGCGTCGGTCGCCGCGGCGGCGGCGATGCGGACCTGTAGCGGCCGCGCCCCCTCGCCCGCGAGCTCCGCGACGACGGGGCGCAGCCGTTCTTCCGACTCCTGGTTCACGCGGTACCAGACCGCGCGCAGCGCCGGGTCGTCGGCGGCCGCGCGGAGCAGCCCGCGGACCTGCCGCAGTCCGGCCGCGGCGGCCTCGTCCGGCGCCGCGAGCGCCTCGGAGATCGCGCCCCGCAGGGCCTCGGGGAGCGGCGCGCCCGGCTCGCTCCCGGCCAGCAGCGCGCGCCACCGCTCCCCGCCGACGGCGAGCAGCGGGCCCACCGCGTCCTGCTTGCTGCGGAAGTACCGGTAGAAGGTGCGCAGCGCGACCCCGGCCCGGTCCGCGATGGCCTCGGCCGTGGTGCCGTCGGGCCCGTGCGCGGTGAAGAGCTCCGCCGCGGCGTGCGCGATCTCCAGCTGGGTGGCCAGCTTGCGGCGCTCCGTGAGGGAGAGGGGCGGGGTCGGCGACTGGGTGTTCATCCGTCGAAGCCTACGCCGAGTGCGCCATTGGGGCACAGTAAGTCTAGGTGGCATAACGTGCCAGCCAGGCGTAACGTGTATCGAGAAAGCATCACAGCAGCAGACGCGAGAGCGGGAGCACGCCATGCAGAGCGCCACCCAGACCCTGAACCGTTACGAGGGGCGCCGCGCCCTGGTCACCGGTGGTGGCTCCGGCATAGGTCAGGCGACCGTCCTGCGCATGCTGGCCGAGGGCGGCCGCGTCGTCGCCGCCGACGTCAGCGAGGACGGCCTCCGGGACACCGTCGCCAGGGCGGGAGCCGACGCGGAGCGCCTGACCACCGTGGTCGTGAACATCGCCGACGAGGCCTCGGTCCGCGCGGGCGTCGCCGCCGCCACGTCCGCGCTCGGCGGTCTGGACGTCCTCGTCAACGCCGCGGGCATCCTGCGCTCCTCGCACACCCACGAGACCACCCTCGACGCCTTCAACCAGGTCATCGGCGTCAACCTCACCGGCACCTTCCTGATGATCCGGGAGGCGATCCCCGCACTCCTGGAGGGCGACGGCGCCGCCGTCGTGAACTTCAGCTCGACGTCCGCGATGTTCGCCCACCCGTACATGGCGGCGTACGCGGCGAGCAAGGGCGGCATCCAGTCCATGACGCACGCGCTGGCCGCCGAGTACGGCAAGCAGGGCATCCGCTTCACCGCCGTGCAGCCCGGCTCCATCTCCTCCGGGATGACGGACGGCTCCGGCGCCAGCAGGCAGAGCATCGGCCCCGGCCTGCCCGAGGACGCCGACATGAGCCTGTTCGTGAAGCTCGCGCCCGCCCTCGGCCAGGGCTTCGCGGGCCCCGAGACCGTCGCCTCCGTCGTCGCCATGCTCGCCTCGGACGACGGCCGCTTCATCACCGGCACGGAGATCCGCATCGACGGCGGCACCCACTTCTGACGGCGGGCTCCGGCAGGGCTCCGGGCGGGCCCCGGCCGGGCGTCAGTCGGCCATGAAGCGGTCCCACAGCTTCGGATACCGCTCAGCGAGAACCGCCTCGTCCTCCAGGTCGAGCGGGGTGCCCGCCGGTTCGGCGGGGGCGGGCGGGATGCCGAGGTCCGGCGTGTCGAGGCCGGTGAGCTGCTCGTACGCCTCGTCGGCGGCGTAGCCGAGCTCCTCGCCGTCCCCGTCGAGCTCCTCGTCGAACTCGGCCAGGAGGTCGGCGAGCGCGTCCGGGTCGTGCACCGCGCCCTCGTAGACCGCCCGGCCCTGCCCGATCAGCCAGCACCGGAAGTAGTCGAAGGCGTCGTCGTCCGCGCCGCCGAGCAGCACCGCGGCCGCGCCCCACAGGTCCCAGCGGTAGGCGCGGTTGTAGCGGGCCTCGAAGTGACGGGCGAAGTCGAGGACCGAGTCCGGGTCGGACTGCAACAGCCTCTCGACGAGCAGCTCGGCGTGGTCCTCGGGGTCGCCGTCGGCGGCCTCGCGGGTGCTGTCCACGATCTCCCAGAACTCCGTCTCGTCCATCACGGGTCCAGCATCGGTCCTGGGGAGTGGGGGCGCACGCGGAGTGCGCCGGAATGCGGCTGTGTCGTTATGCGCGCACATGCCCGTGGAAAGACCGACAGGAGATGTCCCCTTTCGGTGGCAGCCTCGCGGGCATGGACACCAACACCCAGCCCCTTACCGAGAAGATCGCCCTCGTCGCGGGCGCCACCCGCGGCGCCGGCCGCGCCATGGCCGTGGAGCTCGGCCGCGCCGGAGCCACCGTGTACGTGACGGGCCGCACCACCCGCGAGCACATCAGCGAGAGCGGCCGGACCGCCGAGACCATCGAGGGGACCGCCGAACTGGTCGACGCGGCCGGCGGCGAGGGCATCGCCGTACCCACCGACCACCTGGAGCCCGGCCAGGTCGAGGCGCTCGTCGACCGGATCGACCGGGAGCGGGGCCGCCTGGACATCCTCGTCAACGACATCTGGGGCGGCGACATCCACGTCGAGTGGGACAAGAAGATGTGGGAGCACGACCTCGACAAGGGGCTGCGCATCCTGCGCCTCGGCATCGAGACCCACATCATCACCAGCCGGTACGCGCTGCCGCTCCTCGTCAGGAACCCCGGCGGCCTCGTCGTCGAGGTCACCGACGGCACCGAGGAGTACAACGGCCCCAACTACCGCAAGCCCTTCTACTACGACCTCGCCAAGGCCGCCCCGCTGCGCATGACACGCGACCTCGCCGAGGAGGTCGAGGAGTACGGCTGCACGGCGCTCTGCCTCACCCCCGGCTGGCTGCGCTCCGAAGCCATGCTCGACACCCACTTCAAGGTCACCGAGGACGACTGGCGGGCGGGCTGTGCGCAGAACCCGCACTTCGCGATCTCCGAGACGCCGACCTTCGTGGGCCGGGCCCTCGTCGCCCTCGCCGCCGACCCCGAGGTGGCACGGCACAACGGCGCGTCGCTCTCCAGCGGCGGCCTCGCCAAGGAGTACGGCTTCACGGACGTGGACGGCTCGCGGCCCGACGCCTGGCGGTACATCGCGGAGGTCGACCAGGAGAGCCCCACGGCGGACGTCACCGGCTACCGGTAGAGCCTCGGCAGGAGAGCGTCAGCGGTAGAGCGCCGCCGTCCGCGCCGAGGCGTCCGCGAAGCGTGCGCGCAGACTCGGCGGCTCCACCACCTCCACCTCCGGTCCGAGCGCCATGAGCTGCGTGTACGCCACGTCCTCGTTCTCGACGGGCAGGGTGACCGTCACCCGGCCCGTCGCGTCCGGCCCGCCCGCCGACTCCATCGCCTCGCGGGCGACGACGCGGTCGGTGGCGTACGGCAGCCGCCGCATGCCCGCCTCGGTGAGCCGCACCACCACCTCGGCCCGCAGGATCGCCCGCGCGAACTGCGCCGCCCGCTCCTCCCAGAAGCCCGGCAGGTCGAACTCCTCGTCCCGCACGAACCGCTCCGCACCGGCCTCCACCGCGGTGAACCGGTCGATGCGGTACACGCGGTACGCCCCGGAGTCGGGCACCCGCGCGCACAAGTACCAGACGCCCGCCTTCAGCACGAGGCCGTACGGCTCCAACTCCCGCTCCACCTCGGCCTCCTGGCGGCGGTAGCGGGCGGTCACGCACCGGTCGTCCCAGACCGCGTCCGCCACCGCGGGCAGCAGCTCCGGGGCGGGCGTCTCCTGGAACCAGCCCGGCGCGTCCAGATGGAACCGCTGCGAGGCGCTCTGCGGGGCGTCCCGCAGCGACGGCATGAGCGCCGCCGACACCTTGAGCCGAGCCGCGGACGCCGCGTCCGCGAGACCCATCTCCCGCAGCGCGCCCGGCACCCCGGAGAGGAAGAGCGCCTCGGCCTCGCTGCGGCCGAGCCCGGTGAGGCGGGTGCGGTAGCCGCCGATCAGCCGGTAGCCGCCGGTGCGGCCCCGGTCGGCGTAGACGGGCACGCCCGCCTCGGACAGCGCCTGCGCGTCGCGCGTGATGGTCCGCTCCGACACCTCCAGCTCGGCGGCGAGCTCGGCGGCGGTCATGGAGGGCCGTGCCTGGAGCAGGAGCACCATCTTGATGAGGCGGGCAGCGCGCATGGCCCAATCATGCCGCGCACGCGGAACCGCCCGCCCTTCATCCGCGAAGCGGGATGAAGGGCGGGCGGGTGGGGGACATCCGCCGCGAAGCGGCGGTTCAGTACTCCCGAAGACTCACAGACCGTACTTGGCCCGTGCCTCCTTCACCGCGGACGCGGGCACCTCGCCACGACGGGCGAGCTGCGCCAGCGAGGCGACGACGATCGACTCGGCGTCGACACCGAAGTGGCGGCGCGCGGCCTCCCGCGTGTCGGAGAGGCCGAAGCCGTCCGCGCCGAGCGAGGAGTAGTCCTGCTCGACCCACTGCGCGATCTGGTCGGGGACCTGACGCATGTAGTCGGAGACGGCCAGGACCGGGCCCTGCGCGCCCTCCAGCGCCGTACGGATGTACGGGACGCGCTCCTCACCGCGCAGGATGGCCTCGTCGGCCTCCAGCGCGTCGCGGCGCAGCTCCGTCCACGACGTCGCGGACCACACGTCGGCGGCCACGCCCCACTCCTCGGTGAGCATCTTCTGGGCCTTGAGGGCCCAGTGGATGGCCGTGCCGGAGCCGAGCAGCTGGATGCGCGCGGCGTTGGCCGCGGGGGAGAGCCCGGCGGACTCCGCCGTGTTGAAGCGGTAGAGGCCCTTCACGATGCCCTCGTCGACACCCGCGGGCTTCGCGGGCTGCGGCATGGGCTCGTTGTAGACGGTGAGGTAGTAGAAGACGTCCTGGTCCTCGCCCGGAGCCGCCTCGCCGTACATGCGGCGCAGACCCTCCTTGACGATCGCGGCGATCTCGTACGCGAACGCCGGGTCGTAGGAGAGAGCCGCCGGGTTGGTGGCCGCGATCACCGGCGAGTGGCCGTCCGCGTGCTGGAGGCCCTCACCCGTCAGCGTCGTGCGGCCCGCGGTGGCGCCGACGAGGAAGCCGCGGCCGAGCTGGTCGCCGAGCTGCCACATCTGGTCGGCGGTGCGCTGCCAGCCGAACATCGAGTAGAAGATGTAGAAGGGGATCATCGCCTCGCCGTGCGTCGCGTACGACGACGCCGCGGCGATGAAGTCCGCCATGGAGCCGGCCTCGGTGATCCCCTCGTTGAGGATCTGGCCGTCCTTGGCCTCCTTGTAGTACATCAGCTGGTCGCGGTCGACCGGCTCGTACGTCTGGCCCTTCGGCGAGTAGATGCCGAGGGACGGGAAGAGCGACTCCATGCCGAAGGTGCGCGCCTCGTCGGGGACGATCGGCACCCAGCGCTTGCCGGTCTGCTTGTCGCGGACCAGGTCCTTGACCAGGCGTACGAACGCCATGGTCGTCGCCACCGACTGCGAGCCGGAGCCCTTGTCGAAGGAGGCGAAGGTCTTGTCCGCGGCGGCGGGCAGCGGGGCCAGCGGCTGCGTGCGGCGGGCCGGGGCCGGGCCGCCGAGGGCCGCACGGCGCTCCTGGAGGTAGCGGACCTCGGGGGAGTCGGCGCCGGGGTGGCCGTAGGGCACCTGGCCGTCGACGAACGCGCTGTCCGGGATCGGCAGACCGAGCAGGTCGCGCATGTCCTTGAACTCGTCCACCGTCAGCTTCTTCATCTGGTGGTTGGCGTTCTTGGACTCGAAGCCCTTGCCGAGGGTGAAGCCCTTGACCGTCTGCGCGAGGATCACGGTCGGCGCGCCCTTGTGGGTGAGCGCCGCACGGTAGGCCGCGTAGACCTTGCGGGCCTCGTGGCCGCCGCGCGAGAGGTGGAAGCACTCGCTGATCTTGTCGTCCGTGAGCAGCTTGCCCAGCTCGACGAGTGCGGGCTCGGAGCCGAAGAAGTGCTCGCGGATGTAGGCGGCGTCACGCGTCGCGTACGTCTGGAACTGCGCGTCCGGCACCTCGCGCAGGCGGCGGACCAGGGCGCCCGTGGTGTCGAGCTGGAAGAGCTCGTCCCAGGCGTTGCCCCACAGGACCTTGATGACGTTCCAGCCGGCGCCGCGGAACTGCGCCTCCAGCTCCTGCACCACGCGGAAGTTGGCGCGGACCGGGCCGTCGAGGCGCTGGAGGTTGCAGTTGATGACGTACGTGAGGTTGTCCAGACCCTCACGCGCGGCCAGGGCGAGGGCCGCCGTCGACTCGGGCTCGTCCATCTCGCCGTCACCGAGGAACGCCCACACGTGCGAGGCGGAGACGTCCTTGATGCCGCGGTTGGTGAGGTACCGGTTGAAGCGCGCCTGGTAGATGGCGGAGAGCGGGCCGAGGCCCATGGAGACGGTCGGGAACTCCCACAGCCAGGGCAGGCGGCGCGGGTGCGGGTAGGAGGGCAGGCCGTTGCCGCCGGCCTCCTGGCGGAAGTTGTCGAGCTGCGCCTCGTTCAGGCGGCCGTCGAGGAAGGCGCGGGCGTAGATGCCGGGGGAGGCGTGGCCCTGGATGTACAGCTGGTCGCCGGAGCCGGGGGACTCCTGGGATTCCTTGCCCTTGAAGAAGTGGTTGAAGCCGGTCTCGTACAGCCAGGCCGCGGACGCGAAGGTCGCGATGTGGCCGCCGACGCCGTGCTTGGAGCCGCGGGTGACCATGGCGGCCGCGTTCCAGCGGTTCCACGCCGTGATCTTGCGCTCCATCTCCTCGTCACCGTCGATGGACGGCTCGGCGGAGGTGGGGATGGTGTTGACGTAGTCGGTCTCGAGGAGCTTGGGCAGCGCCAGGCCCGCGCCCTCGGCACGCTCCAGCGTGCGGCGCATCAGGTACGCGGCACGGTGCGGCCCGGCCGCCTCGGTGACGGCGTCCAGGGAGGCCTGCCATTCGGCGGTCTCCTCGGGGTCGCGGTCCGGGAGCTGGTCGAGCTCGCTCGGCTGGATTGCGGAGGGGTCGGTCATTGCGCCGCCTTCCTGAGTCGGAGGGGGTCCCCTGTTTCGGTAAGGGGTGGGGGTGCCCGATGTCTTTGGCAGGACAGGGCGTGAGGCTCTGGTGAGAGCCACCGACGACTGTAAGCCCGTGATCGATGATCGATCAAAGCGTTGAGCGAAAAACTTCACCAGAATTCGAAAGTCGGCATCCGGTGCCAGCAAAGCGGGCACGCGGTGCCTTCGATTTGAAGGGTTTACGCAGGTGGGAGCACGTCTGCGGGCCGACGGCCACGGATGAGCGGCGGCTCAGGCGCGCGGCGCGCAGCCGAGGACGTGCGCCTTCACCAGCTCGGCGATGGCGGGGTCACGGCGGCGGAAGGCGGAGACCAGGGCCTCGTGCTCCTCCGCGTACGACTGCTGGACCGTGCCCAGCCAGCGGATGGAGAGCGCCGTGAAGACCTCGATGCCGAGGCCCTCCCAGGTGTGCAGCAGGACGGAGTTGTCCGCGGCCCGCACCAGCTCCCGGTGGAAGGCGACGGTGTGCCGCACCTGCCCGGTGCCGTCCGAGGCGCGGTCCGCCTCGTAGAGGGCCGCGACATGGGGTTCGAGGGCCGAGCAGTCCGCGGCGAGCCGCTCCGCCGCCAGCTCGGCCGCGATGGCCTCCAGACCGGCCCGGACGGGGTAGCTCTCCTCCAGGTCGGCGGCGGTCAAGTTGCGTACGCGCACACCCTTGTTGGGTGCCGATTCGATGAGCCGCAGCGTCTCCAGCTCGCGCAGCGCCTCGCGGACCGGGGTCTGCGAGACCTCCAGCTCCACCGCGATCCGGCGCTCCACGATGCGCTCGCCCGGCTTCCAGCGCCCGCTGACGATCCCCTCCACGATGTGCTCGCGGATCTGTTCGCGCAGCGAGTGAACGACGGGCGCGGTCATGAGAGCTCCTCCGGCAGGGGCTGCGGACCCCAAGGGCGTGTGACCCCTAGACAATACGGCGACGCCCCCGCCCGGAAGACTCCGGACGGGGGCGTAGGCGCTGATGAGACGAGTGTTACAGCCTCACGC
Organism: Streptomyces sp. NPDC030245; assembly: GCF_055572995.1. Taxonomy (NCBI): domain Bacteria; kingdom Bacillati; phylum Actinomycetota; class Actinomycetes; order Kitasatosporales; family Streptomycetaceae; genus Streptomyces; species Streptomyces sp. NPDC030245. The sequence continues at coordinate 27,172 of NZ_JBVICF010000001.1, read as the reverse complement.
GAGGGGCGGAACTACAGGCCGAGCTCGACCTCGAACTCGCCGGCCTCCAGGATCGCCTTGACCGCGGTCAGGTAGCGGGCGGCGTACGCGCCGTCCACCAGACGGTGGTCGTAGGAGAGCGACAGGTACGTCATGTCCCGCACCGCGATGGTCTCGCCGAGGTCGGGGTGGTTGATGACGACCGGGCGCTTGACCGTGGCACCGATGCCGAGGATCGCGGCCTGGTTCGGCGGCACGATGACCGTGTCGAACAGGGCGCCGCGCGAACCGGTGTTGGAGATCGTGAAGGTGGCGCCGGACATGTCGTCCGGGGTGAGGCCACCGCCACGGGCCTTGCCGGCCAGCTCGGCGGTCTTCTTGGAGATACCGGCGATGTTCAGGTCGCCCGCGCCCTTGATGACCGGCGTCATCAGACCCTTCTCGGCGTCCACGGCGATGCCGATGTTCTCCGAGTCGAAGTACGTGATGGTGCCTTCGTCGTCGTTGATCCGGGCGTTGATGACCGGGTGGGCCTTCAGCGCCTGGGCGGCGGCCTTGACGAAGAACGGCATCGGCGAGAGCTTGACGCCCTCGCGGGCCGCGAAGGCGTCCTTCGCCTTGGCGCGCAGCTTCATCAGCTTGGTGATGTCGACCTCGACGACCGAGGTCAGCTGGGCCTGCGAGTGCAGGGCCTTCATCATGTTGTCGCCGATGACCTTGCGCATGCGGGTCATCTTGACCGTCTGGCCGCGGAGGGGGGAGACCTCCAGGGCCGGGGCCTTCGGCGCGGCGGCCGGCGCGGCGGCGGCCGGGGCCGGGGCCGACTTCTTGGCTTCGGCGGCGGCGATGACGTCCTGCTTGCGGATGCGGCCGCCGACACCGGAACCGGTGACCTCGGAGAGGTTCACGCCGTTCTCGTTGGCCAGCTTGCGGACCAGCGGCGTCACGTACGCGCCGTCGTCGGCCGGGGAGGCCTGCGCCGGGGCGGCGGGGGTCGCCGGCTGCGCCGGAGCGGGAGCCGGAGCCGGGGCCGCGGGCTGAGCCGGGGCCGCGGGCTGAGCCGGAGCCGGAGCGGCGGCGGCGGGCTGCGCCGGGGCGGCCGGAGCCGCGGCCGGGGCGGCGGGCTGCGCGGGGGCGGCCGGAGCCGGGGCCTCCTCCTTGGCCGGGGCGGCCGGGGCCGGGGCCTCGGCCTTGGCCGGAGCGGCACCCGGCGCGCCGATGACGGCGAGCTTGGCGCCGACCTCGGCGGTCTCGTCCTCACCGACGACGATCTCGAGCAGCACGCCCGCGACCGGCGAGGGGATCTCGGTGTCGACCTTGTCCGTCGAGACCTCCAGGAGGGGCTCGTCGGCCGCGACCTCCTCGCCGACCTCCTTCAGCCAGCGGGTGACGGTGCCCTCGGTGACGGACTCGCCGAGCGCGGGCAGGGTGACCTCGGTGCCCTCGGCGGAACCGCCGGAGGCGGCCGGGGCGGCGGGCGCCTCGGCCTGGGCGGGGGCCTCCTGCTGCGCGGGGGCGGCCGGGGCCTCCTCCTGCGCGGGGGCGGCGGGGGCCTCGGCCTGCGCCGGGGCGGCCGAGCCGCCCGCGTCGCCGGAGCCGTCGTCGATGACGGCGAGCTCGGCGCCGACCTCGACGGTCTCGTCCTCGGCGACCTTGATGGAGGCCAGGATGCCGGCGGCCGGGGAGGGGATCTCGGTGTCGACCTTGTCGGTCGAGACCTCGAGCAGCGGCTCGTCGGCCTCGACGCGCTCGCCCTCGGCCTTCAGCCAACGGGTGACAGTGCCCTCGGTGACGCTCTCGCCGAGCGCCGGAAGGGATACGGAAACCGCCATGGTTTCAGTTGCTCCTTACGAAAATGGGGTCTCCCCTGCTCGAGCGAAGCCGAGAGCTTGGGGAAGGAAGTCTGGGTCGCGGGAGGTCAGTCGTGGGAGTGCAGCGGCTTGCCCGCCAGGGCCAGGTGGGCCTCGCCGAGCGCCTCGTTCTGCGTCGGGTGGGCGTGGATGAGCTGGGCCACCTCGGCCGGCAGCGCCTCCCAGTTGTAGATCAGCTGGGCTTCGCCGACCTGCTCACCCATGCGGTCGCCGACCATGTGGACGCCGACCACGGCACCGTCCTTGACCTGGACGAGCTTGATCTCGCCCGCGGTCTTGAGGATCTTGCTCTTGCCGTTGCCCGCGAGGTTGTACTTGAGGGCGACGACCTTGTCCGCGCCGTAGATCTCCTTGGCCTTGGCCTCGGTGATGCCCACGGAGGCGACCTCGGGGTGGCAGTACGTCACCCGGGGCACGCCGTCGTAGTCGACCGGGACGGTCTTGAGGCCGGCCAGGCGCTCCGCCACCAGCATGCCCTCGGCGAAGCCGACGTGCGCGAGCTGGAGGGTCGGGACCAGGTCGCCCACGGCCGAGATGGTCGGGACGTTGGTCTGCATGTACTCGTCGACGAGGACGTAGCCGCGGTCCATGGCGACGCCCTGCTCCTCGTAGCCGAGGCCCTGCGAGACCGGGCCGCGGCCGATGGCGACCAGGAGGACCTCGGCCTCGAAGGTCTTGCCGTCGGCGAGGGTGACGCGCACGCCGTCCTCGGTGTACTCGGCCTTGTCGAAGAAGGTGCCGAGGTTGAACTTGATGCCGCGCTTGCGGAAGGCGCGCTCAAGGAGCTTGGAGCTGTTCTCGTCCTCGACGGGCACGAGGTGCTTGAGGCCCTCGATGACCGTGACGTCGGCCCCGAAGGACTTCCACGCCGAGGCGAACTCGACGCCGATGACGCCGCCGCCCAGGATGATCGCGGACTTCGGCACGCGGTCCAGGGTCAGGCCGTGGTCCGAGGAGATGATGCGGTTGCCGTCGATCTCCAGGCCCGGCAGCGACTTCGGCACGGAGCCGGTCGCGAGGAGGACGTGGCGGCCCTGGACGCGCCGGCCGTTCACGTCGACCGAGGTCGGGGAGGAGAGCTTGCCCTCGCCCTCGATGTACGTCACCTTGCGGGAGGCGACGAGACCCTGGAGGCCCTTGTACAGGCCCGAGATCACGTCGTCCTTGTACTTGTGGACGGCCGCCATGTCGATGCCCTCGAAGGTGGCCTTCACGCCGAACTGGTCGGCCTCGCGCGCCTGGTCGGCGATCTCGCCGGCGTGCAGCAGCGCCTTCGTGGGGATGCAGCCGTTGTGCAGGCAGGTGCCGCCGAGCTTGTTCTTCTCGATCAGTGCGACGTCCAGGCCCAGCTGCGCTCCGCGCAGGGCCGCGGCGTAACCGCCGCTACCGCCGCCGAGAATCACTAGGTCGAAAACGGTGCTGGCGTCGTTCGCCACGTCACGTCCTCCATGCATGTGCGCCGTACGCCGGACCCCTTTGCGCGGGGGACGACCGGTCGGTCGGCTGGTATTCGGCCGCTCTTGTTTCGGCCCTTTGGTGGGGGCCCTGTCCTGCCGAGAACCCATCTTCGCACTTGTCGCCGGGAGACGGGACGCCGGGCCAGGCTGTGAGACGTCGGATCGACCGTCTCCAGGGCCATCTCTTGCGTACGAACGTACGGATTGGAACGTACGGATTTCGTCGAGGGCGAAATCCGTACGGGATCACCGAGGGCCCCGGACATCAGACGGGTCCGGGGCCCTCGGCACGTACGCGATCAGCCCAGGTCGCCCGCGGCGGTGTGCTCGGCGAGCCGGACCAGGGTGCGGACGGCGGAGCCGGTGCCGCCCTTGGGGGTGTAGCCGTAGGGGGCGCCCTCGTGGAAGGCCGGGCCCGCGATGTCGAGGTGGGCCCAGGTGATGCCCTCGCCGACGAACTCCTTCAGGAAGAGACCGGCGACCAGACCGCCGCCCATGCGCTCACCCATGTTGGCGATGTCCGCGGTGGGGGAGTCCATGCCCTTGCGCAGGTCGGCGGGGAGCGGCATCGGCCAGGACGGCTCGCCGACCTCCTCGGCGATCTCGTGGACCGAGGTACGGAACGCGTCGTCGTTCGACATGATGCCGAAGGTGCGGTTGCCCAGGGCCATCATCATGGCGCCGGTCAGGGTCGCCACGTCGACGATCGCGTCGGGCTGGTCCTCGGAGGCCTTGGCGATCGCGTCGGCCAGGACCAGGCGGCCCTCGGCGTCGGTGTTCAGGACCTCGACGGTCTTGCCGCTGTACATCCGCAGGACGTCGCCGGGGCGGGTCGCGGAGCCGGACGGCATGTTCTCGGCGAGCGCCAGCCAGCCGGTGACGTTCACCTCCAGGCCGAGGCGCGCGGCGGCGACGACGGCGGCGAAGACCGCGGCGGCACCGGCCATGTCGCACTTCATGGTCTCGTTGTGACCGGCGGGCTTCAGCGAGATGCCGCCCGAGTCGTAGGTGATGCCCTTGCCGACGTAGGCGAGGTGCTTTTTCGCCTTGGAGTGCGTGTACGAGAGCTTCACCAGGCGCGGCGGGGCGTCCGAGCCGGCGCCGACGCCGAGGATGCCGCCGTAGCCGCCCTTGGTGAGCGCCTTCTCGTCGAGCACCTGGACCTTGATGCCGTGCTCCTTGGCCGCGGCCTGGGCGACGGCGGCGAAGGCCTCGGGGCTGAGGTCGTTCGGCGGGGTGTTGACCAGGTCGCGGGCGCGGTTCAGCTCCTCGGCCACGGCGGTGGCGCGCTCGACGGCGGCCTTGTGCGCCTTGTCGCGGGGCTTGCCGCCGAGCAGCGCGATCTCGGCGAGGGGCGCCTTGGCGTCCTTGCCGTTCTTCTTCGCGGACTTGGCGTCGCCCTGGTCCTTGTAGGCGTCGAAGGAGTACGCGCCGAGCAGCGCGCCCTCGACGACGGCGCCGATGTCCTCGGCGTCCTCCAGCGGCAGCGCGAACCCGGCCTTCTTCGAGCCGGTCAGCGCGCGGGACGCGGCGCCCGCGGCGCGGCGCAGCGCGTCCGTGCCGTACGTCTCGTCCTTCTCCGGGACCCCGCCGAGACCGACCGCGACGACGACCGGAGCCTTGAGACCGGACGGCGCGGGAAGCTTCGTCACCTCGCCCTCACCGCCCGAGGCGCCGAGGGTCTCCAGGACGGACGCGAGCTTGCCGTCGTACGCCTTGTCCACGGCCTCGGCGCCGGGGGCGACGACCAGGCCCCCCTTGGATCCAGCGCCCTTCGCGACACCGACGACGATCGCGTCGGCGCGCAGGCCGGTCGCGGCGGCGGTGCTGAGAGTCAGAGCAGTCACGGTGGTGAGGTCCTCTTTCGGTGAGTTTCGTCGGGCTGTGGGGTGGTGAGCCCGTCGCGAGCCTACGCCCGTGAGCGCTGCGGTGCGCCTCACTGTGTGTGTTGGGCGCGGTGTCGGCCCTGGGCGGGGCGGTGTCAGCCCAGGGCGAGCACGACCAGGGCGCCGGTCGCCGCCGTCTCCGCGAGGCCGCCGAAGACGTCGCCGGTGACCCCGCCGAACCGTCGGACGCAGTGCCGGAGCAGCAACTCGGCGGCGCCGAGCGCGAGGACGACGGCCGCCGCGCCCCGTACGGCTCCGGCGGGGCCGAAGAGCAGACCGGCGGCCGCGGCGGCGGCCACGACGAGGACGGCGGCTCCTGCCGCGCGGGCCCGCGGGACCACCCCGGCGACGGCGGCGCCGAGCCCTTCGGGGCGGGCCGGGGGCACGCCGTCGCGGGCGGCCAGGGTGAGGGCGAGGCGCGCGACGGTCGCCGAGACGACGGCGGCGAAGGCGCCACGGGCCCATGACTGCTCGTACAGCTGGAAGAACACCGCCACCTGCGCGAGCAGCACGAAGAGCAGGGTGATGACGCCGAAGGGGCCGATGTCGGACTGCTTCATGATGCGCAGCGCGTCGTCGGCGGGCCTGGCGCTGCCGAGGCCGTCGGCGGTGTCGGCGAGACCGTCGAGGTGCAGGCCGCGGGTGAGGGCGGCGGGCGTCGCGGCGGTCGCGGTGGCGGCGAGCAGGGGGCCCGCGCCGAGGGCCGTCAGGACGCCGCCGATCCCGGCCGCGCAGAGGCCGACGACCAGTCCCGCGAGGGGCGCGCACTGCATGCCGCCGCGCGCGGCTTCGCGGTCCCAGCGGGTGACCCTGACGGGGAGCGCGGTGAGGGTGCCGAAGGCGAAACGGACGCCGTCGGCCAAGGAGGTTCTTGACACCGGCGAAGGCTATCCGGGCCCGGCGCCCGGCCGACCGGCACCCGGGTGCGGCACGTCCGGCCGCCGCCGAGGATGGGGGCATGAACGACTGGTGGTACCGGAACGTCGTCGAGCCGGGGAAGCTGCCGCTGCTGCTCGCGCTGCTCTCCTTCGTGGCGTCGTTCCTGGTCACCAGGACCATCACGCGGCTCATCCGGGCGGGCAAGGGACCGTTCCGCAACATCCGCACGGGCGACGTGCACGTCCACCACGTCGTGCCGGGGATCTTCCTCATGCTGGTCGGCGGGTTCTGGGCGGTGGCCGCGGGACGGCACGGCGCGGGGCCGCTGTACGCCGCTGTCATCTTCGGGCTCGGCGCGGGCCTCGTCCTCGACGAGTTCGCGCTGATCCTCCATCTCGACGACGTGTACTGGAGCGAGCAGGGCCGCAAGAGTGTGGAGGCCGTGATGCTCACGGCCGCCCTGGTCGTCCTCGTGCTCACCGGCTTCACGCCGCTCGGGGTCAACGACCTGACGCCCGTCGAGCGGCAGAACCGGGCCCTGTTCGCGCTGAACGTCGGCGTCAACTGCGCCTTCGCGGTGATCGCGCTCCTCAAGGGCAAGCTGCGCACGGCTCTGATCGGCATGGTGGTGCCGTTCGTCGCGTTGGTCGGAGCGGTCCGCCTCGCCCGGCCGGGATCGGCGTGGGCGCGGCGGTTCTACCGCAACCGGCACCGGGCCCGCGCGCGTGCCGGGCTGCGGGCCTTCCACCACGACCGCCGCTGGTCGGGCCCGCGCCGCAGGCTTCAGGACTGGATCGGCGGCTTCGCGCCGGGCCCGTCGCCCGCCGAGCCGAAACCGTCCGAGGACCCGTCGGACCGGTTGCCGCCGCCCCGGTGACGTACCGCCGTGAGCACGCACAGCACGAGCACGGCGGCGATGGCGGCCAGGTGCTCCTTGCCGGCGAGATTGTTCTTGACCAGCACCTCGACGACCATCAGGGCGGTGACCAGGGCGGCGGTGAAGTACGCCCGGTAGCGCCAGCAGACGAAAACGGCGAGGCCCACGACGGCGGCCGACGGGCCGGTGTCGACGACGTGCGCGTCGGACGCGGGGAGACCGATCGGGTTGTCCGGGCCCAGTTCGATGGCCACGCGCGCGTAGAGCGTGCCGGCGAGGGTGGCCACGTACGCGATGAGGAGCGTGCGCCACCGGCCCAGGCAGATCTCCGCGATCCCGAAGACGATCAGGAGCTGCGCGAGCGCGCCCCACACCGGCAGGTCGAGGGCGGGCACGAAGAGGGAGAGCGGGGTGCGGAGCAGGGCCAGCCAGAGCGGGTCCTCGGCGCGCACGCAGCCGACGTTCTGCACGAACCGGAAGCCCCAGGGCTGGTTCTGCACGTACTGGAAGAGCGCCGTGAGACAGACCGCCGCCAGCGTCATGGGCACGGCCCGCCACCGCCGGGCGGCGAGCGCCCCGCGCACGGTGGAGAAGAGCTCTCCCCACTCGGCGCGGGCGCGGCGGGCCAGGGCACTCATCGTCTGGACTCCAGGTGCTTGCGGTGCAGGAACTTCGGCAGGCCCGGCGCCTCCAGGAAGCCCTCCGCGCGGGCCGCCGCGATGCCGATGCGCAGCAGGTCGGCGCTCTTCTCGAAGAGGAGGAACCGGGGTTCCCAGATCGGCCGGTACTTCGCGTTGGCGCGGTAGAGGGACTCGATCTGCCACCACCGGGAGAAGAAGCTGAGCAGCGACCGCCACAGGCGCAGGACCGGGCCCGCACCGAGCCGCGAGCCGCGTTCGAAGACCGACCTGAACATCGCGAAGTTCAGCGAGACCTGAGTGATCTTGATCTCGGGGGCGTATTGCAGGAGTTCGATGACCATGAACTCCATCAGGCCGTTCTCGGAGTCGCGGTCACGCCGCATCAGATCCAGGGAGAGCCCGTGCGGCCCCCACGGGACGAAGGAGAGCACCGCCCGCAACACGCCGTCGCCGTCCGTGCATTCGAGCATCACGCACCGGCCGTCCGCCGGATCGCCCAGCCGCCCGAGAGCCATCGAGAAGCCGCGCTCGGTCGCCCCGTCGCGCCAGTCGTCCGCGCGCTCCAGGAGGGCCGCCATCTCATCCGCGGGGATGTCCTCGTGCCGGCGGATCCGGACCGTGTACCCGGCGCGCTTCACCCGGTTGTACGCCTGCCGGACGGTCCGCATGGCGCGTCCCTCAAGGGTGAAGTCGGCGATCTCCACGATGGCTTCGTCGCCCAGCTCCAGGGCGTCCAGGCCGTGGCGCGCGTAGATCGTGCCCGCCTCCTCGCTCGCGCCCATCACGGCGGGGATCCAGCCGTGCTCGCGGGCCTCGGCGAGCCACGGCTCGATCGCGCCGGGCCAGGCCTCCGGGTCGCCGATGGGGTCGCCGGAGGCCAGCGAGACACCGCCGACGACGCGGTACGCGACCGCCGCCTTGCCGGTCGGGGACCACACGACGCTCTTCTCGCGGCGCAGCGAGAAGTAGCCGAGGGAGTCCCGGTCGCCGTGCCGGTCGAGCAGCGCGCGCAGCCTCTCCTCGTCGTCCTCGGTGAGCGGGTCCACGGCCCGGCGGGAGCGGAACGCCGCGTACAGCACCGCGCAGACCAGCAGCGCGCTGAGGACGTTGATGACGACATCGACCCAGCCGGGCGTGGCGATGCCCTCGAAGCGCTGGTCGTCGGCGGCCAGCGAGACGAGGCGCATGGTGCCGTAGCGCCAGCGTTCCAGGAAGGTCGAACGGTGGTCGTCGTGGGCGCCGTTGGTGGCGGTGACCAGCAGCGCCGCGATCAGCGAGGTGACCAGGAGCCCGCCGACGGCGACCGCGGACGCAAGCTTCGGGTTGGCACGGTCGCCCTTGGCGTAGAACTCGCGGCGGCCGGCGACCAGGGCCGCGACGAACGCGGCGGTCAGCGCCAGGGAGATCCAGTTCTGCGCGTGCCGGCGGATCTCCGGGAAGACCATCGCGAAGGCGAAGAGCAGCAGGAAGAGGCCGCCGAGGACGAGGTTGAGGATCCACGCGGCGCGCTTGCGGCGCCGCATGGTGATCGCCAGGAACAGCGTGAACGCCCCGGAGGCGAAGCCCGCGGTCAGCATGTACGGGGTGAAGTAGTCCTCCGTGTTGTGCTGCCGCAGGTCCTGCCCGAGGGAGACCCAGACCGCGCTCAGGAAGTTGATGAAGGTGACGGCCCGGAGATACCAGACCGTGAATCCCGCGGCGCGGCGCTGTATGACGGTGCGTGTCGTCCGCCGCCCGGCGGCGGCCTGCTCGGCTCCCTGCTCATCTCCCATGAAAAGGGATCATATGGGTCTCAACCCATTGAGCGTGATCAGGGACGATCAGTAATGATCACCGAGCGTCGAGGGGAGCTGCCGGATCGGCGGCGGGCCGCTCGGGAAGCTCCGCCGCGAGCGCCGCGGCGGCCTGCACCAGCGGCAGGGCCAGCAGCGCTCCGGCGCCCTCGCCGACCTTGACCCCGTGCGTCAGGAGCGGTTCGAGCGCCATCCGGTCGAGCGCCTTGGCCTGCGCGGGCTCCCCGCTGTCGTGGCCCGCGAGCCACCAGTCCGGCGCCCGGAAGGCGACCCGCTGGGCGACCAGCGCGGCGGCCGACGCCACGACGCCGTCGAGGATCACCGGCGTCCGCCGTACCGCGCACTGCAACAGGAAACCCGTCATCGCGGCCACGTCCGCGCCACCCACCGCGGCGAGCAGCTCCAGCTGGTCGCCGAGGACCGGCCGCGCCCGCCGCAGCCCGTCCCGCACCGCCGCGCACTTGCGCATCCACGCCAGGTCGTCGATGGGCTCGCCGCCCCGCCCCGTCACCACCGACGCGTCGGTCCCGCACAACGCCGCGACCAGCGTCGCCGCGGGCGTCGTACCGCCCACGCTCACATCGCCGAGCACGACCAGATCGGTGCCGGAGTCCGCCTCCTCGTCGGCGACGGCCATGCCCGCGCGCAGCGCGCGCTCCGCCTCCTCGACGGTCAGCGCGTCCTCGATGTCGATGCGTCCCGAACCGCGCCGCACCCGGTGCCCCGCGACCTCGGCGGGCAGTTCGTCCGGCTCGCAGTCGAGCGCCATGTCGACGACGCGGACGGGTACGTCGAGGCGGCGGGCGAGGACGGCCGCCGGGCTCTCGCCGGCCAGCACGGCACGGACGAGGGCGGCGGCGCTCCCCGCGGGCCGCGCCGACACGCCGAGTTCGGCGACCCCGTGGTCGCCGGCGAACAGCACCACGCGCGGCCGCTCGACCGGCCGCACCGGCACCGACGACTGGGCCGCCGCGAGCCACTCGCCGAGCTCGTCGAGGCGGCCCAGCGCGCCGGGCGGCACGGTCTGCCGCTCCCTGCGTTCCTCGGCGTCGCGGCGGACCCCGCCGTCGGGCCGCTCGATCAGGTCGGTGAAGTCGTCGAGATTCAGCGAGCTCATTCGCCGAACAGTACCGGGAGCGGCGGCCGTGCCGCTCGAACGCCCCTGCGGTCGGCGCCAGGCGTAGCGTCACCACTTGTGGGGGAGTGTCCTTTACGTTCCCGTTTGTATCGGCTTCCTCCAGGAGTACGCCCATGACCGCGGATGCCGCCCGCCGGGTCGCCGCCCGGCGCCCCGCCTACCTCGCCGAACTCGCCCAGGGCACCGAGCGGTTCCACGAGCCCCGCCGCACCGACTGCCCCTGGTGCGGCTCCGGGCGGCTGCGGACCAGGCTGCGCACCACCGACCTGGTCCAGCGCAAGCCGGGCAGCTTCCGCGTCGACCGGTGCGGCGACTGCGGCCACTGCTTCCAGAACCCCCGCCTCACCGCCGAAGGCCGGCACTTCTACCGCAGGGACCTGCGCCGCGGACAGCTGTTCGGCGCGGCCGCGCGGGCGGGCACGAAGCGCCGCCTCGCCGCCGTCCGCGCGGTGCGGGCCCTCGACGAGCCCGAGTGCTGGCTCGACGTCGACACCGGCGCCGCGCACTTCCCCGCCCTGGCCAAGCAGCTCCTGCCGTACACGTCCTTCGACGGCACCGACCGGGGCCGCGGCGTCGCCGAGGGCGTGCGGCGCGGCCGCATCGAGGAGGGCCACCGCGGCACCCTCACCCGCCTCGCGGGCTCCCTCGCCGGCCGCTACGACGCGCTGAGCATGTTCCACAGCCTGCAACGCGGCCCCGACCCGCGCGCGGAACTCAGAGCCGCGAGAACCGTGCTGCGCCCCGGCGGCCACCTCCTGATCGAGGCCCCCGACCCCGAGTGCCGCTACGCCGGGCTGCTCGGCAGATGGTGGCTCGCGTACGGCCAGCCGCAGCACCTGCACCTCGTGCCGCTCGCCAACCTCCGCCGGGAGCTGGAACGCCTCGGCTTCACGGTCGTCGGCGTCGAGCGGCGCGCGGCGCACGTACCGGTCGACCTGAGCGCGGCGGTCGCGCTCTTCCTCGCCGCCCGCACCCCCGAGCCCGACGTCCCCTGGCGCGCCAGGCCCGCCCCGCCGCTCCGGCTGGCGCTGCGGCGGGCCGCACGGTGGGCGTCCGTCCCGCCGGTGGCGCTCGCCGGCGCCCTCGACGTACTCCTGGCGCCCCTGCTCACGCGCGTCGGCTTCGCCAACACCTACCGGGTCGTCGCGCGCCGAGGCCCGGCGTAGGCGCCCGGCGGCACGGCCCGCGTCAGCCGCGCAACGTCAGGGCCTGACCCGCCACGACGAGCAGCACGTGCTCGCACTCGGCGGCGAACGCCGTGTTCAGACGGCCCAGTTCGTCGCGGTAGCGGCGGCCCGACGCGGTCGCCGGGACGATCCCGGAGCCCACCTCGTTCGAGACGGCGACGACCGTACGCCGGGTGGCCCGCACCGCCTCCGCGAGCTCGCCGACCCGGTCCCGCAGCGCCCGCTCCCCGCCGCCCGCCCACTCGGCGTCGTCCCACGCCCGCACCTCGTCCATGACGTGGGTCAGCCACAGCGACAGGCAGTCGATGAGCAGCGGCGGCCCGTCCTGCGCCAGCAGCGGCACCAGGTCGCAGGTCTCGGCGGTCCGCCAGGAGCCGGGGCGCCGCTCCCGGTGCAGGCTCACCCGCTGGGCCCACTCCGTGTCACCGTTCCTGGTCCCGCCGGTCGCCACGTACAGCACGTCGGGGAAGGCCTCAAGGCGCCGCTCGGCCTCCACCGACTTGCCCGAGCGCGCGCCGCCCAGGACGAGGGTGCGGCGCGGCACGTCCGGTACGTCCTCGTAGGCGCCGACCACCAGCGTCGATCCGTCCGGCACGGCCCGCGCCCCCACGGCGGCGAGCCGGCGCGTCAGCTCACCGCCCGGCGGCGCCCCGTGGCCGATGTGCACCGCCAGCACGTCGGTGGTGGGACCGACGGCCCCGGCCGCACGCAGCCGCGCGAGCCCGTCGGGACGCCCCAGGACATCCCCCACGACCATCTCGTACGTCACCTGCCCGCCGTTCCCCTCGCCGAGCCCCGCGGGCGCCCCGCCCGGCGGCAGATACAGCAGCCGCTCCCCGTCCGGCCCCGTCACCTCGTACCCGGTGCCCGGCGCGTCCAGCGCCACCGCACGCACCCGGTGCCCGGTGAGCAGCGCCAACTCCCGACCGTCCGCGACCCGCCCGGGCTGCGGCAGCCCCGCGGGCACCTCGACGGGCGGCCCGTCGTGCGGGTGGGAGAGCAGCACCTGGCGCACTCCGCCGAGCGAGTGTCCGGCACGCGCCGCCGCGAAGGCCGCTCCGGGGGTGAGGTCGAGAAGCAGGACGCCGTCCACGAGCAGCGCGGTCGCGGCGCGCGCCGCGTCACCGAGCGCGGTCGCACAGACCGCGCACGGGCAGTCGGGGAGGGGCAGCCCGCCGGGGGCACCGGTGCCGAGCAGAGTCAGTTCCACACGAAGATCCTCCCGCGTCGGGTCCGGCGCCGCTCGCCCGGCTAGGCTTCAAGCGGATTCAGGCGGTTTCACACCGCCACGGGACCTCGGGAGGCTGACATGGCGGCATGGACGTGGCTGTTCGAGAAGGCGGACGGGACGGAGGTCCGGCCCGCGGTACAGCCCGAGGAGTTCACCACGCAGGGCGACGCGGAGTCCTGGGTCGGTGAGTACTGGAAGGAACTCGCCGAGGGCGGCGCCGACCAGGTGACCCTCTTCGAGGACACGAACAAGATCTACGGCCCGATGAGCCTGCACATGGAGAGCGAGCCGGAGGACGCCGGGACGTCCGCCTAGGAGGGGGAGGCGCCCGCACCGCGGGTGCCTCCCGTCACGGCCGCCGCCGCTACATCTCCCCGAGCGTGACGTCCACCGACTTCTCGGCGCCGTCCCGCACATACGTGACCCGCCTCTTCTGGCCCGGCTCGGCCGAGGCGAGGGTCTCGGAGAGGGAGTTGATCGTGGTGATCTCGGCGTCGCCGAGCCGCGTGATGATGTCCCCGGCCGCCATGCCCGCCTTCGCCGCCGCGCCGTTCTTCTGGGTCTCGACGACGGCCACGCCCGCGGGCCGGTAGTCCTCGCCGAGGACGGTGCGGCCGGTGATGCCGAGCGCGGCCCGGCCCGAGTCGGTGACCCGGCCGCTCTCGATGATCTGGTCGGCGACGGTCCTCACCATCGAGGACGGGATCGCGAAGCCGATGCCGGGCGCGGCGCTGTCGCCCATGTCCGGGTCGCTCGCGGCGAGCGTCGGGATGCCGATGACCCGCCCGTCGAGGTCGACGAGCGCGCCGCCGCTGTTGCCGGGATTGATCGCCGCCGAGGTCTGCACCATGTTGGCGATGGTGGCCCCGGTCCCGCCGCCGGAGCGGCCCTCGCTGACCGTGCGCCCGGTCGCCGAGACGATGCCCTGGGTGACGCTGGACGACAGGCCGAGCGGGGAGCCCATGGCCAGCACGATCTGCCCGACCTCGGCCTTGGTGGAGTCGCCGAACTCCGCGGCCTTCAGCCCCTTCGGCACGTCGCCCAGCTTGACGACGGCGAGGTCCTGCTCCGGGTAGGCGGCCACCAGCTCGGCGGTCAGGGCCTGTTCGCCGGTCGCGGTCGTCACCTTGAAACGCTTGCCCTTGCCCACGACATGGGCGTTGGTGACGATGTGCCCCTTGGTGTCGTAGACGACTCCGGAGCCGAGACCGTCGGCGGCGTCGATCTGGACGACGGACGGCAGAACGTCCTTGATCACCTTCTGGTAGTCCTCCTGAAGATCGTTCGCGGCGGCGGGCGCGGCCTGCGTGGTGGATCTGCCGGAGTCACCGGAGCCGGACCCCGACCCCGAGGAGGCGCAGCCGCCGACGAGCGAGACGGCGGTGAGGACGGCGAGAAGGGAGAGGGCGGCGGACGGCACGGCACGCGTACGGAAGACACTCATGTCCCGAGTGTCGGTTTCGCCGGGCGGCGCCGCCCTGACTTACAGGGCCGATCAGGCGTCGCCCCGCGACACCCGGCCGGCCCGTACCCCAAAGCCCTAGTCCCGCACCCCGCACAGGTGCAGCAGCGCGGCGACCCGTCGGTACGGATCGGTCCGCCCCGCCCGTTCCTCCGCGGCGAGCAGCGCCTCCAGCTCCCCGTCCGGAGGGACCGCGGCCCCGTCGGCCACGGTGTCCGTGAAGACCCGCACCCCGTACCAGACCTGGAGCGGCGCCGCGAGCCCCGCGAGGGAGGAGGTCAGCGCGTCGAGCCGGTCCGCGCGGGCTTCGATCCCGATCCGGTTGCGGTACGTGACGGAGTCGAAGGCGGCGAGCGCCCCCGCCCAGTCGCCGGCGATGCCCGGCCGCATGGCCAGCGCCTCCGCGTTGCGCACGAGCAGCGAGAGCAGCCCCCCGGGCGCCAGCATCCGGGCGAGCCCGGCGAGGAGCGCGTCGGGCTCCTCCACGTACATCAGGACGCCGTGGCACAGCACCACGTCGAAGCTGCCCGGCATGAAGTGCACGCCGGTCTGGTGTCCGTCGCCCTCGACGATCCGCACCCGCCCCTGGATGCCCTCGGGTTCCCGGGCGAGCGCGGCGCGCGCGGCGGCGATCATGGCGGGGTCCTGCTCGACGCCCGTCACGTTGTGCCCGGCGCGGGCGAGCCGCAGCGCCTGCGTGCCCTGGCCCATGCCGACGTCGAGCACCCGCAGCCGCTGCCCCACGGGGAAGCGCCCCGCTATCTGCTCGTCGAGCTGGCGGGCCACCAGCTCCTGTCGCACGGCGTTGCGCAGGCCGCCCAGCTTCTCCAGCCAGGCCCCGGCGCCGCCGGTGAATCCGCTCAGGGCCGCTCTCCGCGCTTGACCTGCGGCTTGGGCAGCCGGAGACGGCGCATCTGGAGCGTGCGCATCAGGGCGTACGCGACGGCGCCCTTCGTGTTCTCACCCGGGAAGCGCTCCTTGAGCCGCTTCTTCAGGCGGAACGCGGTGGCGACCGAGTCGACGACGATCAGCACGATCACGAAGAGCCACAGCAGCAGCGAGATGTTCTGGAGCTGCGGGATCTGCACGATGCTCATGACCAGGATGAGCACCGCGATCGGCAGGAAGAACTCGGCGACGCAGAAGCGCGAGTCCACGAAGTCGCGCGCGAACTTGCGCACGGGACCCTTGTCACGGGCGGGCAGGAACCGCTCGTCACCGCTGGCCAGCGCCTCGCGCTGCTTCGCCATCTGGGCGCGGCGCTCGTCGCGCTGCCGCTTGGCGGCCTCCTTGCGCGACGTCGGCGTGTTCGTCACGCTGCGACGCTGCGACTGCGCCACGGCGCGCTTGGGGGTGGGGCGGCCCTTGGGGGCCTGCGGGTCACGGGGCTGGTTGGAGTCGGTCACCGGCGCCTGCGCGGCCGGGGCCTTCTCTTCCTTGGATCGGCTACGGAACACAAAAGCCAAGGGTACGGGGTGCACAGGCATGGACGTCGGCCCGGCCGGGAACGATCCGGCAACACCGGGCGTCTTGATTTATGTGTCTAAGGGGAGGTAGTGGACGGTATGCGGCCGCTTCGGCGAGCGTCGCCCGTGTCGGCCTCGGGGTCGGTTCACAGGGGTGCACCTACTCCTTACGCCGGAGCGGTGCCGGACGCAGTCGTCCTTGGGGATGAGCGCATCCGCCCGCGAACAGTGCGGTAATGGATGCAGGGCCCGTACTGTGGGTTCTGAGCAGTACCTGGAGCTGGAAGTCCGTCAGAAGGGGGCGCGCGAAGCCCATGAGCGGTGTCATGAAGCGTATGGGGATGATCTTCCGCGCGAAGGCGAACAAGGCCCTTGACCGGGCCGAGGACCCGCGCGAGACCCTCGATTATTCGTACCAGAAGCAGTTGGAGCTGTTGCAGAAGGTGCGCCGCGGCGTCGCCGACGTGGCGACCTCCCGCAAGCGCCTCGAGCTACAGCTCACCCAGCTCCAGAAGCAGTCGTCGACCCTGGAGGACCAGGGGCGCAAGGCGCTGGCGCTCGGCCGCGAGGACCTGGCCCGCGAGGCCCTGTCCCGGCGCGCCGCGCTCCAGCAGCAGGTGACGGACCTGGAGACGCAGCACCAGACCCTCCAGGGCGAGGAGGAGAAGCTCACCCTCGCGGCCCAGCGCCTTCAGGCCAAGGTCGACGCCTTCCGCACCAAGAAGGAGACGATCAAGGCCACGTACACCGCGGCCCAGGCGCAGACCCGCATCGGCGAGGCCTTCTCCGGCATCTCCGAGGAGATGGGCGACGTCGGCATGGCGATCCAGCGCGCCGAGGACAAGACCGCGCAGCTCCAGGCGCGGGCCGGCGCGATCGACGAACTGCTCGCATCCGGTGCCCTCGACGACTCCTCCGGACTGGCCAAGGACGACATCCAGACCGAGCTGGACCGCCTCTCCGGTGGTACAGATGTAGAGCTGGAACTGCAACGCATGAAGGCGGAGCTCGCCGGGGGCTCCGGCGGCGGACAGCAGGCGATCGAAGGCGGCCAGGGCCGCCCGCAGTCGCAGCAGCAGCCGCAGGACACCCCGCGCTTCGACAAGCAGTAGCCCTACATACGTCCGAGGAGGGCGACGTGATCGTACGGATCATGGGGGAGGGGCAGGTGAAGCTGGCCGACAGCCACTTCGCCGAACTCAACAAGCTGGACGACGAACTCCTCGAGGAGATGGAGGGCGGCGACTCCGCCGGCTTCCGCCGCACGCTGCACGCGCTCCTGGACACGGTCCGGGAGCTCGGCACCCCCCTCCCGGACGACGCCCTCGAACCCTCCGAACTGATCCTCCCCTCCCCGGACGCCACCCTGGACGAGGTCCGAGCCATGCTCAGCGACGACGGCCTGATCCCGGGCTAGTACGCATGGGCGCCCGTCAGGGGCGCCTGTCAGGGGCGCGGGGAACTGCGCGCCCAGCCACAACAAACCCGCAGCCGAACAAGAACCCCGATGCCGGAGATCTGGTCAAGGCCCCCGGCCAGCCCCCGTACCGTTTAGCAAGTGACCACTCTCGTACGAGGCCGCGGCTGGGCCAGAACACACCCGCTGGCGGTGGACGCGGTGCTCGCCTCCGCCGTCCTCGTCTGCATGGTCGTCGGCTCCTTCGCCGAGCCCTATGGAGAGCACGGCCCCACCTGGGGCACCCGCACCCCCGACATCCCGAGCCTGCTCCTGATGGCGCTCGGCGCGCTCGCCCTGGTCTTCCGCCGCCGCGCGCCCTGGTCCGTGCTGGCCGCGACCTGCGCCGCCTCCCTCGTCGAACTGCTCACCGGCGAGCCCCGCGCGCCCGTGGTGATGTGCGCCGTCATCGCGCTGTTCACCGTCGCCGCCACCACCGACCGCTCCACGACGTGGCGGATCGGCCTCGTCACCATGACGGGCCTCACCGGCGTCGCGATGCTCTCGGGCCCCCTGCCCTGGTACGCGCAGGAAAACCTCGGCATCTTCGCCTGGACCGGGATGGCCGCCGCCGCGGGCGACGCGGTGCGCAGCCGCCGCGCCTTCGTGGACGCCATAAGGGAGCGCGCCGAGCGGGCGGAGCGCACACGGGAGGAAGAGGCCAGGCGCCGCGTCGCCGAGGAGCGGCTGCGCATCGCCCGGGATCTGCACGACGTGGTCGCCCACCACATCGCCCTGGTCAACGTGCAGGCCGGGGTCGCCGCGCACGTCATGGACAGGCGGCCCGACCAGGCCAAGGAAGCCCTCTCGCACGTACGGGACGCCAGCCGCTCCGCGCTCAACGAACTCCGCGCCACCGTCGGCCTGTTGCGGCAGACCGGCGACCCGGAGGCGCCCACCGAGCCCGCGCCGGGCCTGCACCGCCTCGACGAGCTCGTCGAGACGTTCCGCAACGCCGGCCTGCCCGTGGAGGTGGCCCTCGGCCAGGTCGGCCTCGACCTGGCGGCCGCCGTCGACCTCGCCGCGTTCCGCATCATTCAGGAGGCGCTGACCAATGTGCAGAAGCACGCGGGCAAGGACGCCAAGGCGGAGGTGAGCGTGGTCCGCGTCGGCCCGAACGTGGAGGTCACCGTGATCGACGACGGCCCCGGCCCCGGCAAGGCCGACGCGCAGAACACCGACGGCGGCGGCCACGGCCTGCTCGGCATGCGGGAACGCGTCACCGCACTCGGCGGCAGCTGCACGGCGGGACCCCGCTACGGCGGCGGCTTCCGCGTCCATGCGATCCTGCCCGTCACCACGGCAAAGGGAGGGACCGCGTGACGATCCGCGTACTGCTCGCCGACGACCAGGCGTTGCTGCGCAGCGCGTTCAAGGTGCTCGTCGACTCCGAACCCGACATGGAGGTGGTCGGCGAGGCGTCCGACGGCGCGGAGGCGGTCGAACTCGCCAGGTCGGAGCGGGCCGACGTGGTCCTGATGGACATCCGGATGCCCGGCACGGACGGCCTGGCCGCCACCCGCCTGATCAGCGCCGACCCCGCATTGGCCCATGTGCGCGTGGTGATGCTGACGACGTTCGAGGTCGACGAGTACGTGGTGCAGTCGCTGCGCGCGGGCGCCTCCGGGTTCCTCGGCAAGGGCGCGGAGCCCGACGAACTGCTCGGCGCCATCCGTATCGCGGCGGCCGGCGAGGCGCTGCTCTCCCCGGTGGCCACCAAGGGGCTGATCGCCAAGTTCCTCGCGCAGGGCGAGGGCCTGGACGGTGACGTGCCGGCGCGCGGCGAGCGGCTCGACGCGCTCACCGGGCGCGAGCGCGAGGTCCTCGTGCAGGTCGCGGGCGGCCACTCGAACGACGAGATCGCCGAGCGCCTCGAAGTCAGCCCGCTCACCGTCAAGACCCATGTGAACCGGGCGATGGCGAAGCTGGGCGCCCGCGACCGGGCCCAACTCGTCGTCATCGCGTACGAGTCGGGCCTGGTGCGGCCGCGGGCGGAGTAGAGCCGCGGGCGGAGTGGAGCCGCGGCCGGAGTGGAGCCGAGGGCTACGGAAGCGCCAGCATCCGCTCCAGCGCCAGCTTCGCGAACTGCTCGGTCTCCCGGTCCACCTCGATCTGGTTGACGAGGTTGCCCTCGGCGAGGGACTCCAGGGCCCAGACCAGGTGCGGCAGGTCGATGCGGTTCATGGTCGAGCAGAAGCAGACCGTCTTGTCGAGGAAGACGATCTCCTTGTCCTCGGCGGCGAAACGGTTCGCCAGGCGGCGTACGAGATTCAGCTCGGTGCCGATGGCCCACTTGGAGCCGGCCGGCGCCGCCTCCAGGGTCTTGATGATGTGCTCCGTGGAGCCCACGTAGTCGGCCGCGGCGACGACCTCGTGCTTGCACTCCGGGTGCACGAGGACGTTCACGCCGGGGATGCG
The DNA here is from genome assembly GCF_055572995.1 of Streptomyces sp. NPDC030245. NCBI lineage: Bacteria > Bacillati > Actinomycetota > Actinomycetes > Kitasatosporales > Streptomycetaceae > Streptomyces > Streptomyces sp. NPDC030245. The sequence goes on along the minus strand of NZ_JBVICF010000001.1, from coordinate 7,431 downwards.
CGCCCGCACGTCCTCGACGCTCTCCAGCGAGAACCGCCCGTGCACCGAGCAGTGCCCGCGCCACAGGATCATCTTCGCGTCGCGCAGCTGCTCGGCGGTCAGGCCGCCGTTCGGCTTGTGCGGGTTGTAGACGACGCAGTCGTCCAGGGACATCCCCATGTCGCGCACGGCGGTGTTGCGGCCCAGGTGCTGGTCGGGCAGGAACAGGATCTTCTCGCCCTGCTCGAACGCCCACTCAAGGGCACGCTTGGCATTGGACGACGTGCAGATCGTGCCGCCGTGCTTGCCCGTGAAGGCCTTGATGTCGGCCGAGGAGTTCATGTACGAGACGGGGACGACCTGCTCGGCTATGCCGGCCTCCGTCAGCACGTCCCAGCACTCGGCGACCTGCTCGGCGGTGGCCATGTCGGCCATCGAGCAGCCGGCGGCCAGGTCGGGGAGCACGACCTTCTGGTCGTCCGTCGTCAGGATGTCCGCGGACTCGGCCATGAAGTGCACACCGCAGAAGACGATGTACTCGGCGTCCGGCCGGGCGGCGGCGTCGCGCGCCAGCTTGAAGGAGTCACCGGTGACGTCCGCGAACTGGATGACCTCGTCGCGCTGGTAGTGGTGGCCCAGCACGAAGACCTTGTCGCCGAGCTTCTCCTTGGCGGCGCGGGCGCGCTCCACCAGGTCCGGGTCGGAGGGGGACGGGAGGTCGCCGGGGCAATCCACGCCGCGCTCGCTCTTGGGGTCGGCCTCGCGGCCGAGCAGCAGCAGCGCGAGGGGCGTGGGCTGGACGTCGAGGTCCACGAGGTTCGCGGGGGACTGGGCGGTGGTCACGGCACGCACCTTTTCTGATCTGACAGACGAACCTTTTCGTCTAATTGACGTTATCTATCATAACCGCTTCACGTCAGTTTGACGATGGCCATAGTGTCGATGTGACGCATTCGCCGTTCCCCGCTCCGCCCGCGCGCCGGGCGGCATGTGCGAGCATGAAGGGGTAAGGACGTAAGCGCTCGGCCCGGAATGAATCCGCGGCCCCGCCGGTTGCAACCGTCGGCAAGCAGTCTCCGTACAACCCGGGAGAGAAGCAGATGTCCGTATCGGACGAGACCACCACCGTGAGCGACGGCATCCTCCTGTCGGACGCCGCCGCGGCCAAGGTGAAGGGCCTCCTTGAGCAGGAGGGCCGGGACGACCTGGCGCTGCGCGTCGCCGTGCAGCCCGGCGGCTGCTCGGGCCTGCGCTACCAGCTGTTCTTCGACGAGCGCTCGCTCGACGGCGACGTCGTCAAGGACTTCGACGGCGTGAAGGTCGTCACCGACCGGATGAGCGCTCCTTACCTGGGCGGCGCCTCGATCGACTTCGTGGACACCATCGAGAAGCAGGGCTTCACGATCGACAACCCGAACGCCACCGGCTCCTGCGCCTGCGGCGACTCCTTCAGCTGAGCCTGTAGGCACCCACGCACGAAGGCGGCGGCCCCCTGGAATCCAGGGGGCCGCCGCCTTCGCGCGTGCGCGTTACTTCCGCCGCACCGTCTCGCCCGCGGCGTCGACGACCTTGCGGTCGCCCAGCGGCTTGTCGAGGGTGACCGTCTCCTTGAGCTCCTTGGCCACCATGATGCAGACGTCGCCCTTGCGCCCGGTCTCGGTCACCGTGACCGTGACGCGGTCGCCGTCCTCGCGCGCGGACGCGGCGTACTCACTGCACGCGCCGCCCCAGAAGTGCACGGTCAGCGACTTCCCGTCGGCGCTGTAGGACTCGACGCGCGCCTTGCCCGTGCCGGCCCGGTCGCCCTTGCCCGGCTTCTCGGTGGGCGTGGGCGTGCCCGGCGTGCTCGGCGACGTCAGGTACTTGGGCGCGACCGCCGGGTGCGTCACCGTGAAGGTGTCCCGCGCGCCCTGTGGCTTCATGTCGAACAGCCAGGACGGCACGAGCGTCTGCCTGCCGTCGACGAAGTGCGTCGCGAGGCCGAACGTGGCGCCCTCGACGGCGACCGGCCGCGGCTTCGGGGGCGTCGACGACGGCTCGCACGGCGCCTGCTTCGACCCGCCGCCGCCCTCCGTCTTCGTGCTGTCGTCCATGTGCGGCACCGGGGTGGCGCAGCCGCCGATGCCGATGCGGCCGTGGCCGTCGCTCGTCGCGTTCAGCCGGTCCAGGGTCTCCCGCGCGCCGATCACCGGGTACGTCGCACCCTTGTCCGGCGCCTTCAACTGGCCGCTGCCGCCGACCACTTCGCCGCCCGTGCCGACCTGGATGCCGGTCGACCAGCCGTAGGTCGGCAGGCCGTCGATCTTCGGGTCGGCGTTGACGACGCGTACGGCACCCATGAGCTGGCGTGCGTCCAGCTTCGCGTCGTCCTGGCCGAGCGCCTTCAGGACGGGGGCGGCGGCGTCCTTGGCGGCCTTCTCACTCACCGCGTCGCCCAGCTCCCCGTTCGGCGCGGTGCCGGAACAGGGCTTGCCCTTGGAGCAGTTGTCGGTGCCGCCGATGCCGTGCCTGGCGTACGTCCAGGTGCCGGGCGCCTGCTTGTTCACCTGGAGCGAGGGCCCGGAGCCGTCCTTGTCCTGGCCGACCCGCCAGGCGCCGTCCCGCGACGTCGGCGTCCCGGTCACCCCGAGCGCCTCGGCCAGCCTGCTCACCTCGGCCCGGGTGACCTCGCCGCGCGCGTGGTACACGGCGGCCGACTCCGGCCCGTCGGGCAGCTCGCCGGTCGCCCGGTACGTCGCGCCGCTCGGGTCGGGCTCGCCCGGCGCGATGCCACCGGTGCCGCCGGTGGAGCTCCCGCCGTCGTCCTGCCGGTCGCCGGCCGGATAGCCGTCCAGCGCGAGCGGCGGCGGATCGCCGCCGTCCGCCGCGGGGGCCCCGTCTCTGCCGCCGCCACCGCTGCCGGACGCGCCCGACGCGAGGTACGCGCCACCGCCGCCGACCAGCAGCACGGTGGCCGCGACCGAGACGACGGCCAGGCGGGACCGTCGCCGCTGCGGCTCGGCCGCCTCATGAACGGATCGCTCGGTGCTCACCGCATCGCTCCTTCGACTGTGCTGCCGCTGTCCCAGGAATCCCACAGGTGACTTCCACCGGCGGGCTTGTCGTATCCCGGTTCCCCTTTACGGGGGACGGCGATGGGACGCAGCGGGGGAGCGCACGGTTCCATCGCGCGCGCCGGAGCTCCGGAGCCGGTCTCCGTCAGTCCCCGTATTCGGACATCTCGGAGAGCAGGCGGGCGGAGGCGGGCGGCACGCTGACGCCGTGGATCAGCGAGGGCGGCACGGGCGCGGTCGCGGCGACGGCGGGCACCACCCAGTGCGGCGCCATGCGGGCGCAGTCCCCGCGCAGCGTCTCCATGCTCTCCGGGGCCTCCGCCGCGGGGACGGCGAGGCGGTGCGGAACGACATCCTTCGGGATAACGGTCATAACGGCACCGTATGCATCCGGCAGCCCACGAAAAAAGCCCTACTATCGGGTAGTTTTGGCACTTCAGGGACGGTGCCTCCACGGCACCTCGACCCGGTAGCGTGAACTGTCAATCCCGCCTCTCCGCCACAGGAGCACCCAGCCGTGCGTATTGCAGTCACCGGCTCCATCGCCACCGACCACCTGATGACCTTCCCCGGCCGCTTCGCCGACCAGCTGGTCGCCGATCAGTTGCACACGGTCTCCCTCTCCTTCCTCGTCGACGCCCTCGACGTCCGCAGGGGCGGCGTCGCCGCCAACATCACCTTCGGCATGGGGCAGCTCGGCACCCGCCCGATCCTGGTCGGCGCCGCCGGCTCCGACTTCGACGAGTACCGGGCCTGGCTCGACCGGCACGGCGTGGACACCGCCTCGGTCCGGATCTCCGAGACCCTGCACACCGCGCGCTTCGTCTGCACCACGGACGCCGACCACAACCAGATCGGCTCCTTCTACACGGGCGCGATGAGCGAGGCCCGCCTCATCGAGCTGAAGACGGTGGCCGACCGCGTCGGCGGCCTCGACCTCGTCCTGATCGGTGCCGACGACCCCGAGGCGATGCTCCGGCACACCGAGGAGTGCCGCACCCGCGAGATCCCCTTCGCCGCCGACTTCTCCCAGCAGATCGCGCGCATGGAGGGCGAGGAGATCCGCACTCTCCTCGACGGCGCGACGTACCTCTTCTCGAACGAGTACGAGAAGGGGCTCATCGAGTCCAAGACCGGCTGGACCGACGCCGAGATCCTCTCCAGGGTCGGCCACCGCGTGACGACCCTCGGCTCGCAGGGCGTCCGCATAGAGTCCGTCGGCCAGGACCCGATCGAGGTCGGCGTCCCGGAGGAGGAGGCGAAGGTCGAGCCGACCGGCGTCGGCGACGCGTTCCGCGCGGGCTTCCTGTCGGGCCTCGCCTGGGGCGTCTCCCACGAGCGCGCGGCGCAGGTCGGCTGCATGCTCGCCACCCTCGTCATCGAGACCGTCGGCACGCAGGAGTACGAGCTGCGCCGCAGCAACTTCATGGACCGCTTCACCAAGGCGTACGGCCACGCGGCCGCCGCGGAGGTCCAGCCGCACCTCGCCTGACGGTCACGAGCTCCGGCGGACCACATACGCGACACCGTGGTCCGCCGGGTGCTCACCCACGTACTCCTGGCCCTGCGTCCAGCACCACGCCGGGATGTCGACCGCCGCGACCTCGTCGTCGGCGAGCACGGTGACGGTGCCGCCCACCCGCACCCCGCCGATCGCCTTGGCCAGCTCGATGACCGGCAGCGGGCAGCTCAGCCCGAGCGCGTCGACCGTCACGGCCTCGGCCTCCCCGCTCCCGCCCCCCACCGGCGCCCCCAGGGTCTCCCGCACCCCGCGCACCACCCCGGGCAGCACGTCGAGGAACCGCTCGACGTCCGCCTCCGCCGCCCCGGCCGGCAGCGAGACCCGCACGTTCCCCTCACTGACCACCCCCATGGCACGCAGCACATGGCTCGGCGTCAGCGTCGAACTCGTGCACGAGGACCCCGACGACACGGAGAAACCGGCCCGGTCGAGCTCGTGCAGCAATGTCTCCCCGTCGACATAGAGACAGGAGAAGGTGACGAGGTGCGGCAGGCGCCGCACCGGATCGCCCACCACCTCCACATCCGGCACGACCCCGGGCACCCGCGCCCGGATCCGCTCCGTCAGCTCCCGCAGCCGCGCCCCCTCGGCGGCGGCCTCGGCCCGCACCGCCCGCAGCGAGGCCGCCGCCGCGACGATGCCCGGGATGTTCTCGAACCCCGCGGCGCGCCCGGACTCCCGCTCGTCGACGGGACCCCGCACGGCGAACCGCACCCCTTTACGTACGACAAGAAGCCCGACACCCGCGGGCCCGCCCCATTTGTGGGCGCTCCCGGTCAGCAGCGACCAGTCCCCTTCGACGGCCCCCCACGCAAGCGACTGCGCGGCGTCCACGAGCAGCGGCACCCCGGCGGCCCGGCAGACCGCGGCCACCTCCGCGACCGGCTGCTCGGTGCCGACCTCGTGGTTGGCGGACTGGAGACAGGCCAGCGCGGTGTCCTCGCGCAGCGCGGCGGCGTACGCGTCCGGGCGCACCGCCCCGCCCCGGTCCACCGCCACCTCGGTCACCGTCCCGCCCTCGGACTCGTGGGCCTGCGCCGAATGGAGCACGGACGAGTGTTCGACGGCCGACACGATCAGGTGGCGTCCGACGCGCCGCCGCCCGGCGAGCGCACCCGCGATGCCCGTGTGCACGGCACGGGTGCCCGACGAGGTGAAGACGAGCTCGTCGGGCCGGCAGCCCACCGCGTCGGCGGCGGCCTCCCGCGCCGCGTCGAGCAGCAGCCGGGCCCGCCGCCCCTCCCGGTAGAGCCGCGCGGGATCGGCCCACCCCTCGTCCAGCGAGGCCTGGAGGGCCTGCCGGGCAACGGGATGAAGGGGAGCGGAGGAAGCAACATCGAAGTAGGCCACACGCCAACGCTAAGACGTCCACTAACCGGCTGACTCCGGGGAGCGCACTGAGGGGGAGCGCCCGCAGGGCCGCTCCCCCTCAGGGGCGCGGGGAACTGCGCGCCCGGCCCCAGCGAACCCGCACCCGCGGACCGAGGGATTCCACCGAGCTCAAAGGCGCCCCGACCCTCCGTCAGAAAGGGGCCGACGGCGCCCCGTCCCACCCTTCGGAGTGACCCGCGGCGCGTTAGGCACCCTCCCCGCGCGACCCCAAATAGCGTCCAGTAGGGTTTGGTCCGCATAAACATCCAAACCCCTGCCCGACGCAGGGCGGCGACCTACCAGCGTGAAGGCCGCAGCCGACCGCGCGGGCGAGACTCTCGGGAAGGCGCTACGTGAGTCCCAACGGCTCCGACCGCTCGTCGCGGCGCCCGATGCGGCGGAAGCTGCCGCAGGTGCTGACTGCGGGCCTGATCCTGGCGACCGCCACCGGTTGCACATACAAGGATTTCCCCCGCCTTGGAATGCCCACCCCGGTAACGGAAGAGGCTCCGCGGATTCTCTCCCTCTGGCAGGGCTCGTGGGCGGCAGCGCTCGCCACGGGCGTCCTGGTCTGGGGCCTGATCCTGTGGAGCGTCATCTTCCATCGGCGCAGCCGCACCAAGGTGGAAGTACCGGCGCAGACGCGTTACAACATGCCCATCGAGGCGCTGTACACCGTGGTGCCTCTCATCATCGTCTCCGTGCTCTTCTACTTCACGGCACGTGACGAGTCGAAGCTCCTCGAGCTCGAGGACAAGCCGGCCCACACGATCAACGTGGTCGGCTACCAGTGGAGCTGGGGCTTCAACTACATCGAGGACGTGCCGGGTTCCGACAAGGACGACGCCAAGACGTCCAAGGACCTGGACGCCATTCCGGACCGTTTCCGCAAGGACTTCCCGGCCAACGCCGGCGGTGTCTACGAGGTCGGCACGCCCGGCGAGCGGAACCCCCAGAACGGCAACCCCGGACCGACCCTCTGGCTCCCCAAGGGCGAGAAGGTCCGTTTCGTTCTGACTTCGCGTGACGTCATCCACTCCTTCTGGGTGGTGCCGTTCCTCATGAAGCAGGACGTCATCCCGGGCCACACCAACGCCTTCGAGGTCACTCCGAACAAGGAGGGCACCTTCATGGGCAAGTGCGCCGAGCTCTGCGGCGTCGACCACTCCCGGATGCTCTTCAACGTCAAGGTCGTCTCTCCCGAGCGCTACAAGCAGCACCTCGAGGACCTGGTGAAGAAGAACCAGACCGGTTACATCCCGGCCGGCATCGAGCAGACGGGCCACGAGAAGAACCGGGAGACGAACAACCTGTGAGCATCCTCAACGAACCCCAGGGTGCCGCGGCAGCACCAACCGACTCGTACGAGAACGAGCTGCCGGTCCGGCGCAAGCAGCCGGGAAACGTCGTCATCAAGTGGCTGACCACCACTGACCACAAGACGATCGGCACGCTCTATCTGGTCACGTCGTTCGCGTTCTTCTGCATCGGCGGTGTGATGGCGCT